>NZ_CP151943.1:3425842-4049185 GCF_038592905.1 Neobacillus sp. FSL H8-0543 | reverse complement strand
CTGAAAGAAATCAATGGTGACATAAAGAAAGGAAGGCCAATACAAGGAATAATGGAAGAGTTGGCTGACATTGCGGGCAGATTAATACCAGAGATTCCAGCAGATATCATTGACCCTAATCCAAAAAATGCAACGGAAGAACCAAAGAAAAAATTACCAGAAGGCCAAAAAGATAAACTAGAGGAAGAGCAAGAAGACCAGTCAAATCATCATAAATAAAAGATCTTTTTGTAAAGATTATGAAAAACATAATTCTGATCTATATAGCAACAAAGTTTGAGAAATAGCCTAAATAAAAGCCTAGTCTTTTGACTAAGCTTTTTTTATTGCTTCCATTACCTGTTTATCCAGCCTTGCTGCTGCATTTTTGTCATAGGTTTTGTCGTATTCAGGATCGGCAGTAATTTTTGATCCATAGAACATAACATCTCGAACTTCTTTAATTGCTACTTCAACTAATGCTAATTTTAACGGAACATCATTAAGCTTTTCTTCTTTCACTGAAGCGTCACCTAAAATTGCATAGGTAGACTCATTAGCTATTATATTTATAACTACTTGATTATTTTCAGCAATATTTTGTACGATTCTAGATCGATTGTCAATCGCAAATAAAATTGTGCTATCATCCTTCGCAAATATCCAGGAAATAGAATTAACACTAGGAGCCCCTGTTTCATAATCCACCGTTGCTAATGTCACAAACCTTTCCTGCTGCAGTTCATCATACAAAGCTTTAATTAGCTTTGGTTCTACCTGATTTGCCATTTTCCCAACCCCTTTAAACAGTTCCTTCATGTCGCTGCAGTTTCAAAACAAACATGTCACAGTATTATTATCGGTATTTTTTAGCATGTTAAACATAATTGATTTAACTTCAAGTGTACAGCCATGATATACTATAGTATAAATATTCTGTTTGGCTTTTGTCTAAAGAATTAATTCGAGGTGTAATATGAGAGTAAAGTGCGTAATCTGTGACAAAATTGAACCGATAGAAGATCAGTCATTTGTAGCCAAGCGTCTTCGCAATCGACCTATCCATACATATATGTGTAATGATTGCAGTAATCGAATATCTGAAAAAACCCAAGCCAGAATTGAGACCGGAAACTTCAAATTTTATCGTAAACGGTCAGAAAAGGACGATTGGTAAGAGGAACAGTTAGACTAATATATAAACAAAAAGCCCACAAAGTCATGTGGGTTTTTGTCTATTCTTCTATTGGATAGTTTGCATATCTTTCTGGCTGTTCGTTAATTTGATCAAGCATAACCTCAATAAGTTCACGCGGAAAACGTGTCTTTTTCGTTTCATCCCCTTGAACATAGGAGACATAATACATTGATTCGTCTGTAGTAATTTCAATATTCGTTAATTTATGCTCGTTTGTAATGATGTCATCAAAAAGGTCTAACGTTTCTCTTGCTGCAGAATCCTCAGGTCGAGCATCGTAAACTACCTTTATTGAGAGCCAATTATATAGCGCATCTTGTGCGGATCTCATTTAGCATCCCCCGTTATTTTGCTTCAACCTGCTGCTTTTTCGACTGATGTAAGCGAATTTTATAAATAATTAAGATTAATGCTGCAACCACAAGCCCTTCTGCTATAGGCAAAAAGATACCTAAAGCAGTAAGAACAGTACAGCCAGCACCTAAGAATAGATAAATCAGAATTGATTTTCCCAGCGGTAACTTTTGTGCAAAGCCTAATTTATATACAACAATGGATAACGCCACTATCGTGATATAAAGTAGCCACATACCAACTTTTGGATTTTCAGTTACATTATAAAGAGCAGGGAAAAATGAAAGCCGTTCC
Organism: Neobacillus sp. FSL H8-0543; assembly: GCF_038592905.1. Taxonomy (GTDB): domain Bacteria; phylum Bacillota; class Bacilli; order Bacillales; family Cytobacillaceae; genus Neobacillus. The sequence goes on along the minus strand of NZ_CP151943.1, from coordinate 4,047,360 downwards.
ACTACATTCACATGCAAAACCTCCTTGAAACCAATAATACCATAAGTGATTTCGAAGTTATTAGAGCAAAGTTGTTCTGCAGCAAAAAAAACTATTCAAAAAGAATAAAATTATTCTAACTCTGCACCTTAGACTTTTTAGCAGCTCTTTCACGTTCGTTTTTATCAAGAATTTTCTTCCGTAAACGGATGGATTCGGGTGTAACCTCACAGTATTCATCTTCATTTAGATACTCTAATGATTCTTCAAGAGTCATTAGACGCGGTTTTTTGATGACCGAAGTTTGATCTTTGTTGGCTGAACGAACATTCGTTGCTTGCTTCACTTTTGTAATATTTACAGTGATATCATTTTCACGAGTATGTTCACCAACAATCATACCTTCGTAAATTTCAGTACCTGGTTCTACAAAGATTGTACCACGGTCTTCAACCCCCATGATACCATATGTGGAGGCTTTTCCAGATTCCATAGACACAAGCACACCTTCGCGTCTTCCGCCGACTTGACCTTGAACCATTGGATGATAGCTATCAAATGTGTGATTGATGATTCCATATCCGCGAGTCATCGTTAAGAACTCTGTTGTATAACCAATTAGGCCGCGGGCAGGAACATTAAAGATTAAACGAACTTGACCAGATCCATTATTAATCATATCAAGCATTTCACCTTTACGTGCTCCTATCGACTCCATTACTGAACCAGTATGTTCTTCAGGCACATCGATTTGTACTCTTTCAACTGGTTCACAACGAACACCATCAATAACTTTTACAATTACTTCTGGTTTAGATACCTGAAGCTCGTAGCCTTCACGACGCATATTCTCAATCAAGATGGATAAATGAAGTTCTCCACGTCCTGAAACGATCCAAGCATCTGGTGAATCCGTATTTTCAACACGTAAACTTACATCTGTTTGCAATTGCGCAAGTAATCTTTCTTCGATTTTCCTTGAAGTTAAGTACTTGCCTTCACGTCCGGCAAATGGGCTGTTGTTTACAACAAAAGTCATTTGCAGCGTCGGTTCGTCGATTCTTAAAATCGGTAATGCATCCTCATGTTCAACAGGACAAACGGTTTCACCGACATTAATATCTTCCATACCAGAGATGGCAATTAAATCTCCCGCAACCGCTTCTTGAATTTCCTGACGTTTTAGCCCAAAGAATCCAAAAAGTTTTGTTACACGGAATTGTTTAACGGAACCGTCAATTTTCATAAGAGAAACTTGTTGACCTACATGAATCGTACCGCGGAATACCCGGCCAATTCCAATTCTGCCAACATAATCATTATAATCAAGTAGCGCTACTTGGAATTGTAAAGGCTCGTCACGATTATCTATTGGTGCTGGGATGGTTTCTACAATGCAGTCATACAAGCATTGCATGTTTTCATCCTGTTTGTCAGGAGTTGTGCTAGCCGTTCCATTTATTCCCGAAGCAAAAATCACCGGGAAATCAAGCTGATCTTCTTCTGCACCTAATTCGATAAATAAATCAATTACTTCATCTACTACTTCTAAAGGTCGGGCAAAATCACGGTCAATTTTATTAACAACAACAATTGGAGTTATTTTTTGCTCTAATGCTTTCTTTAGAACAAAGCGAGTTTGCGGCATTGTACCTTCATACGCATCGACTACAAGCAACACGCCATCAACCATTTTCATAATACGTTCAACTTCTCCACCGAAGTCAGCATGTCCTGGGGTGTCTAAAATATTGATTCTTTTATCTTTATATTGAATCGCTGTATTCTTAGCGAGAATCGTTATTCCGCGTTCCCTTTCTATATCTCCTGAATCCATTGCACGTTCTTCTACATGCTCATTGGTACGAAAGGTTCCCGATTGTTTTAATAACTGGTCAACCAAAGTTGTTTTGCCATGGTCTACGTGGGCGATGATCGCAATATTGCGAATATCTTCTCTTATTTTCAAATGTTTCACTCCTACTCAATTAACAAAAATTTAAGCTATCTATAGTTTCCCATATACAACTGAATTATTATACCATACTTAAAGTGGAAACTTATAATCATTTTATGTAGAATGGAACTATATTATTTATCGTCACATCGTTACCAAGAAAACAAAGGGGTTTTTGACGGATGAATCAAATTAAATGGGTATTTATTATTTATGCAGTTCTTGCTGCTATAAGCATCATGGGTATCGGTATAGCCATAGGGGAAAAAAGTCTTCTAGGTGTTATTGGATGTATCATTGCTGTTTTGATTGTGATGGGGATGGGGTTCAAAACAAAAGCAAATATGAGGGCAAATGGAGAACTCTAAGAAGCCTATTAAAGGCTTCTTTTTCTTTCACCATTTGCCTTCCTTTAAATAATCAGTCATGATCGTTTCGTGTAGGCCTGGTACCGAGACGAACAGGGAATCTTGTGTAAGGAAATTAAGTTTTTCTCCTCTTAAGTTTGTTACTATGCCGCCTAATTCTTCAACAATGACAGTTCCTGCAGCAATATCCCAGGGAGATAATCGCATCGATATGTAGGCATCAATTCTGCTGGTTGCAACAAATACCATCTCAAGTGTTGCCGTTCCGTATGATCTTGTTCCTCGAGCCTTTCTCACGATTGGAATCATTAAATTATGGTCAATCCGACGATTCTCCATTAACCACGTTGCATTTAAAGCAATAATCGACTCACTTAAGGGTTTTTCAACGAGTGGGGGAAGCAAAATATCATTCATATATGCCCCCTTCCCCTTAATAGCATGGTACAATTCATCATGTGCAACATCATAAATAATACCTATCTTTCCAATGCCATTTTCGTAAACCGCTAGTGAAATGGCAAAATTGCGCTGTTGGTGGACAAAGTTCATGGTTCCATCAATCGGATCGATTAGCCAAACAATGCCATCGAGGTTTGTTAATTCATCACCAAATCCTTCTTCACCCATAATTTTATGAGTAGGAAAAGCCGCTCGTATTTTTCTAATAAAAAATTGTTCAATTTCTTTATCAATATCTGTTACGAGGTCATTGGGGTTAGATTTGAATTCTATAGTTAAAGTTTTATTAAAGGAGGAACGTATTCTTTCCCCAGCCTCTTTAACCCATTGCTTGGCATGTAAATCAATATACTCCCAGTCCATAATTCCCTCCAATAATCTATATTTTTTATGTTTTTTACTTGGCTGTTGATTGGAGCTCCAGGCGCTTCGCTTTCCGCGGGCGTGCCGGGGAGCCTCCTCGGCCCCGTACTCCAGCAGGACATTGAATAAGCTTCCTTGTATTTGCACCGCACGAAGGAAATGCGGTAGCATTTTCGAGGAGTTCTTCGCGCCTTCGGCTCCAATCAACATTGGTATAAAATCAACAATATCCTTTAATTGACTCGAAATATGTACCTCTATATCTATAGCTTAATCGAAGATTTGTTGGTCATCAACTTTTATCCTTCCCTTCGCAATTACTTATTAATTATTAGTTTATTATAGACAAAATAATAAACGAACCCTCTAATGCATTTATCAGAGTTCGTTTTAATCATTTCAAGGAAAATCCTTCTATTTAGTTTCATTCCTTTTGGTTATCATTAAAACACAATAATCAAAATGCCTTTAATCGTAATAATTCTTGACGGATTCTCTCTAACTTCTGTTTAGATTCTTTCACCTTTTTTTCGCTTTTTTCTTCAATAGCTTCAAATAATGTCGCTAATTCATAATCCATTTCTAATCTTAATACGGCCGTTCTTTCCTTTTCTCCTGCTTTTTTTAACGAGGTATTCATTAGCTGTTTCATCCTGCTCTCCTCCTTCTAAGAGATAATAACATTTTAATTTTTCAGACTATTTTTACTAGTATAGTATGAGGGTAGAGGCAAGGTTGCAACTAATTTGTGCGTTAACCTAGGGTGAGCAACAAACTTCTTGGTTTTTCGTGCCTATATGCTACAATAATTGATACATATACTTGCAGGAGGCTAACGAACAATGGATTTCAACGGTTTTACAGAAAAGGATTTTGATGTTTTTAAAATAGATGGATTAGAGGCAAGAATGGACGCTCTTAAAGAATTGGTCCGTCCTAAATTAGATAGTCTGGGACAATACTTTCAACCGACCCTATCTTCAATTACAGGTGATGAAATGTATATCCACGTTGCCAAGCATGCAAGAAGGACCGTTAATCCACCCAAAGATACGTGGGTAGCCTTAGCAAATAATCCCCGCGGGTACAAAATGCTCCCTCATTTTCAAATCGGCTTATGGAATACTCATTTATTTGTTTGGTTTGCAGTAATTTATGAGGCTCCACAAAAACAGGAAATTGCCACAAGAATGTTAAAAAAGCTAAACAAGATTTATAAAGAAATACCAAAAGACTTTGTCTGGTCCTTGGATCACATGAAGGTCGAGTCATCAACGCATGGCGAGCTTTCAAAAGAAGATTTACAGTCATTTCTCGAGAGATTACAAAACGTAAAAAAAGCCGAAATTCTATGCGGATTTGAAATTGACCGTAAGCAAGCTATTGAGCTAGGTGCTGAAGGTCTTCTTCAACAAATAGATAGTGTCTTTAATAAGGTAGCCCCACTATATAAAATTGCAATGAATATTAAATAGTACAAAAAGCTCCCAAAACTAAATTCGGGAGCTTTTTCTGCTTATTTTATTATAATTCGATCCCCTGGCGCAGCCTCTTTCGCCTTTTTTATTGCTCGATAGGACGAATAGCCGCTTATTTCTTCAAACTCCCCGCAAAGTGTTTTCTCTTCCGCCTTGCTAGGAACGATTTCTTTAAACCGACGATAAATATTCATTAGTTCATCACGGATAATCCCTTTTTCATAAGCCCTTTCAATGGCTTCGTAAAATTTGATGACATCAACAATTTCATCTGTGGACCAGTGATAGTCAATCGGGTATTGATATTCCATATACTCACCTACTTACATTAGTTACATATATGTATAATACCGTTATTCTGTCCAATTTTCACGAATTTGTTCAGCCTTTGTAATAATTCGCGTAAAAAGTTCTTCAACTGTCGGAACATCCTTTATTAGTCCCATCACCTGACCTGCCCAGGCAAAGCCTTCTTCTTCTACGCCGTCATAAATATAGCGTTTATTAGCATTACCGCTAATAAAGTCTTTTAGCCTTTCATAATCGCCATTGTCCCTTTCAATAGATAAGATTTGATTTGTCCAGCTATTCCCAATCGCTCTTGCAGGCATTCCGAGTGTTCGTTTAATTACAACCGTGTCGGCTTCAGTACCCTCTACTAGCCTTTGCTTATAAAGTTCATTTGCATGAACACATTCCTTTGTAGCAATAAATCTTGTACCCATCTCAATCCCCTCAGCACCTAGACTAAGCGCTGCCATGAGTCCTCTGCCATCACCTATACCTCCCGAAGCAATCACAGGAATAGAAACAGCGTCAACTACCTGAGGAATTAACACCATTGTGCCTATATCATCCCTGCCGAGGTGTCCTCCGCCTTCTTGACCAACGACCATTACTGCATCTGCACCAAGTTGCTCGGCCTTTTCAGCTTGCCTTCTTGCAGCCACAAGCACGAGCTTCTTGATTGGTGTCCCTTTTAATTGTTCAAATATAGGGGCAGGATTTCCCCCAGTCATCGTAACGACTGGTACTTTTTCCTCAATGGAAACCTGAAGAAAGTCTGCAAACGGTCTGCCGTGCTGTCCTATTGCATAATTCACACCAAACGGCTTGTTCGTTAGGCCCTTAACCTTACGTATTTCCCTACGAAGACTTTCAGGAGAATCAAGTGACATAGCAGTGATTTGTCCTAGCCCCCCTGCATTGGATACAGCTGCTGCTAGCTCTGAATAAGCAAGATAAGCAAGGCCTCCTTGGATAATTGGATATTTTATTCTCAATAAATCTGTTATTCTCGATTGCCATCTCAATGGTATCCCCTCCTAAAATCTCATTACAACATATTTCGTTTAATAAGTGTAATTTTCCTGTTTAAACGGAAAACTAAATAGAAGGAAATAAAAACTAGCAGAAAAGGAAAATTTTCTTTGCAAGAAGCAGGAATAGTGCTATAATTCATTTGTTTTCTGTCTTGATTATAGTAATAAGCATTTTTTAAAAATAAAGAGGTGTGGTAATAAATTGTCTCAAAATCAAACACCGTTATTTAGCGGTTTATTAGAACATGCAAAAAAGAACCCAATCCAATTCCATATTCCTGGACATAAAAAAGGGACTGGTATGGACCCTGAATTTCGCCAATTTATTGGTGATAATGCCTTATCAATTGACTTAATAAACATTGGACCTCTAGATGACCTCCATCAGCCCAAGGGAATAATTAAACAAGCACAGGACTTAGCGGCTGAAGCATTTGGCGCTGACAGCACTTTCTTTTCGGTCCAAGGTACAAGCGGGGCAATAATAGCCATGATTATGGCTGTATGCGGACCTAATGATAAAATCATCGTCCCAAGAAATGTCCATAAATCAGTCATGTCTGCTATTGTATTTTCCGGAGCTATACCAGTATTTATTCATCCGGAAATTGATGAGGATTTAGGTATTTCACACGGCATTACACCTGATGCAGTTGAAACGGCTCTACAAATGCATCCAGATGCCAAAGCAGTTCTAGTAATTAATCCGACATACTTTGGGATTTCAGCAGATTTAAAAAGGATTGTAGAAGTCGCACACTATCACCATGTTCCTGTGTTAGTGGATGAAGCACATGGAGTTCATATTCATTTTCACGATGATCTTCCACTCTCAGCCATGCAGGCAGGTGCTGATATGGCTGCCACCAGTGTCCATAAACTAGGCGGTTCAATGACACAAAGCTCTATTTTGAATGTAAAAGAGGGACTTGTTTCTACTAAACATGTCCAATCCATCTTAAGTATGCTTACAACTACCTCAACATCCTATATATTACTGGCTTCACTGGATGTTGCCCGGAAACAATTAGCGATTAACGGAAAAGAATTAATTGATAAAACCATTAATCTTGCACAATCCATTCGTAAACGGATCAATGAAATTGATAATTTGCACTGTATCGGGGAAGAAATATTAGGATCAAAGGCCACTTTTGATTACGACCCGACAAAACTGATTATCTCAGTAAAAGAATTAGGGTTAACAGGATACGATGTTGAAAAGTGGCTGCGAGAAAAATACAATATTGAAGTAGAAATGTCTGACCTTTACAACATCCTTTGTATTATTACATTGGGAGATACAGAATATGAAGCTAGCCAATTAGTTTCAGCGCTTAAGGAACTTGCTGAAGAACGGGAACACCGTCAAGAAAAAGTCGAACCAATTCAAGTGCTTCTTCCTGATATTCCACTGCTGGCACTCACTCCGAGAGATGCCTTTTATTCAGATACAGAAGTCATTTCTTTTGACGAATCTGAAGGAAGGATCATTGCAGAATTTATCATGGTTTATCCTCCTGGAATTCCAATTTTTATTCCTGGTGAAATTATCACAAAAGAGAACCTTCACTATGTACGAAAAAACCTTGAGGCAGGTCTTCCCGTTCAAGGTCCAGAGGATGATGAAATAAAAACGATTCGAGTGATAAAAGAATATAAAGCGATAAAATAAAAATACAGGATTCCCTTTTGGGGAATCCTGTTTCTATGTTAAGTATTTTTATAATTCTTCTTCTGAGTGGTGATCATCACAACAATTGCATTTTGAATAGAGAACCGTAACTTTTTCGTCTTCGAAATGATCAATTGTCGAATCACAAGTTTGGCATACGAGTGTACCCATTTTATTAATCCCCTTTTCAATATGAATTTATCATCAAATTTGGAAGCGTTTTAATATCCTTATTTTTATAATAATATATCACATTGGATATTTCAAGCCTAATTTGTATGTCACATTAAACTTTTATTCAATAAAAAGACCCTATTAAAGGGCCCGATAATGTAAAGTTACTCATATTGGGTAATAAAAGGAATTTGCGGTAAGGTTTCTTTGAAAAATTCAGCTAAATCAGCAGCTTGTTTTTTATCAGGAATACGAAATACATTCTGGAGGTATTCAATATCTTCTATTTCTTTTGGATCGAGGAGTGTTGAACGGCCAGTTTGCATGCAGACAACAAGGGGCTTTCCAAAAAACATGTTCGTATAGACTATTCCAAAATCATAGCGGGTTTGCTCCGTGGTAAAACCAATGAATCTCACTTTCACATTTTCGTGCTCATCGTAGAGCTTTTCAAATAGTTCCATATGATCCTCCTTTTAACCGGAATGTTTAGAATATTATTATAATTCACTTTTTAGAAATTAACAACAACAATTGTCACTAACTGTTGTCAGGTTTGTTTTTTCAGTGCTAGAATAGAAGGGATATTAACTGGAACAAATAAGGGGGATAATAATGGCGGAAAATGCATTCATTAAACTTGTGCCTTCATCTGCACAACAAACAATATCAGTTGATGAGGTAAAGGAACTCTTTCATTATTATAAAGAAATTACAAATAAAACCGGTGACCAATTGGGATGGTCCTATGGGGATTCGGCATTCCCATACGAAATTAAAGAAAAAGAAGAGGGTAAAGGAACTTGGTTTTATCTGCACTCTAATCAGGAGCGTCATTACGCAATTTTAATTGGAGTTGACCGTGAGACTATTCGAGATGAAAACGGCGATGAGCAGGAACAAACATACATACAGGTTACATTACCTGAACAATCTACTTACGGTGACAAAGGAAAAGCAAATGAATTTTGCAAATTTCTTGGCAAAAAATTAAAAGGTGAGCTGCATCTTTTTAACGAAAGAATCATGTATTATTATCCACGGAAATAGATAACCGCACACTTACTCCCTTATTGGGAGTTTTTTAATGGAGAAATAGTAGCAATGTAAAGTGGATTGAAGTGTACGTGATTAAGCTTAACGAAGTGATAAAAAACGCTTTAGCTGTTGTTTTAAATACTTTGTTTCCAATTTGAAAGGAGATGTAAAAAAAGACAAAGAACATAATCACTTTGTATATAAGCTGATCGTGTTTTGACAGCCATTCAACTAGGGTATAACCACTCCATATAATTAATTGCAGCATTATTACCATATAGGTCCTCAAATTTATCACCACTTTAAAACATTTCATCTTTTTTAGGCTCTTTTTCACTAGCCTGTTGATTGGGGCTCCAGGTGCTTCGCTTTCCGCAGGAGGTCCGGGGAGCCTCCTCGGCGCTAAAGCGCCTGTGGGGTCTCCCCCCGCCCCTTTCTCCTGCAGGACATTGAATAGGCTACCTTGAATAATCACCGCACGAAGGAAATGCGGTAGCATTTTCGAGGAGTCCTTCGCACCTTCCGCTCCAATCAACAGAGTTATATAAAAAGCTACGACCTTTCAAACAGCCTTTTTTAAAGATGTTAATTATTTAAATATATGTTAGATGTTTTCTTTTATATGTACATTCGTGTTTAAATATGAAAAAAGTCCTTTCCGAAAGTTAACGGAAAGGACTTTAAATTATTTAATGATATGGATCGGGCTTCCAAGTGCAACCTCGGCAGCTTCCATTGTAATTTCTCCTAATGTTGGATGCGCATGAATCGTCATTGCTAAGTCTTCAGCAGTCATCCCCGCTTCAATCGCAAGTCCCAGCTCTGCAATCATATCTGATGCACTAGAACCAGCAATTTGAGCACCAATGATAAGACCATCTTCTTTACGAGTAATAAGCTTTACGAACCCGTCAGTTTGATTTAACGCAAGGGCACGGCCATTTGCAGCAAATGGGAACTTAGAAGCATTGATAGCAAGTCCTTCTTCTTTTGCCTGAGCTTCTGTATAGCCGACAGAAGCTAATTCAGGGTCTGAGAATACAACAGCAGGAATACCTAAATAATCAATCACTGCAGGATGACCAGCAATTGCCTCGGCAGCAATTTTTCCTTCATAGGATGCTTTATGTGCAAGTGGCGGTCCAGGTACAATGTCGCCAATAGCATAAATATTACTTACATTTGTACGGCATTGTTTATCGATCGTTACAACGCCTCTATCAGTCAGTTGAACACCAGCTTGCTCAAGGCCTAATTCATCCGTGTTTGGACGGCGGCCAACCATAACAAAGACATATTCGGCTTCAACAGTTTTTACTTCACCTTTTACTTCATAAGTAACTGTTACACCAGTTTCAGTCTCTTCAACACCTTTAGCCAAGGCTTTTGTAATAATATCAGTGCCTTTTTTCTTAAGGTTGCGTTTGACTAGTGCAGACATTTGCTTTTCAAATCCATTAAGAATTTCATCGGTACCTTCAAGGATGGTTACTTTAGTACCAAAGTTAGCGTATGCGCCACCAAGCTCTGTACCAATATAACCACCACCAATAACGACAATGCTCTTAGGAATCTCTTTTAATGCTAGAGCACCTGTAGAATCAAGGACACGATTCGTATATTTAAACGCAGGCAGCTCAATTGGACGAGAACCAGTAGCAATAATTGCATTCTTAAATGTATAGGTTTGAGCTGAAGTTTCATCCATAACACGAAGTGTATTTGCATCAACGAAATATGCCTCACCACGAACGATGGACACTTTATTTCCTTTTAGCAGGCCTTCTACCCCACCAGTAAGCTTTTTCGTAACACTTTCTTTCCATTTTTGCACTTTTGAAAAGTCAACAGTTACATTTTCTGCTGTAATACCGATATCTTCAGAATACTTTGCCGTTTCATAACGGTGACCCGCTGCAATTAACGCTTTAGACGGTATACAACCAACGTTTAGACAAACTCCGCCAAGATTTTCTCTTTCAATTATTGTAACTTTTTGTCCAAGCTGTGCAGCGCGAATAGCTGCTACATATCCGCCAGGGCCAGCTCCAACTACTATCGTATCTGTTTCAATCGGGAAATCTCCTACTACCATTTGTTACGCCTCCATTAACAATAGTTCTGGATCGTTTAATAATTTTTTGATATGATTTAGTGCATTTTGTGCTGTTGCTCCGTCAATCATTCGATGGTCAAAGCTTAAAGAAAGTGCCAATACAGGAGCAGCAACAATTTCACCATCTCTTACGATTGGCTTTTCAGCAATTCTTCCTACACCTAAAATTGCCACTTCAGGGTGATTAATAACAGGAGTAAACCATTGTCCGCCTGCTGAGCCAATATTTGAAATCGTACATGATGCACCCTTCATTTCATTAGGGGCAAGCTTGCCATCACGTGCTTTTCCAGCCAATTCATTGATTTCATTCGAAATCGCAAAAACAGATTTACGGTCAGCATCTTTCACAACCGGAACTAACAAGCCTTTTTCCGTATCCGCTGCAATTCCAATGTTGTAGTAATGTTTATGAATTATTTCGCTTGTAGCATCATCAAGTGAAGTATTTAACGCTGGGAACTCTCTTAATGCACTCGTCAATGCTTTTACGATGTATGGTAAGAATGTAAGCTTAATGCCTTTAGCCGCTGCCACTTCTTTGAATTTTTTACGGTGTGTCACAAGTTTTGTCACATCGATTTCATCCATTAACGTTACATGTGGAGCAGTATGCTTTGAATTTACCATTGCTTTTGCAATCATTTTCCGGATTCCACTCATTTTTTCACGAGTTTCAGGATATTCTCCTTGTGGAATTGGTGCAATAGCTGTTTGAGCTTCTTCAACCTTTGTAGCTTCCGCTGCTGGAGCATCGACTGCTTGTGGTGCTGCTGTTGCTCCTCCACTTAGGAAGGTATCAATATCCATCTTCAAAATTCGGCCATTATTGCCTGTTCCGGAAACAAGAGTTATTTCAACTCCCTTTTCACGTGCATACTTACGTACAGATGGCATAGCAATAATCCGGCGGTTTGGGTCCACCTCTGTTGCTGGTGGTGTACCAACCCCTGCAGCTGGTGGAGTTACTGGTGCTGCTGGTGCCGGAGCTTCTGCCTTTGCTTCTGGAGCAGGTGCAGCAGGCTTTTCATCTTCTTCATCGCCTTTGAATTTTATATCTTCATATCCTGGAGCATCAAAAGTTACCAATACTTGTCCAACCGTAGCAACCGTTCCTTCAGCTACTAATACTTCAAGCACCGTTCCTTCTACCGGGGAAGGAATTTCAACTACCGCTTTATCATTTTGAATCTCACAAAGTACGTCGTCTTCTTGAATCTTATCTCCTGGCTTAATAAACCATTTAACAATTTCGCCTTCATGAATTCCTTCACCGATGTCAGGCATTTTAAATTGAAATGACACTGGGAAATCAACCTCCTATTAAAACCTTAGTTTTCTTTTCTATTACGTCAGAAATAAACGGGGAAACAGTTATACTATTTCCCAGTTTCATTAAAATGTTAATACTTTTTTCGCTGTTTCGACTACATCTTTATAATTTGGGAGCCATGCTGCTTCCGCTTGAGGGAATGCAAAAACAGTATCTGGTGCAGTCACACGCAACACTGGTGCTTCCAAGCTTAAAATTGCACGGTCATTAATTTCTGCCACTACACTTGCTGCAATGCCTGCTTGTTTTTGAGCTTCTTGTACAACAATTGCACGGCCTGTTTTTTCAACAGAGGCAATAATGGTTTCAATATCAATCGGACTAATTGTGCGTAAGTCGATAACTTCTGCAGAAAAGCCTTCTTTTTCTAGTTCTTCAGCAGCTTTTAATGATTCATGAACCATCGCACCATAAGTAATAATCGATACATCCGTTCCTTCACGTTTCACGTCTGCTTTCCCGAGCGGAATGGTATACTCCTCTTCAGGAACTTCCTGACGGAAAGAACGGTATAATTTCATATGTTCAAGAAAAACAACTGGATCATTATCACGGATTGATGAAATAAGAAGACCTTTTGCATCATATGGTGTGGACGGAATAACAACTTTCACACCAGGTGATTGTGCCATAAGACCTTCTAAGCTGTCAGCATGCATATCAGGAGTATGTACGCCACCACCAAAAGGTGAACGGAATGTTACAGGAGCATTAAATTTCCCTCCTGTACGATAGCGAAGTCGAGCTGCCTGACCTGAGATTGAATCCATTACTTCAAAAACAAACCCGAAGAATTGAATTTCTGGAACAGGACGGAAGCCTTGTAAACTAAGACCAACTGCTAGACCGCCAATCCCTGATTCTGCTAGCGGTGTGTCGAATACTCTGTCCTCGCCAAATTCTTTTTGCAAACCTTCAGTTGCACGGAATACTCCGCCGTTTAAGCCAACGTCTTCACCGAAAACTAATACATTCGGATCATTACGCAATTCGGTACGCATTGCATCTGTAATTGCTTGAATCATTGTCATTTGAGCCATGGCTTACTTCGACTCCTTTTCTTTATATATTTCATATTGTTCTTTTAAGTTTTGCGGCATTTCTTCATACATAATTGACATTAAATCAGTAACCTTTTGTTTAGGAGCTGTATCAGCCTTTTTAATTGCCTCTTTAATATCCTCTTTTGCTTGTTCGATTACTTCTTTTTCTTGTTCTTCATTCCAAAGACCTTTTGACTCGAGGAATTTACGGAATCTTACAAGCGGATCTTTCTTTTCCCATTCATTGTCAAGGTCAGCTGTACGGTATCTTGTTGGATCATCTCCAGCCATCGTGTGTGGACCATATCTATATGTTAAAGTTTCAATTAATGTTGGGCCTTCTCCATTGATTGCGCGAACACGGGCATCATGAACTGCAGCATAAACTGCAAGCGGATCCATACCATCAACTTGAATTCCTGGAATACCAGCAGCAACTGCCTTTTGTGCTAAGGTCGCAGAAGCAGATTGTTTTTCAACAGGAGTAGAAATAGCAAAACGGTTATTTTGGATAATAAAGATTGCTGGCGCTTTGTATGCACCTGCAAAGTTGATACCCTCATAGAAATCTCCTTGAGAAGTTCCACCGTCACCTGTATATGTAATTGCAACGGATTTAGCTCCGCGTTTTTTCATTCCAAGTGCAACACCAGCCGTTTGTACATACTGGGCGCCAATAATGATTTGCGGAATAGCGACATTTACTCCATCAGGAATTTGTCCACCTTCAAAATGACCTCTGGACCATAGGAAAGCTTGATATAAAGGCAGGCCATGCCAGATAATTTGCGGAACATCACGATAACCTGGCAAAATAAAATCTTCTTTTTCAAGTGCAAATTGTGATGCTAATTGGGATGCTTCCTGACCTGCTGTTGGAGCATAAAAACCTAAACGGCCTTGTCTGTTTAATGAAATTGACCGCTGGTCAAGGATACGTGTATAAACCATCCGGCGCATAAGCTCCTGAAGTTGTTCGTCACTTAAGTCAGGCATTGCTGCTTCGTTTACGACTTTGCCTTCTTCATTTAAAATTTGCAGTGTTTGAAATTGCTCTTCTACTACTTCAAGTGCTTTTTTCGCATCGAGCTGAGCGTTTTGAGTTTTAGATGCCATCTTCGCAATCTTCCTTTCTTTCCAAAACATAATTTAAAAAATTTTCACTTATATTAGATTACCCAAAATGATTTAACAACATAAATAATAAATTCTTTCCCCGATACCATTTTAACCTGTACTAATATTTATTGTGAAAATAATGATACAATTAATATATCCATAATGATTGTACATCATCTTGATATTAGCGTCAATTACTAAGCATCACTATTTTACATCATGATTAACTTATTAATATAATCACTATGAATAGAGGTCTGTACCACTCAATCTTACACGTCTGTTATATTAATATATTTTCTTCTAAAATAAAAAAATCGGCCTATTCGGCCGGGTTTTACTTATTAGATTCCAGTTTAAGCCCAGATTCATTATAAAATGAACGTTTTTTCTCATTATATTTTGTTGTCAGTTTATTAAATTCTTCATTTGCCTCAAAGACCTTCATATATTTTTGATTTAATTCAGTAACTTTCTCCTCGAGTAATTCAAATGAGAGATCCGTATTTTTTAAAATTGTATAAAGTTCTTTATCATTTATAAGCGCTTTTGAGTATTCTTTTGCTAATCGGTCATATGCATCATATCGCTGTATCATAATATTATATAACTCATCTGCTGATTTCCTTTGGTTGTCATCATCTATTCTTTCCTTAATATCTACTACTTGCTCAAATTTATTTCTAGCTTGATGTAAACTATCCTTTTCTTTTTGTAAATGCTCTTCTCTTTTATCCACCATTAATAAAGCTTCATCAGAAAGTTCAACAACCTCATTATGATTTTTCATTCCAATAGCCATAATTTGGTTGTAAATCTCCTTTTCGTTCTTTTCTAGTGTGACAAGGGGGTCCTGCTGTTCCTCAAATATACTTTCAGCAGAAACTACCTCTTCTAAAACTTGATACATTTGTTCGACAGGTGTCTCTCGATTCAAACATCCAGATAATAGTACAACACAAGTAATGATGAATAAAATGCTGCGACTCAAACCGCTATGCGACAAATTACATCCCCCTAACCTATTACCTTTCTACTATATCGATACTATAAGTTTTTGACAATATTTCTAGGTTAACTTTTTAGGAATTGTCTGATAAACTAATCAATATCTATAGTTTTTTAAACAGGAGTGAATCGGACATGTTAATGATGGAGGATATCGTTAGAGACGGCCATCCAATACTTAGAAAAATAGCAACTGAGGTATCAATGCCGCCATCGGAAGAAGACAAAGAAATTCTTAAAAGCCTAATGGAATATGTTCAAAATAGTCAGATTCCGGAAATTTCAGCTCAATTCGGATTACGGCCTGGAATTGGATTAGCCGCACCACAAATTAATGTATCCAAACGGATGATTGCTGTACATGTTTATGACAATAAGGATAAACTTTATAGTTACGCTTTATTCAATCCAAAAATTGTTAGCCATTCCGTCGAAAAGGCGTATTTAGTTTCTGGAGAAGGCTGTTTATCTGTAGATGAGAATATCCCAGGCTTTGTACCAAGATTTGCACGGATTACCTTAAAAGGTACTACTTTAGATGGGGAAGTTGTAAAATTCCGGTTAAAAGGGCTACCAGCCATTTGCTTTCAACACGAAATTGACCACTTAAATGGAATTATGTTTTATGATCATATTAATAAACATGATCCTTTCGCACCCATTGAAGATGCCATCGCAATCGAAAGATGATTAATCCTTGGGCTGTGTTAAACTTGGCTGTTGATTTCCGCTCCAATCAACAGAGTTACAAATCAACAATGACCTTTAACAGAGCCTTTTAATAAAAAATACTGACCACTAAGGTCAGTATTTTTTTAGATTAAATTTAGTTTTTTCAAGCCATTCCAGATACCGTCTTCAGATACATCGGTTGTAATATGATCTGCAATTTCCTTAGCCTCTGGGACGCTATTTCCCATTGCAACACCTGTTCCTACAGCCTTTAGCATTTCTAAATCGTTTAATCCATCACCAAAGGCATAGACATCCTGTAATTCAAACCCCAGGCGGGCAATCATTTTTTTTATTCCTTCAGCCTTTGAACCACCCTTTGGAAGGACATCAATGGAATAGCGGTGCCATCTAATGAAGTCAAATTGAGGGTATCTTTCAAAATAAAGTTGTTCATGCTCTTTTTCACAGAAAAGTAATGATTGATAAATTTCACGATCTACATAAAACGTTGCATCCTCTGTTGGAGGTGGCATCATTAAGCTACTAATACTTGTCTCGACAAACGGATGCTGTTTTTTTGTTGCCTTCATGGTTTTTTCATTCATATATACTAATGGATGGCCATTTTCGTTCGCAGTTAGGGAAAGACCTTCTAAATCCAATTGGTTTAGCGGGTTCTTATATATAACTTCATTTTCAAATACGACAAACTGCCCGTTAAAGCTAACAAAGGAATCAATGTCCAGCTCTTTTATTAGACTCGTAAACATAAAGGGAGCTCTTCCTGTGGCAATTGCCACAAAAACCCCATTCTCCTTTAACATGTTAATTGCCTGTTTCGTGCTCCTTGGCAGATTTTTATCATGATCCAGCAAAGTACCATCTATATCAAAAAAAACAATTTTCTTCATATAATATTAACTCCTTTAGCAATCGTCACGGTTTGCAAAAATTTCCTGTTAATTTTCCTCATTAACACTAAACCTTTCAATTATTTTTGTCAATTCGCCAACTGACATAATAATTCCATGTTTAACCATGATAGAATCAGCGCTTTCCCCATATAATAATAGTAAAAAATACCTTAATTTCAAAAAAATCTTTCATTTTCTATCATGGCTGGCTTTACTTTGGACAGGGATCGTATAAAATAAGAAGTAAGGAGATGATCCACTATGTTAAAGAAGCTTAGAAAGAAGCTCTTAAAACAGTGGAAAGATTTGCTGCGAAAAAAATCCATTGCTTAAACAACATTTTTGAGCCCTTCAAACTTGCGAAGGGCTCCTTCCTTATTGTAAATTGAGTAACAGCGATTCTTTTACATATTTTTTTCATAACAATCCAAGTCCTTCCTTTTTGGCAGAAAAAGAATTTAAATGAAAAAGATGTAATTATTTTATATAATAGAAATATTGATGATCGATTAAGGAGCGATATTGTATATGGTATTTAAAGTGTATTTTCAAGAAAGCTTAGTTCAAGTCCCTGTAAGGGAGAAAACACAGACTATTTTTGTTGAGGGTGAATCGGTAGGAGATGTCCGCAAAAAAATTGCAGATCGCGGGTATAACGTTGAATTGGTTCAAGTAGTAACCGGTGCACATTTAGAATATGAAAAACAAAATGAAGACTTTAAAGTATTGGAGATTGAATAATTTATGAAATTTGTAAAAAATGACCAAACCGCTGTTTTTGCATTAGGCGGTTTGGGCGAAATTGGGAAAAACACATATGCAGTACAGTTTCAGGATGAAATCATTTTAATTGATGCAGGGATAAAATTCCCTGAGGATGAACTTCTAGGTATCGATTACGTGATTCCTGATTACACCTATTTAGTAAAAAACGTTGATAAAATAAAAGGATTATTTGTTACCCATGGTCATGAGGATCATATCGGCGGTATCCCTTATTTATTGCGAGAAATCAATATTCCTATCTATGGAGGGAAGCTTGCCCTAGGCTTAATTAAAAATAAACTGGAAGAACACGGTTTATTAAGGACAACAACATTGATTGAAATCAAAGAAGACGACATCATTAAATTCCGCAAGACCTCCGTAACCTTTTTCCGGACCACTCACAGTATTCCAGATTCATACGGAATTGTTGTAAAGACTCCGCCAGGACAAATTGTTCATACAGGTGACTTCAAGTTTGATTTTACCCCTGTAGGCGAGCCAGCTAACCTGACAAAAATGGCCGAAATTGGTAAAGAAGGCGTGTTATGTTTACTCTCTGATAGTACAAATAGCGAAATCCCCGATTTCACGATGTCAGAACGTAAAGTCGGCGAGAGTATTGACGATATTTTCCGTAAGGTTACTGGCCGAGTCATTTTCGCTACCTTCGCTTCCAATATTCATAGGCTCCAGCAAGTTGTTGAGGCTGCTGTAGCAAATGGAAGAAAAGTAGCCGTTTTTGGACGTAGCATGGAAGCGGCAATCAATATCGGACTAGAATTAGGATATATTAATGCACCGAAGGAAACGTTTATCGAAGGAAATCAAATTAACCGATTGCCCGCTGACAAGGTTACAATCCTCTGTACAGGCAGTCAAGGCGAACCAATGGCTGCACTATCCAGAATTGCAAATGGTACACACCGACAAATTCAAATACACCCTGGTGATACAGTCGTATTTTCTTCTTCGCCTATTCCTGGAAACACAATTAGTGTAAATCGTACGATTAACCAGTTATTTAGAGCTGGTGCGGAAGTTATTCACGGTAAGCTTAGCAATGTCCATACTTCCGGTCACGGCGGCCAGGAAGAACAAAAACTTATGTTGCGACTAATAAGACCTAAGTTTTTTATGCCAATCCATGGTGAATATCGTATGCAAAGGATGCACGCCAAATTGGCAGTAGACTGTGGCGTGGAGGATGAAAATTGCTTTATTATGGATAATGGTGAAGTATTAGCTCTTTCTGAGAACAGTGCACAAGTGGCTGGAAAAATCCCATCTGGCTCCGTTTATATCGATGGAAGCGGTGTGGGTGATATTGGAAATATTGTTTTACGTGATCGCAGAATTCTTTCAGAAGAAGGACTAGTTGTTGTTGTCGTAAGCATTAATATGAAAGAATTTAAAATTGCCTCTGGTCCTGACCTTATTTCTAGAGGGTTTGTGTATATGAGAGAATCTGGTGATTTAATAAATGACGCTCAAACCTTAATCACAAAGCATTTGAATAAGGTTATGGAACGTAAAACGAGTCAATGGTCAGAAATTAAAAATGAAATTACTGACACATTATCGCCATTCCTTTACGAGAAAACAAAACGCAGACCTATGATCTTACCAATCATTATGGAAGTATAATAATAAAAGCGGAAGCGCCCTCGCGCTTCCGCTTTTCTAGTTAGCTTAATACTTTTCTTTCAAACCGGTCGATATCATTATCATTACCGATAACAATTAACACATCATTTACTTGAATTTCCTCATTAGCCATCGGAGAAACGATAATATCTAGTCCGCGCTTGATGGCAACAATATTTAAGCCATATTTTTTACGGATATCTAAATCAATAATTGTGTGTCCGCCAATTTTTTTGTTTGCGACTATTTCAACAATACTGTGTTCATCAGATAGCTCTAAGTAGTCTAGGACGCTGCTTGAGGCCATGTTATGGGCGATTCTTCTTCCCATATCTCTTTCAGGGTGAACCACCTTATCCGCGCCAATTTTCAACAATACCTTCTCATGATAATCATTTTGGGCCTTAACCGTAATGTGCTGAACTCCTAGCTCTTTTAGGATCAGTGTCGTTAAGATACTTGCTTGAATATTATCACCAATCGCCACGATTACATGATCAAAATTTCGAATTCCCAGGCTCTTCAAGACCGCTTCATCTGTGGTATCACCAACAGCAGCATGTGAAGCAATCATCGCATAGGCATTTACTCTTTCTTCATTCTCATCAATCGCTAGTACATCAAAGCCCTCATCGGAAAGTGTTCGGCAAATACTGCCGCCAAACCGCCCTAGTCCAATTACTGCAAAATTTTTCTTCACTAAAACTCCCCCAACAATTGTCAATTAAACAATCCAGCAATTATCATTTTATCATAACTTACTCAATTAATTACCGCCATCATTCATTTCCATTTCTTTTTAAAATTCTCTTTAGATAAAATAAAAGAAGAAAGCCTATGGCTGTTATTATTAGTAGTATTGGCAGGTTGCCAAGTAAAAAGACAACTAACCCGGAGATTCCTGCTAACAGCATATTCGTACTTTTCATAAATTGCTTTTTCGTTTTCTCCCAGGTATTAAGGTCGTCATTTTCCAGAGAAGGAACAGTTACTTTATTTTCGTAAAGCGTAATGAAAATCGTTGAAAGTGATGTTTGATTTTCTAGAAACTTTTTTCTTCCCTCAATTTTTTCTATTTCTTCCTGTACGTTGGCTAAATCGTCAGAGATTTTCAATACATCTTCCGTTTTTTCAGCATTGTTCATAAATGAAATCAGGCGCTCTTCAACTATCCTTTTAGATTTCAATCTTGATTCAAGATCGACGTATTCCTCGGTAACATCATCACCACTTATTTTTCGATGTAACACTTCGACAGCTTGACCTTCAGCTTCGTGTAAAAAAGTTTGGAAATGTTTTTGGGGGATACGAATTCTTATACTTCCACTAAGCTGTTCATCCCCTTCCTTACTTACATTCGACTCCGCTATATACCCACCATACTTTCCCACTTTTTCTTCTAAGTTTTGTAATGTCTGTTCAAATTTCTTTACGCGCAAATGTAATTCAGCTTGGTATATGACCATCTGATTTGGTACTTCCATTCTAGTTGTTTCAGATTGTTCCTTTTTCTCTGTTTCATTTGAAATGGAGTAATCCTGCTCGGCATTAGTGGTTTCACCCGAACCCGAACCCGAATCCATAACCGCTGCCTCAGGTAAACTCATTTTTGCGTCTTCACTTTGACTGTTTGAACTACAGGCAGTTAGATAAATAAAAGAAAACATTAATAATGGAATAATCATTTTCAATCCTTTTTTCAATTTACGACACCCCTTTTCTCTCATTTAAACTACTTATTAATACGGACGATAGGAGAGTAGTTATAGTTACAGCCTCATTAAAAACTTCAAATGAATCTCTCAGATAAAATTGAACGCAAAAAAGGCTGCACCAATTAGGGCAGCCTTCCTATTCATTCTCTTATTCCGTTTTTTCTAGCTCGTCTAACACACGGTTGACTCTTTTCTCGAGCATCTTCATGCCGCTCCCGCCTGCTTGGAAATGTCGGAGCTTGCCTTCGCGGTCAAAGACATAATAGGCAGGAACATATTGATTTTCAAATTTATCTGCTAATTTATGCTCACTGTCAACATAGATTGGTTGACTAATTTCATGTTCAGCTGCTACCTGTTTGATTTGGTCAAGGTTTAAATCTTCTTCAGACCTTGGCATATGGACAGCAACAACATTCAATTTATCTTTATATTGATCACGGAACTGATTAACCTGCGGCATAGCTTCTTTACATAAATGGCAGCTCACTGACCAAAAGTGAATAAGCGTTGGCTTATTGCCAACTAAATCCTCTTTTGTCACTTCGCCATTCAACCATTCAACAGCGCCTGTTAATTCTGGCATTTCTGTACGTAATTTCATGATTATCCCCCTATTTTAAAAAAGACCTAACGCTAAAATCAGGTTAGGTCTCATTATTGTTAAGTCGAATTTATACGTTTAATGTAGCTTGACCTGGCTTCCAATTCGCTGGGCAAAGACCGCCTGTTTGTAAAGCTTGAAGCACACGTAGAGTTTCATCAACGTCACGGCCAATATTGTTGTGGTTTACAACAGAATACATTAATTCACCTTCTGGGCTGATGATGAATAAACCGCGTAATGCGATACCTTCTTCTTCAATTAACACACCATAGTCACGTGCGACTTCATGGTTTGTATCTGCTGCTAATGCATAGTTTAAATCACCAAGACCATTTTCCTTGCGGTCTGTTTTAATCCAAGCTAGGTGGGTATGTATCGTGTCAGTTGAGGCACCAATAACTACTGCATCAAGATCATCAAATTCATCATAACGATCTGAAAGTGCAGTGATTTCTGTTGGACATACAAAAGTAAAGTCCATTGGATAGAAGAACAATACTGTCCATTTATCGTTTTTCATATTTTCTTCAAGGCTTACTTTTCCAAATTCTTTGTTCGGCATTACAGCATCCATTTCAAATCTTGGTGCTTGCTTACCTACCATACGTTCTGGCATATCTAATCCCTCCAAAAAATAAATTAAATTAGTGATAGCAATGATTGCTACCATCTTCACAATCTAAATTATAGGCTACAAACTATTTAGAGTCAAAATTAAATTATAATTAATTTAATTAAAGATTAATTTTTGTTAATAATTTAATTTTCCCCTTTAATAAGTTTACCCTATTTAAAAACAGAATATGTTACAATATTCCTCATTTAAGTTTACCATTGATGCTAAAAAAGACAAAATACTACGCCTTTTAACATTTTATTCATTTCCTTGATAAGTAAGATAGCTGGTAAGGACATTAATCGCGACAGCTATTGCATCTTCCTTTGGATTTAATCTAGCATGATGAAGCCCAAACGGAGAGTCGACGCCAAGCCAGAACATAAGTCCAGGTATTTCCTTCAGCATATATCCAAAATCTTCACCTGTCATGGCTTCACGGCATTCAATAACCTCTACATCTGTTTTTGACTGGATGAATTGCATGAAGTCTCTTGTTAGCAGCTCATCGTTATTAACCTGGTGGTACATCGAACCATAATCAATCTCGGCTTCACATTCATAGCCTGCCTCGACCCCTTTGACGAGTGAATGGATTCGCTGTTTTACCTTGTCCATGGAATCGGCGGACAAGGTTCTAATTGTCCCTTCAAGCCTTGCTTTTTCCGCAATAATATTTTGTACGGTTCCGCCTGTAATTTTTCCTATTGTAATAACCGCGCTATCAAGCGGGTCTATATTTCGAGAGACAATTGTTTGGAGTTGGCTAACTAATGAACAAGCTGCAATCACCATATCATTCGTTTGATGAGGATATGCTGCATGTCCTCCTTTACCTTTTAGGTCTATAAACAATTCAGAGGTGTTCGCAAATAATAACCCCTCCTTTAGTGCAATCGTTCCTACTGGGTACTCTGGAGCGATATGCAGGGCAAAGATCATATCTGGCTTCCATTCCTGCATAATGTCTGATTTCAACATTGGTTCAGCCCCACCAGGTCCTTCCTCTGCAGGCTGAAATATAAACAATAAGTCATCATTAATAGGGTTTCCGACAAAATGTGTAAGGACACCAAGAGCGATACTCATATGGAAATCATGTCCACAGGCATGCATTTGATGTTCATGTGTGGAGGAACAGTCTAATCCTGTTTCTTCATCAATTGGCAGACCATCGATATCTGCCCGATACCCAATTAATTTACTTGGACTTAAACCGTGAAGTTTTACAAACAATCCCGTTTTCCACTTTTTAATTGTTATCCGTTCTTGCGACAATGATACTAGGTAATTTAATAAATAGGCTTGTGTTTTATATTCTTGGAATCCTAATTCAGGAATTTGGTGAAGATCACGTCTAATTTTCACAAACGGGTTCATGACATACTCCTCCTATACCGAAAAAGAAAGCGCGGAAAATTTCCACGCTTTCCACTTTTTTTATATTTGACGAAGTTCTTGCATTATTTCTGTTTTTGACTTTGTTTTGTCATCAATGTCTTTTATTTTTCTTGCTGGTGTGCCAGCAACTACTGTATATGGCGCGACATCAGATAGTACCACTGCACCTGCGGCAACTACTGCTCCTTTACCAACAGTAACTCCCTCAACAACTACTGCATTTGCCCCAATTAAAACCTCGTCTTCAATGACGACAGGCTTTGCAGACGGTGGCTCGATTACACCTGCTAAAACAGTTCCTGCACCAATATGACAGTCATTACCGACTGTCGCTCTTCCGCCAAGGACAACACCCATATCGATCATCGTTCTGTCACCAATAACGGCACCGATATTGATAACCGCACCCATCATAATAACCGCATTATCACCAATTTCAACCTGATCACGAATTGTTACACCAGGCTCAATTCGTGCATTAATATTTTTTGTATCTAGCAGTGGAATTGCAGAATTACGGCGGTCATTTTCAACGACGTAATCTTCAACTCTAGCCTTATTTTCATCTAATACGGCACTAATCTCTGACCATTCGCCAAAAACAACTCCGGTATTGCCATTAATAAACGTCTTTGCTCCATTACCAAAGTTAATATCTGCAATTTCACCTTTTAAATACACCTTAACTGGTGTCGATTTTTTACTATTTTGTATAAACGAGATAATTTCATTTGCATCCATCATTTTCATAATATATTTCCTCCCCTATGTAATTAAAATTACTTTAACAAACAAAAGTTCTGAAAACAAGAAACACACACACAATTACTAATTACTTTGTTCAGTAAATTCATTAACTAATTCGACAAACGCCTGAACCTGCTTCAAGTGAAAGGCCGCTTCATAGCCCAATAACCAAGTATCCCGTTTAAGAAGGCCCCCGTTTTCATCGATTAATGGGATTTTAAATATTCCTTTCTCGTTGTTATTTAAAGTGATACCCGGTAAAATCGAGTATCCCAAACCATTAAACGTTAATTGCTTGCAGGTTTCAATCTGATCAACGACAATGGTCCGCTTTGGTGAAGTTTTATAGCTACTCATCCACCAATCCTGAATTTCTTGATAATAATTAGAGTCGCTCTTAAATTGAATAAATGGTCGGTCGGTTTCTAGTACCTGTTCGAGTTTTGTTATTTCTCGATCAACTAAAAAAAGCGGGTCGCTAAATAATTTGAATTTTACACCTTTCCAATCAGGTGTTCCTCGAATGATTCCGATATGTACTTGATTGTCGTATAAGCTTTTTAAGATATCACTGCTCCACCCTGTGATTAGTGATATTTTAACTTGCGGATATTTACCAATGAATTTTTTTAATACCTGCGGCAGCCAATTTTGTCCCACTATGGAAGCAACGGCGATTTTCAACGTCCCGGACACACCTGCTTGGAGAGAATGAATCGTTTCTCTAACCTTTTCTTCCTTAAAGAGAACATCATTGATAAACTCAATTACCAGCTCACCTGCTGGCGTAAGCGAAAGGCCTTTTTGGGAGCGAATAAACAATTTTGTTCCCCAGTCTTTCTCAATGGTTTGTAATCGCTGTGAAAGGGCAGGTTGTGACACGAAAAGCCGTTCTGACGCCTTCCTCATGTTCATTTCCTGCGCTAAAACCGATAGTAACTGAAATTCTGTCAACGAGGACAAAGCCATCCCCCTTTATCCTTTTTTCTTCGACCACAATATTATAATTTGAAAATTTAATTTAATCCAGGAAAAAGCGCCGCACCATTATTCGGCACTTTGTTCCTTTTTAGGTATAAATAAAATTAGGAATAGACTTAGTACGGCGAAGGTAAGGACAACATAATATACCCAATGTAAGGATACGGTTAATCCCTCTTGAAGAATAGAACGGACTGTTTCTGGTAAATTGATCCGTTCACTTTCTTTTAAAAGTATGTTCGTGGAATCCACAGTTAATTCTCGGTCTATAACAGTGGTATTTTCACTTAGGAAACTTGCTAACCGGTTATTAAGGATTCCCCCGAGCAAGGCAGCACCAATTGTATTTCCTAAATTACGCATGAACATATTCGCTGCAGTAGCAATTCCCCTCTGCTGCCAGGTGACCGTACTCTGAATCGAAACAATAAACGCTGTCGAGGTTACCCCCATACCAATACCAATAATAAATGATCCTAGCGCAGCCCAAATAGGTCCTGAGGAGGCGGTCATTGTCACAAAGACAATGCTGCCTAAAATAAGAGCTACTCCCCCTAAAATTAAGGTTTTCCGATAACCTAACGAGAGAATCATTTTACCCGAGAATATGGCGGCAATTGGCCAGCCAATCGACATCGTTGTGAGTGTAAAACCTGCAATAATCGGAGTTTGCTCCATTACACCTTGAACAAAAGTTGGTAAAAAGCTAGAGATTCCAATTAACATAACACCCGTGGTTAAAGAGGTTATATTAGCGATAAAAATTGACCTTTCTTTCCAAATGTTAAACGGCATCATCGGCTCTTTTGCTCGTCCCTCTTGTAGGACAAAGCCAATAATGGCGGCCCCAAACACAACAAAAAGGCTTACTATCTGCCATGACCCCCAAGACCAGCGGCTACCGCCTTCAACAAGCAAAAGTATAAGTGAAGAAATTGAAACGGTTAAAAGAATTGCACCTTTGTAATCAATTTCATGTTTTTTCTTTTCCACATTTTCATGTAAAAACATCCATAATCCGACCAATGAAAGTATTCCCAGAGGGACATTTAACCAAAAGACATATTTCCAGCTCACATACTGGACAAGGAGCCCGCCTACTGCTGGTCCTGTAATTGCTGAGATTCCCCAGACACTTGATAAGTAGCCTTGAATCTTTGCCCGTTCTTCTACAGAGTATATATCTCCTACGATGGTCGTTGCAATAGGGGTTACCGCACCGGCCCCAAATCCTTGAATTAAGCGAAAAATAATCAACATTTTCATTGATGTTGCAAATCCGCACAGGATCGACCCAATTAGAAAGATAATAATTCCAAAAGTAAGAACCGGTTTTCTCCCAAATAAATCAGAGAGTTTCCCATATATAAGGACTGTAACCGAATTCATTAATAAATAGGCAGAAAAGACCCAGCTATAAAGGGTAAAACCGCCTAGATCTGCAACGATTGCAGGCATGGCTGTGGATACAATGGTTGCTTCAATTGCACCCATAAACATTGCCAGCATGACTGCTGCTAAAACGAATGGTTTCTTGGTTTGACGCTTTTTCAAACTTCCTATTGAATCCCCCATATCGACACCCTTTTTCATATAAAAAATAATATAGCTCCCAATCGGGAGCCAATAAATCCATTTTACATTTTATTGTTTTTATTAAGCGCTTTATTTAATTGGCTTAATACAAGGCTGCGAGGCAGTATCCCTTCAAAAAAACCATCCTCTGTATCGACACAAAGGAAAGGATGGTTAACTAATAGTTTAAGGCAGGTTTTAATCGAAGCCGTGACTTTAACTCGTTGCACCGACCTATTCATAACCTCTTCCACGCGTCTTTTTTCGAGCATCTCAAATTCAATTCTCTCCAGTCCAAGAATGGAATCCATGATGATTGGCGTACTGATTAACCCATGCAGTTTATAATGTTGATCTAATACGGGAATAGCAGTATACCCACTCTTCGTTAATACCAGTAGTGCATGCTCTAAATTGTTTCCTATTTGCACATGTGCGACACGCTCAGAAGGTATCATTAAATTCCGAATATCTATTTCTAAAAATTCCCCATTATGCAGACTAATCATCGCCGATAACTCCTCAATGTTTGTTTTACCACATGTATATTCTATCATATTTCTCAGATGACTGGGATAAATACTGAGTTCTCACTTAAAAAGTGGAAAAAGAAAGGAACCATAAAGGTTCCTATTGGATCAAATCAAAAATTTCAATTGTAATCATATCAACATTATCAAATTGGTAACGTTTCGGCTTTTCTTTTTCACTATATACTTCTAATTCAAATGTTTCTGTTTTTGGATGAAAGGTAACCTGACACTTTCTTTCACCATTCACCTCGAAAAATCGTTGTGCAGGTTCGCCTCCATTAGATTGTTCCTGAAGGTTTTTTAAACGAGTTAATATACCTTGAAGCTGTGACATATGCATTAGTCTCCTTTCAAACACAGGCAAACTTTCTACTGTATTTTTCTCTTTTAGCATGTTTCTATCCTTATGGATTATTCCTGAAATTTATCCACTGTGAATATGCCAATAGTAAAAGAATAAAATAACATAGAGCATTTGTCCAAGTATTAATGAAAAAAATGGGAAACTTTTTTTTTTCAACGGAATATACCAATAAAATACACCAAAATTACCAGATATAGCTAATTATCAGCTGTATTTTTCATTTTATTAAAAATCGCTTTCTACTACAGTCTTTGGCATGTCACCGATAAACAGCTGGTCTACTTTCCATATCCCATTAAACTTTTTCAATAATAACCCCTTATAGTGGCCATCGTAGCTAACTGGTCCCTCATTCATCGCAGGAAAATATTCGTAAACGTAGACCTTACCAGGCCTTTGGATTATTTTCGTTTCCTTCGAGTATTGAAAAAACGGGATATAATTAGGGGCAAAGTCAGATCCATATGTAAGAAACATTCCCCCTTCTTCTACAATATTCTCAGCCCAAAAGATACTTTGATAAGAAGTAGAGAAATATGGATTTAGGAGTTCAGTTATTTCTTCTTTCGTTCTGGGAGCTTCACTGAGTGCAACCTGTGCTTTAAATGCTTCTTGTAAGAATGGAAAAACCTCATCTTCGTTAATCGATTCCGTTTTTGCTTGTGGAGACAAAGGTATAATTAATAAGAATATAAGTATAAATATTGATAATTTCTTCATGCTCTTAATCCCCTTTCAATCGAAACCGCTTTGATATATTTATTTTAACAACAAATATTCCAGGTAAACTTATGAATAATTCGAAAAAAAGCATCAAGAAGGGACATAATACTGCAATTAATTTAAGAATAATATGTTATTTCATCGAAAAAAATAGGCCTCTGTGACGAGGCCTTTCAATAAAAGGAAATTGCTACAAATAGGATGATAAAAAGAACCAATGTAAAAAAGATACCATATGCTAAGAAAATGGGGTTTTTCATATATATATGTTTCTGTACTGGAATACCTATTTTTGTATCATTTTGCCCTTCGACAGCTTTCTGCTGTCTTGCAACACCCATGGTATATATAAGCGAAACCGCAAGAACAGCAACAATGACAATTGACAACACGTTTACCAAATTCATAAGTGGTTTTCTCCTTTAGAAGTTTATATATAAAATCCCACTCAATGAAACTTACTATACAATGTAAGTTATAACAGTTGTTCATGCTCAAATAGATACTGATAAGTTATATCAATAAACAGGTAGTCATTCCCATTCAGTGGGTAGGAAAACGTGCGAATGGTTTCCCCCGTTTCAATATCAGAATATAAATCGGACAAAATCCCCTTTCTTTCATTTCTCATTTTAATGATATCCTCTAAAAAGTATGGACGCCAACTCCAATTTTTTTCGATATATTCTAATTGGGTACTCCAGCCATTTTTACCTTTAAAATGATTGGCCGATTTCTGAAATCCATCTTCATTGCATACATACATCCGAAAAGCAATTTGATCCAATTCCTTCACTAAAGATGGAAAGAGTTCCTCATAGGTTACTTTTTTATTCTTCAGGACAATATCTTGTACCTTATTTTGAAAAAATTCGGCTGTTGAATATATAGCCTCTAATTTTCTTTTCTCGTAAGTAATAAATTCATGGAATTTCCCCTTTAAACGTTCCTTTAGTGATTCACGGTCAATAAATTTTGGTTCTGGCGGGTGAAGATAAAAGCCTTGATAATATCTTCCACCATTTTTCCAAGCAAACTGAAGCTGATAACTCATCTCAATATTTTCAAACAGTAATGTCGCACCAATCTTTCTTGCCAATAAAGATAATGTAAATAAAACGTCCGTAAAATTGGCTGAAGTGGCGTTTGATTTTAATGCCTGCAAATTAATTTTGATAATATCAGGACTAAGCTGACCTATCCGTTCAATAAAATTCGATTCACTATCAATACTTGCAATGGCAACCCTTATTCCATACGTTCGATAGTATTGTAAAAGATGATCAAGCTGATCGATATCACCATCATAATTACCTTCAGAAATTTCAAGGACTATTCGCTTTAAATTCAACCCTCTTTTTTCAAAAGCCATAAGTTCTTGCAAAAACGGCTCTCCATGTCGATACATAAGCAAATCTGCGTCTCGGTTTAAAAAGATACTGACATCATCTTCAAGCTCTAGCAATTTTTCTAATGCCTTTTTTACAAGTAATTGATCAACCTCATACTTATACTCTTCTGGTATTTGATCATCGTGAAAAAAGGGACCTAAACTAATGATGTTACCTGCAGACCGGTATCTTCCCAAAACTTCATATGCAATGACACGCTGTTCATCGGCACTAAAAATAGGCTGAAAATAAGGAATGACATTTTCAAGATCCGTTAGGATATCCAATGCATCCATCAAAGCACCCTCCGTAAAAAGTTTTTCCTCATTATACCATAACCTAATATACAATACGCTTACAGT
This sequence comes from Neobacillus sp. FSL H8-0543, assembly GCF_038592905.1. Classification (GTDB taxonomy): domain Bacteria; phylum Bacillota; class Bacilli; order Bacillales; family Cytobacillaceae; genus Neobacillus. The sequence continues at coordinate 4,016,909 of NZ_CP151943.1, read as the reverse complement.
AAATATCTTGTTCATTCTAAAAGCATACCATCATAGTGCTTTCTAAATATTCATATAATAGTATTAAGGCACTATTTAGAGGAAACAAAATTTTTGCGGATGATTTCATTTGCATTATCCTTACTTTTTAAAGAGAATACTATTGGAAGGTATCTTGATAAATAATTTGAGATAGGTTGGTAGATTATTATGGCTAAAAAAATGAAAAGGAGAACATTCTTAAAAAGTACGTTTGGTACAATTCTCACAGTACTCGGCCTTAGTTCAGGCGGATATTTATATGCCAATCGAATTGAGCCCTCCCTTCTAGAAATAAATACTCTAGAAATTAAGCATCGATTAATCCCAAATGGCTTTGATGAAATCAAGATTCTTCAATTTAGTGATACCCATCTAGGGTTTCAATATAACGTAAGCCAATTCCAGAAACTAATCACAAAAATGAATGAGTTAGAACCCGATCTAATTGTATTTACAGGTGATTTATTGGACGAACCTAATAAATTTAATCAGATCAATCAAATCGTCCCACTATTAACAAAGTTAAAGGCGCCCCTTGGTAAATATTGTATTTTCGGAAATCACGATCATGGGGGATATGGGTCAAAAATTTATCAAAATATCATGGAAACAGCGAACTTCACCATTCTATTAAATGACTCTAAGGCAATTGAAGCGAAGGATGGCAGCAAAATTTACCTGATAGGGATTGATGATCGAATGCTGGGCAGGCCAGACTTACAATTAGCGCAACAGCATGTGCCAGACAATGTGTTTAAAATTCTATTATCCCATGCCCCTGACGTGGCAGATGAGGCAGCAAATCATCAAATACCATGGCAGTTAAGCGGGCATAGTCATGGCGGACAGGTGCAAATCCCATTTATTGGTGCACTCATTATTCCTCCCTATGCGCAAAACTACCCGGAAGGATATTATTCCATAGGTGAAAAAGACCCTTTGTCTTTATATGTGAACAGAGGAATTGGAACCACCCGACTTCCATTCAGGTTTATGGCAAAACCTGAACTAACACTATTTACATTAAAACCAAATAAATAAAAAATCCTTATCATCAAGGAATAAGGATTTTTTATTTATTTTCAAGATAGTTTTCCTCAATTTCCTTTGCAGGAATTGGTTGAGAGTAATAATACCCCTGAATTTTATGACACTGGGCTTTTAAAAGAAATTCCACTTGGCTGCTTGACTCAACACCTTCGGCAATCACTTCCAATCCCAGGCTTTTCCCTAAATGAATAATCGTAGTAGTTATTGCTGCCACCTTTTCATCAACAAGTATTTCTCTGATAAAAGAACGATCAATTTTTAATATATCGATTGGAAACTCCTTCAGGTAATTTAATGAAGAGTACCCTGTTCCAAAATCATCAATAGAAATCTTTATTCCAATTTCCTTTAACTTCTTTAGAAGGGGGATGGTTTCCTTAGTATTATTCATAGCCCCTTCCGTTATTTCTATTTCTAAGGAAGAGGAGTGGATTTTATATTTTTCAACCATAAAACAAATGGTCTCTACAAGTTGATGCTGCTGAAATTGTTTGGGTGAAATATTAATAGCAACTCTTACGTCCTTGTACCCCATCAGATTCCATTCACGTATTTGTTTACAGGCACTTTCGATTACCCAATGACCAATAGGTATAATTAATCCTGTATCCTCTGCTAAGGGAATGAACAGGTCTGGTGAAATCGAACCGAATACTGGATTATTCCATCGAAGCAAAGCCTCAAAACTTCTTGCCTTACTTGTTTGTAAATCTACTTGTGGCTGGTAAAATAATTTTAATTCGTCTTTTTCAATTGCCTTACGCAAATGGGTCTCAAGCAAGACAATATTGGTGGTCTCCGAGTTCATGTCCGTCCGATAAAACTGATAATGGGCTTTACCTTTTTCTTTCACACGAAATAATGCTTCATCTGCGTTTTTGATAAGCACTTCCGAATCCATCCCATCATTAGGAAACATGCTAATCCCGACACTTGGCGTGATGTAGTACTCTTGTGAATTGTAATAAAAAGATTGTACAAATGAAGAAAAAATCTGTTGAACAAAGTTCGCCGCTTTTTTTCGGCCGCTATTTAAGAGGAGAATGTTAAACTCATCCCCTCCCTGCCGATAAACAAAACAAAAATTATTCTGGTATTGCACAAGACGTTCGGCAACTTTTTTTAATATTTCATCTCCGCCTAAATGACCAAGTGTATCGTTAATATATTTAAATCGGTCTAAATCAATTGAAAAAAGCGCAAATTCCTCTTTATTATTAGCAATTTGTTCGCTTAAACTCTCAAGAAGTGCTCTTCTGTTTAACAAACTGGTTAACTGATCATGGAACGCCATATATTTAATAGTTTCCATATTTTTCACTTGTTCTGATAGGTCCTTACAGATAACGTATACACCGCTTATTTCTCCATGAATAACGATGGGCACTGTTTTAAGATGAACAAGTAGTAATTTCCCTTTCCGATGAATGATTTTACAATCAAAGGACTCTAATGCATATCCCGAGCAGGTTTTCTCAAGCACAACTCTAAAACTCTCTAAATCCCAATCATTAATTAAGTTATAGATTGATCTATTTTTCATTTGTTTTTCGGAATAACCAGTCATCATTGCTGCTGCCGGATTAGCTTCTAGTATTTTTCCTTCAAGGCTGATGGAAAAAATCGCATCCAGATTATTGTCAACAATAGAACGGTATCTTTGCTCACTTACGATAATTTTATTTTTCTCAATTGTCCATGCTGTAATATCTCTTGTAACTGCAACCACATGGCTTATATGATTTTTCTCGTTAAAAATAGGTGTTAGGATCGTTTCTCCATAAACTTTCCGGCCATCAGCAAATGAAAAGGTATCATCAAAAGAAACAATATCTCTGTTTACTAATACTTTTTCATAGTTTTTTTGCAAATCCCTGGAAAAATCCAAGGGAAGAGCTTCCGTCATCGTTTTCCCTATTACTTCAATTGGGAGGTTGGCTTGGTTCAATCCAGCTGCATTTACAAATAGATACCTGAAAGCTGGGCCCTTTTCCACCTTCATCACATAGACCATGTCTTGAACATGCTGAAAAATTATATCAAATAATATCTTTTGAATTTTCTCGTTTACTTGTGCCGATGCTAAATCTTTAGTTAATGTACTCTTTAAATGATCCATTTCATCATCCTCTAGACGCAAAAAGTTCTTATTTTTTACAATAATGTTTTTACTTTCTTGTATTTCTATTTTACAATTAAATTATTATAAGGAAAGAAAATTTTAAGAAAACAAAGATTATTTCAGGAAAATGATTTCTAACTTCTATCATACTACATGTGAACCGTACTACAAAAAAATTATGGAAAGAACATTATTCCTAATTTCGTTGGCTGTGGATATCAATTAGGGTATAATAAAGGAGTTTAATAATGGAAAGGAGAACATACTTTGAATCATGAAAGAAAACAGCCCCGTTCACACGAAAATCTAACCATCGATAACCTCGCACAAGCAGTCTTTATTGTGAATCGCCATGCAAAAACTGCAACTAACCCCAAATTTTTATATAGATTAAAGCATGAATCATTAAAAAAACTAATTTTTGATGGAAAAGCACAAAAAGTAGGGCTCCATTTTTCACAGAACCCTCGGAACAGCCAACAGCAGTCTGATGTACTTGTGGAATGTGGAAGATATACATTTCATATCCCGCCCACAAAGGCAGATTTTTCTGAACTTCCACATTTAGGTAAGTTAGATAGTAGTGTGAGGAATCCAAAGACCTCTCTCGCACTTAATCAAGCAAAAACATTATTGCAGTTATATACCGGGATATCCGAAATGGAGCAACCGCCTTCAAACACTAAAAAGGGTCAAAGATCCTACGAAAAACCCGTCTTCAAAAAATTAGGGGAAAGATACACTTAAAAAAGCCGAATCTCCTTCGGCTTTTTTTGTTATATACTTCCATTGGTCATTCAAAATCAGCCTGTTCTTTTTATTGCTATAGCTTTGTGTTGACTTTGTGAACGATGTCACATTAATATGGACTATCGACCTTGTCAGGATTACAATATAGGCATGAGGTTGAAATGATGAATAAAATAAAAAGAGGTGCTTTAGCCATGAGAGGAACTGCTATTCTTTTTCAAGAGCTGAATATTACATTTATTGAAGATGTTGAGCATTCTGTATTTGAAGAAATCAAAGACCAATGTGGCTGTGACAATTGCAACTGCAAACTAGATAATAAAATCGTTAACTTTGGTTCTGTCTCGCCTGTTTTCTGGCATGAAGATGAAGTGGACTGGGACTATGGTTATTAATAAAACAAATTTTATATAATTCCCCGTAAACAGTCTGAATTTTATCTCAGGCTGTTTTTTTATATATCTGCTCTCTTATTTTGTAGAATGTTTATAAAAATCTGTTTATAATCAGTAGTATTCATATTACGGAAGGATGAATCTTGTGGAGCATTTAATCAATACGAGGGTTAAAGATATCGAGGTTTCGGGTATAAGAAAGTTTTATAACTTAGTCTCTCATATTGAGGACGTTATTTCTCTTACTATAGGCCAACCCGATTTTCAAACCCCGAGTCATGTCAAACAGGCTGGTATTCAGGCAATTGAAAACGATTTTACAACATATACCCATAATGCAGGGATTTTAGAGTTAAGAAAAGCAGCCTGTGATTTTGTGGAAAAAAAATATAGCCTTAAGTACGAACCTGAATCAGAGGTAATCGTTACTGTAGGTGCTAGTGAAGCAATCGATATTACCTTCAGAACGATTCTAGAAGCCGGTACAGAGGTTATTCTACCTGGACCCATCTATCCTGGTTACGAACCCATCATTCGCTTGTGTGGGGCTGTTCCTGTGCATGTGGATATAAGACCGAATCATTTTCGTTTTACCTTAGATGTAATCAAACCATATATTACGGATAAAACCAGGTGTATCGTCCTGCCGTATCCCTCTAATCCAACGGGTGTAAGCTTAACGGAACAAGAGCTACAAGAACTTGCCACCTACATAAAAGGACGAGATATTTTCATCCTTGCCGATGAAATATACAGCGAACTATTTTACGACCAGCAACATAAATCAATTGCTGCCTTTATAAAGGAACAAACAATTGTGATTAATGGTTTGTCAAAATCCCACTCCATGACAGGCTGGAGAATTGGGTTATTATTTGCGCCTGAGAACATTACAAAACACATCTTAAAGGTTCATCAATACAATGTTTCTTGTGCGACTTCCATTGCTCAAAAGGCTGCATTGGCTGCTCTTACTAATGGTATCGATGATGCTATCCCAATGAAAGAAGAGTACCGCAAAAGGCGTGAATTTGTTTATAAACGCCTAATCTCAATGGGGTTAAACGTAGTCAAACCAGATGGGGCTTTTTATTTTTTTGCAGAAATTCCCGATTGGATCTCCTTAAACAGCTTCGATTTTGCACTAGACCTTGTTAATAAAGCAAAAGTAGCTGTCGTCCCTGGCATTGCCTTTTCCAAATTCGGAGAAGGATATTTCCGGCTATCATACGCATGTTCATTTGAAACATTAGAAATTGGGCTAAATCGGATAGAAGAGTATCTTTTACAAAGTAAATAAGAACCAAGTGCCTGGAGCGGAAATCAACAGGCCCCTGTGCAGGAACAAATTTTAAAATTTGTTAAGAAAAGAAATAAATTGCCGAGAAAAATACCCTTTCTCGACAATCTGAAATCCCTTCACTAATGTAGTGAAGGGATTTTCTACTTTACTGACCTTTGTATTTACCATTATTCTTTGATGCCTTTTCTTTCTTTGCTTTATCCTTATGAATCTTATTGGTCGCTGCAGAACCCAACTCATGAGCAAATTCTTCATTGATAACTGCTGAATCAAAACCCTTTTTATTTTTTTGCTGTGGATCATTCTTTTTTGTACGTTTAGCCATATTAATTAATTCCTCCCTTTCAACTTCCATCATAGTTTTTGATTTCAGAAGGAAATTATTCAACTGCACACTTACATCCAGTATTTATATAATGCTTGTGTTCCGCTATTTTCTTCGCCTCTTTCTGCTAACTGTTCATAAAGAGACTTTGCTAGAGCTAATCCTGGGACCTCCATCTTCATATGTTCTGCTTCTTCTAAAGCAATTTTCATATCCTTAATAAAATGCTTTATGTAAAAACCAGGTTCAAAATCCCCTTTAATCATTCTTGGTGCCAGGTTGCTTAATGACCAACTTCCGGCAGCACCTGTTGCTATGCTCTTTAAGACATTCTCAGGGTCAAGACCAGCCTTCTGCGCATAAACAATTGCTTCACAAACCCCAATCATATTGGATGCAATGGCTATTTGATTACTCATTTTTGTATGCTGACCTGATCCTGCGGTTCCTTGGTAGACAATATTTGTTCCAAGATGTTCAAGCAATGGCTGAACAGCCTCGAAGGATTCCTTCTCCCCACCAGCCATGACTGACAGTTTCGCATCTCTGGCACCAATATCTCCGCCTGAAACAGGTGCATCAATAACATGTATTCCCTTCTTTTTTGCTGCTTGATAAATTTTTACAGCTAGAGATGGTGCAGAGGTTGTCATATCGATCATGAAACTACCTTTTTTACCATTTGGAATTAATCCATTTTCCCCCAAATACACTTCTTCTACATCACTTGGGTATCCTACCATAGTAAAAATCACATTTGCCTTTTCAGCTATTTCATTAACCGTTTCTCCCCAGCTTGCACCGTTATCTATAAGTTTTTTCGCTTTTTCCTTTGTTCTTGTATAAACAATTAACGGATATCCTGCCTTTATAAAATGTCCTGCCATACTGTTTCCCATCACGCCTGTTCCAATAAAACCAATTACCGTATTTTCTGGAGTTAGCAATCTAATCAATCCCATCATTTATATTTTCCAAACTAATTATATAATAGCTCAATTCACACAAAAAAACCGGAACAACAATCCTGTTCCGGCTAGTGCACAATCTCCAATTATAGGCACAACTATATTCTTCCCATTAAGTTTTTTAGTAATCACTTTTTAAAGTTCTGATGAAAAATTTGTTAAGTAAACTCGTCCGAAAACTTCCTGATCATTATATATTTCAATCGAGACGGCATTATTATTTTCGATCATTTTCCGAAGTGTATGAATATGTAAATCATCTTTTAAGGGAATCGGTTCCATGAAAATGTATTTTTCACTCCTGCCTTCTACTTCTAAATACTCACCATTTACAACTTGATCCTCACCATAAATGATTTCTCTTTTTCCAATTGCAGCTGCTAATTGGGAATCATGAATCGTAACTTTCACCTTATATAATTGTTGCTTATCAAGTATTTCGTTATTTATCCTAAAACGAAATTGAAGCTCATTGCTTTTTGTTAAAAGGGCATCTGCATAGCGATTTACGATTAATTCCTGCGAAAATGGAAATCCGCAAGCAGACAGAATAGATGAACTTATGAATAGAAAAATGAAAATAAAAATGAAATGAGATTTACGTTGCATCAGTATCACTCCTTTATGTTTTTACCATAGCCAAAAGTAATTGGTAATAAACGTTAAGTGAGGGAAATTAATGTACTTTAATTATACCAAAAAGGACCAACTGTAGGCATACAGCTGGTCCTTAAAATAAATATTTTTATTTGGTTGCCTCATTTACTGCTTCAATTACCTGACTGGTCGTTTGCATATTTAACACTTTGACTGCAAGCTTCTCCATATCAGATTTCTTCAATTTTTTGATTTGCGAGCGTGCCTTTAAAATAGAAGAGGCACTCATCGAAAACTCATCTAAACCAAGACCTAATAAAAGTGGAATGGCTGTTTCATCTCCAGCCATTTCACCGCACATACCTGCCCATTTCCCTTCGGCATGTGCTGCATCAATAACCATTTTCACCAGACGCAAAATGGATGGGCTATATGGCTGGTATAGATAGGAGACACGTTGGTTCATCCGATCTGCGGCCATCGTATACTGAATTAAATCGTTTGTACCGATACTAAAGAAATCTACTTCTTTAGCGAATTGATCGGCCAGAATAGCTGTTGATGGAATTTCCACCATGATACCAAGCTCAATATTCTCAGAAACCTTTTCCTTTTCCGAAACAAGCTTTTGTTTTTCTTCCTCAAGCATGGCTTTTGCTGCACGGAACTCATCCAAAGTAGCAATCATTGGGAACATTATTTTTAAATTGCCATAGACACTTGCTCTAAGCAAGGCACGCAATTGAGTGCGGAATATGTCTTGCTCTTCTAAACATAAACGAATCGCACGGAAACCTAAGAATGGATTCATTTCTTTCGGCAATTGTAAATACGGAAGTTCTTTATCTCCGCCAATATCCAAGGTGCGTACGACGACAGACTTTCCACTCATACCCTCTAATACTGCTTTATATGCTTCAAACTGTTCTTGTTCCGTTGGAAGCTGATCACGGCCCATGTAAAGGAATTCAGTTCTGTAAAGACCTACACCTTCTCCGCCATTTTCAATAACACCCTTTAGATCATTCGGGGTACCGATATTTGCAGCCAATTCTACATGATGATGATCTGCTGAGATTGTCTTTTCATTCACTAATTTTGACCATTCGGCCTTTTGTTCCTCATATTCTTGATGAATATTACGATATTGTTCAACTAGTTCTTGTGTTGGATTAATATGTACTTCACCTTTTAAACCATCGACAATTACTAAGTCACCGGTATTGATATCCTCGGTAGCTGTTTTGGTTCCAACAACAGCAGGTATTTCCATTGAACGGGCCATAATTGCAGAGTGTGATGTCCGACCGCCAATATTAGTCGTAAATCCTAATACATATTGCCTGTTCAATTGAGCTGTATCAGATGGTGTTAAATCTTCAGCTATAATGATTACTTCTTCGGAAATCATGCTTGGAGAAACCAACTGTACCCCTAATAAATGGGCAAGAATTCGCTTTGTTACATCACGGATATCAGCCGCGCGTTCCTTCATGTATTCATTGTCCATTTGTTCAAACATCGTTACAAACATATCAGTTATTTCTTTAAGGGCAGCTTCTGCATTTACTTTCTCAGATTCAATCTTATCTTCGATTGGTCCATTTAATTCAGGGTCGCTTAGTACCAGAAGGTGTGCTTCAAAGATAGCAGCCTTATCTGCTCCAAGCTCTGCTTGTGCATGGTCACGAATGGCTGTTAATTCTCCCTTTGATTTGCCGATAGCTGTACGAAATCTTTCAATTTCAAACACAGTATCTTCTATTGTTTTATTCTCGAATGATAAATCAGGTTCAACTAAGCGATAGGCTTTAGCGATAGCTATACCATTTGATGCAGCTATTCCTTGTAAAAACGGCATTATTCTGCAAGTCCTTCTTTTTTTAGCAAATCATCAAGACTTTTTAATGCATCTTCACTGTCACTGCCTTCAGCACTAATTACGATATCTGCACCTTGGCTAATTCCCAAAGACATAACACCCATTATTGATTTTAAATTCACTTTTTTACTCTTATATTCCAACGTTACCTCTGAATCAAATTTACTTGCCGTTTGTACTAATAAGGTTGCTGGTCTTGCGTGAATTCCTGTATCTGCAATTACTTTAAACTGTTTTTCTGCCATGAAAAATCAAACTCCTTTAATTAAATGTAGTAAAATGAAGCTCATCAAAAATTCATACATTTAATACCCTTTAGTTAAAAAACTTGTAAACTAAAGGTTATATTTCCCCGAAAGGAAATGAAGTATGTAAATAGTGAATAGCTACATTCTTTGAAAAAAAGTTATCAATACAATTGCTAGAATAACATTTTCAACCACTACTAACAACTTAAAAACCTTAATGAAAACGCTTTAAATTCGAGGCAATCCATTCCATCGCTATTTTTCACAAAAATGTCAATGTTTTTCCTTGAAACTGGGAAAAATGAAAAAGCTACCATTAATAGTAATTCCCCTACTTATCATTGTGCACTTGTATTTATTCTTCATCAATTGGATTTGCTGACCTTAGAAGGACTGTTTCTAATTCGTCTGTGTATCGTTGTTTTTTTTCTTCGCTCCAGCCCATTGTTTCACTCATATAAGCTATGACAGGTACTTTCCACTTTTGCACAAAATCTATATTAAATAAAATGGCTCCAATCCTTCTATTGAAAAAATCACATGGTGTAGCCGCCATTTCATAATGGATAGCGTAAACTAATTGGGCAAATAGGAAGGATGGTAAACGATATTTTTCAGCCTCTTTTTTATGGTTATTGAAGAGTTCAAAAACCTTATCAATATTGGATCCATACATACTGGTTAATTGGACTGACTCAGAATAGTTTAGCCCTGAAGCTATACCTCTATCAGTTTTACTTTCTATAAAAGTATTAAAATGTTCAGAACCACCGACATTCCCACCAGAAATCGGCAGCTTTTTAGTTTTACAACGGGGGTAGCTTATCCCCTCTTCATTAATAAATTTTTCTGATAGTAAATTAACAACATCTTCAGCCATTTTCCGGTATCCTGTTAACTTACCGCCAGCAATCGTGATTAATCCAGTCTTTGAATCCCATATTTCATCCTTCCTCGATATTTCCGAAGCTTTTTTTCCCTCTTGGAAGATTAGTGGGCGAATTCCTGCCCAACTTGATTCTATATCAGCTTCAGTAAGGAATTGATTGGGAAACATATAATTAACTGCCCTAATAAGATAACTAGCATCTTTCGTTGTCATATATGGTTTTGCCTTATCCAGATAATAAAAGGTATCCGTGGTACCAACATAGGCCTTGCCTTCACGTGGAATAGCAAAGACCATTCGACCATCCTCCGTATCAAAGTAAACTGCTCGAGTTAAAGGGAAGCGCTTATTGTCGATAACGAGATGAACACCTTTCGTTAGTCGTAGTCTATTCTCCCCCTTTGATTGATCCAATTCCTGAATCTCCTCAATCCAGGGTCCAGTCGCATTGACCACCTTTTTTGCTTTGATTTGATATTGCTTACCGCTTAATTGGTCTTCCACCTCTACACCCGCAACCAAACCATTTTCATAGATTAGCTTGAGAAGCTTTGAATAATTGCACACGACCGCACCCATTTCATCGGCTGCTTTCAAGACTTCTAACGTCAATCGAGCATCATCCGTCCGATACTCAACATAATAACCGCTTCCAATTAAATGTTCCTGTCTTAACAACGGTTCCTTTAAAAGTGTTTCTTCTCTAGAAAGCATCGTTCTGCGCTCTGATTTTTTAACTCCTGCTAAAAAATCATAAACACTTAGACCGAATGCTGTGCTGAATCTTCCAAACGTTCCTCCCTTAAGAATGGGTAGCAGCATCCATTCCGGCTTTGTCACATGCGGACCATTTTCAAAGACAATTTCTCTTTCTTTCCCTACTTCAGCAACCAGTTTCACTTCAAGCTGTTTTAAATAACGAAGGCCCCCGTGAACCAATTTTGTCGAACGACTGGAAGTACCTGCTGCAAAATCCTGCATTTCCACAAGAGCTGTTTTCATTCCTCTAGCAGCTGCATCCAGCGCAATCCCTGCACCTGTAATTCCGCCGCCAATAACTAGAACATCATATACATCAGAGCAAAGCCTACTGACGATTTCTTTCCTATCTAAAACAGAAAATTTCATGATGATTCCTCCATTACTGTTATTTGAAGGCCATGGCTGCATTTACGGCTCGTTTCCAACCACTGTATAGGTTGTTACGAGTCTCATCTGTCATTTTTGGAGTGAACTTTCGGTCGACAGCCCATTGCTTGGATATTTCCTCCCGATTATTCCAAAAACCAACTGCCAACCCTGACAAATAGGCAGCACCAAGAGCCGTCGTTTCGTTTACAATTGGCCTTTCCACTGGGACATTCAAAATGGCACTCTGAAAGTCCATTAGGAAGTTATTTTTCACGGCCCCTCCATCAACCCGAAGAGTTTTCAGTTTAATCTCGGAATCTGCTTCCATAATCGATAAAACATCTTTTGTTTGATAGGCTAGTGATTCCAGTGTTGCCCGCACAAAATGTTCCTTTGATGTCCCTCTTGTTATTCCAAAGACTGCCCCCCGTACATCACTATCCCAGTATGGAGTTCCTAATCCTACAAACGCCGGAACCACATAGACTCCGTCTGTTGAAGCTACCTTTGTTGCGTACGTTTCACTTTCTTTTGCGTTCTTTAAGATTCTTAACCCATCGCGGAGCCATTGAATGGCGGAGCCGGCAACAAAAATACTGCCCTCAAGCGCATATTCAACCTTCCCATCCAACCCCCAGGCAATGGTTGTTAGTAACCCATGCTCCGAACGAACAGCCTTTTCCCCAGTATTCATTAACATAAAGCAGCCCGTACCATAAGTATTTTTAGCCATGCCTTTTTCAAAACATGCTTGCCCGAATAGTGCAGCTTGCTGATCACCGGCTATACCTGAAATCGGCACCTCGGTTCCAAAAAAATGATAATCAAGAGTACGGGCATAAATTTCAGAGGAAGACCGAACATCAGGGAGCATTGTTTTCGGGACATCAAGGATTTCTAATAGTTCTTCATCCCATTTAAGATCATAGATATTAAACATTAGTGTCCTTGAAGCATTCGAATAATCTGTAACGTGAGCTTTACCACCAGAAAGTTTCCATATTAACCAGGAGTCAATCGTACCAAATAATAGTTTTCCTTGATTTGCCTTCTCCCTGGCACCTTCAATATTATCTAATATCCACTTAACCTTTGTTCCCGAAAAATAGGCATCTATAATTAACCCCGTTTTATTTCGAAAAAGGTCGTTATAACCCATACTTTTTAACTTTTCACATATTTCAACCGTTTGTCTGGATTGCCAGACAATCGCATTATATATCGGCTCACCAGTCTCTTTATCCCATACCACAGTTGTTTCTCTTTGGTTGGTGATTCCAATTCCTGCAATCTGTTCAGGCTTTATTCCGGATTCAGACAATACCTCGGCAATGACAGAAAGAATGGAACCCCAGATTTCATTCGCATTATGCTCCACCCAACCTGGTTTAGGGAAATATTGCGAAAATTCCTTTTGGCCACTAAATACCGTCTGGCCCGCTTTATTGAAAAGAATAGCACGTGAACTCGTTGTTCCTTGATCTAGAGAGAGAATAAATTTCTCCATAGAAAAGCCTCCATTCAATTATTGGTATATTCAGTTAACTCCTCGGTTCCTTTAAATATTCATATAGAACATCTCCCCCTCGTTGACCGATCCCGCGAAAGTGCTTAAAATCAGGTCTTTTAACAAGTACCTGACGAAATTCCATAAAATCATCGTTTTTGACGTAATACTCTGAGGTCTCACCTGTCATTAATTTATCTAGGATTTCATTAATAGACTGCTCATTCATATACTTTACACCACCCTTATTAACATTTTACCGTACTAATTATAGAAATGACTCAACTTTTGTCGAAATTTCCGAGGAAATCATCATATATGTTAGCATATGGAAACGATTTCATACTATAGAGCCCTTTTTATTAATAATAAACACAATTGTCAAATAAAAACCTTTACGAATCTATATAATTAGTGCAAACTGTTATTTAAATGGATATTTATAGTTTGTCAGGTAAAGGAGAGAGACTAATTGAAAAAAGCAGAAGTAGGTAATCTCATAGAATTTCGTGGCGGTTTGCGAGGGATTGTTGAAAAGGTAAATGAAAATTCTGTCATAGTCGACCTAACATTTATGGATAACTACCGTGATTTAGAGCTAGACCAGCGTACTGTTGTTAACCACAAAAATTATAAGATATTAAAAGAAAGTATTAATTAATTTTTAAGATTCGTAGAAAGGGCAGCCATTAGACTGTCCTTTCTTTAATTTTTGCTACCGCCCTTGTTCGGTTTCTTTAGAAATCTGTTTTAAAGATTTCACCTTACCATGAGGATTTTGGTCCTGTTTACGGACTGTCCATTCCCGCTCTTGTTGACTTTTAGATTTACTCATAATTTCCTCCTTTCATTTAAACATCTTTATTTTTTACCTAAATTTTCATTCTTATCACCAGAATCGTATAAAAGGATGATGTAATCATTTCCTTTCATTATTTATTTTTGGTAAAATGAATGGAATTGTTTAGAAAGGAGTTAACACACAATGGAGAACCGTCAATTTCTAGACCTTCGGCTAATTGTTGGATTATTGATTGCTCACGGCTTAATGTTTTTCACTTTTCAAGACCGGGCAATATTTTGGTATATATTTACAGGATCACTGTTGATCTTAATAACCTATGCAATGTTTCAGGAAGCCGTTGACGATGAATTATCTTTTATTAAATATATATCTATTGGAGCTCTTTCTGGATTACTCCTGTATTTCCTTTTTTGGGTTGGTGTACAAGCATTTGATCTTCTTAATCTGCCTTTTGATAAAAGCATAAATAAACTTTATCGCTGGTTTGCGCCTCAGTTATTTTGGCAATACCTTGCCCTTATACTAGTAGCTGCCCCTGGGGAGGAGCTTTTTTGGAGGGGCTTTATTCAAAAAAGATTGTTAAGGTACTTTGGGGCCTTTGGCAGTATCCTAATCGGCTCTCTGTTATATGCATTGGTCCATATATATTCGGGAACCTTTATCTTAATGTTGGCTGCATTTATTTCTGGACTGATTTGGGGTGCCCTTTACATATGGAAAAAAAGCATGCCTCTAGTTATTGTTTCTCATATTGTTTTTGATCTGATGATCTTTATTATTCTTCCTTTTAAATAATATCGAGCAACTGTACATATTTGAACAGTTGCTTTTTTGTTATTCATTTGCAGGTTTTTTAAACGGCTTCATCCATAGCAGGACGAAAAAGGTTAGGCTTATGTAGCCAAAAAGCGGATATAGATTTGAAAGTAGCTTACTATAATCAACAAGGCTAATGATATATGAAATTAAGAAAATAGCGGAAATGGATACGAGTGTTGGGACAGGGAGATACTGTTTTAACTGTCGATCAATCCCAAAAACGTTACCTATAACTGAAGTGAAAATTTCACCATAGATAACAAGCACAAAAATCCAATAAAAAAAAGGAGCCATTTGCTTCATAATAATAGCCATTGGGATTTCATACAGTTCCACGTTTGGCAGCATAATCAAAGTAAGATGACTTGCTATTAGAATAAGCGTTAAAGCCGCACCACCTAATATCCCCCCCCATTTTATCGTCCAATCATCTTTAATTTCACTTGCGATAGGCACAAGCACCGCCTGCGATAAAGCTAGATTTAATGCGGCATATGAAAAGGGTGCCAAGACACTTTTCCAGCCATCAACGGCATGAGGAATAAATAAAAAATTTTCTAAAAAATCTGTTTGCCTGACTGAAATACTCATTAACATTAAACTAAAGCAAATCATAATCGGTACGACAAAGGAATTTACAGCAAAAATCCCTTTGGTGCCAACTAACATAACAATAAACGATAAAACTATTGTTATAAATACACCTAAATTTTTCGTTAGCCCTAATTGTTCTTCAAATACTGCCCCTGCGCCTGCTAACATGACCGCACATACCCCAAGCAGCATTAATAGCATAATTATATTAATCCCCTTGCCCGCCCATTTTCCAAACAAGTGAATATTTAATTCTTGGTATGACACTGCATTAAGCTGAGCAGCGATTCTCATTAATTTGGATCCTAAGACGATAAGGAGATAGCCGCTCATTAATATACTTAAAAAGCCGACGAAGCCAAATCGTGAAAAAAACTCAACGATTTCTCTCCCCGTAGCAAATCCTGCGCCGACTACCGTACCTACATAGACGGCAGCAATTTGAAATGCTGATGTCCAATTCTTTTTCACTTCATCTCCCCCTCATCATCAATATATGAGCAAAGGGACAAACAAAGACGAGCTTTTTATACTATCTAGCATTAGTTTATAAAACTCAGAAAATTCTTTGGTAAATATTTACAAAAACAAAATACTTGAATGTCAAAAAAGGTCAGAGTATACTGTGGTCATAAAGTCAAAGATAGTCAAAGTCAAGGTAGCATTAATTTAAAATTTGAGGAGGTTTTCTTATGCTTTGTCAAATATGCAACGATAATCATGCAACTATCCAACTTAATTTAAACGTCAATGGACAGCGAAAAGAACTCATTCTTTGCAGCAATTGCTATGCAAAAGAAAAAAATGCTATTGGCTCAAGTTTCGGACATAAGCCTAACAACCATCAATACTTCCCATTTGATAAATTATTTTTCACAGAGAATTCTAGTGAACATAAAAACAATTTGGGGAATCAGGTAAAAAACAGGAATGGCGGAGGTTTTATTGATAAATTTGGTCGTAATTTAACACAAATGGTGCGTGCTGGGCTGATTGACCCAGTTATTGGCCGTGACGAAGAGGTAAAACGGGTAACAGAAATATTGAATCGCCGCAATAAAAATAATCCTGTATTAATCGGTGAACCTGGTGTCGGAAAAACAGCTATTGCAGAAGGTCTTGCAATGAAAATAGCTGACGGACAAGTGCCGGCTAAATTACAGAACAAAGAAGTCTATTTACTAGATGTTGCTTCCCTTGTAGCTAATACTGGGATCCGCGGACAATTTGAGGAAAGAATGAAGCAATTAATTTCTGAACTGCAGGAGCGTAAGAATATTATTCTATTCATCGATGAGCTTCATCTTCTTGTTGGGGCAGGTTCAGCAGAAGGTTCTATGGATGCCGGAAATATCTTAAAGCCTGCTTTAGCCCGGGGTGAACTACAGGTTGTTGGTGCAACGACGTTAAAGGAATATCGCCAAATTGAAAAAGACTCTGCACTTGAACGCCGCTTTCAACCTGTTCATGTGCTCGAACCAACAATTGACGCAGCAATTGAAATCCTAAAGGGAATCCAAAAGAAATACGAAGATTACCATGAAATTCGTTATTCAGATGAGGCAATTGATGCCTGTGTACAATTATCACACCGGTATATACAGGACCGCTTCCTGCCAGATAAAGCAATAGACTTACTTGATGAGGCTGGCTCAAAATTAAATCTTACAGTTGAAAACAAGAATACCGAACAGATTGAAAATAGGCTCAAGAAGATTGCAGCTGATAAAGACGCAGCTCTCAAAAATGAAAACTATGAACTCGCTGCCTCCCTTCGTGATGAAGAGGCAAAACTTGAAAAATCTTTAAATCAGGCTGCTGCCTTCGAAAGACCAATCGTTCAACTTTCACATATTCAAGAAATAATTGAACTAAAAACAGGTATTCCTGTCGGAAAATTGCAGGAAGACGAACAGCAAAAAATGAGGCACTTAGAAGAACATTTAAATAAAAAGGTAATCGGTCAGAATAAAGCAGTAGAAAAAATTGCCAAAGCAATTAGGCGCAGCCGAGCTGGGTTAAAGTCCAAGCATCGACCAATTGGATCCTTTTTATTTGTTGGACCAACAGGTGTCGGTAAAACAGAATTATCAAAAACACTCGCCGAAGAATTGTTTGGCACAAAAGAGTCAATGATTCGTCTTGATATGAGTGAGTATATGGAAAAACATAGCACCTCAAAACTAATTGGGTCCCCACCAGGTTATGTTGGTCATGATGATGCCGGGCAACTGACTGAAAAGGTTCGAAGAAATCCTTACAGTATCATTTTATTGGACGAAATCGAAAAGGCTCACCCAGATGTCCAGCATATGTTCCTGCAAATCCTTGAAGATGGCAGGCTAACAGACAGTCAGGGCAGAACCGTTAGCTTTAAGGATACTGTTATTATTATGACTAGTAATGCAGGTGTTGCCCACAAAACGGTACATGTGGGCTTTGGAACGATAGAGGCGGTCGAGGAAGCAACGATTCTCGATTCTTTGGGAAGCTTCTTTAAGCCAGAGTTCTTAAACCGTTTTGATAGTATTATCGAATTTAATACTCTTGATAAAGAACATCTATTAACCATAGTTGATCTTTTGATTAATGAATTACAGCATACTTTGGAAGAACAAAAAATCGAATTAACGGTTTCACACGAAGTAAAGGAAAAACTAGCAGAGTTAGGCTACCACCCTGCTTTTGGTGCACGTCCGTTGCGCAGAGTTATTCAAGAGAAATTAGAAGATAAAATGGCTGATTTCATTCTAGATCAACCAGAAGTAGATAAAATAACTGCAGTTATGGAAAACGGGGAAATTACCTTACAGACAAATCAGGTGCATGTTAACTAACTATAAAAAAAGTGAAGCCAAAGAATTGGCTTCGCTTTTTTACATTATAGTTTTTGATCTTCAACTGTATTTAGCCATGCTTCAATTTCACCAACAACTGATTCCACGCAGCCTTCTTTAAACGGAGAGATTAAGTTTGCTGCTTCGACAAGTTTTGTGAAGGACATGCTTCCCCCAAGCTTACATAGGTTCACATAGTCAGCCCACGCCTCCTCATGATTTTCTCTGGAGCGTTTCCAAAACTGGAAGGCGCAAATCTGTGCAAGTGTGTAATCGATATAATAAAAAGGTGAATTATAAATATGGCCTTGGCGCTGCCAGAAGCCGCCGTTCTCCAAATATACATTTCCATCATAATCTTTATGCGGCAAATACTTTTTCTCTATTTCACGCCACTTTTGCTTCCGCTCTTTCGGCGTTGCTGTTGGATTTTCATATACCCAGTGTTGAAATTCATCCACTGAAACACCGTATGGCAGGAATAACAAGGCATCGCTTAAATGTGAGAATTTATATTTATCTGTATCTTCTTTAAAGAACAAATTCATCCATGGCCAAGTGAAAAACTCCATACTCATTGAGTGAATTTCACATGCTTCATACGTCGGCCAATTATATTCAGGAATTTCAAAATTTCGGCTTGCATATACCTGGAAGGCATGACCTGCCTCATGTGTCAAAACATCAATATCACCTGACGTTCCATTGAAATTTGAAAAGATAAACGGAGCTTTATATTTTTGAATGAATGTACAATAGCCTCCACCAGCCTTCCCTTTTTTGGCAACCAGATCCATCAGATTAGTATCCTGCATATACTTAAAAAATTCTCCTGTTTCCGCCGAGAGGTCTTCGTACATTCTTTGACCATTTTCAATAATCCATTCTGGACTGCCTTTAGGAGTTGCATTTCCCGTTTGATAGTTAAAGCCCTCATCATAGTATTTTAGCTGTTCCACACCGATTCTTTCTTGTTGACGTGCCTTTAATTTTGTTGCAATCGGAACGATGAAGTCCTTTACTTGTCCGCGGAAATTTTCTACCATCTCAGCATTGTAATCCGTTCTCATCATCCGATTATAGCCAAGTTCCACAAAGTTTTTATATCCAAGTTCATGAGCAATCTCTGTTCTTACTTTTACAAGTTCATCATATATACGGTCAAGTTCTTCCTCATTCTCAGCTAAAAAGCCAAATTTAGCTTCACTTGCCCTCTTTCTCATTTCCCGGTTAGTAGATTGAGTAAACGGCTCTAATTGTGCTAAGGTTCTTTCTTCGCCTTCAAAAAGGATTTTTGCAGAAGCAATTAGCTTTGTATACTCTGATGATAATCGATTTTCCTTTTGTAGTAATGGAACGATTTCGGGTTTGAACGTTTTTAATTGGCCTTCTGCAAGTGCAAATAATTGTGTTCCCCACTTCTTTTCTAATTCAGCGCGAAATTTCGAATCAACAAGTGCTTGAAAGTATTTAGTAACAAAACCTTCAATTTCAGGCTTTAATTCGTCCATAAAATCTTGCTCTGCTTTATAAAATTCATTATTTGTATCAACAGTATGACGAATTTCGCAAAGATTAAACATCGTATCTATGTCATTTCTAATGTCATTGACCTCGTTCATTGCGATATTCTGTTCTTCAACAGTGGCAGCATTTTTGAACTTTTCAATCGCAAGATTAAAACTTTGGGTTATCTCTTCTAAATTAGGCCGAACATATGTAAAGTCTTCAAATCTCATCCCTTATCCCTCTTTTCTAAAAATTCTAATATCCATCTATATAATTATACACGAACATGGAATTTTCCTCTACTTACTGCAAAGTAGGGGACATTTACTACAATTCTAGGTAATTTGTCTAAAAAGTTTGGATAAAAAAGGGGAATTTCACCCCTGCACCGCAAAAAAATACGGCCAAAATGGCCGTATTAAAATTTTCCTGCTGGTAACCCCAATTTTTTTAATAATTCGATTGCTTCGAGCTTTTCTGACTCTGTTAAACTTGACATCAGGTTATGAATTTGCTCAGCATGCTCTGGAAAAATTTCTTGGATGAAGGCTTTCCCATCCTCAGTTATTTGCGCAAAGGTAACTCTTCGATCCTTTGGACAAGCAATTCTTCTAAGCATCCCTTTTTGCTCTAACTTATCAACAACATAGGTGATGCTTCCGCTTGCAAGTAGAATTTTTCCGCCGATTTGCTGCATTGGCTGGTCACCTTTATGATATAAAAGTTCCAGAACGGCAAATTCAGTCGGATTTAAACCACTTGCTTGAATCACTTTATTTACATGTTCATTAATCGCTTTATAAGCCCTTGATAAGACAATAAACAACTTCAACGATTGCGATATTGCTTCATTTTCCATTAAAACCGCATCCCTTATAATTTTTACAAATATCTCGACTTCAAGATTATTATAAAAAACTTTTTATATTGTGTCAAATCCACTTTTTTCATTAATATTTCATGATTAGAGTTCAATCCATTTTCCTTTGGATTAAATATTAGGTAAGATATGTATATTATAAGTTAACTATTTTCATAACACATGGGGGGTAATCATGAGTCAGCAAGCGATTCTGTCAGCGAAGAAACCAAAAGCATCAGATGCAACAATGTTTAATATACTTTTTATTATTGGAGTTTGCCATTTACTAAATGATGCGATTCAAGCAGTTGTTCCTGCAATGTTTCCTATCCTGCAAAAATCCATGGGACTGACTTTTACCCAGCTTGGGATCATAGCCTTTTCCCTTAACATGGTGTCCTCCGTCATGCAGCCTTTAGTTGGTGTTATTACCGACAAAAGACCGATACCCTACGCCCTGCCAATTGGACTTACCTTTACACTTGGGGGCGTGCTTGGATTAGCCTACGCACCAAACTTTAGTCTAATTGTTATCGCAGTACTTTTCATTGGATTAGGTTCAGCCGTCTTTCATCCTGAGGGCTCAAGAGTAGCCTATATGGCTGCTGGAAAAAGAAGAGGACTGGCTCAGTCAATCTATCAGGTAGGGGGAAATACTGGCCAGGCATTGGCTCCGCTAATTACGGCGCTTATTCTCGTGCCGCTTGGTCAGAAGGGTGCATCTTGGTTTACACTTGCCGCAGCCCTGGCAGTCGTTTTATTATTATACATTGCAGGATGGTATAGTAAGCAGATAGCTTCATCCGCACTGATTCCTAAACAAAAAAGAGCTACAAATAAAACAGCGGGCATCTCTAAGAATATAAAAAAGGCGTTACTTTTAATTCTTCTGCTAATTTTTGCTAGATCTTGGTATATTTCGGGGATGACCAATTTTTATGCCTTTTTTGCCATTGAAGAATATTCACTAACCATTAAGGAATCCCAGCTTTTCCTATTTGCCTTTTTAGTTGCCGGTGCCTTCGGTACATTTTTTGGCGGACCGCTGGCAGACCGTTTTGGCAAGAAAAAGGTCATCTCAGTTTCTATGCTTGCAACTGTTCCTTTTTCCCTGCTAATACCATTTGTACCTACTATTTTGGCGTTTATCTTCCTAATGCTTACAGGATTTATCTTAATGACAAGTTTCTCTGTTACTGTCGTCTATGCTCAGGAGTTAGTTCCCGGGAAAATCGGGACGATGTCGGGCTTAACGGTCGGGCTTGCATTTGGAATGGGAGCAATTGGATCAGTCGGACTCGGTTATATAGCTGATCTAATTGGATTAGTAACCATGGTTACGATGATTGGGATTTTACCATTGCTTGGCTTAGTAGCCTTCCTTCTCCCAAGTGATCAAAAGGTACAGGAGTGGAATCAGATGTAACAAAAAGGATGGGTGATTGTTGCCCATCCTTTTTTTGCTGTCACTTTTATTAATTTTCAAACAATTTTCACATTTCAACTTAAAAATGATGAAAAACTCACATATAATATAGTTAGAACTTAAAAGGGAGGGAAAAATTAGATGAGAACCCCTAATCATCATGACTTTTATCAAAAAGAATTAATACCAATTGGTTTTAACGACTTAATGGCACTTAATGAAGGTGAACCATTCCACTTCCATTCCAAGGCTACTCATTGGTTAATTGCTGTAGAAGGAGTCCAGCTCCCACAGCAAAAGATTTATTATCATTGGAAGGTAAGTATTTATCCGGCTGATAATGAAGGTGACTTCAATTGGAAAGAGCCATTTTATACCTCACCAGCAATGGAATCTATCGATCTTGCAATTAACCTGGCAGGCTCTTTCGAATCTTATTGCAAAAAGGATCATCTCTTCTCCTTAAGCCTTCAAGAGAAAATTAGTTAATCCCCAAAATACTTACCCTTTTGCTTCATCTTCTTTTTACCCTCACTTGTGAAATAACCTACATATAGTGGAATCAAAAAAAAGGAGCCATTTGCCTCATAGCAAACAGCCCCCTAAATTAGTTTACGCTAAACGGAACACAATTCCATGTCCGCCTTTTGGATATTCCCATTTAATATTCTGGTGAGGACAGCCAATCCGACAGCTTCCGCATTCATGACAGCCTTCATAGCCCACCTGCATCCTAAGACCTTCCCATTTATAAACCTCGGCAGGACAGAATATGGTACAAATTTTATCAGGGCATTTCGTTGCACAAATGTCATTGTCCATTACGGTTAAATGGGATTTCGTATCAGCTTTAAATCGAAGAAGATACTGTTTTTCTTCAATATTTTTAGTTGACATTATTTCACCGCCTTCCAAGCACGATACATATCTTGAATTACTTTGATCGTTCCTCTTTCAGCCGTTACACTCTTCATAATTTGTTTTTGTTTTTCGCGTTTTGGCGTTCCATCTACTGTAAAGAACTTACTCATTGCTTTGTTCATCATCGGCACATATTCTTTAAAATATTGCGGATACTTCTCAAAGGTATGTGCTGCATCTTTGTATTTCTCTAAATCTTTCATTATGAAACTGCCATTTAGCGCTTCGCGGTAGCTATTTAAGCTTGATTCACTGAAATCATTATTCTTTTTAGCTTTTATGACGGCTTCGGCAGCCATTTTTCCTGAAGACATAGCCATGTTCGAACCTTCACGATGAATGGCATTAACAAGCTGTGCGGCGTCACCAATGACGACAACACCATTTCCTGCTACCTTCGGAACGGAGCGATATCCTCCCTCAGGAATGAGGTGGGCAAGGTATTCTGCAGACTCTCCCCCAGCGAGCATTGGTTTAACCATTGGATGAGTTTTTAAATAATCCAAAAGATCATAGGGCTTCATTTTTGACTTAATCATACTTGAAAGCGTAGTACCGACCCCAATATTCAAGCTATCTTTATTTGTATAAAGAAACGCTGTACCCAAGTTTCCTTTTGTAGAGTCACCAAATATTTCTATTGTACAGCCTTGATTGTCTTCAAGATTAAAACGATCATTTATTTTTTCCTTAGGCAAATTGATTACTTCCATAACAGTAAGCGCTACTTCATCCGGGCGGAATTCTTTATGGAAGCCGAGTTGTTTTGAAAGGAGCGAGTTAACTCCATCTGCAAGTACGACGACATCTGCATATACCTCACCATCCGGGCGATCTGTTCGGACTCCTACCACCTTGCCATCTTCAACTATACACTCTAATACAACCGTTTCATTAATTAGTAGAGCTCCTGCTTCAACGGCTTTCTTAGCAAACCATTGGTCAAACTGGGCTCTTAGCACGGTAAAGTTATTATATGGTTCAGAAGCCCATTCAAGACCTTTATAACCAAACTGGACGACTGATTCTGTATCCATCATCCAAAAACGCTGTTCAATTACAGGGCGCTCCAATGGTGCTTCCTTCCAGAATTCTGGAATAAGTTCTTCCATTTGCTTCCGGTACAGCACACCGCCCATTACATTCTTAGATCCAGGGTACTCTCCTCTTTCAATAAGCAATACATTTAAACCGTTTTGGGCACAAACAAGAGCACAAGCGGTTCCTGCTGGGCCTGCCCCAACGACAATGACATCAAATTTTTCAGGCATAGCTTATTTCACCACCTTTTTCATTTCTCAGCTGTTTAAATTGCTCGATTAACTTAGGTACTACTTCCATTGCATCTCCTACAATTCCATAAGTTGCAACATCAAAAATTGGTGCATTCGGGTCCTTATTTATGGCAATGATTAAATCTGAGTTCTTCATACCAACGACATGTTGGATCGCACCTGAGAGTGCAACGGCAAAATATATCTTTGGTGTTACTGTTTCTCCAGTTTGACCGATTTGAAGCTCGTGAGGAAGCCAACCGGCTTCGACAACATCGCGAGTTCCGCCAACTGTTGCCCCAATGGTATCAGCTAACTCATATAGAATCTGAAAGTTTTGGACATCTCCCATTCCCTTCCCACCGCAAACGATGACATGGGCATCCGCCAAATTAGCCTTTTTTGTTACGTCATTCACAATTTGTAGCACCTTTGTCCGCATATCTTCTTCTTTTAGACTGATACTTTCTTCAATTATTTTCCCTAATCTGCTCGCGTCTGGTGTTAGTGCCTTCATTACCTTTGGTCTAACCGTTGCCATCTGCGGTCGATGCTTCTTACAAAGGATTGTCGCCATAATATTACCGCCAAATGCTGGACGGCTTGCTTCAAGCAAGCGTTTTTCGACATCTACATCAAGCATCGTTGTATCGGCTGTCAGCCCGGTTACTAAATCTGTAGCAACCGCACTTGCTAAGTCTTTACCATTTGGAGTTGCGCCATAAAGAATGATTTCAGGCTTATATTTTTCAACAAGCAGCATGACCCCTTGCATATATGACTCTGTCCGGTATTGCTTTAACACTGGGTGATCGACCATGTACACTTCATCAGCGCCATAAGCAATAACTTGATTTGCTAATGATTTCACATCGCTCCCCAGCAAAAATCCGCCTAAAGGTACCTCTAATTTATCTGCCAGTTTTCTGCCTTCACCAAGTAATTCAAGAGAAACACCTTCAACCTTACCTTCATTCTGTTCGATAAAGATCCAAACTCCGCGATATTCATCCAAATTCATGTTAACCCCTCCACACCTCGTAAGGTACCGTTATTGATTCGTTGATTGAATCGTTAATACGTCTCTATTCTCCAATAAGATTTCCATGAGCTGTTTTACTTGCTCGTCAGCAGATCCCTCGATTTTTTTTCCGCCTTCTGCCCTTGGAGGTGTAAACATTTTTCCGACAATCGTCGGTGAACCTTTAAGCCCAAGCTGTGTTTTATCAACATCCTCTAAATCACTAACTGCCCAGATTACTGGCTCATAGCGTGCAGCTTTTATCATATTTGTCATTGGTGAGTATTCGATATCATTTATCTCTTTTTCAACCGTTAACAGGCATGGTAATTCAGCTTGGATAAGTTCATAACCATTTGACAATTTACGTTTGATTAATACAGTTTTCTCTTCTAAATTGACTTCAGAAACATCAATCACATTTGTGACTGGAGGAATATCCATCCTTCTGGCAATGCCGGGTCCAACCTGACCAGTGTCCCCATCAATCGCATGTTTTCCGCAAATAACTAAATCTACAGGACATTCCTTATTTATTCTTTCTAATGCTTTCGATAACGCATAGCTTGTTGCCAGTGTATCTGCTCCAGCAAAGGCTCTGTCAGAAATCAAATATCCCTTATCTGCACCAATTTCAACACTTTTCTTAATGACAGCCGTTGCTTGTGGCGGACCCATCGACAAAACGGAAATTGAACCACCAATTTTTTCTTTAATTTTCACGGCTGCCTGTACGGCATGTGCATCGTAAGGGTTTAAAATGGCTGGTGCGCTGCGGCGGTCTAGTGTGTTTGTCTTAGGATTAATTTTTATGATTTTTGTATCTGGTACTTGTTTGACACATACGACAATGTGCATGTAAGACTTTCCCTCCCCTATGGTTTCGTAAAAGTGTTTGAAAGCGTTTGCTCTCCTTGGTTATAAAAAATGCCTTTTATTACGATATATGTATCGCAACACAAGCATAGTACCAACAATGATAGTTTTCTGTTTTCTAAATTGATAAATTACGTGATAGAAGTAAAGTCTAGAAGTAGGACATTTTGTAGAAAGATCAGTATTTAAAAGAATATTTATTTAAAAAGGGCTAATTTAACTATATGAAAAATTCAGATATATACAATGATAAAAATCACAGTTTTTGTCAATAATTGTAGAATTTTTATATTAATTTTGAAAGGTATGGGGTTTAAATGATTGAAGTAATTCTTGGTAGTGTATTGTCTGCTTTATCAACAGGTGCAGGGGCATTAATTATTCTTTTCATTAATCAATCCGTCACACACCGTTGGAGAGATATATTATTGGCCTTTAGCGCAGGAATCATGATGGCTGCCTCAACTATTGGTCTTATACCTGAGGCGCTGAGGCTTGGCGGCTTTGTTTCATTGGCAATAGGAGTAACCTTAGGAGTAATGGCATTAACTCTTCTTGAGAAAAATATACCACATCTCGATTTAGAGCATAATCAGTATGGATTAAAATTTGATGAAAAATCATTGTTAATTATTTCAGCAATCACACTGCATAATATTCCTGAGGGCTTATCTGTAGGGGTTAGTTATGCTTCAGAATCAGGTGATACTGGAAACTTAATTGCGCTTGCCATCGGTGTCCAAAATGCGCCTGAAGGCCTTCTTGTTGCACTTTTTTTGATTAATCAAAAGATAAGTAAATTTAAGGCCTTCATATTGGCTACGTTAACGGGAGCAATTGAAATTGTTACTTCGCTAATTGGTTATTCTTTGACATCATTTGTAAAGGGGCTTGTCCCATATGGGCTTTCTTTTGCTTCGGGTGCGATGTTATTTATTATTTATAAAGAATTAATTCCAGAAAGCCATGGCGATGGCAATGAGCGAGTTTCTACTTATGCTTTTATTATCGGACTATTAGTGATGATATTCTTGATCGATCTCTTTTAGACATTATTTTAGGTATACTCACAGACAAACCTTTGGCCAAATCATAATCATTTTGTTAAAGGCAAATTTCACTTCTTCATTCGAATGCATGGTTACTTTTTGGTATTCGTTAATTAATAAATCAAGTTCCTGACTATATTTTATTGTTTCCTCACAAGTAAAACCTTTTTTGTTCGCACAATTGATCATTGATTCTCTTTTTGACTTTATCGCTTCTAGCATCTCAGAAGGTTCGTTCTCATGCATGTACACTTTTCTCCACCTACTCCTTACTCTTATACATTAAGTCGCTAAAAATAGACTACTTGAAAGATTATTACAAGAATTCGTATAAAAGTAAACAGTTTCGCAAAAGTAGACAAAACAAGCATTTTCTATTGTTTTTCGACATCATTCTTAAGAGATTTCTAGTTTTTGTGACAAATTTCTTTGTTGAAATCATACTGCTTCATTCAAATATTTTTCCCAAAAAATACAAAAAACCGGCATGCAAGTTCGCTGCCAGTTTTTCAAAAATTATAGACTTATTTCTTGTTTTTCGTAAATTGGTACCCATCCCTCCGTCGTAACAAAAATCCGAATAGCTACAACTTTTCTGTCTTCTTCTAGGGTAAAATAGTGTCTTATATTTTCCGGTACAGATATTAAATCACCAGGTACTAGATGGACCTCAAAAAACTCACCATCTTTTCCTTGTATGACAAACACACCATGACCACTAACAATGAATCGGACTTCATCATCTGTATGATGATGCTCATTTTTAAAATTTGTCAGCAATACATCTAGATTGGGTGTATTTTCAGATAAGGAAATCACATCTTGGGCTTTATAGCCTCTGCGTTCGGAAATATCTGCGATTTCACCCGCAAAGGAACGAAGGATCTCTTCTTTTTCCTCATCACTTAAAGAATACTTTTCAACTAAATCCTGAGGAAGCCTTGTGATATCCCATTTTTCGTAGATCACTTCTTGACTGTTTAGAAAGCTTTCTACTTCCTCTTGATTATGAATTTGTTCTTCTCTGCTTTGAAATGTAATGTATGCCATTATTATCTTCCTCTCCTTAATCTAATTAAACAACCTTAAACAGTTGATATGGTTTATGCTCTATTAATCGTAGTTGATAACGAAATAAAAATTCAGAGGCTTCGAGAATTTTCTTTGCTTCAAATGCATTTCTCCCCCATACGGTAATACCGTGATTTCGGATTAAAACCGCACCAGAATCCCCACAAATATGCTCAGAAAACTCATGCGCAAGCGTTGGAATATGAGCAAAGTTTTTGATAATCGGAATTTTTAATATTGCGTCTTCTTCCCACATACCAAATGCCTTAATTAATTCTTGTCCTTTAAATGTTACTTCACCTTGATCACCATAGACCTCGGAAATGACATTATTGTCAATTGTATGCACATGAAGGCTACAAGCAGCTTGCGTTTTACGGTAAATTTCAACGTGAAGAAGTGTTTCAGCTGAAGGCTTCAAATGAGTTTCTTCCACTGCACGCCCGAATTCATCAACTAACAAAAAGTCCTCCTCCGTACGTTTACGCTTATCTTTCCCACTGGCAGTAACTAGGAATTGCAGCGGATTATCACTAACCTTAATGGCAAGGTTCCCACTTGTGCCCATAAACCAATCCCTCTGTGCAAGTTCATCCTTTACATCTGCTAATTCCCTCCATTTTTCTGTTACCATGCTAGCTTCTTCACCTCAATTCTATTTTTTATTGCTTCTATACAATCAAAGAAGGTTTTAAATCCCTGGTGGTTGATCCCCCATTCCACACACTTTTCCTCAAGCAAATCCCTTGCAAGTACAAAGTTTGCTAGTTTTGCTGCCTCTAGATCCGTTACGGAATCACCAATGACAATGGTAAAACTGTCCGCATCCTTTGTCAGTTTGCGTATGATACTCGGTTTACAGCAACCGCAGTTATTTTCACATAAAGAATCGCATTCATATGGCCATAGAATCTTTATGGTTTCTCCTGAAAAATCTGCTTGATTGCAATAGACACCATCAAAAGGTCCATAATTTTCAAGGATGGGATAAACAAAGAAATCAATTCCACCACTAACAATATAAAGTGGAATGCCTTCAGAACGAGCAAATTCAACAAATTCAGGAAAACCGTCTCGAATCCTTGCATTTTCTATTGCAAATGAGGTGATTTCCTGTTTTTTATCACTTGATAATTCCGCAAATAATCTCCCGACTCCTTCGCTTATTGAAATTTCGCGGGTTAGAATTTGGTCCTTCACTACTTCCCAATTAGGAGGGGCGAATTTTTTCATGATAGCGATGATGTTATCACTATCCGTAATCGTACCGTCAAAGTCACAATAAATAACTGGCTTCTTCATTTATGCTGTCACCTCCGCATTTCCCCATAATTGAAGTGCCTTATTTAGTTCGGGAAAACCTAATGCCCCCTCTGCCAAGGATTTCCCTTGCAGATTGGTTTCTATCGCCTGACGGAAGGCGAGAGCACCACCGCGAGCACCATCTGGATGGCCATGGATGCCTCCTCCGGCATTAATAACCGAATCAATTCCAAAGTCACGGATTAATAACGGCACTAATCCAGGATGAATCCCAGCAGAAGGGACGGGAAAAGATTGCTTGAAACTAGACTTTTTTGTTAATTCACTTGAAATCGACAATGCCTTTGGTTTATCTAGCGCCACTGTCCCATAAGGTGATGGGAATAATGACAAATCTGCACCTGCATAGCGGAGTAGCTTACCCAGTAACAAGGAATGGGAGATTCCGTAATGGGATGAAGCCGTCAATGCGCCGCTGACAGCTGGATGGGCCATTAACGGTAACGCAATCTCATCGTCCTCCCGTAATTCCTGAAGGACATCCAATCCATAGGCAAAGACATTGAACAAAAGGAGGTCAGCGCCAAGCTCAGTAGCTTTCCTTGCTCGATCCTTCAATTGTGAGGTTCTTCCTGTTAGGTTAACTGCATATAGGGTACGGTGCCCGGTTTCTTCAAACACATCCTTTAATGCGCTTTTCCCTGCGATGATTCTTTTTTCAAACGGAGTGAGATTATTTTCAAAGAGAATCTCATCATCCTTTACAAAGTCTACTCCTCCCAAGGCTTGCTGTTTGAGCTGACTGATTAAAAAGTCAAGGTCTTTCCCCAGTACTCCTTTGAAGATACTCATTAAGAGAGGACGGTGATAAACTCCCAATCTATCTCTAAGTCCATCGATGCCGAATTTTGGACCAGGAAACTGATCAGCTAATTCAGCTTCAAATTCTAAGTCTACTAATTTTATTTTCCCATCCAATGACAATTTTCCAAAAACAGTTGTCAATATAGCTGGAATGTCATTTGAAAAATTTATTGCTGGGTAGGCGATTCGAAGAAGCGACCTCTCCTCTTCCTCTGAGGATATTCGCTCAACCGAAACGACTCGGCCTTTATGCTTCCGTAATTGACTTTGCTCAAGTTCTGGCAAATTCGTCCATGAACCGACGGTCAATCCTAAAGAAATTTCCTCTGCCTTTTTTTCTGGATTTTTTTCATCGTGTATTAAGTATGTAGCAATCAATTCAGACATATATGATCAACATCCTTTCAAAAAACATAAAAAACCTCTTCAAAAAGAAGAGGTTAGCATCACAAACTAACATCTTCTCATCTTTCAGCCAATTTGCTGCAAGATTTAGCACCGTGCTTAAACTAGTTTAAGTCGGTTGCCGGGCTTCATCGGGCTTTTCCCTCCGCCTGCTCTTAATAAGAAAACGATTGTATTATTCAATATATTCACATTGTTTAACTATTATTTTGGATTATCGCAAGAAATAAATAGTTTGTCAATCTATTTTTTAAAAATTTCTAACTTACTTATTCTTCTTACAGCTTCCTCTAAACGTTCCTCTGACGATAGCAAGCCTACTCGGACAAACCCTTCACCAAACTCACCAAATCCAATCCCCGGAGCCACCATAATATGAGCTTGCTCCAAAAGAATATCAGCGAACTGCTCTGATGTTAACCCAGCTGGAACCTTCAACCAGGCAAAAAATGAACCTTTTGGTGCGGTTACCTGCCAACCGAGACCCTGAAGGCCATCAATCAACACATTCCTCCTCCGCTCATAAAGGTCATTCAATTCGTGAACACACTCTTGTGACTCTGTTAACGCTGTTGCGGCTGCCTCTTGTACCGCTCCAAACAAACTAACATACATATGATCTTGAAGTAGTTCAATTGCTGATATCACACTTGCGTTGCCAATAGCAAAACCAACGCGCCAGCCTGCCATATTGTAGGTTTTAGATAAGGTATAAATTTCAATCCCCACCTCTTTTGCCCCTTTAACCTGTAAAAAGCTTA
Organism: Neobacillus sp. FSL H8-0543; assembly: GCF_038592905.1. Lineage (GTDB taxonomy): Bacteria > Bacillota > Bacilli > Bacillales > Cytobacillaceae > Neobacillus. The sequence goes on along the minus strand of NZ_CP151943.1, from coordinate 3,985,364 downwards.
GTGGTCTTTCACCATCAAAACCAATGGCACCATAAGCAAAATCATGGACGACACATATATCATTTTGGTTAGCAAGAAGAACAGTTTCCTCAAAGAATTCCTTCGTTGCTGTTGCCCCTGTAGGGTTATTTGGATAATTGAGATACATTAACTTTGCCTTTTCCAGTGTCTCTAAATTTAGTTCTTTAAAGTCTGGTAGAAAATTATTTTGCTCTCGTAACGGCATGGTTACCATCTCCGCTTTCGCCAGGGCAACCCCTGACCAATAATCTGGATAACCTGGATCCGGTACGAGCATCGTATCACCAGGATTTAACAAACACTGTGGTATTTCTACCAAGCCTGCCTTACCCCCAAACAAAATGGCGACCTCTGAATTGGGATCAATCGTTACACCATATTCACGCTGATAAAAGTCAGCTGCGGCTTGTTTTAAGTACCTCTGCCCTTGAAAAGGAGAATATTTATGGTTAACAGGTTTAGCTGCAGCTTCCTGAATACTTCTAACGATATGTTCAGGTGTCGGCTGATCGGGATTACCTTGTCCAAGATTTATCACATCATGACCCTCATCCACAAACTGTCCTACCTTTTTTACTAATGAGGCAAAAAATTGTTTTGGTAAACTATTTAATAATTCCGATGGCTGGAATTGTTTCATTGTATTCACCCGCTTTTTTTGTTTTCATTTTTGTATTGAAATTCTAATCACAAATGATATAACTTTAGTAAGAGCTTGTAAAGAAAAAATTCCGAACTTTCAAAATGAGGAGAAGTGTAATGAAATTTACAATTGCATGTATTCAAATGGATATTGCCTTTGGTGATTCTAGTAAAAACTATCAATTGGCAGAAAAACTAATTGAACAGGCTGTTATCGAAAAGCCTGATATTATTGTTTTGCCAGAATTATGGACAACAGGTTATGATTTAACACGCCTTGATACCATAGCAGACAAGAATGCTCTGGAAACGATTAAATTTCTAAAGAAGGCAGCAAAGAAATACCATGTGCATATGGTTGGAGGTTCCGTCGCAAATCGTGTGGATACTGGTGTAATGAATACCTTGCTGATTATCAATAAAGAGGGGAAGCTAGTACATGAATATAATAAACTTCACCTTTTCAAACTAATGGATGAACATTTGCATTTGAAAGCTGGGACTGAAAAAGGCTTATTTAAACTTGCAGATTGTCAGTTTGCAGGTGTCATATGCTATGATATCCGCTTCCCAGAATGGATCCGCTCCCATACCGCCCAGGGAGCAGAGGCTTTATTTGTTGTTGCCGAGTGGCCTGCCCCTCGATTAGCACACTGGAGGGCTTTACTAATAGCAAGAGCGATTGAAAATCAATGTTATGTTATTGCCTGCAATCGTTCAGGAGCTGACCCTAACAACGAGTTTGCCGGTCACTCGATGATTATCGACCCATGGGGCGAGGTTATAGCAGAGGCAGGTAAGAATGAGGAAATCCTAACAGCAGTGGTTGATTTGGGCCTAGTGAAGGATATTCGCAAACAAATTCCGGTTTTTACAGATCGAAAACCAGAATATTATAATTAATTTTCAAATAATATTGACACTTTTCATTTAATCCTGTTATCATACTTAGCAGATTATAAATTTCATTTACTCTTATCACGAGCTGGCTGAGGGATTGGCCCTTTGAAGCCCAGCAACCGACCAGAATGCCATTGTTAATGGGTGCTTTTTTAGCGCTGGGAACTCTCCCCTTTCTAGGCACGGTGCTAATTCCAACAAAAGGAAATCATCCTTTTGAGAGATGAGAGGTGCGACAGACACAACCGTCTTCTAGCCTCTTTCTTATCGAAAGAGGCTTTTTCGTGTTATTGTCTGCACCAAAAGCCTCTAAAACCAAGGAGGAAATCATTATGAGTCTATTAAAGAACCAAACATACCAGCCATTAACAGAAGCAAGTGCGTTGGCATTAGCAAAAAGCTTAAATATTTTACCTGAGAATGCAGAGCTTACTTGTACTGAAATTGGTGACGGAAATCTTAATCTTGTTTTCCATATCATTGATAACAAGCAAAGGAAAGGGCTTATTATTAAACAGGCACTTCCCTATGCAAAGGTTGTTGGCGAAAGCTGGCCGCTTACAGTCAAAAGAGCCAAAATTGAAGCAGATGCATTAAAGGTCTTTGGCCATATTACCCCAGATTTCGTACCGGAAGTATATTATACAGATGATGTTCTGGCGATTACGGTCATGGAGGACCTTTCTCATCTTTCCATCGCCAGAACCGGCTTTATTAACGGGGAGACCTATCCGTTAATTTCTAAGCATCTTGGCGAATTTTTAGCAAAAACATTATTTTATACTTCTGATTATGCCATCGGGCCATCGCTAAAAAAGGAACAGGTTCAAAGGTTTATCAATCCTGAGCTATGCAAAATTACCGAGGACTTAATCTTTACTGATCCTTTTTTCGATGCAGAAACAAATGACTTTGAGGAGAGCTTGCGTCCTGCTGTTGAAAAATTATGGCAAGATCAAGATCTAAAGTTTCATGTGACTGTATTGAAAAAAAGCTTCTTATCGGAGGCAGAGGTACTTCTTCACGGTGACTTGCACACCGGAAGTATTTTTGCCTGCGAGTCCCAAACAAAGGTTATTGATCCGGAATTCGCCTTTTATGGGCCAGCTGGCTTCGATATCGGCCAAGTATTTGCGAATCTTGCCTTTCAGTTAATTGCAAATCAAGAGAAGGAAACGTTGATTATCCAGCATATTGAAACGTTCTGGAATATTTTTAAAGAACAATATACTCGCTTATGGAAGACAGAAAATAAAGAGGAGTTCGCAGGTACAAATACCTTTTTAAACTTTATATTATCGAAATATTTTGAGGATGCTGTTGGATTTGCTGGTTGCGAGTTAATCCGCAGAACCATTGGTCTTGCCCACGTAGCCGATTTAGATCAAATACCAAACCAACAATCACGTCTTACCGCCAAACAGAAATCACTAGAGCTAGGAAAAGTCCTAATAAAAAAGAGAACTGAAATTAATACATTAGAGAAGCTTGTCGAAGCCGTTAGAAATAATTAACTAAATATTCTAAAAAGGCAATCCAGCTGGATTGCTTTTTTAGACAATTAGTCTATCAAGTCCTAATGGCAAGGTTAGATGGAAAGTCGTTCCTTTTCCTTCCTCACTTTCAACTTTAATATTGCCTTTATGTTCATCAATAATTTTAAAGCTCACCATTAAGCCGAGGCCAGTGCCGCGTTCTTTTGTAGTATAGAACGGTTCTCCAAGCTTTTTTAGTTTATCCTTGGGCATCCCGATCCCTTCATCTTGAATAGAAATAATAATTTGATTTTTTTCATCCTTTTTTAGAGTGATCGTTATCTCTCCACCTTCAGGCATACCTTCAATGGCATTTTTTATTATATTGATAAATACCTTTTTTAGCTGGTTTGGTTCACAATAAAGATACGGTAAATGAGATTCATAGTTTGCGGTAAATTGAACATTATAAAGTACTGCCTGTGCACTAAGTAAATCCAGCGTTTCCTTCATAATCTGATTTACATTTATTTCTTGAAATCTAATTACCTTTGGTTTTGACAAAATTAAAAATTCATTGATGATGGAGTCAATTCTCGCTAATTCTGAGGTAATTACCTCATAATACATGGCATGTTCAGATTTTATGCTTCCTTCCAGCAGCTGAATAAAACCTTTTAATGCTGTCATCGGATTACGAATTTCATGAGCAATCCCTGCAGCTAGTTCACCAATTACATTCAATCGGTCAGAATTTCTTAGTTGTTCCTGCATTTTAGCAGCCTCAGTAACATCCTTAATAATGGTGAAATTTATGCCATCTACCATGCCTCTTTTGGTAGATACATCAAAATACTTTTCAATCCCATCCTTTGTTTCAATTTTTATTGATGAAACAAAGTCTCCACAATGAATTACTTGTTCAATATGTCGAATTATTTCTTGCTGGTTCTCTCTATGAGACTCAAACAAGTCAAGTATCGCGTGACCCATTAACTTATCTTTTGTCATACCTAACATTTTTGAAGCCATGCTATTAATATCCACAATACGATAATCATCATTCCATAAGATTAAACCATCCATCGAAAGCTCAAATATCCGACTATACTTTCTTTCACTTTCTTGTAATTCTCTCTTATTTATATAATTTTTATCGTGATCTTGCGCTAGATGCAATACAACTTTTTGATTCATTTGATCTTTCACCTGCAGCCACCCCGCAAATCCCAAAATAGAACAATAATAATAAATCTATATTCTACATTATATGATAATATTCCTTTTTGTGGCAAAAAAATGAAGATTTTGTCGCTGTTAGTAATAGTAAGACGAAAAAAGCAAAGCGGTTTTTTTTAGGCGCTTTGCTTTTTTAATGCATTTATAATAATGGATTTTCGTGCTTGGCTTTTAAACGTGACCAGCGTTTCTCCACTTCTACCTCAAACTCTTCTAAAATTGATTTGTTTTCCTCTTTTAGAAGGTGTTTTGTCTTACCCATGTATTTTAACCAATCAGCAAGCTGAACACGCTTTTTCTTTTCCTCAGGGTTATAAGTAATCGTTGTAACCCCTTGCTCTATCTCATAGAGCGGGAAAAAGCAGGAATTTACAGCTTCTTCTAATATTTTTGTACCATAGCGGTCATCAGATTTCCAATTTAATGGACAGGTAATCAGAATTTTCCCGTAAACAGTTCCGACATTTTGTGCATACCACTGAGCCTTTGCGCCCTTTTTCACTAAGTCCTGCGGGAAGGCCTCGGAACCAGTAAACACATAAGGCATATTTGTTGCAGCCATAATTTGAGCTGTGTCTTTATGATGGAAGGCTTTACCCTTTTGAGCTTTACCGACACCTGAAGTGCTAGTCATATGACCCATCGGAGTAGAATAAGACATTTGCGAGCCTGTATTCATATAGCCTTCATTATCATACTCTAGCATAATCAGCTTATGTCCTCTAAGTGCAGTTCCAATGGCAGAACCCATACCAATATCCATACCGCCATCACCAGTAATCATTACAAAGGTGGCATTGTCGGCAACATCAATTTCACCGCGGCTTTGCAGCTCTAAAAATGCTTCAAGCGTACCAGATAAGGTGGCAGCACCATTTTGGAACAAATTGTGTATCGTCGTTTGCTTATGTGATGTACTTGGATAGGATGTTGTTGTTACGTATGCACAGCCTGTTTGGAAAAGTGTAACAATGTCCCCTTCTATCCCTTTAAAGAATAATTCCAGACCAGCAAAAATCCCACAGCCTGGACAAGCCCCGTGCCCTGATGCAATTCTCTTTGGCTTTCCCGTTAAAGCACGAAGCGGCGGAATTTTTACCTTTAATTTGTTTGTCACTTCATCCATTTTTACATCGATTAACCCTGTTTTATATACATCACCATGCTGCGGCAGAATGACAGGCTTAAGGATTTTTTCAGGATTTCCTGGAATATGACCATAGTAATCAAAAGGCTTTTCCGCAAAGCCTTTTTCTTTCGCCTCAATGACCATTTCAAAGAACTTATGTGCATCACTTGCATAGAAATCCTTACCTCCAAGTCCGAATACACGGCTTAGGACAATGGTCTTGTTGTCCTTATCATCTTGGAGGGCAGATTTCACCTCATGTGTTAAATTAGGTCCATTTGCACCATAAGAATCCGCACGTTCACCAACTAATAATGCTTTCACATTTTTTAGAGCTTCACGAATTTCCTTTGCAGGGAATGGGCGAATAATGTTCGGACTAATCACTCCGGCTTTAATTCCTTTAGCACGAAGCTGGTCGACAACATCTTTTGCTGATTCTGCCGCTGAATTTAATAGAAATACAGCAACATCAGCATCCTCCATTTTATATAAATCCAGGACAGGATATTCTCTTCCTGAAACTAGTGCATATTCAGCTGCAACTTCCTTGAAAACTTCACCCGCATTATAGATTGCTTCAGATTGTTGGAAATGATTATTGATAAAATCATCACCGCTCATATGCGCCCCAATGGTTACTGGCTTTTTGAGATCCCTTGCAAAATTGTAATCGGTCGGGCACTCACCAACAAATTCTTGAACCACTTTACGATCTTTGAAGTATTCAACTTTACGTTTTTGATGAGACGTGAAGAAGCCATCATAAGCAACAATAACCGGTAATCGAACTTTTGAATGTTCCGCAATTTTTAGTGCCATGATATTCATATCATAAACAGCTTGCGGTGTTTTAGCTGTTAGAATAACCCAGCCGGTATTTAATGCATAATAAAGGTCAGAATGATCGCCCCTGATATCAAGCGGACCGCTGACAGAACGAGTAACAAGATTCAGAACCATGGGAAAACGGGTTCCCGATTGAACCGGAAGCTGCTCAATCATATATAAAAGTCCGTTAGCACTTGTCGCGTTAAAGACCCTTGCTCCAGTAGCTGCTGCACCATAACAAATACCAGCTGAACCATGCTCACCATCGGCCGGAATTAACTTTATATCGTGCTCACCGCGTGTTTTCATTTGATCTAAAAATTGGGCAACTTCTGTAGACGGTGTAATCGGGAAGTATCCCATTATATGATAATTAATCTGGGCTGCAGCCATTGCAGCCATTTCATTTCCTGATTCGAAAGTCGAAACTTGTTCTGCTTTATTTTGAGTTGTTAATTTATCTTCTAAAATTGCCATTAGAGAGCACCTCCTGAAATATAGGGAAAGTTTTGTTTCATGCGGTTTTCATCTGCATACCCCAGCATTTCACGAAGTTCGCCAAGTGCATCAGTCGGACAGGCTTCAACGCATTTCAGGCAACCTTTACAATATTGATAATCAATCCCTTTAAGGAACATTTGCTTCCTGCCGCGCTTATCCTCTCCTTCTTCCCAAACGAAGCAAAAGTCTGGACAAACATTATCACATGCTGCGCAGTGAATACATTTATCTTGCTTGAACTCGGGAAGGAATCCTTGCCGAGAGCCGCTCAAATCTTTAAAAATACTATTTGCTTGAGATACCATGACACCTCCGATTTCCTGGGTCAAGTAGCCAAGCATCGGCAAAGGACGTGTAAACGCTTTCCCTTTAGCCCCTTCAGGTACTTCATAGGTTTTAAATTGAACCTCATTATATCCGCGGTCAAAGGTGCGAATATTTGGTTCCACAAGATGTGGATATTTTTTTGTAAATGTTTTCCGAATAACATCTCTCATCGATTCCGGATTTAAGAAATCGCAAATACGATATAAAGCACCTAGCATTGCCGTATTTACTTTTGTCTTTTCTTCAACAGCAATTGACAGGGCATCAACGATTGCCAGTGTACCGTACTCTAGCTGTAAATCTCTTTTAACATCATCAAATTCTCTTGCCGAGTTTACGAGGACAATCCCATCAGCATCCAGGCCACTGACGACATTCACGGTTCTATATAGTGCTTCATGGAAAACTCCAACGATATGTGGTTGTTCAATCGGGCTATGATCCCTAATTTCTACATCTGGTTCACAAAAACGCACGAAACTCTTTACTGGAGACCCTTTCTTTTCAGAACCATACGATGAAAAATTTGACCCTTTTAAGCCAAGACTAAATACTCCAGCTTCTGCCAACATTTTTCCTGCAAGGTTAGCTCCCAGGCCACCAATAGATTCTAGACGGATTTCAAAAAATCCAAGTTCATTTTTTTTCGGTAAAATAGACATATTCTCCCCCCAATTTTTGTTCAATAAATTGTTATAATTTAATTACCCCAGATATATTGTAGTAGATTTATTTCTTTAGCGCTGTGACAAAAGTTAAACACAGCTAGAAAAACTGTGAAACACATTTACTATTTTTTCTTAAACTGTTAATTTTAAAGACTTTCTTTCCGTCTTATCAAAATACAACAGAGGAATTACTGTAGTATAACAGGAGGTCGATTATTCAATACCTTTTGTTTACCGATGTCTCAAAACTACCGTTTTTGCCGAAAATGGGATATAATAGAATATTGTTTTAAATTGACAAAGGAGTTTTTTGATGAATGTTATTTGTTGTACGTTAAATGCTAAATATATACATACTAACCTTGCCATTCGCTATTTAAAAGCGTACGCTTCTCCAGAATTTGATATTAATTTGAAGGAATACACGATTAAGGATCCAATTATAAATATCGTGACGGATCTCTATCAACAAAAACCAACTGTTATTGGCTTTAGTTGTTATATTTGGAATATCGAAGAAACGATAAAGGTTGTTAATATGCTTAAAAAGATCGACAAGTCGATTCAGATTGTCTTTGGCGGTCCTGAGGTCAGCTACGATACGGTTGAATGGATGAAGAAAGTTCCAAACGTTGATTACATCGTACTTGGTGAAGGCGAAAAAACCTTTAAACAGCTACTTTTTGAACTTAAAGATAAAGATAATTTTAAAAATGTCCATGGAATTGCCTACCGTGAGAAGGATCATGTAAAGATAACTCCACAAATGAATAAGCTAGACCTGAAGGAGCTACCCTCTCCTTACCGTTTTACTGAAGACCTTGTTCATCTAGGAAAACGAGTGACTTATATTGAAACAAGCCGTGGTTGTCCATTCAGCTGTCAATTTTGTCTTTCATCTATAGAAGTAGGGGTACGCTATTTTGATAGAGAAAAAATTAAGGATGATATTCGTTATTTAATGGCGAATGGGGCAAAAACGTTAAAGTTCGTTGATAGAACTTTTAATATCAGCAGAAGCTATGCAATGGAAATGTTCCGATTTTTAATTGATGAGCATCTTCCTGGAACCGTGTTCCAATTTGAGATTACCGCTGATATTATGAGGCCAGAGGTAATCGAGTTTTTAAATAATGAGGCACCAAAAGGGTTATTCCGGTTTGAAATTGGCGTTCAATCAACGAATGATTATACGAATGAACTTGTCATGCGTAAGCAAAATTTCTCAAAATTGACCAGAACGGTAACAATGGTGAAGGATGGAGGTAAAATTGACCAGCATCTTGATTTAATTGCCGGTCTGCCAGAGGAAGACTATTCCTCTTTTCGTAAAACATTCAATGATGTTTTTGAAATGCGTCCTGAAGAACTCCAGTTAGGCTTTTTGAAAATGCTAAGAGGCACGGGATTGCGCCTTCGTGCAAAGGAGCATGATTATGTCTATATGGATCATTCTCCATATGAAATATTAGGGAATAATGTTTTGTCTTTTGACGATATTGTACGAATTAAACAAGTGGAAGATGTGCTAGAGAAATATTGGAATGACCATCGCATGGATCGTACGATTGAATACTTAGTAACTAATATTTTCCCTTCACCTTTTGACTTTTTTCAGGAGTTTGGTTCCTATTGGGATAAACAGGGTTGGTCAAGAATTGGGCATCAACTAGAAGATTTATTTCGCAGACTGTACTCGTTCTTTAAATATCAGTCTGAAGGTGAACTCCAAACAATCGGAGGGTTAATGAAGTATGATTATCTAAAAAATCATAAATACAAACCACGGAAGCCTTGGTGGGATACAAGTATTGATAAAAGACAAAGAGTCCAAGTTTATAAACAAATAACAGCACAGCCTTTGCTCTTAGGGGAAACCTATTTGGAATTACAGCTTGATGAAAAGGAATTATACAAGCATACGATGCTTGAACAAGTTCCTTTTGATATGAACCATTATTTAATGACAGGTGAAATTGTAAACAATCCAACCTATTTATTGGTTTATTTTGACCCAATCAACGGGCAAACCTTTATCTATCCATTTATTTTAAAATAAAAATAGCCGGCAGATTTGCCGGCTTATTTTCCTTTTGAGGATTTTTTCTTGTTGTTCCTTGGCTGAAGAATTTCATATAGCTTTGTACCGTTTACATCGCCAAATTCAACGCTAAATTCCTCTCGGGGGATTTCTTTCTTTTTCTTCTCCTTCATTAGCTTCTCCCTTTTTTTCCAAGCTTTGAATTACGATTCGCAAAACGAATGGAATTATCCTCATCAGCGAATTCAGCTGAAAATTCACTTTCCTGAACATTCTTATGTGGTGTTTTTGTATATTTTTCGACTGCATCAAATTCTGCTTTTCGTTTAGCCATCGTATATTTCCTCCTAATGGTTTTAGTTACATCTTTAGTTTTAATCAAACGAGCCAAATTCATCACTTCCTTTTTTTTCATTAATAAATTTGTATTATCTGAAGAAAATAAGGAAAAATGGGAGTGAATCGAATGACCCAAAAGAAGAAAAATGATAAGTCACAAAAATTAAGCATCGCTGAAACCATGCCTCATCAAATCAATGCACCAAGTTTTGAAGGAACTGGAATCAATATGCAGCCTCCTTTCGTTAATGAACATGGTGTAGTGATCGGCGATAGCTTTTACTCATCAGCTAATTCACCATTGGAAAATTGGACAGAGAATACAGATCCAAATATTATGGCCGGCGAGGAATGGGTACATCCCACAAATGATATTGGCTGGAATACACCTGAAAATCGGGAACTGCTCGAAAGTAAAAAGAAACCACATGCCTATCCATTCATGCATCCAACCAAAGATGTAGGTAAAGGGGCCGACTAATAAGAAGGCACAGGACTGGATTCAAAAATACAAAATTCGAAAACATTACCACTTATGAAAAGAATGAAATTAATAAACACTATTTAATACAGAGAAGGTATTTACTCTCTGTATTGAATATTTAAGGAGTTGAAAGAAAATGGCAAACAGCAGCAATAAATTATTAGTTCCAGGAATAGAACAATATCTAGATCAAGTAAAGTATGAAATTGCCCAGGAATTTGGAGTAAACCTTGGGTCTGATACAGTTTCCCGTGCGAATGGTTCTGTAGGCGGCGAAATTACAAAAAGATTGGTGCAACAGGCACAAGCACAAATGTCAGGTCAATTTCCAAAACAATAACTTCATAAACATGGCAAAAAGTCCGGCTTTCAGCCGGACTTAGTTATTTTTTCCACGATTTTCTTTTTTATTTGAATTTCCTTTTCCATTTGAATGTTTTTCTTTCCCAATATATTGGTTACTATTCTTACCAGTATCTCCATTAATCTTTTTCAGCTGACCTGGCGGTATTTGTTTTTCGAAATTCCCTTTTGCTTTAACTTCTGAATGATTTTTTTCTATTATATTGGATTCATCTTGCTTTTTTAATTGTCCTGGCGGAATCTCATTTTTGTTTGAATCCTTAATATTATTTTGATTCTCGGTCTTGTTCTTATTATTATTTTGATTCTCGGTCTTGTTCTTATTATTATTTTGATTCTCGGCTTTGTTCGTATTCTTATTTTTATTTTGATTTTTAACTTTATTTTGTTTCTTTTCGGCTAATTCCTTTTTGACTTCTTGATATTTCCCCGCCGTAACACCGAGATCATGGGCCTTTTCTAGTTCTGCTTCGGTAGTAGTAACCATATTTACTTCTAAATGCTGTTTATTTACGGTTTGTTTGATTTCTTTAATATTTTGTTCTAGTTTTAGTTCAACCTTTTCCTCAAGGTTTTCCGTACGAACGGTTGATATGATGATTGGTTCATCCTTAACAAAGCCTTCGTTTTTTAATTCTGTCAGGATCCGTTCCGTTATTTCTGAAACGTCCCTTTTCTTCCACTCTGAAATTTGGGAGACGATTTGTTCTCCTTCTTTATTATATCCTGTTAATTCAACAACCTTCATATTCTTATTTAGACCAAGTTCAATGCTAGGGTTCACATCAATCGACACATAGGCGTATGCCCTATTACTTTGATACACCGGAACAACTGTGACTAGAAAAATAAGCAAAACAGCAGTCGACATCCATATTGATTTTAACTTAAAAATATTTTTGAATGTGTCCATAATTTTATTTCTCTGTTGCTCCGTTATCGGAAAAAAATGTATCTCATCACCTACTGTATATGGTAAATCTTGTTTATGTGCACGGCAAAATTCACCGTCAGGGGTTAATAAAGTTAAATAAGAATCATCCATTTCCATAATAATTCCCTTTTTCATGTTTCTAACACCCCCTTTAGGTAATCCTTCAGATAAACATAATCACTTGATAAAATAAGCGCAATAGCAATAATATATTTTCGATTACGCTCAATCGTCTTTCGGCTGACATCAACCATAGTTTCTAATTCTTTGATTGGAAGTCTCTTTTTTTCAAACAAATAACTTTTTAACTCCCTATTATCCACTAACTTTTTAGCAACTAAAATGGCATTCATTCTTGCATCAACGTGCTTTGGTGAGTTCTTAATTAATTCGTTGAAACTCAAGTCATATGAGGCTAATAAAGTTTGAAACTGACTAATCTCATCTATCCTTAGTTCTTCATCAGACTTTTTCTTATAGTCCTCAATTGAAAGTTCATTAACTATAACTGTACCAGAGGATTCTTCTTCATATTCAGAGTTGAATAAATCCAATCTTATATGCTGGTTTTTAGATTGCTTCCTAATATAATCAATCACTCTTCTTTTAATTAAAACTTCAGAAAAACTTAATAGTGAACTTCCGCGTTCAGGGGAATACTTTTCAATTGAATCGTTAAATGCAATTAGCCCAATGCTAAATTCATCATCCGTTTCATATATATATCGTTTACAAACAGAGGAAACAGATTTCGCTATAAATGGTTTATACGCTTCGATTACCTCATTTAACAGTAACTGGTCGCCCTGTTGAATTAAACTGACAGATTCTTCTAAGGTTCTTTTCTTTTTCTTGGTCATAAACAATAAACCTAGCATTGTCTCACCTCTCTTTGAACCCAATTATAACATACGGTTGTTATTTCGGATTTTATGGGGGTGAGGGCATAGAGAAAAGATAGACTCCAAAAATGACTATCTTTTCCAACTTAATGTTAACGAAGATTAATTCCCTTAGCCTTTATTACCATTATTGCCTTTATTCTCTTTTTTCTTTTCTTTAAGGTGTTTTTTTTCTTCTGCTTTTTCCTCTTTCATCTGATGTTTTGCTTCATGTTTTTGTTGTTTTGCTTCTTGTTGAATTTTTTTCTTTTCCTTTTTTTCAGCTTTACGAAGTTCATGTTTTGAAGGTGAGACAGGTAAAGTAGCTTCTATTTCTTCATTTGTAACTTCAACTTCCTCTTCCGAATTATCCAATTCTTCACGGATTAACTTATCTGCCGTTTTTTGTTGCTTTTCTAACTTCTTCGAAAGCTTTGCATAGCTTTTATCAATATTTTTTTGTAGTGCTGCTTTTGCCTTTGGATTTTTCACTTTTTCCATCGCAGCTGTTAAGGCAATAATATTTTGTGATAGAATTGTTTTAACATCGGCTTCCTTTTCTTCTTCTAAGGCTACATCATCATTAGAAATGACCTCTACCTCTAGCTCTACAGCTACCACACCTTCTTGATCTGCTTCTGGTTTATCAGCAGGTTGTTCGTCAACGATATCATCTGCATTTTCCATATGCTCTATCGCTGCAGTCATTGTTTCTAAGGCAGCTTCTTCATTACCATCAGCAAACAACACTTCAGCCTCTGCTAGCCGTTCGGCAGCATATTCTGCTATTAACCTAGCTTCCTTTATATCGTCAATTGTAAAGGCAAGTTGAATTTTTTCTAATAAGATCTTTGAAAAGTAAAAGAAATCGCCTGGAACTAATGAAGGGGACTCCTGTAATTGACCATTTTCGGTTTCAACTAATTCGTTTGATTCAGATGGTTCCTCAATTTGCAGCTCCAACTCAATTGGCGCCATCGGTTCTTCCGCAAAAACATTAGTTGCAGAGAATGCTGTACCCGTTATTAATAAAGCTAGTATTGCTTTTGCTATTTTATTTATTTTCTTGCTGCTTTTATGTTTCAAATCAATCACCTCATCATTTTTCGTCGATCGCTTTTTCACTAAAGATTTACGAACCCGATTCAGAATTTATGGGGGCTTAGGAAAAATATAATTAACACAAAAGGCTTCAAACCATAATCTTGGTTTGAAGCCTTATGCATTGGCCTTTCCTGACAGAAATAACTTTAGTATATAGCCTATGAGTAGACCAGGAAGTAAAAATATCATGGGTAAAAAAACAGGACCAGGGTGAATCTGAAATAGGTCTATCTTTGGTGAGAGCATTAATCCAACTGTGACAAAGTAAGCCCCAAAGACAAATGGAAGATAGGAGTATTTTTCATCTGCTGGCATAGCCGTACGATAACCATCCCACATTGAAAACAAATAGAGACATGGATAAAACATTAGCCACTGATAATTTAGAACAGAATGGGCTTTTTGAATCTCACCTAAGAAGCTGAACATAATAGCTTGATTAAAACGAGCCATTACGTTCACTATCACCTCCAATGCAACAAACAGTATACCTTTGAAATAATGTCCGGTTAATAACTGTGTAAAACCTGGAAAGGCAATATTCCATAGTACAGCTTCTAATCTGCTTAATTTTTTCATTGTTCATTCTCGCTTCTGAAGACAATTTTTTATGGTAGCTAATTAACTCTAATTAGTTTTACCAATAAATTGCCAAATTAACGAAGGTAGAAAATAATATTTCCTAAAGTATATTTATTTGGAAATTCGGATTATCCTTCTGTTTTAGATAAAATGCTGTCATGGCTGGAATTCCATCTTTAAAATCCGGACAGGTAATTCCTGAATCTTTTAAATCATTCGCAGCCTGTGAGTTATCAAAATGTCCCATCCAGGTAAAATAATCAAGGGCTTCTTTTTCAACTCCCAGAAGTCTCCTCATTGGTTTAATTGATAGAAACCATTTGCAAAGTGTTAACGGGAGCGTCCCTTTAGGATGTTTATTAAGTAATTCCTTCATCATAAATTGGTATATTTCTGATGCACGGTAAGGACGAGGATCCGTTAAATGATAAGTTTTTCCAGCTCCAACATCCAAGAAACTAAGGAAGGCCGTCGCCTGTATGATATAGTCAATGGGAACAAGATTAATGTAAGCAACACCTTTTCCTAATTTAGGTAATAACGGTAGAAATTTCAATCGTTCCAAAAAATTCATAATAAAATATGGTCCATCAAACTTTATCGTTTCACCGGTTTGGGAATGTCCCTTAACAATTCCCGGGCGGATAATGGTAACCGGAATATCCTTCTTTAACATTTCTACCAGCACTTCTGCCTCATATTTTGTTTCCTCATAATGGTTTTTAAAGCTTTCTGGGCGGATAAGCTCTGTCTCATAAAGCGTTCCTTCGCGTTTTCCAACCACATATGCTGTACTAAAATAGATATATCTCTCTAGGTTTGGTAGTGCTTTTACCCAATTATTCACATGACCCGTTCCATTTACGTTAATTTTAAAAGCAATATCTCTTGGAACAGCTAAATCATAGATTGCTGCAAGATGATAAACATGTGTAATACTTGAAAGCAAAAATTCTTGATTTTCTTCTGAAATCATTAGTGCGGGTTTCGTAATATCACCCTCAACAATCACGAAATCCTCATCCCTTAATCCTAGTTCTGAAATAATCTCTTGCCGTTCTTTCTTGGCTTTGTCCATCATTCCTTTTAGTACAAGGACAAAGACTTGCCCTTGCAGAAGATTCCTTTTTAATACTTCGCGAATTAATTGATTGCAAATGAACCCTGGAAAGCCCGTGAAAAAATACCCCTTTTTCATCACATTTCCCCCTCGTTATCGGTTACTTACGGTTGTACCCATTGTAAGATGTTTCCAAAAAATCCGTCAATGAGTAATTAGTCTGAATTTTCTGTATTATAATAACAAAAAAAAGGCGAGATTTCCCCGCCACAATCTTACTCATGCTGATCCATAGGATTAATTAACTTAACCGTTGGATTTTTGTCTTGGAACCATCTTAGGGCAAAATCATTTTCAAATAAAAATACAAACTGATCGAAACGATCCTTAACAAGAAGACTTCTTGAACTCGATAAAGTTTCATTTATCACTTCATCTTCAACCCATCTAGTAATTTTTGAACCCATCCGTTCCATGAATACTTCAGCATTGTATTCATTCTTCATCCGGTGTTCAAAAACTTCAAATTGTAATTGACCGACCGCCCCTAATAAATAATCTTCCGTTCTAATCGTTTTATAAAGCTGGATTGCCCCTTCTTGGACAAGCTGTTGTATCCCTTTATAAAACGATTTTTGTTTCATAACATTTTTTGCAGAAACTCTTACAAAAAGCTCCGGCGTAAATTGCGGTAATCGCTCAAATTGAAAGGTGTTTTTACCCGCTGTAATCGTGTCACCGATCTGATAGGTGCCTGTATCATATAACCCGATAATATCACCGCTCACCGCTTCTTCCACAGTATTTCGTTCTTCTGCCATAAAGGAAGTCGACTGAGTTACCTTTAACTGCTTTCCTAGCCTTGGAACATTTATAGACATTCCGCGTTCAAATTTCCCTGAACATATTCGCACAAACGCGATCCTGTCACGGTGAGCCGGGTTCATATTGGCTTGAATTTTAAATACGAATCCCGAGAATTGTTCTCCCAGCGGGTCAATTTCACCTGCTGAAGAATTACGCGGCATAGGTGAAGGAGCAAATTTCAAATAGGTTTCAAGAAAGGTTTGAACACCGAAAGTGGTTAACGCACTTCCAAAGAAGACAGGTATAATGGTTCCTGCTGCTACTTTTTCAACAGAAAATTCATTGCCAGCCTCATTTAAAAGCATAATCTCTTCCAATGTTTGGTCATATAATCCAGAGGCCTTCAACGGGTGGTCTCCTTCTATTTCTCCTTCATTATTTAAAGGAATATAGCGCTCCTCATCATTCACACGGAACTGTTCAATCCGATTATAGAAACGATCGTAAATACCAAGAAACTCTTTACCCATACCAATCGGCCAATTCATCGGATAGGTTTCTATCCCTAGTACCTCTTCCAATTCAGCAAGAAGTTCTAAAGGTGCCTTCCCCTGACGATCAAGCTTGTTAATAAAGGTGAATATTGGAATGCCCCGCATACGGCAGACTTTAAAAAGCTTTAACGTTTGTTCCTCAATACCTTTTGCAGAATCGATAATCATTACAGCACTATCAACAGCCATTAACGTTCGATACGTATCTTCACTAAAGTCCTGGTGCCCAGGAGTATCTAATATATTGACTCGAAAGCCATCATAATCAAATTGCATTACACTGGAAGTCACAGAAATTCCACGTTGTTTTTCAATTTCCATCCAATCACTCGTTGCGAATTTCCCAGTCTTTTTCGCTTTAACGGTACCTGCATCACGAATGGCACCGCCAAATAATAATAATTTTTCAGTAAGTGTTGTTTTCCCGGCATCCGGGTGGGAAATGATCGCAAAGGTTCTGCGCGATAATACTTCATCTTTAAAATTGTTACCCATATCTTATTCCTCACTTTTTGACGATCAAAAATTTTTGTCTACCCTTAATCTTATATGTCTGGGGATAACTTTGCAATCCTTCAATTTGTCTTTTATCCAATATATTAAAATTGGAAGATGTTTTCCATCCATTCCCACACCCATTTTAAGTAATTCCTTTTATAATAGAATAAGACTCTGTTATAGGAGATGACAATAAATTGAATGAAAAAACAAAGATAGTTTCCAAGTTTATTCCGCTCTTTGCAGCATTATTAATAATCATTACAGCTAGCGTTTGGCTTGTCCAGACAACAAATAAAAAGATTGATATCCCTTTCTCATCAGTAGAAAAAATGATTCAAAATCAGAATGGGAAAACAGTTACGTTGATTGAACGTTCTGACGGCAGTCTACATATCAAAGCCGGTGTACAAGAATATCAGTCACAAGTTCCGCCTAACAGTCAAATTGTGGATAAGCTAGTCGAGAAATATAATATAAATTACGCTTTTTCAAATAGTAGCCGCTTTGGAAAGTGGATATTAGCAGGGGTTTTGCTTACGCTATTTGCTTCAGCAGTGGTTCTGCAAAAAACAAAAGGTGGCATAGGTCTATCTAATTCGATGAAAAGAAGTGTTTCAAAGGCCCGTGCTTTACCCTCTATCAGTCTAGAGGATATCGGCGGCCTTGGTGAAGAAATGAAAGATGAAATCCATCAAACAATAGCAGCAATTAAAGAGCCAGAGCGAGCGACTAAATTGGGAGTAAAACCGCCTAAAGGGATTCTGCTTTATGGACCTCCTGGAACGGGGAAAACACTGCTAGCTCAAGCAATAGCTCATGAACTTAATGCATCATTTTTTTCAGCAAGCGGATCAGCATTTAATGAAATGTTTATCGGAATTGGCGCTAGCCGTGTACGATCGTTATTCCAAACTGCCAGAAAACAAGGACCTGCTGTGATCTTCATTGACGAAGTTGATGCACTAGCCGGGAAAAGAAAAGCTCATGGCGGAGAAGAAGCAGAAAAAACCCTAACAGAACTTCTTGTTCAACTTGATGGCGGACACTCAAATGATGGAATTCTATTTATTGCTGCCACAAATAGAAAAGATATGCTCGATGATGCATTCCTCCGGCCAGGAAGGATTGATTTCTCCTTTCACGTGCCATTGCCTGATACAAAAGGCAGAAGGGAAATCATTGACATTCACACAAAAGGAAAGAGTCTAAGCGAGGATGTCCTAGGTACCTTAGATGAATTAGCTGCTAGTACTTCCGGGTTTTCCGGTGCAGAGCTTCAGTCCCTTTTCGATACAGCAAGTAGAAGAGCCTTTCGAAACAGACAGGAATCTATCACAAAAGGCGACTTGGATTATGCTCTTGATAGAACAATCCTGGGCAGTTCTTCCCGCGCTTTACTTGACATTGAAACGAAGCGCAGAGTCGCTATCCATGAAGCTGGTCATGCCATTGTCGCTTCATTGACAAAACCTGGTTCTGTCAGAAAGGCAACCATTATTCCTCGCGGTGAAGCTCTTGGTTATGTAGCACCAATCCCCAATGAGCTCCATTTATCAACAACAAGTGACCTGCTTGATCGTGTAGCAATGGTTCTAGCCGGTGGTGTTGCCGAAAGATTGGTTCTTGGCGAACATAGCATAGGCGTTAGCGGTGATGTCCAGCAAGCAAAGCATATTATCGAACAAATGGTGGATACAGGTATGCTTCAAGATGGATTCACACTCACCTTCAACAAACAAGATAAGGAAGCAAAGATGCAGGAGCTGTTTGAAAAAGGATTAACAAAAGCTGAGTTCCTAATCAACGATCATAAACTTCAGTATCAACGATTGGTAGATAGTTTATTAACAAAAGAAACACTTGAAGGTTACGAAGTAGAAGAAATTGTCCATAGTACCAGCCAGAAAAAGACCGAAGATTTTATTCTTGTATAGACTTATACCAAGTACCTCAACGGACTTGGTACTTTTTTGGTATATAATTAATAAATGAATAACAAGTTTTTACGGTATGCTACTAGTATCGAAATCCTTATATAAGGGAAGTGAATGTTTTGTTCCGTTCTAATGCAGATTTGGAGAAAGAACAGGCGAACTATGCAAATCAGGCAAATAACTATATTGATAATCAGCAGAAAACTGAGGGTTTACTGAAAAAGGCATTGTTAAAAGCAAAAAACAATAAAGGCACATTGGGTGAGGCATGGGAAAAACTGCAATTGCTAGTTGAATTGGTTAGAGCTTATTCAAAAGGTGATTATCGCCATGTAGCAAAAAGTACAATTATTACGGTTATAGCTGCCATCCTATATTTCGTTTCTCCGATTGACCTCGTCCCCGACTTTCTAGTTGGTTTAGGTATTATTGACGATGCAGCCGTAATTGGTTATACGATTAAAAAGATATCAGCTGAATTGGATGAATTTAATAAGTGGAAAAAGACTGCTCCGATTGCGTCAAAGAGCCCTCTTGATTAATCAAGAGGGCTTTTTACTATTTACTATTATCTAAAGCAAGCTGCGCCTACAAT
The DNA here is from genome assembly GCF_038592905.1 of Neobacillus sp. FSL H8-0543. GTDB lineage: Bacteria > Bacillota > Bacilli > Bacillales > Cytobacillaceae > Neobacillus. The sequence continues at coordinate 3,965,452 of NZ_CP151943.1, read as the reverse complement.
AATCAAAAGAATAAATAAAACAACGATTAAAGCAAAGCCGCCTCGAAATCCAACACCGCAACCACCGTATCCATAGCCGCAACCACCGTAACCATATCCATATGACATATACATTACCTCCCTTTATTTTAGTATCAGAAGCACCAAGAAGCCCCGATGATAATTAACAAAATAAACAATACAACTACAAGAGCAAATCCTCCACCGTATCCGCCTGCTACACCAGACATAAACATTACCTCCTTCTTAATTTCTATATATCCTATTCATCACTGTAAAAATGTGCGATAGACACCTATCCAAATATCCCGCTTTTTAAAAAAAGAATAAGCCCATTCTTATTGGGCTTAAAAAAGTGGATTAACATTTAGGTTCAATAATAGGAAGCTGGCGATTAACTAATTTTGGTGACAATGGCTGTATGGAACAAAAACATTGTAAGTCTACAATGATACAGTTCAATGTTTTTCTTAGTGCGAAAATATTTTCACACATCTCAACGGGACAGCCATCCATATCAACAGGTTCCAGAAGGGAGAGAGTTGCACAACAAGCCCTTTCATCTAGCGCTTCTAACCTAAAGATCGTTGTTGTAAAAAAACAGCCTTTTTCTGTCCATCCCCATGCTTCTAACTGATTTTTATCATTGGAAAGAATAAATGGAATGGTGTCATATCCAATTTTTTCACAAACAAAACGAAAATCTTCAAAGGCTAACCTTTTTTGTTCTTCCAATAGTTGTTGTAAATCCTCGCAAATACACGATTCTAACTGATGATTCCCCATATTCATACCCCCTTTCAAGCAACCCTAAATTGGCTGCAAGTAAAACTGGATTTTCTCAGCGGCCTTAATGGCTAATCTTCTTGCTTGTTCTCTAGAGTCTGCTGTGGCCAAAACATAACCATATCTATGACCCATTGAACGAGGCGGAGTAATAATTTGGCCAGTTTTACCCTTGGTAAATACCTCTAAAACACCAGATTCACTTTTTGCCAATTCCTCCCCTGATACCTTAAGCAATCTCCCTATCGATTCAATAATTAAGTAATGCGTATAAACATAATTTTCATGTTTCCTGCAAAAATTGGGTTCATGACCACAGAATAGCTGAATCGTTTGTTCTGCCAGGTTATAACCATAGGCTACTTCAATCATCCGGTTCATCGCACCGCCAGCCATTCTCGGATTAATTTCAATAAGACGCCAGCCTTTATCCGTAAATTTCAGTTCCAAATGACAAGAACCATTTTCCAAATGTAGGTCCGTGATAATGGAGAAGACCGTTTCCTCTAACCCTTGTAAAAATGCTGCAGGTATCTTTGGACAGAGGGAATAACCCGTAATGATGAATCGCTCACCCTTTGTTACTTCCTGTTCAACAATTGCCGGTATTGAAACCTTTCCATTAAATATAACCACCTCTACTAAATATTGGGGACCCTGTAAGTATTCCTCAATTAATATAGGATGGATAGGATTTTTACTTTGAATCCGTTTTACACCTTTCTTAAACTCCCTTAAATTATCTACAAGAAATACATCCTTGGACGCATTTGATTGCGGTGATTTAATAATTAAAGGAAACAGATCGATTAACGCCTTTCCCTCTTCCTCTACCCTGTCCATTGCTGTTATAACTTTATAAAAAGGTGTATAGGCCTTTTGTGATAAGTACCTTCTGGTTGCAATTTTATCCGACATAATGATTAATGATTCGAATGAAAGGCTTGAATTGCAAAGTTCGTTGGTTAGCATAGCAGCTAAATGAACATACTCATCTAAAAAACTAATAAAGCATCCTATTTCGTTATCCTCTGAAATAATTTCTGCTATTGCCTTAAATATTTCATCCGTACTGGACATATCTGTCAATCGGACATAATCTATCTCTGGAAAATTCTCTTTTTCTTCCACAAAGATGGACCGATTTGTTAGTAATATAGTATTATAACCTAAGGTTTTTGCTGCTTTTACTCCTTCATAGCTTGAACCCATTCGATTCGTTCCTAAAAAGACAATTGTTTTCATCCCCTGCACCTACCATGCTCTTGTACCCTTTTTTATTATAGAAAACCTGTTACAATAAAATATTCCTTTTACAATAGATGGTGTTAGGCATGTTCATTAGTAGATAACAGTTATTTGACCAATAAAATTAAAGTGTGACAGATGCCCTCAAAAAAAATAGTGGCCAAGCGACTAAAAAAGCCAACAACTGTCAGTTGTTGGCTTTAAAAATTGATACTCTTATGAAAGAATCCATTTGGGAAAGTAGACACTAAAAACGGTCCCGATATTTGGTTTTGAGTCGACTTCCACTCTTCCGCCCATTGATTCCGTTATTTTAAAGGTTGATGCAAGTCCAAGACCGGTTCCATTTACTTTACCGGAAGTCAGGGGTTTTCCTAACTGATCTAGTACCTTAGGTGCAATACCGACCCCGTTATCCTCAATTACGATATAAACCTCTTTCAGCATTTCATGCAGGTAAACATTTACATGCCCATTTGGAGAACAAGCTTCTATCCCATTTTTAATAATGTTTAACAGCGCAAACCGGAGCATGGAAGGGTCGCCTTTTACTGCAATATCATCTTTGGCTGTAGACGTATAAATGATTTCAACTTCATGTAATCTTGAATAAGATTTCATCAATTTGACTATTTCCTGTAATTCCTTTTCTAAGCTTATTTCTCCTGTTTGATTCGCTTTTATATCCATAAAAGTATGATAATGTTCCAAACTATTTTCTACCTGAATTAAGTCACTTTTAGCTTGAATCAAGTGAAGAGATTGTGGTTTTGTTAGACCCTCTTCTTCAATAAGCTGCAGGTAATTATTAGCCGTTTTTATTGGCGCTAACATTTGCTGAGAGATAAAAACAAGCAATTGATTAATCGTGTGTGTTTTTTCAAACTGTATGACTTTTTCCGTCATTTCTTCAATTTCCGATAAGGAATTCTGAAGATGCATGACCATCCATAAAGTTAAATAGTTTAATACCGAAAACCAAAACCAAAGATTAATTTCGGAAAACATAAAGGTGTAATCGTCTAAAAACTGTGTACCCAGCCCAAAAAAGATAAGTGAACAGGTTAATAAAATATAAGGATATGCTTGTTGACGTTTATGATCCCAGTTACCAACACGGGGGAGGGTAAAATAAAAGACGGTTAGGAAAAACACTGTCATCCACAAACCCCCGAGAAAAAATCCAATTCCACCGATTGCATACCGATATGTAATTAATAGGATAGAAAGCAAGATCCCACTTCTAAAACCACCATAAAGAAAGACAATTATCAATGGAATAAAACGAAAATCTAGAATATATTCCTCGTTTATTGAAACTGGGAATGTCATACATATGAATAAAGATATCCCGCATAAGACACTATTAATCCTTTTTTGGATTTGTTTATTAGTAACCTTCTTCCGGAAATATGATTGAAATAAAACTGTTGGAAATAAAATACTTATAATTTGCAAAAACCACAGACCAATATAGTCAGGTATTATAAGCAAGCTCATCCCTCACTTTCTTAATAACTTAAGTATATCGACAAGTTAAAAAGCAAACTATTAAAAATGTCACACTTTAGACAAAAATAGTTATTTTTCCCTAGAAAACATTAAAAAAGCAACTAACCATTATTGGAAAGTTGCCTTTTATACGGACTACAAGAAAAATACAATATAAATGATAAACGCTAAAACAATTCGATAAATCGCAAATGGTAAAAGTTTAATTCTATCTATAAGCTTTAAGAAAAAGCGGATGGATAGTAAAGCAAATACAAAGGCGCTAATAAATCCAGCAATAAAAAACGGCAAGGCACTCAATTCTATATATTGCCAATTCTTTACTAATGATAAAAAGCTAGCACCTGCCATTATTGGAACAGCCATAATAAAAGTAAAGTCAGCTGCTGCTCGATGACTCATTCCCAATAATACTCCTCCCGAAATGGTTGAACCAGAACGAGAAAAACCGGGCCATAGCGAGAGGCATTGAATAAGACCAACTGTAAATGCTTGTTTATAGGTAATTTGGTCAACTGATTGAATTTTAGGGTTTTTCGGTCCAAAGCGGTCAGCGATGATCATAAATACCGCACCGATTACTAAACCAATTAATACTGTCTCTGTCGAAAAAAGATGTTCATCAATATAATCTTCTAAAAGCACACCGAAGATTCCTGCTGGTATTAAGCCTACAATCACCTGTGTTAGCTTTAAACGGCCGCCGCTCTTGATAGAATTTTTATTAAACACGCGTCCTAAACCTAATAAATCAATAAACCGATCTTTAAAGGTAACAACTACAGCTAAAATTGATCCAAGCTGAATGACTACTTTAAATGTATTTGCCCCATATTTTCCCAAGAAGTCTTTTGAACGAAGCCACATGTCATCAACAATAATCATATGTCCCGTTGATGATACTGGCGCAAATTCTGTTAAACCTTCTACTAATCCTAAAATAATTGCTTTAATAATCAAAAGTAAATCCATGTGTGTTAACTGCTCCTAACTATTCGATGTGTTTAAGTAAATGAAAGCTATAGCATAACCTCATTATTGTACTCAATTTTTACTATCCTTAGCAAAGGTTATTTTCTCCAATATATATAACGACAATCAGAAACAAATAGTTTCAATTTATTTCAAAATATAAAGCGAGGCACATGCCTCGCTTCTTTTATTGCGTTATTATTCGGTTCACACGCCCATTAAACCTTTTCTCCCAATAACCGCTGCTCATATCAGCAATGGCTACACCTGTGTTACTTTGTGACCCTATGAATTTTCCGCCGCCAACATAAATGCCGACATGACCGTCTGTTTTATAGGTATTAAAGAATACCATATCACCAGGCTGCATTTGACTAACTGATACAGGAGTTCCTTCATGTTTCAAGGAATCTGTACTAGCACCAACTCTAATTCCCGCCTGCGAAAATGCCCAACTAACAAACCCGGAACAATCAAACCTGCCATTCGCAATGTCTGAAGCTGTCCTGCCGCCCCCAAAAACATAGACAGAATTACCAATATATTTATAACCTGCCTCAATAACAGCACTAATCGATCCCTTTGAAATCTTAACAGGATTTGATTCGTTCCTCACTGTCATCTTTTCAGGAGTTACTGTTGAACTGCTATTTTGACGTTGTAACTCAGCTTGTTCAGAGGATATTACTTCAGCTTTTTTCTTTAGTTCCTCTTTTATTGCTTCATTTTGTAATTTTTGTTCTAAAATTTGTTCTCTCATACCTTCTAATTCTGTTTTCATATGATTAAGCTCAGTCAGCTTATTCGTTACCGATACCTGTTTTTTATCAACAACTTCTTTATCCGCTTTGTGTTGTTCAACAATATCCTGATCGGCTTCAACCATTGTTGCGACCGCTCCGATTCGGTCAATAAAATCGCTAAAACTAGTTGCCCCAAATAAAACATCTATATAGCTTATATTTCCACCTGTTTCTTGAAAGGAAATAGCCCGATTTTTTAGAACTTCCGTACGTTTTACAACTTTTTCATTTATTGCAGCAATCTCTTTCTCGAGTTCTATTATTTCAATTTGAGAACTTTTTATTTTATTTTCTGTATCCGTAATAATTTTTTTATTATCTAAAACAGCCTGATCTACCCGCTTAATTTGTTGATTTAAATTATTAAGTTCGGTTTCAACCTCTGTAAGTTCCTGATTTGTTGTTAATATTTCTGTATCAGCCTTTACATTGGGTATTGCTGAGACACTTCCGATGCCTAGCATGATTGTTGTTAGAAGTACTGTTAACTTTATCTTCAACTATTTCCCCTGCTTTCCAAAGTGCTCTTTACTATAAATAAAAACCAACTATTTATATGGACGTAATATGACAAATATTATGTATTATAGTAACTTTTCAACCTATTAATTAACTATTTCTAGGAAATTATCATACAAAACTACTATTTTGCTGCATTTTAAAGTATATCATCAAATTTTGTCAAATAAGTAATAATAATATTACATTTATGTATCAAATGAATATTTTTTCTCGAATGTTCGCCTTCCGCTCCAATCAACTAATTTAATATACAACATTGACTTTAAATCGAGTCTTCAAGAAAAAGTCAAAAAAACGGCCTAAATCGAATAGGATTTAGACCGTTTCTTGAGAAAGTATATGATTATAAAAAATTACTTAGTGTTTACTAGTTCTTTAATGCTTCTTTTACCGCGATTGAGTATTTCATGATGAGCGTTTCTTGCCATTTTAACGTATTCATCTGTTACATGCTGCCATGCATTTCGGCGTTCGCGTGCATAAGCGATATTAGATTCTGTATTTTTTTCAAAATTTTCTTCAATCTCTTCAATAATACGGAACACAGATTTGACTGGAGTTAGCACAACATTTTCTAATTGTTTTGTTACCTCTTTAAGCTGGTTTTTAAGTTCAGCCCGTTCAGTCATCATTTCTGCTTCTATTTTTACTTCTTCCTTCATTAATTCATCTTTACGAGCATTTAATTGATGCATAAGTTCAGATACCACTTCTTGGTTCGTTTTCCTCGTTTGATCATAGAGACTGCCAAGAGACTGCCTGTACTGCTTATTAAACTTGATGACCTCTTTTAGTGCAGAGATATAAGCATCCTCTCGACTTTCACGAAGACGTCTTGCCCTTTCAAGTGATTGCTCATACTGATTCCATAATGTATCAACAAATAAACCTTCCAATTTAGGCTCTTCTGCTGTTGGAATTACAGTATTATCTTCAGCAGTTGGAACCGCCTCAACCTTCTTCTGTGCCATGATCCTTCCTCCTCTTACTATTTTTTTCTTTCTCTATTGGATCCTTCTTTTGGAATGAAGGAATATAGAGCTCAAGGAAACTAGAATACATCTTGAAGAATTGGTCCAACATTGACTGGTAGGACTCTAGTTGATTGGCATAGCCTTTTAAATATGTAGCTCCAGCTTTCGTTATGGAATATCTTCTCTTTGCAGGACCACTTCCATTTGTATCCCATTCCGATGATACAAGTTCATCTTTTTCCAGCTGCCTTAACAGTCGGTACAGATTCCCCTGATCAATCGTTTTAAAACCAAATGTTTGTAACTTCTGACTAAGTTCATAGCCGTGGAGAGACATTCTGCTAAGGAGTAATAAAATAAATGGCAACACAAAGTTTTTTGAAGGATTGACATTTTGATTGTCTTGATTTACCATTTCTATATCACCTCACCTATATGTATTTTACACCTATAGGTAATATTTTGTCAAGTTGTCATATACATGATATTATAGGTGATAACAACTCGTTAACAACTTAATAAACTTGGTAATACACTAAATAAAATCAATGAAGGTGGTGTAAAATGGAAAAGTCGAAAGTAAGTAAGTCAGGTATTCCTTATTTGCATTTTGGTAGCGGTGAACCGTTAGTACTTATCCATGGATTAGGTGAGGAAAAAGAAGGATGGGAAAATCAGTATGAGTTAGCAGATCATTATGAAATAATTATCCCTGATTTAGGTGGACATGGAGCATGTAACAAATCTGATGGTATATCCATCCAGAATTTCGCTGCTGATGTTACTGAATTATTAAAAGAGCTTGGTATTGAAAGCGCTCACATCGCTGGGTTTTCTATGGGAGGAGTAGTCGCCCAAGAAATTTACCGTCAGGCACCCGATCTCTGTCGTTCCCTATTGTTGGTCAGTACCTTTCATGTCTGTCCGAAAATACTGCGAAAAATAATCTATAAATCCAAAAAAGCAAAGTTTGAAAAACTTCTTTCAACTGGAGGACAAGGGGAGTATGCTGCAAAACTCGCATTATATTCATGGAAAGAGGAAAATGTAAATAACTTTATAAAGTCTTTTCAACCAAAACCCCATATCTTTCTTTCTTCCTTGAAGGCTTGTTTAAATGTCGATAATTCCTCTCTATTGCCAACAGTACGTGTTCCGACCCTTGTTATTGGCGGACAATACGACTCAATCTTACCAGTACAGCTTCAACTTTGGATACACAAGCTCATACCTCATTCGGAATTTACCATTTTAAGAAATACAGGACATATAACAAAACTAGAAGCAAAGGACCGGTTTAATTATCTTGTTAGGAATTTCTTAAACCGGCAAAAGATGGTTGTATAATTTATTATTGGCTTGGAGGGATGGCAGTCCCTCCAGCTTTTTACAGTATTTCAACAAATGCTTTATTAAAGAAGCTCTTGTACAGCCTGTGACCTTGACGCGAGCCAAGCATCCGCAAAAATCGCAAATGCCCCAGTCAATGCAAGGGAAACATGTCCTGCTTCCACCACCTGGTATGTTTTATCTTCACTTGAAACCATCTCCATAATAGGAAGACTTTGCGGTTCTAAAACAAGAGTATCCCTTGAAGTTGACAAGACAAATAGTGGGCATTTAATTTGTTTTAAATCTACTTGCTTGCCTCCAATTATTAACTCTCCTTTTAGTAATTTGTTGTCTTTGTAAAAATCATTAAATAATTGTTGGAATGATGCCCCCGAAAATGAGGCAGAGTCTTTCGTCCACTTGTCCATTCGGCGCCACTTTTCTACATAATCCTTATCATGTGCTCTCGTAATTAGGTTCACATATGGACTAATATAAATTGGTGAAAGACCTCTAAACATGGCATACATAATATCTGATGGTATTACACCATAGACTTTCGCCAAGCGATCGACATTAATCTCTCCCTTTTGAAGTCCTTCCAACCACTTATTTGGAACAATTCCTATACTGAAGTCGATTGGAACTGTTGCAAGTACCAGATTTTTGATAGGCAGCTCGGTAATAGAGGCCAAAATTGCAGCAATTGTCCCGCCAAGGCAATAACCGACAAGTGTTATTTCCTCGGTATCAGAGTGCCTTATGGCACGTTTCATTGCATTCTCCAGATAATCCAGAATATAGCTATCTAGTGAAATCTCATTGTCTTCATGTCTTGGAGAACCCCAATCAAGCATATATACATCATATCCTCGTTCAGTTAAGCCGCCAATCACACTGCTTCCCTCACCAATATCTAAAATATAAGGCTTATTTAGAAGTGAGTAGACAAAAAACAATGGGATACTATACTTCTTTTCCTTTGCAGGGTAATACCATAAATTAGCTTTATTCTTCTTCCAAATACATTCTCTTGGTGAAGACTCTATTTCTGGTTTCGGTTCGATTAATACTTTGTAAACTTGATTCCACCGGATAGTTTCTTTTTCAATGTCAAGGAATGGAAAAAAATCCTTTATTGATGCTAGAGCACTCATCGTCACATTCTCCATTCATGGTTATTTCGCAGTGACTAATTCCTTGTCCTTATCTTTGGTCTTGCCTTTTGGATTTTCCTTAACCATAAGACCCTTTAAAGCAGCTAATTCATTTTTTATGCCTGCTAATTGACCCATTCCTAATTTTACTTCCTGTAAATCGGTATGAATGATATCTTTGTCATCCGTACGGCTCATCCCGACTATTTCCCTTTGAAAATCCTTAATTTCTTCCAATTCCTTACGTACTTCCTGAAGGTTCACCTGGATAATTTTAACTTCAACAAGCCCTTGTCGAATATCCTGTAGATCCTCTTTTACCTTCCGTATTTCACTAACTTCTTCCACGGCTTTTTGAAATTCCGTCTTCATTTGACTAACAACATTGACCATTTCTTGAAACAACTCAAGATGTTCTTTATTTAATGATTTTAAGCTATCCTGAACTTTCCAGATTTGTTCTTCTAAACTATCAATCTTTTCTTCTGCTTGAATCGACAACTTTGCAATATTCGACACATCCCTTTTGGTGGGAATATTCATTAAACCAGCCATTGTCTCCTGGTTTTTGCGCAATAGCTCCAAATATTTGGAATGTGCATCCGTGCCAACTTTTAATAAACGGACAAACTCACTGTTGTCTGACATCGTATACAAAAGTCCATTCAATTGTTGTTCCCACATGTCACTAATTTGCTTAAAACCCTTGAGGGGATCATACATTTTCTCGTTAGACATTCTTCATCACCCTTATGTTTATAATTTTAGGATTTTGTTATTTCTTCTTCCTTATCCAAATACTTATTTAGCGGGTTTATAAATCCTTTAACTTGGCGAACAAACAGATCAATAATACCCTTTTGACTATCATGGATTACACTGGCTGCTTGCTTTATGGTTTTAATATATTGCTCTCTTCCTGCTTTTCTTAATGCAATAAATTGCTTAATAATAGATAGATATTGCTCCGTGCCCTGTGCGTTTGCAATTACTTGACCAGGTGCACTCAAAATCGACATTGTCCTGTTTTGAATTTGATCAATCAGGCGGTTTATCTCTTCATATGATACTTTCGGGAAAAAATGCTGTAAAGGCGTTGTTGACATTAAAAATTCATCTCTTGTGGCTTTCTCCCATTTTGCAAATTCATGATTAAATTGTTCGGTAACTTCTTTAATAGTCCCTTGATTTCGCTGGATAGTTTCAACAAAATGGATGGCCTCTTTTAGAAAAACTTCATCCCGGTAATCCGCATACTTTGCCCATTCATCTACTTCTCTAAAGGCATGACGCCAGAGTATATCCAGACTTGTAATCTGTTCCCCAGTCTCTTCTATATTTTCATTCTGCTTTTGTGCATTGAATTCTTCGTTCACTACCTTGTGATCTGTCTTTTCCATAATAGGTTTCTCCTCCTTTATAGATTGTTCAAACCTCAACCTTTTCCTCTTTTTTCTTAAGCATCCTTCTAAGCAGCTTGCCGACAGAAGATTTAGGAAGGTCATCTAGGAATTCAATTTCCCTCGGTACTTTGTAGGGGGCTAAATTGATTTTTGCAAATTCTATAAGACTTTCGGGTGATACAACTGCCCCCGCTTTCAGCTTTACAAATGCCTTTACGGTTTCTCCTCTGTACTGATCAGGAATACCGATGACAATTGCCTCTTCGACTGCTTCATGCTGATAGAGCACTTCTTCAATTTCACGCGGATAAACATTGTAGCCGCTCGCAATAATGATATCCTTCTTACGATCCAAGATATAAAAGTATCCATCTTCATCCATTTTCGCTATATCACCTGTAAACAGCCAGCCATCTTTTAATACCATTTCTGTATCCCCAGGACGTTTCCAATATCCTTTCATTACTTGCGGACCACGAAGGATTAGTTCCCCTGCTTCCCCAACTGGAACATTCTCATAGCCATCCTCTGTCTCCCTTACAATTCTCGCCTCTGTGCCTGGGAGAGGAATTCCGACACTGCCTAATTTGCGAGGAAGAAATGGAGGTGTAGAGATTGCCGATGGTGCAGTTTCGGAAAGACCATAGCCATCTACTAATCTTGTGCCCACCCTTTTCTCGAACGATTTAATCTGCTCTATCGGTAACGGAGCACCGCCGCTGCCCACATAGAAAATATCACCTATGTTGCTTTCCTCTAATTGCGGGTGGCTGTTTAATGCGAAAATCATTGTCGGAACAACCACCACTTGGAATGGTTTCTCCCGTTTAATAACTTCTAATAGCTCATTAACATCAAATCTCGGCAGAATCAATTGGTTACAGCCTATTCTTATCGCCGAAAGGGCATTGCAGGAAAGACCAAAAACATGAAACATGGGAAGAACACTAACAATTTTAAAATTATCTGGTCTTTCATCCACCGCATTATAAGTGAAATCACATACCTGAATAATATTGGCCAAAAGATTTTGGTGTGTAAGCATTACCCCTTTTGACACCCCTGTTGTACCGCCAGTATATTGCAACAGTGCCACATCTTCTTTAATATTAATTGGAATCTCAGGTATAAGATTGTCATGGGTAAGGAAGTCTTCAAAGTAAATATCGCCTTCGCTGAGTTCTATCCTATTCCCGCCGAATCCTACGACAATAATTTTTTTCAATGACGATTTTGGCTGTACTTGCTTTACCCTCTGATATAGTGCTTCATATACAACTATGTATTCTGCCTCGGAATCTGTAAGCACATGTTTAATTTCTCTTTCGACATACATTGGATTTACTTGAACGGCAATACCGCCTAACCGAAAACCTGCAAATAAACTGAAAATATAATGCGGGCAGTTAGGAAGCATAATAGCCAGACGATCTCCCTTTCTAAAGCCAATCCTATACAAGGATGCAGCAAACATTTCGGAAATCATCCTCGTTTCCCTGTAGCTCCATGACTTCCCAAAAAAAGTGAGAGCGGGCATATCACCATGAATATTTGATGCCTGATGCAAAAGATCAAATAATGAATCATAATCTACTAAAACACTCTCACTGACTCTTGAATCGTAAAATTTCAACCAAGGTTTTTGCCTATAGACCATATTTTCCCCTCCTAAATAATCTCCCTCCAATTAATCTCAGTAATGGTGAAACTAGTCAGAAGAAGTATATTAATCAATTAAATTATTGTTTTAAAATGTGATTTTGTAAACTTTGCCAATTCGACAAATACCCGCAAGATTCACGGACTTCTATTGTTTACAATAACAAAATAGCCATCTAAAACAGTAAACGTATCGAGGATGGATGAAATATCTGAATACTTTGTCGAAAACTTTACTATTGTTCACACAACTTTCGAAAATACACCTGTCTCAAAAAGCTATTTCAAAAATATGTTTTCATTATTAACATAGAGATAATAAAAATAACTATGACAAATCAGTTTCTGTTAAGAAGAAACTGATTTGTCAATTATAAATTCCTTAATATGCCTGGCGGTAAATATTAGCGAGTTCTGTTACGAGTGGTTGTTTCGGATTCGCGATTGTATCCTGGTCATCAAATGCGTTTTCTGCCAATGTATTTATTTTTTTATCAAATTCTGCTTTGCCAATGCCGGTTTCCTGAATACTCATTGGTAATTCTAATTCTCCTGCTAGCTTCATGATTGCCTGTATTAAACTCTCAACGCCTTCTTCAACTGTTCCTGCAGGAAGTCCAAGCATTTTTGAGATTTCCGCATAACGCTGATCGGCAATAAAGTGCTCATACTTAGGGTATGTCATGAATTTGTTTGGCTTGGCTGCGTTATAGCGAATGACGTGTGGCAGAAGAATAGCATTGGCACGTCCATGCGCAATATTGAATTCTGCTCCAAGTGCATGTGCAAGGCTATGGTTAACTCCGAGAAATGAATTAGCGAAAGCCATTCCAGCAATCGTTGACGCATTATGCATTTTTTCACGGGCCACTTCATCACTGCCGTCCTTATATGCTCTTGGTAAAAAGTCAAAAACTAATTGGATCGCTTTCAATGCCAGGCCATCAGTATAGTCATTTGCCAAGACCGATACATATGCTTCAATTGCATGTGTAAGAACGTCCATGCCCGTATCCGCTGTGACATGCTTAGGGACAGTCATGACAAACTGAGGATCGACAATGGCTACATCAGGTGTAAGCTGAAAGTCTGCAAGCGGATATTTAATATTTCTCTTTTTATCGGAAATAACTGCAAACGAAGTTACCTCTGACCCTGTACCAGATGTTGTCGGAATGGCTATAAATTTCGCCTTGCCCCGAAGTGGAGGAAATTTAGCTACTCTCTTACTTGGGTCAAAGAACTTTTGCTTTAAATGATTAAAATCAGCATCTGGATGTTCGTAGAAAAGCCACATACCTTTTGCTGCATCCATTACCGAACCTCCGCCAAGAGCAATTAAACAATCGGGCTTAAATTTACTCATTCTCTCTGCACCGTTCATCACGGTTTCAACACTTGGCTCTGGTTCAACATCATATAATACTTCAAATTGGATATTTCCTGGATTTTTTTTCAATTGATATAATACATTGTCTACGAAACCATTTTTCACTTGACTTGGGCTTGTCACAATAAACACTTTTGAAATTTCTGGGATAGTAGCTAACACCTGAATAGAATTTTTCTCAAAGAATATTTGTGATGGCACTTTGAACCATTGTGTCATCGTTCTTCTCTTTGCTACTTTCTTAATGTTCATTAAATTTGCTGCTCCAACATTCTGTGACACAGAGTTCCCCCCATAGGTTCCACACCCAATTGTTAAGGATGGTAATGATGTATTGTAGATATCACCAATTGCCCCATGAGTCGATGGGGTATTAACCATAATTCTTCCCGCTCTCATTCGCAGTGCAAAGGTGTCAATCACATTCTGATCAGCTGTATGAATGGCTGCAGAGTGTCCTAGTCCACCATATTCAAGGGTACTCTCAGCTAGTAATAAGGCTTCCGCCAGGCTTACCGCTTGGTAACATGCCAATATCGGACTTAGCTTTTCACAAGAAAGTGGATATTTCGGACCCACTCCTTTTAATTCTGCGATAAGTATTTTCGTATTTACTGGGACATTGACCCCTGCCATTTTCGCTATCATAAATGCTGGTAATCCAACAATCATTGGATTGAGAGTAGCATTCTTCGTATCTATCGCTACATTTTCAATCATTTTCCGTTCTTCTTCATTTAGAAAATAACAATTATTATCAATTAATTCCTTTTTAACTTCACCGTAGATTTCCCTATCAATGATAAGTGCTTGTTCCGAAGCACAAATCATCCCGTTGTCGAAGGTTTTGGATAAAATAATATCATTGACTGCACGCTTAATGTTTGCCGTTTTCTCAATGTAACATGGTACATTGCCAGCACCAACGCCTAATGCAGGTTTACCAGAGCTATAAGCCGCTTTAACCAAATTTGGACCGCCGGTGGCAAGGATAAGCGCTATCTTTGGATGCTGCATTAAGGTTTGAAAAGCAGCATGTGAAGGAATTTCAATCCACTGGATGCAATTTTCGGGCGCTCCTGCTTGCATTGCTGCTTCTTTAAGTAATTTTGCCGTCTCCACACAGCAATGCTGCGCGTATTTTGGAAACGCAAAAATAATCGGATTTCTTGTTTTTAGTGAAATTAACGATTTAAAGATTACAGTAGAGGTAGGATTAGTAATTGGTATAACCCCAGCGATTACCCCCACTGGTTCGGCCATTTCCACCATACCTTCATATTCATTTTCACTAATGACACCCACCGTTTTTAGGTCCCTAATATTGTTATAGATAAACTCCGTCGCAAACATATTTTTGAAAACCTTATCTTCATATACGCCTCTTTTGGTTTCTTCAATTGCGAGTTTCGCCAAATGCGTATGGTTGTTAAGCGCTGTTAATGCCATTTGCTTAACAATTTCATCAACCATCTCCTGGTTGTAACACCTGAATTCACCTAAGGCTTTAGCTCCATTTCTCGCTAAGTGATCAATCATTGCTACAATATTTTGCTTATCCTGGACGACTCTCTCTTCTACTGCCATTTACAATCCCTCCAAATC
This sequence comes from Neobacillus sp. FSL H8-0543, assembly GCF_038592905.1. Classification (GTDB taxonomy): domain Bacteria; phylum Bacillota; class Bacilli; order Bacillales; family Cytobacillaceae; genus Neobacillus. Next base: position 3,950,089 of record NZ_CP151943.1, on the reverse strand, counting down.
ATAAATCTTCTTATTCACATATAAAAAAATCCCTGCAATCCCTCTGGTGTCTTTTCTGGCTAAAATATATCATGGAAGGCAATGCGAGAGTTGTCGAATTTTGCTAAAAAACGAATGAATATTCATTCATTTTTTAAAAGTTCATAGAATGTTCAATTTTTCACTATTCCTCCAAAAAAAAACACAAACTCCCCTTTCTATCTGGAGTTTGTGTTTTAGTGATCAGCCCGTATTTCGTAAGCCAGCTGATATTCCGTTTATTGTAAGCAATACCTCTTTTAATAACTCTTCATCTGGTACTTCCTGCTGTCTTAATTGTTTTATTAACTCAACCTGTAAAAAGTTTAATGGATCCACATATGGATTTCTGCGATAAACAGAGTCTTTTATATTTGGTGTATGATCAAGCAATTCTTTGTCCCCAGTAATTTTGAGAAGAATCTCTTTCGTTTTTTCATACTCCTCCTGAATATTAGCAAAAATCCGGTTTGCAATCTCTTGATCTTCAACAAGTGATAAATATTCCTTTGCCGTAGTAATATCAGCTTTCATTAGAGCCATTTGAAGATTATTGATTGTTGATTGAAAAAATGGCCATTTTTCATACATTGCCTGTAATAGCTGTAAATTCTGGATGCTTTTTGCTGCAAAGCTTTCTAAGCCTGTGCCTGCTGCATACCAGGCTGGTAGGAGCTGCCGGCTTTGGGTCCAAGCAAACACCCATGGAATCGCCCTTAAATCTTCAAATCGGCCGCGGCTTTTCCGGCTCATAGGTCTTGAACCAATGTTTAAATCACCAATTTCCCTTAATGGTGTCGCTTCATTGAAATAGGTCAGGAAATCTGGATCAGCAAAAACTAACGATTGATATTTCGATAATGCTTCACTGGAAATTTCCTCAATGGCATTTTCCCATAACTCTTTGCGCAGTTGACCTTGCTCCGCCTCTTTTGAAATATGCGTGGCAGCCTGAACTAGAGTGGATGTGGCTTGTTCCAAACTGCGATAGGCAATATCCTCAAGCAGGTAGCGGGATGATAGTACTTCACCTTGCTCTGTAATTTTCACTCCGTCGCCAATCGTTTCGGCAGGCTGCGATAAGAGACTTTTGTTTAATGGACCGCCGCCGCGGCCTAAAGAACCGCCACGGCCATGGAAGAACTTTAGCCTAATTTGATATCTGATAGCCATTTCATGAATTTCGAGCTGTGCTTTATATAGTTTCCAGTTCGCTGTTAACGTCCCGCCATCTTTACTGCCATCAGAATAACCCAGCATTATTTCCTGTTGGTTATCCATTTGTTGTATATGATTTCGATATACCGGCAACTTAAATAAAGTTTCCATGATTTCCGGACCAGCTGTTAAATCATCAATGGTTTCAAGTAAAGGTGCCACATTCAACTGGCTTTCAACCGTCCCATCGGCATGAAGCCGATAGATCCCTGCCTCTTTCGCTAATACTAGGACTTCAAGTAGGTCACTAGGTGATTTCGTCATACTCACTAGATAGACGGAAATGGAACGTGGCCCAAATTCTTTATGTGCATTTCTAATCATCTGGAACACTTGGAGTATTTTCTGTGTTTCAATTGAATAATCTTCATGCAAAAGTAGCAGCGGGCGCGGGTCCATTAAAATAGTTTCTAATACCTTAATTTTTGCCTCTTCAGTTAGTTCTGCATAATTTTCAGCAATCCGAACTTTTCTTAATATTTCTGTCATAGCCGCCTCATGTTCTCCACTATGGTTTCGAATATCAAGTGTCGCCAAATGAAAACCGAAAAGCTGTACTTGTCTGATTAGCTTCTGGATGGTCTTTAATTCATGCTCAGCAGGATGGTGCTTTTTCAAACTTCTCTTAACTGCGTATAAATCTTCTAATAATTCATCAGCCGATTTATATCCGGATTCAGTCATTCCAATCTGTTTTACCCGTTCTATGATAATCGCAAATTTGCGACGATACACTTCAGTTTGAATGGGCCATTTCTTATCCTCAGGTAAGAACAAGTTCTCTTCTTCCTCTAATGTCTGGAGTAACTCTGGGCTGACCTCTACATGTGTTGTAGAATGACTATAACGTTTCATCAGGTCAACTAAAACATTTTTATATTTCTTTAATACGAGTTTCCGCTGCATATGTAAGGTATCCCATGTTACCTCTGCAGTTACATTTGGATTTCCATCCCGATCCCCGCCAATCCAAGAACCAAAACGAAGGAAATTAGGAACCTTCCAATCCACTTCAGAATAGTTTTTCTCGAGACAAAATTCAACTTCTCGATGAATTTCTGGAAGTACCTCAAATAATGTCTGATCAAAATAAAATAGCCCATTTCGCACTTCATCTAAAACAGTCGGTTTATTATGACGCAATTCATCCGTTTGCCAGAGTATTGTGACTTCATTAAATAAGCTTTCCTCTAGCTTTTGACGCTCTCTAGCTGTAAGTAAGGGATGATCGAGCTTTTTTAAAGTATCCGCTATTCGTTGTTGAATTTCGAGAATGGAACGCTTTGTTGCCTCTGTAGGATGAGCCGTAATAACAAGTTCGAGTGACAGGGTATTGAGCGCATGTTGTATGGAATCTGTATGAATATTATTTTCTTTTAGTGAAAGTATGGCACTCTCAATTGAATCTGGCTGTACAATGGTGTCATCTTCGAGATGGTAATGCCTCCGTCTCCGAATACGATGATTTTGTTCAGCTACATTAATTAAATGAAAATAGGCTGAAAAAGCACGAATGACTTGTTTTCTAATTGGTGAGCCCATGCTTGAAATTTCCTGCTTTAACTCTGAATAAACTTCATCATTATATTGATTTCTAAGTGATTTACACATTGTCCTTATTTTTTCAACTTTATCATATAGTTCAATCCCGCCATAATTGACTAAAATTTCACCAAGAATATTACCCAATAGTTTAACGTCACGCCTTAGCGGAAGACTGCTGTCATTTAATTTCATTTCTGTTGTCATACTTTCACCTTCCCTTTATTCGAGTAATTCAATTAAATTTTACTTATTAATATATCATATCTTTGGGACTCATGTTGAAAAATGGAGCAAATTATAGTCGAAAAAGTGAAAATATTTAAATTGAAATGAAAAACCGCTGCCCAAATACATATTTGGGCAGCGGTTTATTCTCACTTATTATTAAATTCTTCTAGCTTAGACGAAATGGCTGCCGCTGCTTCTTCGGCAGATTTTGGGATGTTTGATTTAAAAAGTGAATTTGCTAATGAACCCATTGCGCCACTTGCATTAATTTCGAGAAATCCTGTTACGCGTGTTTTATTTTTATTCAGTGCTTTTACTTCAATATACCCTTCACCTATATATTTTTCATTTTTCCGTTTTATTTCAAAACTTACCTTATTGGGTTCATTCCATTCTTTAAAGTCAATCAATAGCGTGACTTTCTTTTTGACAATGCCGAGGTCGCTCTTAAATTCCCAAGTAATTTGACGGTCATTTATAGCTTCATGATAAATATAGCCAGGCACGAGTGGTGCCCAATTATCTGCATCTCTAATAAAGTCCCAAATCACATCAATGGGGATTTCCAATTCGACTTGATGTTTATCACTTGGCATTCTATCCCTCTTTCTAAAGTAAAAGTAAAAGACCTTCAGGTTGGCAGAAGGTCTTTTACTAAATTATATGATTGTTAATCTGTTTATAGACGAAGATATATTTTTTGTTGTCTTTAGATGACTTCCACTCTTTCAGTATTAAACTCACGATAAAATTTCTGACTGGAGATTTCTGTCACTTCTCCCTTGCTTACTTCAGCAAAGTATGAAGATAATTTTCCTTCATAGACTAATTTTAATGAAGATGATTCCTTTATGTCATTCGGAGTAACCAGGGACAATGGCTTTTGTTTATTAATCTCGACTCCTGATTCCTCGAGGAGCGCAGCGACAAAATGCGAACAGAAAAAGGCATTCTTACGATCAAATTCCATGTTGACCATCACAGCAAATAAACCTAAAAGGTTATATCGATAATCATTTTTATTTCTTTCTATTTCACTTATTTTCTCGCAAATATTTTCATACTGCTTTTCAGTAATGGAGCAGCAGTAAAGCGCACAATCCGCATTTCTAAAAATCCCTCCGCGGGTATTTTCTCGAACAAATCCAGCCATAAAAGGATTACGCGGTCTTCTTCTTCCAAAGCTATAAACATTCCATAGTTGGTCATCTAGTGCAATGGAAGCATGATTATGCGGTTTTTTTGTATATAACTTAATTAGTTTTGTTAAGACAGTTCCAGTATCCGTAAGAAGTACATAAACCTTCCTCATCCTCTACTCCCCCTACTTTTCAAACTGAAAAGGATATTCTCTCTCTCTATATCCCTATAATCTATTTTTATATTTAGTCATATACACATTTTCTCTTACTATAATTATAATGTCGTCAATTCACCATTTACACAATCTTGGGTATTAATTTAGTATAAGACCTAAGACCGATTAATGATTCGCAATATATATAATAATGTACTCTATTAAATTCCTCATAGGAACACATTTTTCCTGTTTTGCTAAAAAAATTTCCCATCTTTTGTATGTAATGCATAAAATAAACCATTCATTAAGATTGTGAGGTGAAAAGATTTTGGGATTATATATAAACAAAAACGAACATCCCGATGTATATAAAAATAGCAAAAAATTCGATGAGCCGAACCAATTTTATGTTAAGACAGATTATCTTTCAACATTTATAGACGAACAAATACTGGCAAATGTTTCAATAAATAGGGTTTTAGATGACATGAAACAGCAATTTATCGAACAAGGGTCAGTCCAAGCAAATAACTGGGATGATGTCAGCAGCCAGTTAAAGGAGTTAAGAAACAACAACTTGCTTCATAATCAATCAGAGGAAAAAATGATTGAATGGTTAAAGGTATTAGATGAAAGGAATAATAGATTGCAAGCAGCCAACGAGCAATTAGCAACAAAAATAAATGAGCAGGTTGAGCTGCAAAAGCAATTTTCTCAAGAGTTTACAAAACAAGAGGAATTTCAAACGGAAGTATTAAGCAGATTGGACAAACAAGAGGCTTTGACTGAGAAAATCTATCGTCAAATAAATCACATTCGTTCGATTCTTTTTGAGAGAACAAACTATCTTGCTGAAAAAATGGATGAAGGCTACAAAATTACATCCTCCTATGTTTACAACTTAATGACCGGCAATGACCAGCCCGTGTCCTTTACCTTATTAAATAGGAACAAAAAGGTGGAAAAGCTATAAGAAAAATAAGCCCCCATACTTAATGGGGCTTATTTTTTATTGTCTTTGTTGACTAGACTGTTGATTGGAACTCCAGGCACTTCGCTTTTGAGCGGGCGTGCCGGGGAGCCTCCTCGGCGCATAAGCGCCTGTGGTGTCTCCCCAGCCCCGTACTCCCGCAGGACATTGAATTTGCTTCATTGAATTTGCACCGCACGAAGGAAATGCGATAGCATTTTCGAGGATCTCGTGCCTTCCGCTCCAATCAACATTATTATAAAGTCAATAATGTTCTATAACACAACTTTTTTTTACAACAAAAGAAGCACTATTTAATGTGAATAGTGCTTCCAATTTAACATGCAAGTCTGGGGTTATATGCTAACAAATTTTCTTTAGTTCCTCTGTTAACTTGATGAATGCTTCCTTGTTTCTTTCTTGTAATGATTGGTCGATTTCCTGACGGAGTGTCTTTTTTCTAAACTCAATCATAATGTTGTTTAAAAACATTTCAGCAATTGTTGAATCGTTGTTTGCATCTGTCGGCTGTGGAGAATTTAATAATCTCTTTTCCATGGAAATCAACTCCTTAAGCTTTTTTTCATTATACTGTTAGTTTTCTGAAAACTCAAACATTTTGTTTGTAATAACTAAAAATATTTTTTTAACCTGATTTCTTAAGGGAAATTTAATAAATTATTTAGATTCATTTTATAACTCCAGATTAAACTCTAGTTGTACCACAAATATTGATAGGAGGAAAAAAACATGAATAAGAAATTTCTAGCAGTAATCGGGATAAGCGGGACACTTTTGCTTGGTAGCGTTTATTCCATCTCAGCAAATACATCAGGGTATGACCTTTACAAGTCAGCATTGAAACAAACCCATACGGCAGATAGTGCAACAATGAGCATAAAGCTTAATGTTGAAGACAACCAGAAATCAATCTTCACAATGGATTCCCTTTTCAAATCAGATACGGTAAATCAGGTTAATTCCATTTCAACTCATTTAGTTAACGAAACAGATTCAAGTAACATGAACATGTACAAGCAGGCAGGAAATTGGTTTGTTCTACAGAATGGCTCAGATACCGTTTATAAAATGGAAACCTCTGCAAACGCTCATCATAAAAACACAGCAAAGCTCCAAGATGATTTAGAAAACCTGATCGATGTAATGACAAAAAATCTCCAACAACAAATTACAGTGGCAGAACAGAAAAATGGTAATCACTTAATCGAGTTAGATTTAACAGGAAAAGAGATCCCTCTTACAGCGAATGCCTTGAGTACGCTAATGATCAAGCATGCGGTTATGCTCCAAGATAACAATGATCAAAAAGAATCAGACTTTCACATAAAACCAACTGTTCCAGAATTAGATCATGATATTACGGTAAAGCAAATTCGAGTAACCGCACAGGTAAATGAAGAAAATTATATAGAGCAACAAATCATTAGAGCTGTTGTCACAGGCAAAGATGCACAGGGAAAAAGTCATGAACTAGTCTTAAGTATTGATATGAATATGTCTGATTATAATAAAACACTGGTAACACCTGTTGAGATTCCAGCTGATAATATCGTTGAATTTGACCATGGACATGGCGACAAATAGTAGGTTTTTTTCAATATGAAATTATAGAGGTGACAATCTTGGAAAAAGCAGTGGTTATAACTGGGATGACAAAGCAATATTCCAATGGCAGAGGAATTAAAAATATTAATCTAACAATCAATCAAGGTGAAATTATTGGCGTCCTTGGACCAAATGGTGCGGGTAAAACTACGTTATTAAAATGCATGACAGGACTTATTCAACCAGATAGCGGGAGCACAGAGATTTTCGGTATTGACCTCCAGCACAATTACAAAAAAGCGATTGATCCCGTTGGTGCTTTAATAGGTTCTGCAGTTGCCTATGAAAATATGACACCATACCAAAATCTAAAAATGATTTCCCGTTTCTATTCGAATGTTCAGAGTTCAGATATTGATGAGGTCCTGCAGCAAACCGGGTTATCTCCTTATAAGAATGAAAAGATTTCCTCCTTTTCAATGGGAATGAAGCAGCGTTTTGGGATCGCCTCTGCCCTACTTTCTAAGCCGCGGCTAATCATTTTAGATGAGCCAACAAACGGTCTTGACATCGATGGACTGCTAACTTTAAGAAAAGCGATTCAAGAGATCGCTCGTCATTCCAGAGTAACCTTTGTGATTTCCAGTCACCATATCTCTGAACTTGAAAAACTATGTAATCGATTTTGTTTTCTCATTCATGGGCAGGCATCATTTTATGAAGCCAACGAACAGTCATTAGAAGAAATATACGTCAAGAAGGTAGAGGAATCGGCTTATGAACACAATCCAAGCAAATAGTTATAATGAACTGCAAAAACTGCTGGCAAAAAAGGTGACTAAATTGTTTCTCTTTGTAGCTGTAGCGCTGCCGGTTCTTACCAAACTTCTCGTAAATAAGCTCTTTATTATCGACTGGATGGCGTTGCCTGCAGAAAATATTAATCTTACTCTCTTAGATCTATTTGTCAGCCTTTTGCTACCATTATTTATCTTTATTGCTGCCACCGATTTATTCACTGGTGAAGGCGAACGTGGAACACTATTCCAGGTCCGTCCGATTAGCCGAATCGAGCTATTCCTATCCAAACTACTCTCTATCGGAGGCCTTGTACTAGTTCAACTGCTTTTAGTTTGGCTATTTATGCTTATTAGCAGCGCACTATTTGATAAAACCTTTGATTTTGTTGCGATCGCATCAAGTTTAGGTGCCTATTTGGTATCGTGGGTCCCGTTGATGGTCATTGTAGCGTTAGCTGTCCTGATTGCACTTGTTATAAACTCGAGTGTTCTTGCGATATCTGGGATGATAGTTCTTTACTTAGCGATGGTCTTTATTCCATATATGGTGCCAAACATCCTTTACATGTTACCAACCGCCTATCTTGATTGGTATATGCATTGGCTGGGAGATGTGTCATTTCGTTGGATAATCCAAACTGTCACCTATTTGTGCTCCGCAGTCGTGTTGTTTTTATCAGCAGGCTATTATATGTTTAATAGAAAAGAAGCTTAAAAAGGGTGTATCATAATGTCCATCAAACTCCGGCTCATACTGTCTAATATTGCCATGATCATCGTCCCGCTTATCTTATTTTTCTTTGCCTCACTGCTTTTATTGATATTTTTTCTAGGTGACCTAAGAGAAATGGCTAATTTTCTTCCAGAAAGCCATAATTACCACCAAATCGTACAGGAAGATTCAAAGTTATTTTTTAAGCTAAAAGAAAAATCAGTTATGAATCCGGATGAGTTGATGAACAAGGAATTCTTACAATCGCTGGATCCCCAGCTTGAGGAAATAAAAACAGATCTCATCATCCGAAAAGACGGTGAATTATATTACTCTTCAAATGGGGTTGAAAAAGTAAAGGCAAACGATTTGCCCAATTTTGGCAATGAAACAAATTTGCGCAATCTTGAAGAGCTAGGTAATCAAACCTTCGCTATCAAGCAGCATGACTTTTTTAACCAGGATGGCAGTAAACTATCACTCTTTCTTTTAAAGGATGCTAGTCCATGGAATAAGTTCATGAAAACATTTTTTCCGATATTATTTGGCTTATGCTTATTAAGCTTAATTGCCACAAATGGACTGTTAAGTTATTTTGTTTCAAAAAGCATCATCAAGCCAATTAATCGTCTAAAAACGGCGGCCCAATTTATAAAAAATGGAAACCTTGAATACTCAATTCGGCCTGTCAGAAATGATGAGCTTGGTCAGCTGACACTTTCGTTTGAAGAGATGCGCATTCAATTAAATGAATCACGCCTAATTCAAAAACAGTATGAAGAAAATCGCAAGGAATTAATCGCCCATATTTCCCATGATTTAAAAACACCCATCACCTCAATAAAAGGATATATTGAAGGCATTCGTGATGGTATAGCAGACACACCTGAAAAGAAGGCGCATTATCTAAAAACCATTTACACTAAGTCCGTTGATATGGATCATTTGATTGATGAGCTCTTCTTATTCTCGAAGCTTGATTTAGGAAAGGTTCCTTTTGAATTTGAAAGAATCAATTTAAAAGATTATTTAACAGATTATTTTGAGGAATTAAGCTTTGATTTAAGGAAACAAAATGTCGATGTTGATTTACAATTATCACCAAAGGGCAACTGCTATGTTCGTACAGACCGGGACAAATTCAAACGTGTCCTCAGTAATATTGTCAATAATAGCTTGAAATATATGGATAAAGATAAAAAGGAAGTGAAGATATCGCTTCTTTCCACTGACGGCTGGGTTGATATTGTACTCGAGGACAATGGACCTGGAATCTCAAAAGAATCCATCCCGCTTATCTTTAATCAATTTTATCGTGCGGAACAATCCAGAAATAAATTAACAGGCGGCAGCGGGCTTGGTCTTTCGATTGCGAGAATGATTGTCGAAGAACATGATGGTACGATTCAGGTTGAAAGTGAATGGAAAATTGGAACCAAGATTACGGTTTCATTGCCGCAAGATATCTGTAAAGAGGTGGATGCAACATGAAAAAAATCCTTATTATCGAAGACGAAAAGAGTATCGCTGAGTTAGAACGCGATTATTTGGAAATCAACGGCTTTGCAACAGATATCGTGTTAACAGGAGATTTAGGGCTGCAACGAGCATTGACCCAAGAATACGACTTGATTTTGCTCGATGTGATGCTTCCCAATATAAATGGCTTTGAAATTTGCAAGAAGATTAGAAGCGTTAAGGATATTCCGATCATCATGGTGACAGCCAAAAAGGAAGAAATCGATAAGATTCGCGGTCTTGGACTAGGCGCCGATGATTACTTAGTCAAGCCCTTTAGCCCAAATGAAATGGTGGCAAGAGTAAAGGCCCATCTTTCCCGCTATGAACGATTATCGATGAAGCAAAACAATGAATCACAAGGCATTTATATTCGCGGACTATTTATTGACCGTTCATCGAGACGAGTGTTCGTAAACAATCAAGAGGTCACCTTTACAACAAAAGAATTCGATGTGCTCACCTTTTTAGCGTTGAACCCAAATCAAGTCCTCAGCAAAGACCACTTATTCGAAAGAATTTGGGGCTATGATGGCAACGGAGACGTCTCCACCGTCACCGTCCACATCCGTAAACTAAGAGAAAAAATTGAACACGACCCCTCCAACCCCGAATACATCGAAACCGTTTGGGGTTCAGGATATCGCTTCCGGTGACACTTCCGGTGACAGGCACCACAGAAATACATTTGTCCGTCTCCCGTGGACACTCATAAATCGAAAAAGGTGTTATGCTCCATTTCAAGAATTTTTCTTTGAATGGTGCATGACACCTTTGTTTATTTAGTGAATTTGACTTTCGAATAGTGTGTTACGCTGGTTGAATTTTGTGACGAGTTTTAATACTAAGGCGTTTGCCACGAGCAAACCTGTGCCTATAAGGAAAAGTGTAAGCGGACTTAGGAAGAACAGTCCACTTGCTTGGCTAATAACGATTCCGATAACTGGGAGAACAAGGATTCCGCCAAATTGCTGGGCTTCTTGAAATGATTTTACCTTTGCCGAAATTAACACACTTAAGATGATTGTAAATAGTACTAGGGTTGGGATCACCCAAAACATTAATAGCAACCAAGTAGAATTTAAAAATAGCATATGATCAAAAAATGGGTAGGTTATTAGATTAACAATGATAAGGTTAATGACATAGGAAGCATAGGTAATCCCTAAGGCAGGGATTAGTGAGGCAAGAACCTTCCCTAAAAACAAATCAACTATTGAAATCGGTGCGAACAGCAGAGTTTCTAAAGTGTTTCTTTCCTTCTCCCCTGCAAAACTGTTTGCAGCGGTTACCATCGAATTGATGATAGCCACCAACAAGAAAAAGGGAATCATCATAAACGTTAAGAAAAAATAAACAAATTTATAGGTAAGGGTTGGCAACGAAGCGAGCGTATTTCTCATCTCATCATTTGGAAACTCCTTAATAAACGCGTTAATCGGTCTTTCGATATCTTCGGCAGATTTACCTGTCATATCAAAATTCAAACCAAAATAAGCTAAGACGGACGGGAAAATGATACATAAGAGCACGGCTACAATAATCATCGGCACCCAAATCTTTTTGGATGAAAAAGTCGCTTTTAAGTCCTTTCGGGTAATCGTTAGGATGGTACTTTTATTCATTTCCATCTTCCCCTCTAATTTTAAAGTACAAAGCCTCAAGACTTCGGTTGGTAATTTCACAGTTATGAACCCAGGAATCACTCAAAATTGCCACCAATAATGGGGTAATCTCCTCTTTCGTCGACAAGGAAAATTCTAATTTGGCTGCTTCTATTCTCTTATATTGAAACCCTTTATATTTTTGCTGATCAACTGGTTGAAGGCCCGTTTCAACTAAGACTTTTATTTCTGTTAAATACTTATTCTCAAGCATATTCCTTGTTCCTTTTTCAATGATTCTACCCTTATTCAAAAACAAATAGGAATCACAAATGGTCTCAAGCTGATGGAGCACATGAGAACAAATAAGAATGGTCACTCCATCTTCTTGGTTCACTTTTCTTAAGTAACGAATAACTTCACTGATCCCCTCCGGATCTAAACCGTTTGTCGGTTCATCGAGAAATAATAAACTCGGTTTGTGCAATAACGCTTTTGCCAATGCAATCCGCTTTTTCATTCCTGTTGAAAAACTGCCTACCAATTGATCCTTATGTGGGATCATTTCAAACTGCTCCAATAAATGAGTAATTCTCTTCGAGTCATAGGAGTTATAGATTTTAGAAAAAAATACTAGATTGTCCCACGCAGTCATGTCATGGTAAAGACTCGCACTTTCCGTTACAATCCCCGCCCTCTTTCTTATTGAATCCCCCTGTTTGTTTGGGTTGAAATTCATTACCTTCATTGTTCCGCTCGTCGCATCGATTACTCCATTTAATAACCGAATAATCGTAGTTTTCCCTGCACCATTCGGGCCAAGCAGCCCAGTGATACTTCCTTCTTCAATTGCAAAAGAAACATCCTTCAAAATTTCTCGCCCGCTAAAATGCTTACTTACATGATCAACCTCTATAATTGTAGTCAATATTTCCCCTCCTAAAAAAATCCCTATCAGTAGTACGGTTTTGCTATCTGCTTCGTTCACAGATTATAATAAAATTATAATTTTTTAAAAATAACCATTGATTTTTGGAGGTGCATGATGGAAAAAGGGACAATATTGGTCATTGAAGACGAAGAAAAGATTGCTCGTTTATTAGAGCTGGAGCTTGGATATGAAGGTTATTCAGTAACCAAGGTATTTGATGGTATTGATGCACTTGAAAAATACCGAGCTCGCAGTTGGGATTTGGTTTTACTAGATGTAATGCTTCCAGGAATAAGCGGAATTGAAATTCTTAGACGTATTAGGAAAAATGACCTGATTACCCCCGTCATTCTATTAACGGCAAAAAGTTCAGTAGAAGATAAGGTTTCTGGCCTTGATCTTGGTGCGAACGATTATATTACAAAACCCTTTCAAATCGAGGAGCTTCTAGCGCGTATTCGTGCAGCTTTACGGCTTAAACAAACCGAACAGCCTGTGGAAGATGCTAGTTTGCTAACTTTTGAAGATTTAAATGTGAATCAAAAGACAAGGGAGGTTCTTAGAGCTGGAGAATCAATCGAATTAACTCCCCGAGAATATGATTTACTTGTTTTTTTAATGAATAATAAGCGCCAGGTGTTAAACCGGGAGCAAATTTTAGAAGCGGTTTGGGGCTATGATTTCTTTGGTGATACGAATGTAGTTGACGTTTATATCCGTTATCTAAGGAAAAAGATTGATTTTCCGCATTTACCGACATTGATTCACACGGTCCGTGGTGTTGGCTATGTATTAAAGGTTGTCAAATGAAGCTAAGAAAGAAAATTAACCTCTATACCGCCTTTCTGTTTGCTATGTTGTTAATTCTGATAAATATTACCGTTTATTATTCATTTAACAAACTAATTCTCGACAGCGAATTAAAAACAGCAAATAAGGAGTTGGCCAATATTACTGAGAACTTTGGCAAAGCTCTTGGTACCATTCCGGATAATGAACTTTTACGCGCCTACGTCCCGATTAACGGGATGATTCGAATTGTTACAGCCGAAAACAAAGGCCTTTCACCTGTAACAAGTGTATCTGAAAAACGCTTAAGCCAGCGGAAAGCGTCGTTTTATAGCCAAGAAGTCACAAAGTCGATCATTTATCAAAAACGGCCATATACCTTTGTATCGATGCCAATTATTTTACAAGACGGAAGGGTCGCCAATCTTCAGGTTACCAAAAGCATGCAGACAGCATCAGAAAATTTAGCAACGCTTCGCCTTGTGTTAGTAACGGTGACACTCCTTGCGTTAATACCTGTGCTGATTTCGAGTAGGATTCTAAGCAATCTTATCACTCTACCAGTTATATCGATGATTAACACGATGACTGAGATAAGGCAGAGCGGTCAATTTAAGCGCTTGAAACTTCAAAGAAAATCAAAGGACGAACTGTACCGAATGGGTGAAACCTTTAACCATATGATTGACCTGCTAGAAATAAACTTTGAAAAACAGCAGCAGTTTGTTTCAAACGCCTCACATGAGCTTAAAACGCCGTTAACCATCATTGAAAGCTATGCCAGTTTACTAAAAAGAAGAGGTATGGGAGAACCGCAAATATTCGAAGAGTCCATTGAAGCGATTCATTCCGAAGCAATCCGGATGAAGGAGATGACCGAACAACTTCTGCTGCTTGCAAGGAATCAGGAGCAATGGAATATCGAAAGTAACCAAGTACTCCTCCATGAATTATTGATGCAAACCGTGAAGGCATTTCAGGGCGCCTATCATCGGGAGATTGATTTTACAGAAGAGAACGCGGTTCCTTTAACGATAATAACCGATGAAAAAAAATTAAAACAACTGCTGTTTATTTTTCTTGATAATGCACGGAAGTATAGTGAAAATACAATCTCAGTTGTTACAGGAATCGATAAAGATGAAGTCTTTATCAAAATTATCGACCGTGGTATTGGCATCGAAAAGGACGAAATATCCATGGTCTTTGATCGCTTCTACCGCGTAGATAAAGCAAGAACACGAAAAAATGGCGGTTCAGGCCTCGGTTTATCGATTGCCAAAGAAATTGCCGATGCTATTGGTGTCAGGGTTGCACTCGAAAGCACGATCGGTATTGGAACGGCCGCCACTCTTTATTTTAAAAAAATGGATGATTTCTCATCTTCCCCTAATCTTCGTGTAAGAAAATAGAGTTACAAAGGCGGTGAGGCTTATATATGAAAAAAATATCCTGGTTCTGGGTCACAATATGTTTACTTATTGCAGTTAGTATATTAATCATTTGCTTGCAGTTCGGTAAATTGTCACCTGCGGCTGACATGTTAACAAAACAAGAAGCAGAAAAGCTCATACAAAATAGATATCAAGGAACCGTTTCCCAGATAAAATTAACTGCCCAACAATATCATATAGAAATGCAAAAACAAGATAAGCTCTATCTCATCAAGATGGATCCTGCAAGCGGTAAAGTGTTGTCATTCACACTAACCAGCCCCGCCACAGAAAAGCCTGCTCCAGAACCTGTTAAAGAATTATCAGAATCGGAGATTAAAACGATAATTCTCTCTGCAGTAAAGGGTTCAATTGCTTCTATTGAAAGAATTGAAAACAATCAGGCACCTATCTATAAGGCGGTTGTGACTGAAGCTGACAAACAGACAAACATAACTGTAGATGCTATTTCAGGAAAAATCCTCTCCTCTAATACCGCAGTGATAAACGAACCGCCAAAGACTCTGACTGAGCAGGAAGCTGGAAATATCGCGTTAAAACAAATTCCAGGAACCATTGACGATATTTTACTGGAAACAAAGCATGAACAAACCTACTTTCTTGTAGAGATAGAGACTCAAGATGATCGAGAAGCAATTGTTCAAATTCATGCCATTACTGGTCAGGTTCTATCGATAACCTGGGATGACCATGGTGATAATAACGATGACTAAAAAGTTTTGTAAATATGTTTCTCATCAATTTCTAATGTTTCTATCCTTTTCCTCTCATGTTCACTGGATATACTAAATTTGTAGATAGGAACGAAGAAAAGGAGGAAATAAAATGAAAAAGAAACTTTTAGTTGGAACGTTGTCAGTATTACTTGTATTGGGTGGTGCGATTGCAGTTGGTGCTACAGATGATGATTCAAAAAGTAAGACACAAACGGTTCCACTGAATGCAGAAGGTAAAAAGGTAGAGATAGAGACAGAGCATGGTCAAACGTTCTACAAAGTTGAAACAGATGATGACAATAAGGCTAGTACTGCTCAACCTGTAAATAATACTGCCATTTCCGTTGAAGAAGCTTCAAAAATTGCCACAAACACTGTCAATGGAACAATAACAGAGGTCGAACAGGAATATGAACACGGAAGACTAGAATATGACTTTGAGATTCAATCCAACCGAGGTGAAGCGGAAGTCAGCATCGATGCTGAAACTGGAAAGGTCACCGAAGTCGAATTTGACGATGATGACGATCGTCGCGAAGATGATGACCAAGATGTCGACAATGACGATAATTAAGAAAACGAGTGAAATCCTTCAAACAAGATAAATGGATATTAATATGAATGAGTAAGAGACAATCTTTAAACGATTGTCTCTTTTCAATTTAACTATATGTATTTTACATCTATTGGTAATATTCAGTGTCCTAAGCATATATAATTAATCAATCGGAAAATTATTACCGTTTACATTGTCCAAATATTGGCAACAACGTTTATTAGATCAAACCAATAGGAGGTTTTACATTTGGCTGAATTATTAACTTGTTGCTCTGGAATTCCTTATTTGCGTATGGGTGAAGGTGAACCATTAGTTTTTATACACGGTTTGGGTGAAGTGAAAGAGGGTTGGTCTAATCAATTTGAATTTGCTGATCAGTATGACTTAATTATCCCAGATTTACGGGGACATGGAGAATATATTACAACTGAAGCCATTTCGATTCCAAACTTTGCTCGTGATGTAATCCGCTTATTAAAGGGGTTAAAAATTGAAAACGCTCACATTTGCGGATTGTCGATGGGTGGGATGGTTGCACAGGAAATATATCGTCAAGCACCAGAAATGTGCCGCTCGTTAATGCTAGTAAGTACTTTTCATTATGCCCCAAAACGGCTGGGTCAGCTATTTCTAAAGTTCCGTAAGGCACGTGCAGAGTCTCTTCCCTTAAATAAACAAAAAGACATGGCTGCTCGTATTTGTCTATATTCCTGGACCGAGAAAAACTTCGAGGATTTCAATAAATTTTACAAACCAAATCCTGACTTCTATATAGAATCAATGAAAGCCTGTCTTAAAGTGAATAATGTATGCCTGTTGCCCAAAATAAACGTACCTACTTTAATTATTGGCGGACAATACGACTCGGTAACTCCTGTATGGATTCAACTATTAATGCATAAACAAATTCGCCATTCAGAATTTGTCATTTTCAAAAATACTGGTCATATCGCAAAACTCGAGGCAAAAGAAGCATTTAACAATGTCCTTAGAAACTTTTTAAACAAACAAAAAATGGCAAGTTAGAGGGGAAGGATTACTCCTTCCCCCATTTTCCCCATATTCTTATATGACCTTGCACGGAACATCATACAGACAATAATATTATAGTGGGTTGGACCTGCTTGAAACCCATTGGTCTACTATTTTTCCAAATAAACCTGACAAGGCTAAACCAACATGTCCCGTTTCAACCGTGATATAAGTTTTATCCTCACTGGATACTAAATCCATGATTGGTTTACTTTGATCTTCTAAAACTAAATTATCTCTT
This sequence comes from Neobacillus sp. FSL H8-0543, assembly GCF_038592905.1. GTDB lineage: Bacteria > Bacillota > Bacilli > Bacillales > Cytobacillaceae > Neobacillus. Next base: position 3,932,888 of record NZ_CP151943.1, on the reverse strand, counting down.
GATCCCGAAACAACGAATAGATTGGCCTTAATATTCTTCAAATCTGCCTTTTTATTGCCAATCATCAATTCCCCTTTAACAAGCTTATTTCCTTTCATAAGGTCATTAGCTAATTGCCTATATGCTTCTCCAGCAAAAGGAACCTGATCGATGGTCCATTTATTCATCCGACGCCACTTGTCCACATATTTAGCGTCATCTGCACGACTTAATAGCATAGTATAATTTGTAAAATAAACAGGCGCGCCCACTGCTCTGAACATTCCTTCCACCAACTTAGGCGGTACCACCCCATAAACATCGATAAATCGGTCAATATCAATGTCACCGTTTCTAAAGCCCTCTGTCCATTTTTCTGGTCCAATAACAGAGGTAAAATCGATTGGAACGGTAGCGACAATTAAATTCTTTATCGGCTCTTCAGCAATCGAAGCATAAATGGAAGCAATCGTTCCCCCCAAGCAATATCCTACCAATGAAATTTCTTCGACACCAGAATGGCGGATTGCCCGCTTAACAGCTGTCCTTAAGTATTTTTCAATGTAAGTATCGAGACCGATTTTTTTATCTTCATAGCCTGGAGAACCCCAATCTAATAGATACACCTCATACCCCATGTTAGTAAGTCCTTCTATTACACTAGACTTTGGGGCAATATCCAAAATATAGGGTTTATTAAATAATGAATAAACAAAAAATAAAGGAATCTCATATTTTTTATGTTTGGCAGGATAATGCCATAATACCGACTTGTTTTTTCTCCATACTTCATTTTTTGGGGTATGGCCGACCTCTGGCTCAGGTTGACTTAAAACCTTGAATACATGGGTCCATCGTTTCATTTCTTTTTCGTAATCAAGAGCTGGAAATAAACTCTTTAATGGTGCATCTGTTGTCACGGTCCTGCCCCCGTTTCCTTTTTAATTCGATGATCCTGAACTAGCTAATACTGGTTCTGCTGGTTTGTCTTTTTCAATAAGATCTTTTAGCATCTCGAATTCCTGTTTAAAACTGCTTAATTTAATCAATTCAAGTTTCATTTCTTGGAGTTCAGCATGCAAAATTGACGAATCTGCTTGCTCCTTTTTCGATTTCACAAGCTCAGTTTTAAGCTGTTTTGTTAGTTTGATAATTTCCTTTGACACTTCGACAACACTTTCAATTTCTTTGCTTTGTGATCGTACAGAATCCTGTAAGTCCCAAATTTGCTCTTCAAGGGCTTCAATTTTTTCTTCCGTTTGGATCGTTAAGCTCGCCACATTGGCTACATCATTTTTTGTTGGTATGTTAAGCAAACTAGCCAGTGTCTCTTGGTTCTTTCTTAATGATTCAAGGTAACGAGAATGCGCCTCAGTCCCTAACTTAAACATATTGACAAATTCACTATTATTTGTCCATAAGAAGATAAAATCATTTATCTGTTTTTCCCATAATTCACTGTACTTCTTGAAAGAATCATATGGATCGTAAGGTCTATTAGTCGACATCTGTTTTCACCTCTATAATGTTATGATTTTGTTGGTTCCGTTGCGTTTCTCATATATTGTTGAAACGGGAATATTGCAGATTTAACTTGATTTGTAAATAGGTTTACAAATAGTTTTTGATTTTCATAGACTACATTCGTTGTTTTCTTTACACTATCAATATATTTTTCTCTGCCTTTTTTTCTAAAAGCAATAAATTGTTCAACAGTTTCCAAGTACTTGTCTATTGCTTGCCCGTTTGATAAGGCACGAATCGGAGTGGCTAAAATAGAAGTAGTCTTCTTTTGAATATCGTCAATAACTCCATTAATTTCTTCATAAGATTTAATTGGGATAAAGTGCTGAAGGGTAGTTGTTGTCATTAATAATTCCTCACGTGCCCCTTTTTCCCACTGGCGAAGCTCTTTACTAAATTGTTCAGTAATTGCTTTAAAATTGTCTTGATTCCGTTTAACGCTCTCTGTATAGTGCTTCGTAGCGTTTAAGAATGCCTCATCACGATCGTTTAATCGGTTAACCCATGCATCTAATTCATCAAAGCCTGCTTTCCATAAAAGTTCGTAGCTTGATAACTGAGCATCTAAACCAGCTTCCACTTCATTATTTTCTTCATTAATGTTTTTTACCATGTTTTTTCCCTCCATATGTTTATTAAGTAAACTCTGTTAAACTTGTATGTTGATTAGAGCTCAAGACGCTTCGCTTTTCGCACCCACAATGAGCTTAAACATAACCATTAAGTAAATAACTGTTTTAATTCATTTAGTTCTTTTGCAAGTGTTTTTAATTTCCCTTGACGTTTTTCTGTCATTTCACTTTCTAAAACACTTACTAACTCAGATAATGTTACTTTTAGTCTGTTGAGCTGTAAATTGTTCTCTTTCTGCTTTTTGGTAAGCAGATAGATATTCTCTTCAAGTATGTCTAACTTTTCCTCTGAATCTACCATTTTAATTGCTATAGAAGCAATCTCATCCTTGGTCGGCAGATTTAACCTTGTCAGACACTTTTTGGTCCATTCCCTGTGAGTCATGACTTGGTCCAGGTGGAACTCCATCGCTCTCCCAAAAGCATATGTAAAAGTTCGGCAATTGGTATGGTCATGGATTCTCTTATTACATAGTTTTTCTAAGTGTTTATAAAACTCAACCATTTCTTGATGTATAGGTTCCATTTAAACCTCTCTTAACTACCCAGGCAGTATGTTCTTTTAAGCATAAAGAATAAAATAATTTTAGTCAATTCAAAATTGACTGTAAATTCAAACTTTACACTTGAAACATACCATCTATAGGTCAGGCATTTTCACTTATTGAACACTTGCGCTTGTGCCGCCATCAACAACAAGAATATGTCCATATACATAATCCGAGGCATCAGAAGCTAGGAATAATGCAGGTCCCTTCATATCATCATCAGAACCGAAGCGTCCAGCAGGTGTTCGCTCAAGAATTTTTTCACCTGAGTAGTCTAGAATCATTTTGGCCATTTTTGTCGGGAAGAATCCAGGTGCGATGGCATTCACATGGACGTTATGCGGCGCTAATTTTACTGCTAAGTCCTTCGTAAAGGCAATAACTGCACCCTTACTCGAGGAATAACCGATTGCGTCCATTACGGTTGGATCTTGCCCACCCAGTCCAGCGATAGAGGCAATATTAATAATTTTTCCGGACCGTTGTTCCACCATGATTTTACCTACTGCTTGAGAAAATAAGAATACCGCTTTCAAATTGATATCCAGCACTTTATCCCATTTATCAACTGGCATTTCTAGTGCTGGAGCTCCCCAACTAACCCCGCTATTATTTACTAAAATATCAATCCGTCCAAATTCTTTTACCGTCTCGTCGACTACATACTGGATATCTTCTTGATTGGACACATCACATTTTAACGCAAGTGATCGGACCCCTTTTTCTTTTAGGAATTCACTTATTTTCTGACATGCATCGAGATTTCTTGAGCAAACGACCACATTTGCTCCAGCTTCTGCGTAGGCAACTGCAATCTGCTCACCTAATCCTCTTCCTCCACCAGTAACAATCGCTGTTTTGCCTTTTAAACTAAATAGATCTTTCGTGTTCATCTATTATTCACCCTTTCTATTAAACTCTTACCTTTGGCCATAAAAAAATATCAATATAATTCAAATTATTGTAACAAATTGTATTTTTGTAAACCCTCCTTTTTCGACATTTTTCCGCATTTTCACAGGTTCTTCTTAAAAGCAATATTTATAGTATCTGCCAACCCTCATTATATCCATTTTCTTTTAAGGGAAATTTCAGCTAGATCCAAAAACAAGACGAATTTTGTCGAAATATTTTATAAGGTTCACAATATTGTAACAATTTATTTCGACATCCAGGTTTTAAAAACACATACCCAATATATTTTTACCTTGTGAAAAGTATTTTTATATAAGAACCTCTGGAATTTTACCGACAAGTTCGGTATATCAGTTTAACACCACTGGATAATTACCTGTTCTTTACTTGAACGAACTATCATATAATTTACAATATTTTGTATAAAGGGGGTTGTTTAGTATGCCAATTACTAATGAAAATGGGATTGATTTGTATTATGAAGTTCATGGGGAAGGTGAGCCATTACTACTAATTATGGGATTGTCACTTACTTCAAAATCTTGGTTTAGGACTATTCCTGCATTAAGTGAGCATTATAAGGTGATCGTTTTTGACAACCGTGGAGTAGGTCTGAGTGGAAAACCAAATACACCCTATTCAATAGAGCTTATGGCTGAGGACACTAAGGCAATTTTGGATGCGGCTGGCGTTGATTCCGCCCATGTTTATGGTATTTCAATGGGTGGAATGATTGCTCAACGGCTGGCATTAAAGTATCCTGAGCGCATTCGTTCGCTTATTTTAGGCTGCACAACATCCGGCGGAGAAAATCATGTACAACCTAGTGCGGATGTCTCAATGCTAATGCTTTCCAGAGCCTCATCTACCGCAACACCAGAAGAAATGGCTTGGGCGACTGCTCCCATCCTCTACAGTCAAACATTTCTTGAGAATCATAAAGCCGTAGTAGCAGAAGACGTGAAAAGGAGAATCGAAATTCCTGTTCTTCCTTATGCGTATATGCTGCAGCTTCAGGCCTGTTTAGCCCATGATACCTATGAGGAAATTAATCAAATCAAAGCACCTACTTTAGTCCTGCATGGTGATGAAGATAGATTAGTACCTTATGAGAATGGAGTCACCTTAGCTGAAAAAATTCCAAATGCTGAGTTTTTAACTATAAAAGGGGCAGGTCACATTTATGTAACGGAAGCAAACGATTTAGTTAACGCTAAAGTACTAGATTTTTTAAAAAACCAATAATAGCAGTAAAAATGCCGGATCACTCTAGAATCCGGCATTTTCACTTAAACTCTTTTAAGCCTTTACTTTAGAAAGTTCTTCGTCCCGCAGTACTCTTCTGAGCAGCTTTCCTACGGATGACTTTGGCAAGTCTGCCAGTATTTCTACCTCTTTTGGAGCTTTATATGGAGCTAGGTTCTCCTTAGCAAAACGGATAATCTCATCTTCTGAAAGAGTATAGCCTTCTCTGAGTTTTATAAAAGCCTTTACCGTTTCACCGCGATACTCGTCCGGCACACCAATGACAATTGCTTCTTCGACTTCTTCTAATTTATAGAGAACTCCTTCAACCTCGCTCGGATAAACATTGAATCCGCTCGCAATAATCATATCCTTCTTGCGGTCAAGAATATAAAAATAGCCGTCTTCATCCATTTTTGCTATGTCCGCGGTAAACAGCCAGCCATCCTTTAATACTTCTTCCGTATCTTTTGGACGGTTCCAATATCCCTTCATTACCTGAGGACCCTTGACGATCAATTCACCAGATTCTCCAACAGGTACGTCGACATATTCTCCATTTTCCGTCTCTCGAACAATTCTTATCACCGTGCTTGGTACTGGAATTCCAATACTTCCATATTTCCTAGGCAGGAACGGTGGATTAAATGCTACCGTCGGCGCTGCCTCCGAAAGACCGTACCCATCCCTGAGGATCGTTCCAGTGATTTCTTCAAAGGCTTTCGCTTGCTCTACAGGTAATGGTGCTCCGCCGCTTCCTGTATAGTAGATTTCATCAAAACCACAATCCTTTAATTGTTCAGGTTGGCTATTTAAAGCAAAATACATGGTTGGAACTCCTGCAAAGAGAAATGGCTTTTCCCGCTTAACCATTTCCATTACTTCCTTTGCATCAAACCGCGGCAGGACAATCTGATTCGCCCCTTCTCGAATTCCACAAAGAGCCACACTTGAAAGACCGTAAACATGGAACATCGGCAAAACGGTTATCATTTTAAAGGAGTCAGGGACATTATCACATGTGCTATAAACAAAATCACAGACCTGATTAAAATTAGCTAAGAGATTGTAGTGTGTAAGCATTACACCTTTAGGGACACCCGTGGTTCCACCTGTATATTGTAAGACAGCTAAATCTTCATGCGGGTCGATCTCTACTTCCGGGGTAAGAATATCTCCATTAAGTGCTTCTTCAAAATAACAATCACCCTCAGCAAGCTCCGTTCTCTCCCCACCAAAACTGACAACCATTACCTTTTTTAAGGATGTATTTGATTGAACTTTTTTCACCTTTGGATAAAATGCATCCAAAGCAAACATGTACTTAGCCCCTGAGTCTTCCAAAACGTATTCTATTTCTCTTTCCACATACATTGGATTCACTTGAACTGCAATTCCTCCTAAGCGGAAGATGGCAAATAAAGTGAAAATATAATGCGGGGAATTTGGGAGCATAATTGCCACCCGATCGCCCTTTTTAAATCCTTCTCTATGTAGTGTAGATGCGAGCCGATCGACAATCACCTTTGTTTCATTGAAACTGAAAATCTTCCCGTAAAAAGTGAATGCCGGTTTTTCGCCAAAACGGATGACGGCACTTTCTAAAAAGTCATACAATGACGCATGCTTTACACTTACATGTTCATCCACACGCGTGTCATACCATTTCAACCATGGCTTTTGCTGATAATTCATAAATAGACTCCTCCTTAATAATCTTCATTAATACAATTTAAATTATTGTAATTTACGAGGAAATTGTAAACGAGCGATTCTCGACAGCTTTCTGCATTTATCCAGTGTTTTTAATGAAAAACAATAAGATAATATATTGCAATTCATTTAATTGAAAAAATCAACCTAGAACAGTGTCGATTATTGGCAGAATCTAACCGACTGTTCACACAAAATTAACAGTCAGTTGTGACTTTTTTTTGACAAACTTCCAAACTAACTTTGATACAAAGAAAACTCTAAACAACAGAATTAGCCAAGCAATCCTTTGTTTAGAGTTTTCTTTATATATCAATTTTCATTGAAAAATCAATCGTTTTATAAGCTACAAAAAAGGTTATCAACGAGTAAACGGCTTCCTTAAATCCAAAAATAAATATCGCACTACCAAATATGAAGAAGTTAAACAACAATATATATTGCCCCACTGTAAAAGTTGACCGTTTGCTAAACAAAATGGCCAAAACCTCGGTGCCATCTAAACAGCCGCCAAAGCGAATAATAATGCCTACACCCATTCCCAGTGTTAATCCGCCAAAGATTATTACTAAGTAAGGAATATTTGTTATAGCCGGATAAGGTTCAAGAAGGTGGGATCCTATTGATAGAACAAAAATAGCGAAAAGACTTAAGGTTAAAAATCTCTTCCCCAAATAAAAATAGCCAATACATAAAAAAGGAAAGTTTAATAGCAAAAGAAGCAAACCGACTTCAAGATTGGTAATATGAGAAAGAATTATACTTATCCCCACAATCCCGCCATCAATTACAAAATTTTTCACCAAAAATAATTGTAAAGAAATAGCGACCAGAGACGCACCCAAAAATGTAAAAACTGTATTTTTTATAAGGAAGGCCCCGCTTGACCTACTGTAATTCTGGTAAAATCCAAGTCTTGTCCTATACATCGGTGACCCCTTTTATTCGAAATAAAACCCTAATGTATTATTAAATATATTCTTCTGACTATGAAAAAATCACCCCATAGAAATAATAAAAAACTCTCAAGCAGAGCTTAAGAGTTTTCTAGTGCGAGTATCAAGAAAAATCATAGGTTACGCGGGTTAATTTCTCTGATACTTCCCACAGTTTATTCATCGTATTTGGATTATAAACCCCTGGGGCAGGGGTCTCAAGAGTCGGTAATCCTTTTCGGTTTCCTCTACCGTCTGGACCAATGTATTCTCCGCCTGTTAAACTCTTTTCTGCCGCTGCATAAATGGTTGGCAGTGCTCCCTTGTCAGCAGGTTGGAAAAACAAGGTCGAAAACTTCTTCATAAATTCAGGAGCATCGCGTTTGCCCAATTTAAATAGATTGGTGGTTGAAATACCTGGGTGGCAGGCCAGGCTGATTGTAGTGATTCCATGCTGTTTCAGTCTCCTGTCCAACTCCTTAGCAAACAATAATGTGGCCAGCTTACTTTGGCGATAAAACTTCATTGGTTTATATCCTTTCGAACCATCGAGATTATTAAAGTAAATAGAACCTCCTCTATGAGCAATGCTGCTGAGGGAAACGACACGTGACCCTTCCGTTTTCTTTAACAGTGGCAGCAATAACCCTGTTAAGGCAAAGTGTCCTAAATGGTTACTGCCAAATTGCATTTCAAAGCCATCTTTTGTTTGCTGATAAGGTGGTACCATCACACCCGCATTATTAATTAATATATCTAAAGATTGATAGCGATTGCTGAAGTTCCCTGCAAATTCTCTAATACTCGCCAAATCTGCTAAATCGAGAATCATCACCCTTACTGTCGCTTGGGGATTTACTTTAAGAATCGCCTCTTTTGCCTGCTGCCCTTTTTGTTCGTTACGGACAGCTAAAATAACTTCAGCACCTCTTTTACCTAAAGCTTTGGCCGCCTCAAAACCTATTCCGCTATTTGCACCGGTAACAATGATTCGTTTGCCTGTTAGATTTTCTTCAACCATTAAAAACACTTCCTATCTCTAAAGCAATTATTTTTAAAAACGCCCCGATTTAAAAATTGAATAGAGCAGCCAAACAAACATGATAGTAGATATACCGAAACCAATTTCGATCGCTGGGATATTCGATAGCAACGGAGAGGTTTGACCCGACAATGAAGCGCCGATGATTACTCCTACCATAATGATACTAAACGCTAGTAACACGATACTAAAAGATAGCCTGTTGCTAATTCGATTTAGTTTTTGTAAGAGATTATCAAGTTCAGGTGTAGTGATCTCAATTTGCATCTTTCCCTTTTTCATAATCGATGTAAGGTCTTTCACCGTTTTTGGAAATTCCTGAAGAATATCTCCATATTCAGTAAAATTGCTCCATGCCTTTCCCGCCACATTTTTAGGATTTAGGCGTTCCATTAATAGTTGCCTTCCAAATGGTTCAGCAACGGCAATGATACTTATTTCTTGATTAAGCTTTTCCACGGTTCCCTCTAAAGTAAGTAACGATTTTCCTAATATCGTTAAATCTGTTGGCAACTGAATGTTATGCCGATAAGCAACAGAAAACAGTTCATTTACTGCTGTCCCCACACTCATCTGACTAAAGGGAACATCTATGTACTTTTCGCGAAGCTTATCCACATCCGATCGAAGCTGGGTAACATTCACATCATCTGGTACCAATCCCATATTCGTTATTGCTTTTACTACCTCAACGGTATTTTGACGCATTAATGCAATTACAAAGGATGCGATGTGATTCTTCATTTCTGACGTTAAGCGACCGACCATTCCAAAATCCATAAAAACAATTACTTCTCCCGGTAGGGCTAAGATATTACCAGGATGAGGGTCACCATGAAAGAAGCCATCTAGTAAAATTTGCTGAAAAATGGCATTGACAATCCTTTCAGCAATAACTTTGCTGTCAAATCCTTGTTCATCAAGCTTATCCACTTCGTTTAATTTCGTTCCTTCATAATATTCCATTGTCAATACCTTCGATGTTGTGTATTCCCAATATACTTTTGGAATAAGAATAGTGGGATCGTTTTTAAACTGATTTGCAATCCTATCAGCGTTTCTGCCCTCATTCTCATAATCCAATTCTTCACGAATAGACCGAGCTAATTCTTCTACAATATCACGAATGGGATATCTTGCTCCCCAGTCTAGCCGGGATTCCGCTAATCTCGCTAAATCCTGAAGAATTTCTAAGTCTGTTTCAATTACCTTTTTTATATACGGTCGTTGGACTTTTACGGCAACTTTCTCACCCGTTTGTAAAACGGCATAATGAACTTGTCCAATCGACGCAGCAGCCAACGGGACTTCCTGAAATTCAGCAAATGAAACTTCCAATGGTTCTGCAAATTCTTCCTCGATAATTTTCTTTACTTCTTCAAATGGAAAAAGGGATACGCGATCTTGGAGTTTTTCTAGTTCAAGAATGATATCAGCCGGAATAATATCTGGTCTGGTGCTGGCAATCTGGCCAATTTTTACAAAGGTTGGACCAAGGTCCTCCAAAAACATTCTTATACGTTCACCGGTCGTTCTGCGTTGCAGTTGTTCATTAGCTCCCTCAAGGTCCCTTTTAGGTAATTTAAGGAGATCAAGAAGTCCTAATTCTTTCATAACAAACCCAAAACCATAGCGGGTAAAGGCATATACGATATCACGGTAGCGCTGAATATGGCGGATCCTTTTCTTTATCATTTTCTTACTCCTAGTTGAAGTATTTTAAATACAAGTATATCCTTCACCATCTCATGTTTTTTCTTCATTTTCAAGCTTGTTCATGTAATGTTCGATTAATATCAAAGGATTGCTTTATGAATTTTAACAACGGGGTTGTCCAGCCTGTTTTGTGTAAATTATATTTGACTCAATGTCAACTTTGTTTTACATCATGCATATAATACTATGCATGATGTAAAGGTGAATATACAGGGGGTGAAAACCATGACTTATCAAGAAAAGAAAAGCATCGTCTCGTTAATCAGCGTCATACTCATTTTCGCGTCTTATTGCTTATACATGTATCCTCGGTACCCAGCAGGAGGGCTGGAGTCGATCGAAACCTTTCGCTATTGGGGTTCTTTCGTCCTCATCTTGACTTTGGTTTCAATCATTGTACACATCATTATCAGCATTATTTTTAACATCGTCTTTAGACTGACGACCAGAGAAAAGGAACCAGCCTTTGCGGATGAACTGGATAAGTTAATTGAATTGAAAGCGAACCGAAATTCATTCTTTGTTTTTATCATTGGCTTCCTTGTAGCAATGGGATCGTTGCTCATCTTTCAGCCATCACAATTGATGTTCATTATCTTGATCATTTCAGGATTTATTTCCGATGTGACCGGCTCCATTACGAAACTTTATCACTATAGGAAAGGAGTCTAAAATGGGTAAAACTCCTGTCGGCAATCACATCCGCAAATTACGATTCAACCATGATGAAATGACTCAGCAGCAATTAGCTGACAAGGTGGGCGTAACCAGACAAACCATCGTGGCTCTCGAAAAGGGAAACTACTCCCCATCTCTAGAACTTGCTTTTCGAATTGCTCACGCCTTTAATTTAGCTTTGGAAGAGGTATTCTTTTACGGAGACCGCACAAATCTGTAAGATCTAGGAGTTTATGAATTTATTAAAAGGGGAGTTAAAAAATGAATTCAAATAAAAAAGCAGAAAAAATTGTGGGCGTACTGTTTATCGCTGCAGCTGTTACGGCGGTAATGGGGCTTATTTTGAAAAAGCCAATCCTAAATGGTCCAAATTACTTAATTAATGGTGCCGAACATGACAAGCAGGTAATACTGGCAGTGGTGATGGAGTTACTTCTTGTCGTAACAGCTATTGGAACTGCTACTACCATGTTTCCAATTTTAAGAAAGTATATAGGTTTATATCAATCTTGGGTATGACAGGGGCAACTCTTATTTTTATCTGTGCCTTGTTAGTAATGTTCGGCGATTTTCCGCAAATTTCTGTATGGGGAGCTCTTTTAGCGATACCTGTCGCAGCTAATGAAATGATTTTAGCCGTATGGCTGATCGTTAAAGGATTCAATGAATCTTCCCTTGCAACCTTGTTTGCAGGAAGAAAAGCGACGAAATAGTATCATATCTAAGTTGAACAGTCTACCTTATCTAAAATATTTAGCTCAACAGGAGACCCCGCAGGAGCAAAGTGACGAGGCCATTTGACCGAAGAGACCCTTTTTTCTTTTTTCGGGCTAATGGGACCTCGACATTTGTCAAGCTAAGTTCATTTTATACTGAGCTATTTATTTTTATGCTTCTTCTACTAACACACTAAGTTAGCAGAAACACCAGAGCTTCTGTTAGATGATTTAATTTACAATTACTTAATTACTTTTTGCTTAGTAAGATGGGTTTTCGAAGCCTTCACTTAATGGAATCTAAGCCTCTAATTGTTCAAATGAATTTCCTAAAATGATAAAAAAACTGCCAGGTTAAATTAGATATTAAACATTTACTCTAAATTTTCTAACTGCCAGTTCCACAGTTCTACTTCACCTAATTGCTCCCCTTGAATAAATGATACATCCTTAAGTTTTAATAATTCTTTTGTAGGACCTGTTACAACCGCTCCATATACAATAAATCCTTCCTCATTTAAATATTGATATTTTTGTTCTAAATTCCCTAGACCTAAAAATTGTTCATAATAGCTTTCGGACTTTTTTAATAACTCTTCCATATTTTTTAACATTAATTTCTCGCTTTCGATTACACTTTTTTCATCTAATCGATTAATGAGCATCGACTCATAATAATTTTCATCATGCTCTTTACCGCCCGTTAGACCAATTATTTCGGAAACCATGATTATATTGTCGTCACCACTCCATCCAGATGGATCATAATCTACAAATTCACCTGTATATAGAGGCATCCATAAAATGTCAATATTGTATTTTTTCAAGGAATCAATTAACTGTGATGACTCCATAAAACTAGTTGTGGAAAAGGCCATCTCTCCAACTGTTCCTTCTGGCAGCTTCTCTAATGTTTCCCATACATTTGGCCACGTATTAGCCTCTAACTTTTTTTCGGTACGTGGATCCTCAGGAAATGAAAAAGAGAACTCATTTATTGATTCTCGACCAGGAAGTGAATAAGTAATATGTGATTGACTATTTAAAAGTCTCTTAGTCACTGTTGCTTTACCTATGACAATATCATCATGTCCGACCATTTTAATTAAGTTATATGACAACCTTTTCGTACCGAATAACGAAATACTTTCTTCTTTTAATTCAGCGTCTCCTCGCACATTAGGGATAGTCCACTCTAATGCAAGTTTTGAGAAATATGCATTTTCTTTTCCTACATTAAGCTTGTCTGCAATAATATTAGCCGTTATCTTATAGCCAGCAAAAATTAAAAACACAAGGAGTAATATACGTATTATTCGAAATGTCAATGTAAATCGGGAATTTTTTAAAATGCGCTTTTCTAAATCTTTATTCCATTCTGTCATACTGCCACCCCTTCTTTTCAGCAAGAGTTGCTAAACGCCTCCTCGCCCGATAAAGTGTCACTTTTACTTGTTCTTCTGTCATTTGTAATGCATTCATTATTTCTTTATAACTAAATTGCTCATATTCTCGCAAATAAATAATGGAACGATATTGTTCCGGCAAAAATTTTAATAAACCTTCAAGTTGTTGATTCAACTCTTCCGTTAATAGGGACTCTTCCGGGACCCCATATGGACTAATCATTTCAACTTTTGATGAAAATATCGATAAAAGCGGGATTGTACGTCTTCGCTTATGCTTTCTCCATTCATCTAAATACGTGTTACGAGCCACCTTAAAAAGCCAAGCACGAGCCTCCTCTCCTTCATATGTATGTAAATGAATGGTTGCGCGAACAAATGTTTCTTGGGTTAAATCCTCTGCCAAAGGTATTGAACCACATAACTTTAGTAGATAAAGATAAAGAGGCCTAGCATACTGCTTATACAAATCTTCTAATTGTATTGATTGATTCCGCATTTTACCCCCCTCTTTACTTATCTCTCTACTAACACGTTTAACCTAAAATAATGTTACAGTTATTTTGAAAGTTTTTTCAAAAGACATTTTTAAAAGCCAAACTCCTAAATTAAACTGGAATTTGGCTACAGTTCACATTAGTAAAGCAGCGTTCTTGTTATTTACAAAAAATACCGCAGAACTTTCAAATCCCATATCCACCAGGAGTTTGTTGTACATATCTAAAATATACAAAGGGTAAACCAATACCAAATACAATTATAGCAAGGATTTAGTACAATAATTTCTTCATGAAAAACGAAATTATTAAAATAATCCCACCTATTGTTGTCGCCCTATACATTGCTACAAAGTGCATACCTTTTTATGGAGCCTTAACTATCAGCATGCAGAATTGGTCAAAGGGTTGAACAAATTATAATTTGAAAAAAGATAAAATTATATTATTAGTTCAAACGAAACAGTAAGGTCTCCAAATGAATCTTTGTGAAGCTTTGTACTTTAAGCCCAAGGGTGCAATGGTGAAAAAGGAAGCCCTTTTTCACTACATTTTTAAAATAGATCTATAAATTCTCTTCTACGGCTAACACTTAACTGAGCATAAATCCTTGTGGTCTCGCTTTTTCGTGGCCTAGTTAAAATTGAATAATATCAATGAGAGCTCCGTTGTTCAATAGGTGTATGGCTTTGCTGGTGTGGTTAAATTTCTTTGTTGACCCCTTGCCCGACTTGATATTCATTTCATGATGCCTATCAAGAGTGACAATTTCACCTATTCTATTATCTAATCGAAATGCTTTTGGCACTCCACCTATATGATGAAATATCCGCCAGCCCATTCTAAAAAGCACTCTCTCTGGTCCGTTGCTTTAACATGCTATTACACCCCGTTATGTGCAATTTTTTGCAAACTTGCGCTTAAGCTATTCATTTAAATCATTTGTTCCAATAGGCTTTTGCTTCTTCCTCAAGTACCTTTAATCTTTTGTAATAATCAGGAAATTCATTAAGATGGGCCAGTGCAATTTTCCCCGTAATAATAGGGTCATCGCCTGTAACATTCGTTTGGCTGGATATTTTTCCATGTTCAAGCTCTGTATTTACTCCCATCCAAAACTCATCTAAATTAAACTTGCTTTTATTAAAATCAATGCCTAAAAGTAAAGCGATTGCTGCTGCTTCCTCTTTGGAATAAGATTTAACCCTAGTTACAGAACGATTATTTCTATTCCAGTTTGGACTGCCATTGGTTGGATATAGATATTGCGTACCATAGTTATAATCGTTAACAAAGTGGTTCAAATACGGACTATTATAGTAGTACAAAACACATCACTCCTAAATAGGTGGTTATCAACAAGATACGTTAGTTACCCATTTATGAGCATGTCTTTTATAGGTTAAACAAATAGTTCTTTGTGGAGGATAAGGATTTGATTGGAAGTGTTGTATAATTAAATAATGAATTAGATAATTGGAGTTGATTTTTTGCCAAATAAAACGAAGATTTACCTTATCATCAGTATGATTTTCGCTGCCTTAATAATAGGCTGTACAAAAAAAGCTCCGAATGAATTTAATTTTAATCAACTTAACAGAGTAGATGTTGAAGTGGTTAAGTCAGACGAAACATATGAAGAATCTCTAATGATTACTGATGAGAAAACGATAGATTTGTTAAGAAAAACATTTAAACAAATTAGTTGGAAAACTAATGTAGAACCCAAAATGGCTAGAAAAGAAGATGTAAAGGCAACCTTATTTTTTATGTATGACAAGAATATGCCTGAAAGATTATTTGAATACCAGATTTGGTTCAATCAAAGTAAAGGTAAGGCAACAATTATTAGCAACAATGAAAAAGAAGGGTATGGTACTTTAGATAAAGATCATGAACAGACATTAGAAAATATTTTATTTAATTAATAAAAGGACGAGTCTTTGTCGACTCATCCTTCGAACCATTTATCCGTTATTTCAACATATTAAACACTTGCTCTACATCTTTATCACCACGACCTGATAGGTTAACCATCAACACATCATCTTGCGGTAATTCCTTTGCAAGTTTCAAAGCATAGGCAACCGCATGCGAACTTTCCAGGGCGGGAATAATACCTTCTGTTTTACTCAGTACTTGAAATGCTTCTAACGCCTCTTGTCCAGTTACGGTTACATACTCAGCTCTTCCACTGGTTTTCAGGTAGCTATGCTCTGGACCGACCCCTGGGTAATCTAAGCCAGCAGCGATTGAATAGGTTGGCTGCGGTTCTCCCTTTCCATCGAGTAGTGTTAAACATTTAAAGCCATGGATGACGGCTGGAACTCCTTCTGTTAAGGTGGCCGCTTCTTTCGGTTCAACACCAATCAAGCGAACATTTTTCTCCTCAATATAATGTGCAAACGCTCCGATGGCATTACTTCCTCCACCTGTACAGGCAATGACGGCAGTTGGTAGCTTTCCTTCTTTTTCAAGAATCTGACGCTTGGACTCTTCACTAATAATTGCTTGAAAGTGTTTAACCATAGTTGGATAAGGGTGAGGACCGACAGCTGAACCTAATAAATAGAAGGTATTTTGATAGTTTTGAACCAAATCACCCAATGCTTCATCGACAGCATCCTTCAATCTTCCTTGGCCTTTTTCCACAGGAATGACCTTTGCCCCTAACAATTCCATTCTAAAAACGTTAAGAGCCTGACGTTCGGTATCAAGCTTCCCCATATAAATAATACATTCCATCCCGAACATCGCACAGGCAGTAGCCGTAGCAACACCATGCTGACCTGCGCCTGTTTCCGCGATAATACGGGTGATGCCCATTCGCTTTGCCAATAAAATTTGTCCAATCGCATTATTTATTTTATGTGCGCCGGTATGATTTAAATCTTCTCTTTTTAAATAGATCTTCGCACCGCCAAGTTGCTTTGTTAAATTTGCAGCAAAGGTTAGTGGATTTTCACGACCGACATATTCTTTGAGATAGTATTTGAATTCATCAATGAATTCAGGATCGTCCTTGTACCTTAAGAATTGTTCTTCCAATTCGTTCATTACCTTTTGAAGCTCATCAGGGATAAAACTTCCCCCAAATTCACCAAAATACCCTCTGCTCTCTACACTCACTTTTTCCATACTCAGCTCGACTCCTTCTAAACCATTTTTCATTAATTGAATATTCAATTAATATTCTATCACCTCAATAGTTTTCTGTATACTATTTACCTTTTTCGTCTCTTGAAAAATTGCTATTCTTCCTTCGGACACTATAAACCCCTCTTAGTTACCGCTTTCGCTTCTGTCACCGGAGTTCGGTCACTTTGAACTCCTCTTAGTTACCGCTCCGCCTGCCTTTTCCGGAGTTCGGTCACTTTGAACCCCTCTTAGTTACCGCTTTCGCTTCTGTCGCCTGAGTTCGGTCACTATAAACTCCTCTTAGTTACCGCTTTCGCTTCTGTCACCAGAGTTCGGTCACTTTGAACCCCTCTTAGTTACCGCTCCACCTGCCTTTTCCGGAGTTCGGTCACTATAAACTCCTCTTAGTTACCGCTCCGCCTGCCTTTTCCGGAGTTCGGTCACTATAAACCCCTCTTAGTTACCGCTTTCGCTTCTGTCACCAGAGTTCGGTCACTTTGAACCCCTCTTAGTTACCGCTTTCGCTTCTGTCGCCGGAGTTCGGTCACTTTGAACCCCTCTTAGTTACCGCTTTCGCTTCTGTCACCGGAGTTCGGTCACTATAAACCCCTCTTAGTTACCGCTTTCGCTTCTGTCGCCGGAGTTCGGTCACTATGAACCCCTCTTAGTTACCGCTCCACCTGCCTTTTCCGGAGTTCGGTCACTATAAACTCCTCTTAGTTACCGCTTTCGCTTCTGTCACCGGAGTTCGGTCATTATGAACCCCTCTTAGTTACCGCTTTCGCTTCTGTCGCCTGAGTTCGGTCACTTTGAACTCCTCTTAGTTACCGCTCCGCCTGCCTTTTCCGGAGTTCGGTCACTTTGAACTCCTCTTAGTTAAGTGACAAGCACCTTCTAAACACAAAAAATCCCCCTAAGATAGACAAGTTAAATTTTTCACCTGTCCACTTTAGAGGGATTATTACCATATTACGTATTCAAATCATACATTTGACCTTTTATTAAATAAGCTGCACTTTCTGCAATATTTGTAATATGGTCAGCTGTTCGTTCAAGATAGCGATTAATCAATATTAATTGTACCAATTGGTCTGTTTCCTCGGGGTGCTCTTTTAAATAACTCGTGATTGTTTTATAGGCCTCGCGGCTATTTTTATCAACCTCGTCATCCAATTGGCCAACTTCTTTGGCAAGCTTGATATCCCCATTTAAAAAAGAATGTAATCCCTTTTGAAGCATCGTAATTGAGATATCCTTCATTTTCTCAAGATTCGTGATATTCACGAATGAATCGGAATTCCCGATTTTGATAGTCGATTTTGCAATATTAACTCCGAAATCTGCAATTCGCTCAATTTCCGAACTGATTTTTAAAGATCCGATGATTCTGCGTAAGTCTGTAGCGACAGGTTGCTCCTTCGCCAAAAGCCATATAATAAAATGATTAATTTCGATTTCAAGATCATCCACGACCTCATCTTCTTCAATCACTTTTAATGCTAATTCTATATCTCTTGTTTTAAAGGCTTCAAATGCCTTTTCAAGTGATGAAATAGCCAAGTCGGACATTGTTTTCATTTTTACTTGTAGTTCCTGTAAATTATTATCAAAGTTTTCACGAACGACCATATATTCCCCTCCTAAATTAACCGAACCTGCCAGTAATATAATCTTCCGTTCTCTGATCACTTGGCATTGAAAAGATTTTATTTGTTTCATCATATTCGACAACTTCCCCACTTAGGAAAAATGCTGTTTTATCTGAGATTCTTGCTGCTTGCTGCATATTATGGGTAACAATGACAATGGTATAATCCTTCTTCATGTTTGCAATCAGTTCTTCCACTTTTAAAGTAGAGATAGGGTCCAATGCAGAAGTAGGCTCATCCATTAGAATAATATCTGGTTTCATTGCGATGGCACGTGCGATACACACACGTTGCTGCTGACCGCCAGATAGCCCAAGCGCCGATGTTTTCAGACGATCCTTGACTTCATCCCAGATTGCCGCACCACGTAAGCTACTTTCAACAATTTCATTTAGCTCTTTTTTATTGTTTATTCCTTGCATCCTTGGTCCATATGCTACATTATCATAAATACTCATAGGGAAAAGATTTGCCTTTTGAAAAACCATCCCAACTTTGGTTCTTAATTTTATCACATCAGTGGTTTTGTAGATATCCTCATGATCAATCTTAATATTGCCAGTAATTTTTACGCCATCAATCAAATCATTCATCCGGTTTAATGTACGTAAGAAAGTGGATTTACCACATCCAGAAGGGCCAATTAGCGCTGTTACCTCATTTTCATGTATATCAAGTGAAATAGAGTGAAGTGCCTGTTTTTCCCCATAAAACAAATCAAGATTCCGAACATTGATCTTAACTTCTTTATTTGTTTGCTTCAACATCGTTGAATCATTCATCCTTACTTTAATCCCTGCGCTCATGTCAACACCTCATTTTAGTAATCAGCTTTATTTAATTTCTTCGAGATAAACGTTGCCGATAGATTCAACACTAGAATAATCACGATTAAGACAATTCCAACAGCCGAAGCTAATTCAATATCACCTGACTCCTGTGTAACTAAAAAGGAATGAACCGTTAATGTTCGTGCCGACGAGAAGATACTTGAAGGCATAGCAGCAACTGTTCCAGCGGTTAAAAAAATTGCAGCGGACTCACCCACAATTCTTCCAATCGAGAGGATAATTCCAGATAAGATACCAGGCATGGCACTTGGTAAAATGACCTTGTATAAAGTTTGCAGCTTTGTTGTTCCCAATGCTAGTGACCCCTCCCGATAGGAGTGGGGAACTGTTTTTAGCGATTCTTCTGTTGTTCGGATAATGACAGGTAATACGATGATGGTTAAGGTTAAGGAAGCAGCTATGATTGACATACCCATTTTTAAGGTTGTTACAAAGAATACTGCCCCAAATAATCCATAAATAATCGACGGAATCCCTGTTAAGCTTTCCGTTGCAAAACGAATGATATTTACCAAGCGACCTTGTTTTGCATACTCCTGCAAATAGACAGCTGCAAAAATCCCAATTGGAGTTGCGATGACTAATGAGATGACAATCGTATAAAGAGTCGTGATAACCATCGGCCAAATTCCACCACCGCCAGTAGGTGAATAGTCTCCAAAAATAAAATTAAAATCGATCAAACGATAACCCTTCATAAAGATATAGCCAACAATCATGACAAGTATGGCTACTGTCAAGAAAGCAGATCCCCAAAGAAATCCACGGAACAAATTATTTTTAAGCTTTCTCAACTTACTTACCACCCTTCCCACTGATTTTTGCTAAAACAAAATTTAAGATTAAAATAAACGAGAATAAAACAATTCCAGTTGCAAACAACATATCCTGGTGTGTACCAAATGCATAACCCATCTCTAATGCAATATTAGTCGTTAACGGACGGACACTATCTGTAAGGCTTGTTGGCAGTATAAGACTATTACCAGCTACTAAAATAACAGCCATCGTTTCACCGATCGCTCTGCCTAAGCCTAAAACGATAGCTGCCATGATCCCTGACTTAGCAGCTGGGACAACAACCTTAAAGATGGTCTCGATTTCAGATGCACCTAGTGCCAATGAGCCTTCACGGTATGTTTTTGGGACGGCACGTATAGCTGTTTCAGCAACGGTCACAATAGTTGGAAGCATCATGATAGCTAAAACAAGGATAACAGCAATCAAGCTTTGTCCTTTTGCAAGGTTTAATTGATTTTGTAAAAAAGGGACGATAAGTGCCAGTCCAAATACACCATATAAAACGGAGGGAATCCCCGCCAACAGCTGTACTGCTGGAGAAATCAATCTTGCTACTTTTTTTGGTGCAATTTCAGCTAAGAAGATAGCTGTAAATAAGCCAATCGGCACACCAATCACCAATGCGCCAATTGTTGCATAAATGGATGCGACAATCATTGGCAATATTCCAAATTTATCTTCACTAGGAACCCAATCGACTCCAAAAAGAAAGTCAAAAAAGCTATAGCCATCTACTACAAACGGGAGTGCTCCCTTATAAAATACAAATCCAACGATTAATAATAAACTGATAACAGAAAGAAGCGCACAAAACAGAAATAATCTAGATGACAGCTTCTCTAACAAGTACTTTCTCTGATTTGAATTCTCTCTCTCCATAGGCTGCCGTGGCATACACATTCCTCCATGCATCTCTTTTTCGCTTTTTGCACTATTATTTAATTGGTATGGCTCCTGTTTCAGCAACAATTTCTTGTCCATCAGGGCTCAAAATATAGTCGATAAACTGCTTTCCAGCATCGGAAAGTTGGCCCTCTTTGTGTACAAATAAAAATGGACGTGAAAGGCTATATTTTTGCTGCAAAACATTCTCCGCTGTAGCCTCCATTCCATTTATGTCAACAGTTGATATAGAGGAATCAATATATTCAAATGATATAAAACCTACCGCGTGTTTATTCGTTGCGACCGTCGTTTTAATATTTCCGTTCCCACTCGCAATGATTGAACTTCTTACTAATTCACCCGAAGAATACCCTACTATTTCTTGAAACGCATCTCGTGATCCAGAGCCATCTTCTCTGGAAACAACGACGATTTCCAGGTCATCGCCACCCAGCTCTTTCCAATTGGTAACCTCACCAGTAAAAACGGACTTCACTTGATCCATCGTTAGGTTTTTCACTTTGTTGCTAGGGTGTGTCACGACAACAATTCCATCATACGCAATAATAGTCTCAACTAGCCCACTTGCTTTTTCTTCCTCTTTCAAATCACGAGAGGACATTCCGATTTCTGATACTCCGCTTATGGCGTTGGTTATTCCTGCAGAAGATCCAATTTGATTTATTTCAACTTTTACATTGCTTGTGTCTTTAAACTTTTCTGCAATCTTTTCAGCTAATGGTCCTACGGAGGTGGATCCCGAAACAGAAACGGTAGCTGAATCTCCATTTGATGCTTCAACACCTTCATTATTACTATTTCCACATGCTGATAAAATGGCAATTAAGAATAGTAACGATAATCCTAGCATTGTCCTTCTTTTTAACGTCATATTTTTAAACCTCCAAAATGATCGTTTGATCTTTCCGTTCGCCCTATAAAGAATAAACGCTCTATGTAAAGTTTCCGTGATTCTTTTGTAAAGGTTTTGTAAATTTTATTAATTTCGTTTAAAGATAATTATAAAACAACCAATTATTTCTATTTTTGTAACTTTTGGTTGTTTTTAATATGCTATTCCAAGTGAGAATATATGTTATGAAAACAAAAAAACGAAAGAGTAGCTCCTTCGTTCCTTGAGTGGAGGAAATTCTGTTTTCTAAAAAGGCCAACCAACCATGGTTAAACATGAGGGTTCACTTGTGGGGTGCAAAACAGGAAATAACAGAGCAAATCAGTGACTCATTCGCAAGTTTATTACCTCTCATTTCTCAACTCAAATCACATTTGGTCCTGGGATTAATATTGGTTCGATATAGGAAGGTTATCTAGCACAATCGAGGCTATTGGCTACCGTAATTGAATTCTCAATAAAAAATCACCAAATTGGCAGCTAATAACTTGGAATTCAATCAATATTACTTTTTTGATAGGAAATTTGGAATAGATTCCTCTGTAATTAACAAGTATATAATTCTATACTTTCACCGTTCCTTCGTTTCGAGTAAGTTTCTTATATTTTGCATTGAATAAAACTCCTTCACCATAATTCTTTCAAGATAAATCGTTCCAACAGTGTTTCTGGCAAATGTACTAGCTAGCGAAAAAGTTGAATAATAACCGAGAATATAAAAATGTTATACTACACTTAATAAATTCATGGTTAAAGGAGATAAAGTAATGAAAATCAAAATGATCATTTTTCTAACCTCTACAAAAGAACAAAAAGAAAATTATAGAACTGAAATAGTAATGAAAACATTTGAATCAACGATTCGCCCTGTTAAAGGAGATATCATTGATGATCCTGGATTTGACTCAAGTTTTCATAATGGTTATGAGGTTGTAAAAGTTACCATAAATTATGAGACTAATGAATGCTATGTATCTCTGCATCCACTTGCAATGGAATTAGAGGAAATTAGTATCAATGACTATATAGACAAACTTGTAGCAAATGGATGGCGTATTATTTCAAAAGAAGAATTATTAACTCTCTAAAAGAGAAAGATGTTTGTTTTATGCAGCTTTCCTGTCGAATTTTGATTCAATTATTAGAACAATTGGATAAGCAGCAATTAAAAGTAAAGAAATATATACTGACTGTTCAAACATATTTTTAAACATTTCTTGAGACCAACCGTCTTCCCCGATAATCCAATACGCCATTTTATTAGAAATACCAATTCCATCATTGGCTTCAGGAATTAGGCTTTGTGTATAGTTTTGCGCAAGACTAATTGTCGCTAAAATAGATAATGCAATAGCAATACTAATTCCTTTTGAAAAAGGGTTTTTTATTCCTAACCTATGGATAACTAAAATAGAAATTATTAAAATAATTAAACTTCCAAACACAAACATATCCCTACCCCCAATAAAATATTAACTTTCTACATAAATTATAAAGGGTAAATTTAACATTTTATATACTTAATTACAAATTATCTTAAACTCGTTATTGGAAAATCCCACCAAATCGTTTATGTATAAGTCCTCACAATATTACTATGAATGCAGAGGGACAGACCACAGTTTTAGCGTTCTATTTTTTCTCGCAACGAATAGTATTTTTAAGGGGGGTATCTGATGAAGTTATTAATATTGATTATATTACTGTTATTAATATTTTTTATCTTTTTATTTATTCGAAAAGACAAGGAACAAGTATTAGAAAGTTTTTCCCTTGGAGACTTTTTACATCAAAACGAACTTGTTCAGAAAGATACAACGATTATCAACAAAATCAACGATTTTTTCGATAATGATAATGATGATGGCAGTGGAGACGGGGTTGATGATGGTGATGGTGATGGTGGTGAGTAGTAATATACTTATTTCAATCATAGTTTCCCTTGAAAAAATCCAAAAAATTGAAGCTTATTTCAATATATATATTTTCAAGGTAAGAGTTGGACATATTATTCCTAGGAGGTGATAAGGTGGCTGACAAAAAGAATACTTCCAAACAAATAGAAAGAAACAATAAATTAGATAGAGAAATAAATGATCGACATAATGACAATGCTAGGGCAGCAGCGGATCCTGCATCAAACACCCCAAGAATTAATACAGATAATCTTTAACAGTAAGTCTATTATTCAAACAGTTGAAATAGCAAACCGAAGAACAATCGAATACTACACCAATCAACGCTTGGGTTTAGATCCAAGCGTTATAGGCTCATTTTTTCTTCTGAAAGTAACGGGCAGTTAGTTCAATAATACTTCACATAATAACAACAAAGAATTACGAACTGAATGATATGATTTATCTTAGATAATAATTTTGTTAGCCATAAATTAAAAACAAGGTCTAATAAGTTGGCTCCAATCATCGTGATTTCATTAATGATTTTAAGTGGTATTTTATTGATGGCAAGTTCAATCTTTTCAAAAAAGAAAGATATTGAGAATCTATCTTTTTTTGGTGTTGCAGATTTACTTGGTTTAGTGGTTAATCTAGTTTTTTCTTTTTCAACAGTAAAGATTAAAAGAGTATTACTTTTTAGTCTTGGCTTACTTTTGGCAGGCTTCTTTTTGTACATATTAATTACAGGTAAATATTAGAATTATTAATCAGTGCTCTTTAACTAGGGGCAATTTGGTTGTTTGCATTTACCAGGCACCACTCAGTACTTATTCCATTATTATTTTTCTAATCGAAGGATATTAGCATGCTCGATAAAAAATTAAGTGAGCATATTAAAGATTACCCTAAATTGAATGAAGTTTGCCAATGTTGTTATAGGATGTGAAAAAATGGTCTTTTTTTATGTAATGCTCATACTTGGAGCTTTATTTGTAATTTCCGCAGTATTTTTATTTATTGTTATTTATGTTGATAGAGATTATTCATTATTAAATGTAGTTAAATGCATTGGAATGTTATTAATTGGTGTTTTACTTTTAGCGGTTACTCTCCCAAGTCTAAAATATATTGTACTAAAGGAGTATGATGTCGTCAGTGGAAAATGTGTCATCGATATAAATTCATCAGGTCGTTCTTCTGAAGCAGACTTTAAAATGCTCGATACAGATGAATTTTTTACCTTCAGAGATATTCCTGCACTTGATGCTTATGGAAAGTCAATTCCTTATTATTGTGAGGTGACAGTGACAAAAGACCATATGTTTGAAATTGGTTATAAAATATATGATGCCAAAACACAAAAGTTAATATTAACAAGTAAATAGC
Source organism: Neobacillus sp. FSL H8-0543 (assembly GCF_038592905.1). GTDB lineage: Bacteria > Bacillota > Bacilli > Bacillales > Cytobacillaceae > Neobacillus. The sequence continues at coordinate 3,907,821 of NZ_CP151943.1, read as the reverse complement.
CTATGTTTGTTTTGTGAAGCATTGCACTTAAACATCGGGGGCGTTATTGAACAAGCTAATTTAATCAATAAAAGAAATCGCTCAGTTCATTATACTGAGCCATTAAGAAAAAGGCTGCCAGTTTAGCAGCCAGTTCTTGAAGTAATGCCCCCGTTCAAACGCAAATCTTTATTTCTCCCAAAGCTCGACCAGTCGACCTTCTGGATCTTCAATCCAAATAAACTTTCCATATTCACTAATCTCTTTTTCCTTTGCAAGAGGTACACCAATCTGTTCGAGATGCTCAATGGTTTCGTCTAGATTATGTACTTGGAAATTTAGCATCACTTGTTGATCTGTTGGAAAATAATTGTCATTTTCGGTAAAGAAAGAAAAGATCGTTTCATTTCCTGAATGGGGCTTTATCATAGCCCCATTCCAAGTTTCCATATCAATCTTCAACACGTCACTGTACCATTTTTTCACAACATCAAGATTCTTAGTTCTCCAAAAAATTCCTCCGAAACCTTTTATCATCTTTACTAACTCCTGTCTGTCATCAATTTTTAAGCTATTTCTTTTTTGTACCTTCTTTAACTTACATTAACTCCCTTAGTTTTAAGAAGATAATAATGATTCGTAACGGATCATTGTCCACAACCCAATGTCGGTAAATCCTAATCGTTTATAAATTTTCCCAGCTGCGGGATTATTATAAAATAAGCAAAGTGATTTCCCCTCTGCTAATAATTCGCTACACAGCTTTTCCATACATAGTGTTGCATAACCTCTACGTTCAAAGCCTGGTCTTGTTCCAACACCAACAATCATTGCAGATTGGGAATTTTCCGCTGTTGTAGATGCTGATGCAACCATTGTCCCTTGTTCATTACGGACAATATACGTTCTACCGGTCTTATATTTTTCAGCACGTTCTCTCTCTTCGACACTAAAATTCCCCTTTGAAAATTCAGGTATCGAACGTAACAACTTTACATTTTCATGATATTCTGACGGCTGTAAATAATTTGCTTGATGTATTCTTTCTTCATCAACCTCATAACTTAAACCCATACATTTTGCATAATATGTTTCGCTATGTTTTCGTAGATCCCTATTTATTAATCCCTGTAATGGCTCAATTAAATGCTTTAATCCACTTATTTCAATTCGATTTGGATTACGTTTGATAATTTCTGCAAAACCTTTTACATCATATTGTTGCTCACTGAATGGAATATAATTTTCCTCATACCTTAGCAAAATAGCGATTAATTCCATATTTTGGAATTGCCCCCAAATTTCTTGAAAGGTTGAATCATAACCATATGCTTCAAGATCACCAATAATAAATAAATTTTCTGCTGGCTTATGACCAATAAGCGCCATTACTGATTCATGGTCCTCTTTATTTAACTTTCGAATCATTCGATCTTCCCCCTATATCAATGCCCAATTCTTAAATATACGATATCAAAAATACTTTCTTTAATTATACATAGTAACTGAAAAAAATGGCATGAAAATCCAATTTTTTGTTTTTAGACAACTTTAGATCTGTGAATATGTAATTGTTACTCTTCTACTAAACTGAGAATTAGCAGATTAAGGAAAGCGATTATCCTTATTAAACACACCCTGTTGCTTAATAATAATTCTTCACAAATTATAAAATCCCACTAAAGAAGGACCTTAACATATCGTTAACGTCCTTCTCCCCCTAGTTAATCATTCATTTATGTTATAGACTAATATATCGAATAATTCCCCATTAACATAAAGTAATATCGCCCATTCCCCTGCCGTTGGAATGTTTACGCTTGAAGGGGTATGTGCATCTGCACCATTATTCCCTCCTCCAAGGTCTATTGTCCAGCCTGTAGTTATGATTTGATGGACAGTTCCCGTCACTCTATGAAAACCAACAGCCGTTAGTTCGGTTTGTTTGAGATTGTCGATCCCCCAAAGATGCCACATCCACTTTTGGTTGATATTTATGCTTGGCATATTAGCACCAATAACACCTGATTTATTTTCATTTCCTACTATATTGTTACCTAATTCCACCGCTTTGCGGTTCCAGTTAATCATTTCAAAGTCACTTGTTTTTACGAAGTTTGGAATATTTGTTGGTAAAATAGGTTCTTCTCCAACTAACAATACTACATCACCATAAAATTTCTTATCAAAGAAGACTTCATATTTCCAAAGGCCACCTTTGGACACTATTAACGTTGTCGTAAACCTCCCTAAACTTGAATATCCAGGGGATGGTTCCGTAACCTTTTTTGAAAAAAATACACTTTTACGCTCACCTGTCTCTTTATTCATTGCGTATATTTCTATTTCTTTTCCCTTATAGGCAACAAAAGGTTCCTTAAAACTAAACATATAGCCAAAAGGTTTACCGGCAGAAAGGTTTGGATCTGGGTAAACATTGAAGAGTACCTTACCATTCTTTGAGTATTCATTTCGTACCTTCCATTCGCTTTCAAGAGTCTGCTTGGCTCCTTGATTTACACCGTCATTAGAAGTTAAAGTGCCTAAAAAATCTGTATAAAACAATAAGACAAACAAGGATGCTGCCAGAGTGGTGATGAAATAAATAGTTAACTTTGGTTTTTTTATCATTTTTATATCTTGCTGGTGAAGTGAGGATCTAATCTTCTTTTTCTGTTTATCTGTAAAGTGGATACCCTTATGAGTGGAAGAATGCATTGCTTTCCGTAAGTTACGAAGTTCTTTCTCCATTTTATCTCCACCTTTCCATCATTGCTTTTAATTTCATTCGTGCCCTATTCAGTCTAGTTTTAATTGTATTTCTATTGATATTCAAGATTTCACTAATTTCTTCAATCGATAATTCCTCATAATAATATAGTGTTATAACCTCACGATACTTAATTGGTAATACTAAAACACTAGTGGATAAAAATTCCTCTTCGGAACTTTTCATTATGGACATTTCAGGAGATAATTCTGAGGATTTTGTTAGTCTGAGTATATTAGAGTTCATAACAACCTTTTTAAAAATTGAACTCTTTAAAAAATCTTTACACTTGTTAATTGTGATTCTAAATATCCATGCTTTAAAGGATACAATTTTATCAATATTTTCATATTCTCTATAGCAAGTAATGAATACATCCTGAACGATATCTTCTGCAAGATTCCAATCCTTTGTATAGTTATAGGAAAGCTTAGTTAATCTGTCACCATATTCATCCATAATATTTTCAAACCATGAATCTATATTTTCTGGATTTACATTTTCCTTGCCAATCATTCTATTCAAGCTTATACCACCTCATTTCTCACTTAATGCTATGACGACTGAGTTATGTATTGGTTTCATTTTTTATATAAAAATTAAAAAGCTACAGAAAATGACGTGTGCCAATGCACACGTCACTTCTTATATCATTTATACTTTTTTTGTTATTATCTCTTTTTACGAAGCTTTTCCACTTCATCTGCAACAAATTGTACATTGGTTCCGACAATTACTTGAATACTTTGTGGGCCAACGACATTAATTCCCGGTACACCTGTTGCTTTAATTCTCTTTTGATCGACGGCTTTCATGTCTTTCACTTCTACTCTTAGACGTGTTACACAATTGTCAACAGAAGTAACGTTTGCATCTCCGCCTAAGCCTTCGTAAATTTTAGCTGCCATTGCTGCAAATTTATCTCCAGCTACAATACCTTCTTCTGTTTCTTCATCAATATCTTCTTCACGACCAGGAGTCATTAAGTTGAATTTAGTGATGATGAAGCGGAATAGGAAGTAATAAATAACGGCAAATACTAGACCTTGCACGATTAGCATATATGGTTGATTCGCAATTGGTATTTTTAAACTTAATACAAAGTCAACGAAACCTGCACTAAATCCAAATCCTGCTGTCCAATGGAACAAGGCAGCAACCGTTAATGAAAGACCCGTTAATACAGCGTGTGTAAAATAAAGTACTGGCGCAACAAACATAAACGCAAATTCAAGTGGTTCTGTAACCCCAGTAAAGAAGGAAGCCACACCAGCAGCCATCATTAGAGCAGCCACTTGTTTTTTCTTTGCTGTTTTTGCCGTGTGATACATCGCTAATGCAGCAGCAGGTAAACCAAACATCATAACTGGGAAGAAACCAGCTTGGTACATACCAGTAACACCCTGTTCTCCTTTACTAGCCCAGAAATTACCGATATCATTTATTCCTGCTACATCAAACCAGAAAACGGAGTTTAAGGCATGGTGTAATCCGATTGGAATTAACAAACGGTTGAAGAATCCATATAATCCTGCACCGATCGCACCTAATTCACTGATGCTTTTACCAAAATTAACTAATCCAGTAAAAATGACCGGCCATACAAATAATAAAACGAGTGAAACGACTAACATCGCAACCGAAGTCATAATTGGAACGAGTCGTTTTCCACTAAAGAATGAGAGTGCATCAGGTAATTTTACATGACTGAAGCGATTGTACATCATCGAGGCAATGATACCTGAAAGAATACCAATAAATTGATTTCCGATTTTTCCAAACGCTGCGTTGACCTCTGCTACATCAACACCTTGCAACATTGCTACTGAGCCTGTTGATAGCACGGTGGTCACGACTAAGTAAGCAACTAAACCACTTAGTGCAGCAGATCCATCTTTTTCCTTCGACATACCAAGTGCGACACCAACTGCAAATAGGATCGCCATATTATCAATAATCGAACCGCCGGCTTTGATTAAGAAGGCAGCGATTGGACTTCCAGCACCCCAACCACTAGGGTCAATCCAATAACCAATCCCCATTAATATGGCGGCTGCCGGCAATACTGCTACCGGAAGCATTAACGAACGGCCAAGTCTTTGTAGATATTTCATCATGTGAAACATCCTCCTCCCAATTTTAAAACACTAAAAAACAAATGACAGATGTAAATACTTAATAGAATAAAAGCTAAAAATAAGATCGGATGTTACCTGCAAACTATTGTTTTCTTAATCTTTCAATATGAAGCGTGATGTAACCTAATTCTTGGTCTGGCAGGACTACTCCGTGTACTAAGGATAATTCCTTGGCAACTTCAGATGCACAGCTGTATGACTTAGGAAACTTCCTTTTAATCATCCCAAGCATTTCATCATCCATTGCATGATGCTCAAACTGATTAATCCTGAATAATGCAAATCTTAGGTGGGTGACAAGTCGATGATACGAGATGTCGTCCTCATTTACCCTAATCCTCAAGATTTCCATAATCTTCTGAACCATATCTCTTACAATTGTTGTCTGCCTAACTGTCTGCCTTAAATCACCTCCTTGAAGCTTCATTGTGTGAATATGAAGTGCAATAAACGCTGCTTCATCGACTGACATATTAATATTGAATTTTTCTTTAATATGTTGAATCGCCCAAAGCCCTACTTCATATTCTCTTTTATATAAAATCTTTATTTCATGTAAAAGCTTGTTTTTTAAATGTATTCCTTCCATTTCTCTCTCGATGGCAAAAGAAATATGATCGGTTAAGACAATATGAATATGCTCGTTTAGCTTTGTACCAATATATTCTTCTGCATGTGAAATAATTTCCTCTGAGATGATAAAATGTTCTTCTGGAATTCGTGTAAGTAATTGATGAAACTTTTCATTTTCCTTCATGACGAAAAGCTTTTCAATTTTATGAATATTTACGATATCATTCTTCCTCTTTTCAAAGGCAATTCCGGCTCCAATTGCAATCTTTTCCTCCTGGCCATCTGCTACTACAACTGCATTATTATTTAAAATTTTTTTGATTTTCATTTGCAGAGCCAGCTCCTTGTTAAAACTATCCAATTGGCTATCACTTACCAGATACAGTCATGATAATTGTCTTTCCTTGAATGGCTTCCGTTTCATTCGTAAGCGTATACTGTTTTTTTCCATTTTGGCTATTGGTAATGACGATTGGTGTTACTGTGCTTTTCGCATTTTTACGGATATACTCCCAATCCACTTCCAGCAGTATCTGACCGACGGAAACCTTGTCTCCGAGATTGACTCTTACCTTAAAGCCTTCCCCTTTTAACGAAACCGTTTCCAATCCTACGTGAATAAGAATCTCTGAACCTTCTTCAGCAAGAATACCAATCGCATGCTTCGTATTCGCAATCTGAACAATCGTTCCATTAACAGGTGCATAAATATTTCCCTCGGATGGCATCACTGCCACTCCTTCTCCCATCATCTTTTCACTAAAAACTGGATCTGGTACCTGGTCAAGCGGGATAATGCTTCCATTTACTGGTGTAACTATATTTAATTTTGCTTTCTTAAATAAATTCTTTAACATGGGGAATTACTCCTTTTATTTCTTGAATGATTGGAAAAAGGACACAAAACATAAAATAGGCATAGTGGTACATAAAAGGGTACAATCCTCTTACTTACCACCATGCCTGATCGTATCAGTAACATGTGATCACTATTACCTATTATCTTAAGAATATCATTTTTAATAATAAAAACAATAGATGTTATAAATTTTTTTACTATTCGGTTAGATTTTTCGAGCTGGACAGAGAAACTTGATGCAAAGCTTTTATTGAAAAGTAGTGTTAAGCTCCTCGTGTTTCAATACTGCTCACTTCTATGCACTTTTGTAATATTTGTATGTTTGCTCTCTCATTTTTATGAATAATAGATTGATAGTTGGGCAGTAAAGCGTCTAATGGAGAAAAGCTTGCTTCTCCACAAATGTCGATGCCCTCTACCTGTTTTGATATTAATATCATTTCAAGACAGTAAATTAATCTTGAGGTGTCCATCTTTCCCTGATCCCAGTTCGTTGTGACTTCATTTGGATTTAGGACGTCCTTATCAATACTTATGTATACAGATTGAGTTTGAATGGCAGATAGAATTGCCTTTAATGAGTAAGGTTTACTTCTATTAAACGGAAAAATAACAACACGAGGATTATTGGCGTAATGTGCTAGGGTCATAGTGGTTGGGCCGATGATTACTACTCGCTGCAATAATGGTATCTTTTTGAGTGCATAGGAAACCCATGAACCGCACGAGAGCATCGAGCTTTCCTGGTCTATATCGGTTCCTAGGTCGGAGTGATTATCGAATAAAACGAGGGTAAAAGCCTTTGTTATTTCGGTTAATAATGGATAGGTAAGATAATGATAGTTTCCATTACCTATGAAGGTAATGCCTCTATTCCTTCTTTTTTGCAAATGTCCTTTTAAAGTTTGTAATGAATCTTCTTCGCAATATAGATTAACATGTTTCATTTGCTGAAAGTTAAGTTTTTCATGTGAGAAGTCTTGAAGTTTCCGCTGTGCATAGTAGGTTTCATCAAAATTAATAATGGTTATATCCTTTTTCAATAATCCCATGTTCTTCTCTCCTTTATAAAAAAAATTCTCCTTCCTATACATTTACGATACCATATGGATTTTCATTACAGATTTAACAAATTAGCGACAATTTATCTATGGATTAAAAGTTAATTTGAAATTTGATATGCATCAAAGCTATAAACTTCTAAACCTTCTATTATAGAGACAGATACAAAAAACAAATAAAAACATACAGGAGGAAAAGAAAATGAAAAAAATTGTACTTGGTGTTGAACCATTAAGCTGCCCATCTTGCATTAAGAAAATTGAAACGGCATTAAACAAAACCGATGGGGTGGAAGAAGCAAAAGTCATGTTCCACTCAAACAAAGTTAAGGCTCAGTTCAATGAGGATGTTGTCAATGCGGATACTATTCAAAGTGTCATCACAAACCTTGGCTATCCAGTCCTTTCACAAAAAATTTCTTAACAACGATTAAAAAGGGCATGTCCCGCTGTGTAGTAACCTTACAGCGTGACATGCCCTTTTTATTCTTCTTCTGGATAATAGCAGAAGTATTATTTAGAAAGTTGTCTTCATTCAGCAAATTCATTAATCTTACAAAATGAAATTATTTCATCTAAGTGGTAATATTATTTACGAACACCAGAAAGGAATTGATTATGATGAAAATTATCGCCATCGTGGGTAGTAACCGCAAAGAATCGTATAGTAAAAAGCTAGCTGTTTATATGCAAAGGCGTTATCAAATGAACGTAGAGATAGAAATCTTGCCCATTGAACAGCTGCCAATGTACAACCAGGATGATGAGTTAGATCCGCCAGCTATTGTAAACGAAATAAAAAATAGGGTGAAAGAAAGTGATGGAGTCCTATTTGTTACACCTGAATACAACCACTCTGTACCGGCTTTTTTAAAGAATGCGATTGATTGGTTTTCTCGAGTGGATAAGGTATTAGTGAATAAACCAGTAATGGTTATGGGCAGTTCCCCAGGTGCTTTAGGTTCTGTCCGAGCGCAGATTCATCTGCGGCAAATATTAAACTCACCTGGAATTGCTGCTCTTACGCTGCCAGGAAATGAAGTTATTATTAGTACAGTACATGAAAAGCTTGATGAATCTGGTAAGCTCACTCATGAACCAACCATTCAATTCATAGATACAGTGATGAATAACTTTGTTGATTGGGTTAAGAAAAACAAAGGACTGTAGATGGATTCTACATTAATTGTTTAGAAAGTTCCTAAATTTAATCAATTAGTTCTTAAACTTACGGAATTACTGACTAAAAGAGGGAATATATAGCTCAATACAAGAAGATTTTATATGTAATTTTCCATCTTGGCCCCTTCTAAAGGGGCCATTTCCATTTTATCAGCGAAACTTGGCCTTTTATCAGCGAAACCTATTTACCTGCTACCCAAAAAAATATATTAGTTAGTTTCTGTACTTTTCATATATAGTTCCGTCTTGGCATCCCATTCTCATAATAATATATTAATTTCAAAAATAAACCCCTCACCATTTTCGATGAGGGAATTCCCGCTGTTGGTGTACAGATGATGACCAAGGTTTAACAATCAACAGCGCTCGCCATTATGCCGAGCGCCTTTCTCATTTCATTTCTGTATATCTAAAGGAACAACCAATTCTAATTCCTTTATTACTTCTATAAAACCTTCATTATTTACATCTGCTGGTTTAAGTGTAACTGACTGAGGTATCGTATCCATTGGTGGCAATGCCAGTACCATATGGTGTCCGTATTCTCCAGCCATGCCTGATTGTAGTTCAAGTCGATCATATACGCGACCATTACTATCGACCACGGAGAAATCAAACCATTTCCATGTATCATTTTCATCCATTTCAGCCGGATAATCCATCGTTAGATCTATTCTCGTTGAAAGAGGTGAAAATGTTACTTTATCGGCTGTTATAGTATAAACATCATCAGCTGTTTTAGCTTTCACTTTCGGATAGAATTCGGATATATCCCCTTTTATTTTTTCAAGTGGGAATGCCACCTTCCACTTGCCCTCATAACCAAATAAATCTTCACCATGGACCGCAATCTCAATTTTATCACCGTATTCATTATAATTTGAAAGGGTAAATTGATGATGTTCAATAATGGTTTTCGAGTTTATATCATCTTGCCCTGTTGATCCCATCGCTGGTTTGACTGGCTGTCCGTTAATTGTTATATAATTAAAGCCGGCTTTTTCTTCTTCCAGTGAAAGATCCTTAACTCCTGTGTAAACTACTGTTACGATTAACCGGCCGCCATCGTAAGCCGCTTCTTTTACGGTCATCTTTAATCCATTTTGACTATCCTGTTTTTCAATCACCGTTGTTAGTTGATCACGTTCAATTTTTTCAGAGGCTATGTCTCTAAAATCGTTATAAATTGGTCCAATGAGTGGTATATTTGATAACGCTTCTGCCATTCCCGTCGAAACAAACCCAGAGCCAAGTAGGCTAATACATAATCCACATGCAACCAATATAGATTGTTTAGTTGTTCTTCCATGTTTTCGTCTGTTCTTCCCCTGGTTCATCGCAGCCTTCTCCCTTGCCAATAACTTCTCAAGCGGTACATCTATGTTATCGATTGATTGATTAAACTTTTCTTTATTCATAAAAATAACCCTCCCTTAGAATCGGCTTCAGCTCTTTTTTTGCTCTATTCAAGTGGGATTTCACCGTTCCTTCCGGGTAATCCATAATGTTGGCAATTTCCTTAATGGACAAATCGTGATAATACCTCAGCAAGATAATGGTCTTGTATTTGGGGTCCAGGAACTTAAAGGCTTCTGATAAGTCCATTGAATGGGCTATGTAATCGATATTTTCTTTTGAAATTAATTCAGCAAATATTTCTACATCATCTGTTGTAAAATGTCGCGACTCTTTTCGAATAAAATCAATTGATTTAAAAACAAGAATCTTTACAATCCAGCTTTGAAAACTTGCTGGGTTTTTTAACGTCTTTATAGAAGTATAAGCCTTGTAAATTGTTTCTTGATAAATATCAAGAGCATCTTGTTCATTTCTAAGGTACGAATAGGCAGTCCGATACAATTTATAGCGAACAGAACTTATTAGTTGTTCAAATGCTTCATCATTACCTTTCCTTGCCTCTTGTACTAATTTAGCTACTTCCATTTGGGTTTTCCCCTCCGTTTCATAATAAAGTCGAATGGGGAAGTGGAAACGTTGCAAAATGATTAAGAGCAAATCCCATTTACATCCGATACATATCCAAAGAGCAACCTTTGTTCTAATGTGCCCCTCATAAGTAGGCACACTTTCCCCCGTGGAAAAATGCTAGTTATTGAAAGATTTTAGACAATAAATTGATCAATTTGTTTTCCTTGCAGTAATAACCCCACTGAAGCAGGCTTCAATGGGGTTATTATTTCTCCTCTTTTCCTTTCGTTCCATTCAGAATGATGTTTCACACGATTATTACTTTCCTAATTAACTTTATGATCAACTGCTTGTTTTTGAAAAGCAACAAATTAAGTGTTTGGAAATGAGACTGAGGAATACATGTATAAACCTAGGGAACGGAAAAACTTAAGATTTTCTTCTTGATGTCCTCTTATTTTTAGTCGCCGATTTCGGTTTCCTCTAATAGTAGACGAATCATAAATTATTTGGTTACACAATTTTTTTACGCGGTGCCTGCCACCGTCCGCGAGTCTCTGTGATCTTTCAGGCCTTAATCCTTTACGCTTGAATCCACTCGTTTTTCACTCATAAAATAACTAACGGTACCAAGGTGGTACCTCTTCACCATAGATCTATACTTGACCCGTTATATTTTGCGAACGGCGCCTGTCACTATTGGCACTTTATTTTTCAGAATTAAAAAGAACAAAAAACACCAATTCCTTGATGTTTTTGTCAGCCTTATTAATGGTTAAGAAATGGACTTGCTCTCTTCGATCTTCATTTCCTTTTCCAATTGAGCTACTTGAGCGTCAATTGTATTACGGTAAAAGGAACTGTTTACTGTATGTTCAAGGCGGTCAATGTAGTTTTCAATTTCTTGAAAACGGGATGATGGCTTATCAGAATAACTATTTGAATCTACTACTTGGTTTATGCGCAAGTTTGCCCGTGTAATATTTTCCCGCCCCATAAGCTCCATCCTGCGAAGATTCATGTCTTTTAGCTTATGCTCCATTTCTTGATGCTTTCTTTCTAATTCACTTAGCTGCCCTTCCACTTGTACCAAGGATACCTTCAACCTCTCAGCACGCTCCGAATATTGCTGGTGCTCTGCTGCAGCAAATTGGTGTAGCTCTGTCTCACCTGCTTTGAATGCAATTTCAGCCTGGTATTTCCTTTTTTCAGATAGCTCCACAGCCTGTGCAAGCTCTTTTGCAAACTCGTCTTTAAGTGTAGCTTGTCGTTCTACTAGCTTACCCACCTTTTCTGTTTCCTGTTCACATTGGCGTAGGTACTGGTTAAGTAAAGCAATTGGGTTTTGTTTTTCTTTTTGATCAAGAGCAGCGTTTAAATCAGCCATCACTGTATTTTTTAATCTGGTTAATAGGTTTGTCATTTTATCTCTCTCCTTAGATTAGTAATTTTTTAATTCAGTCCATTGTTTTTCAAAATTAACAAATGGGTCTGAGTCTTCTTTTACTGCGCTCCTTTTGCTGCGGTTCCAGTTTTTATAAACAAGATAGAGTATATATGCTGCAACAACACCAATAATTGCAGGTGCATTAGCGATAGAAGCCATCAGTAGAATGAATCCAAGAATCCCTAATGCTACTTTTCCTCCAGTGGAATCTGCTTTTAAAAACTGCTTGTATATAAAGTACAGAAGCACCAGACTAACAAGTAACCCGATCATCGGACCAATCGTTGATAAAAAGATGATGACCGCCATTCCTCCCGCTAAAAGTAAACCAAATTTTTTCATTTTGTTTTCCTCCTTCGTTTATCTTAATTTCATCATACCTTTTTTCTTACACTTTCATAATTGAGCCTAAGCTTGATTTTCGTCTCAGACTTGGGACGTAGAAAAGGTCAGTCTCTTATGCACACCATGTGCAAAAAGACTGACCTTGGTTGGTTTAGATTCTATAAGTAATGAAAACTTTTTACACGGTGATGACAACTTTCCCTTGCGCGTGTCCTTGTTCAAAATACCTGAAAGCTTCCTGTATATCACCCAAAGGGAAGCTTCTATCAATAACCGGTTTAACTTTTCCTGCTTCGAGAAGTTCTTTCATATACACCAGATCGTTTTGGTTTGCCCTTTGTAAAAAGCTGGACATTTTCTTGCTGTCAGTCATTGAAATCCATGGGCCTTGTATCATGACTTGGAACATTTGAGCCCCGGAACCTCCCACGTGTACAAAAATTCCGTTTGGCCGTAATGCCCGTTTATAAGCGGAAACTGGCTGATATCCATTAACCCCAAGAATTAGATCAAAATTCTGCTCTATTTCGTTAAATTTACCCTTGGTATAGTCAATCACATAGTCTGCTCCAATTGAACTGACGATCTCTAAATTTCTCGTACTGCACACAGCGGTAACTTCCGCCCCGAACGATTTGGCAACTTGTACGGCGAAAGTCCCAACACCACCAGAGGCACCATAAATCAAAACCCTCTGTCCCTGCTGTATTTTACCTTTATCCCGAAGACCTTGCAGGGCGGTGACCCCAGCCATAGGAACCGCAGCAGCTTCCTCAAAAGACAGATTGGCCGGTTTTAATGCCAATGCCTTTTCGGGAACAGATACATATTCGGCCAGACCACCCCACCCGGAGCCTGATAGGTCTCCGAACACCTCATCACCTGGCTGGAGGCGCTGAACATCTTTGCCGACTGCCTCAATTACACCTGCGATATCACCTCCGGGAATGGAGTATTTTGGTTTTAGCAGACCGAATGCAAAGCGTGCCAAGAACGGTTCCCCTCTCAAAAGTACCAGGTTACCATAATTTATGGATGATGCATGAACCTTTACCAATACTTGATTATCTTCTAGAACAGGTTTTTCAACCTCCTTTAACTCAAGAACATCAGGCGGCCCATATTTGTTAGTAACGATCGCTTTTATAAAAATCCCCCCTACTTTAACTAAATTTGATTTTTTCATATTTAAATATTTCTATAAAATGCTAAAAAAACCTTTAATTAAAAAGTTATTCCAATTTGAAGGTATTTAAGACTGGTAGAAGAAATAAAAAACGCTGGCAATAAAACAATTTTTAATTTGGCACTATTACATAGGTCTACTTTTATATAAAATGTAATTATCTTCTAATTACATTGATGCGAGGTGGCATAACTATGTATATACCTAAAAATTTCGAAATCAACGACAAAGATATTATTTATGACTTTATTGAAAGGTACAGCTTCGCAACTTTATTTTCTCAGCATAATGGAGAGCCGTACGCTACTCACCTTCCACTGATATTAAATAAAGATGAAAGTGCTTTATATGGTCATTTCGCAAGACCGAACGAGCAATGGAAGGATGTAGAAAACCAACAAGTTCTTGTTGTTTTCCAGGGTCCACACTGTTATATTTCACCTTCTTGGTATGAAACAACTAACGCAGTACCAACTTGGAATTATGTAGCTATACATTTATATGGAACGATGGAGATAATCGAAGATGACAAAGTGATATTTGATTCTTTAAATGACTTAGTAAATAAATATGAAAGTCCTGATAGTCCATACAATTTGAATGAAGTAGAACCCCGTTATATTGAGGGAATGAGTAAAGGCATTGTAGCGTTCAAAATCAAAATCTCAAAAATTGAAGCAAAAGCTAAATTAAGTCAAAACCACCCTTTGGAACGACAGGAGTTAATTATCAAGCATTTAGAAAGAACTTCAAATCAAGATAATATACAAGTAGCATCACTTATGAGGAGAAACCCTAAAAAATAACTTGTATTTCCCGTTTTGACTTTAATTAAGTGAAAAGGATAATAGATATTAATTATCGACTGATTTTAAAAAAACACCAAAATCCTAAAAATCTGACGTTTGAAAATTCCCTAGCCTTTTCTAAGTAAACAATGAATAACTATTCATTTTGTGTTAAAATTTCACAAAGGGAAGATTAGGGGGAGGTTTCATCTTATGTTAGTAAAGAAAAATTTCCAACAACAGGCGATAAATGCGGTTCAAATAGGTAACGGTGCAGTGTCGTTACAAGGGGTAAAATTAAATGTTCATTGCTTTTCTGTTGATGGTGTTTTAATTGATACGGGGGCAAAATCATTAGAAAAGGAATTTATACCCTTTTTTAAACAACAAGATATCGATCAAGTGGTAATCACGCATTTTCATGAAGATCATACAGGCTGTGCAGCGTTTTTACAAAAAGAGCTTGAGCTGCCTGTTTATATGAACGATGTGATGCTTGAGTATTGTAAAAAGAAGCCTGATTATCCCATGTATCGAAAATTATTTTGGGGGAAGCGCAGACCTTTTCATGCAAATGCAATTGGAAATACTTTTTCATCCCGTAATGCAATATGGGACGTGATTGAAACACCCGGTCATGCTATCGATCATTTGGCCTTTCTAAATCGTGAAACCGGTCAACTGTTTACTGGAGATTTGTATTGCCAGGAAAAGACAAAGGTCGTTTTACGCGAAGAAAGCATTCCAACCATTATTGAATCCTTAAAGCGAGTTTTAACCTATGAATTTGAAGAGGTGTTCTGCTGCCATGCTGGCTATTTAAAAGATGGGCGTGCTGCTTTACAAAGAAAGCTAGAACATCTGTTAGATCTTCAAGGAAAAATTATTAAACACTACGAGGATGGAATGTCACCGAATCAAATTAGCAAAGCTCTTTTTCCAAAAAAATATCCCATCATCCTTTTTTCTTCAGGGGAATGGGACTCATTGCACATCATAAATTCTATTCTAAAAGAACACATTAAAAATTCAATGTCTGCCTAGATTATATAACTTTTTGTGACAAACAACTGAAAAAACATTAAATTCTAACTTGGTTTTTAAACCATATAGAACCTATGAAACAAACAATCTAACAAATAAAAAATTAAAAGCGCCAGGCAACTTCCAAAATTAGAAGGTGCCAGGCGCATTTTAAACTAGCAAGGGATAGATCTATTCCATGCGTTTTCTCTAGTTACTTTTTATAGGTTCTAATACTTTCGCAATATTTTCATTGCCTAAATCAATCGCATTCATATAAGCGGTCATATTTGAATAGTCTTTGAGGTTCGGGTCTGCTCCAAGATCTAGTAATACTTTTACCGTTTCCTCATTTTCTCAAAGTGCTGCATAAATTAATGGTGTCATACCTCCCCCAACCTCTTGGTAATCCAGATCGGCACCAGCAGAATGCAGAAGTTTAACCATTTCAGTTTTTCCTGCTTCAGCAGCAGTCATAAGCGGCGTCATTCCGTAACTAGTTTCATTATTTGGATCAGCACCATTTTCAAGCAGCGTTTTGACCATTTCAGCATTCCCTGTTTTTATTGACCAATCCATTACTGTATACCCTGTGTAGTCCTCGACCTCTATGTCTTTTACTTCTTTGGCCAGTTTCTTTACGCTTTCTATATCTCCATTAATTGCCGCTTGAATAATTGGAGGCGTATCGTCTATTTCTATTGCCTCTTCTTCAATATCTGCAAAAGGGTCAAAGGATTCAATGGCATTCAGGCCATAATAAAGTCCCCCGATAAAGATAGAAAATATTATCAGGGAAACGAAGCCAAATACCCAATTAAATTTTGACCTTTTCGATAGAATGATAGGTTCCATCTCAGTAAAGTAAGTCTGAATAGCATCTATTCTTTTTGGCAAGGGCGGGTGCGTTGAAAGAAATTCACTTAGCCAGACAAAGAAACCCTTTTCCTGGTTCATTTGATTCATATACTCGACATGATTAACACGGGAAGCAAACTTTTTTCCTATAGCTAGGATCATCAGACTGTTTTTTGAAGCTCTCATGTTACCGCTGTAATATGCAGCGTACCGGTCACAAGTGTATTCACAGGCACGGAGGTACGTTTCTGCCACACCAGGGATCCACATCGATGGCAGGATTAATGCCATTTTTCCAAGATGGTTCCTTTTTATATGGGCAAGTTCATGGGCGAGTATAAAATCAAGTTCCTCTTCTAATCCTTCTTCTATCAAATCAAAGATTTCCGAATAAACTACAACCATATTCTTACTAAAAAAGCGGGTGGCGAATGCATTAAGCACCCCACCTGACTGCAAGACATACACATCCGGCACCTTTTTAAGCTCCATATTATGGCACAGTTCCTCTACCTTTTTATATATCGTTGGAAATTGTTCTGGTGAAAGTTTTACAGCATTGGTCCGGATTTGTCCCATCGATATTCCATGAAGTATAAAAGAAAGCACAAACAAGCATAAAATAATGATTAAGCCTATAATGGAAACTGCAAAAAGCACGTATGAAATCATGCTAATAAACAGAACAACCCAAAAATAAACTTTTTCCTTATTATAAACCAAATCCTCAGGTGTCAGCTTATGTTCGTTCAAAGGTTTCAAGTCTCCTTTATTTCATTTAGTTAGTAAAATTATACTTGCTTTGAAAAAGCCTGTCACTAATATTTATTTTTCCAATACAGAAAAAAGCGCACAGGCACCTTCCATATATTTGGAAGTTACCTGTGCACTTTTCTTAGTTCATTTACCATTTAAAAAATCTAAACTAATTCATGCGTTTTGAAATGAGCTAATTCACCAGCCGCCTTGACACGGATACGTGTGGCATTTCCTGGCATATAGGCGAGCGGAACGTCTTCGATATCTACAATAACAAGTGAATCGGGTTCTGCTCCCGCATTTACGGCTTCACTCATTGCGATTGTTTTTGCATCTTCTAACGCTTTTTCTCTTCCAATTACATCAAGGGTATAGACCTTTTCAATTTGTCCACTAACCTGGGAAATCGCGGATCCAATAGCATTGGCAACACCTGAATGTTGTGGTCGAATAACCTTTGAGGCTCCTCTTAATTCTTCTGGGAGTAATATGCCGCCTCCGCCAACAAGGATAACCGGGACAGGGGCAGCGCTTGTTTTCATTTTATCAATCGCTTCCTCTACCATTTCTACTAATTTTTGATAGATTCTCTTCAATAATGATTGATCCAAATGCGCTACCTTTGAAGCATCTCCCAATTCAACTTTCCCTAGGGCTACAGCCACATCGGTAGTCGTTAACGTATCGCCGCCAAAAATTAACCCCTTTTCAGGCAGACGGTATCCGACACTGTCTGGTCCAATCGTGAATTCACCATTTTCTTGAATTCTAACAATCGTACCTCCGCCAAGGCCGATGGAAACAAGGTCAGGCATGCGGAAATTTGTACGCGCACCGCCAATTTCAACCGCTAACGAGGACTCCCTTGGGAACGATTGAACGAGAACACCAACATCTGATGTTGTTCCGCCAACGTCCACCACAATCGCATCGGTAAGCTCACTCAAATATGAGGCACCGCGTAATGAATTGGTTGGTCCACAGGCAACGGTGAAAATAGGGTATCGAATAGCGTACTCAACGGACATTAATGTCCCGTCGTTTTGTCCGAAAAATACTCGGGCTTCAATACCTTCCGCTTTTAAGGCATTGATAAAGCCCTCAGCAGCTGTTTTTGCCACATTGACAACAGAAGCATTTAGAATCGTAGCATTTTCTCGTTCCAATAATCCGACTGACCCGATCTCTGAAGATAAAGAAATGGCAATATCCTCTCCAAGGACTTCTCGTAAAATCTCACTTGCCCTTTGTTCATGATTTTTCGTTACTGGAGAAAAGACAGACGTAATTGCTACCGAATCTACCTTCCCTTTGATTTCATGAGCAATTTCATATAAACGCTCTTCATCTAAGTCAACAATCTCACGGCCATCAAATTCATGTCCTCCGCGGATTAGATAAACATGCTTGCCTAGTGCCTCACGGAGATCCTCTGGAACGCCAATAAGTGGTTTCACTGCTAAAGTGGCAGGTGCTCCAATGCGGATTGCCGCAATGTTATTCAATCGTTTTCGTTCGACGATGGCATTGGTACAATGAGTGGTGCCAAGCATCGCATATTTAATTTGCTCGCGAGGCACATTCGCTTCGTCAATAATTTTTTTCATAGCATTGTAAATTCCAGTTGCTACATCCTCAGTAGTCGCCGATTTTGTTTCAGAAACCACTTGGTTATTTTGATCTAAAAGTACGGCATCAGTATGGGTTCCCCCGACATCGATTCCTATACGATAAATATTCATTATAAAGCCACTCCTTTTTTTACAAGCTCTTCGACAGGAACATAATCCACATCATAGCCAAAATACTTTGGACCTACTGTTTCTATTCCCTTAGGTGTTCTCCACTTCGGATGACTTGGGATTCCAATAACCACACATCTGGCGCCATAACGAATTCCTTCTGTTGTAATCGGAATACCCGTTTCCGCATCCAGTACGGCAATGAGATCGGGTGTCACACACAGGAGACGTTGTTCCGTTTGAGCGATTAAATGTTCATTCTGAAAGCTAAGCTTGACCGTTTCTCCCTTATACTCATTCAGCCCTTCAATACTTGCTTCTCCTCTTGCAAAGCCCGTTTCTGTTTTCCGATTAATATCACTTACTTTTCCGCTAAACAATTCAAACCCACCAACGGTTTTCAAAACTTCTTGGATTGGATTTACATTGTTTACCTTAGCTAGCCTGATCGCTTTTCCGATCTCTTCTTCCAGCTTCAAAATACCGCTTATTCCGCTATCCTTTAATTGTTTACCTGTCATTGGATAAATAGCACACATGACGGAACCACCCATTTGAACAGTCGCAGCTCGGGCAATTCTCTCGGTCCATACATTATTAATCGTCGATAACAAGAGCGTATTCCCTTTTTCATCTGCAATAATTCCTGGAGTTGCAGAAATGCCATCTAAATAAAAGGTGACCATTTGCAGCTCAGGAAAGGCTCTGCCCATTCCGTCCACATCTATAACAGGTAAGCCTAATCTGGCAGCTGTGGCAAAAGGAAGCATGGAGTTTACTCCACCGGCTTCAATTGGAAAGGTTCCATAAATCTTTTTCCCTAAATATTCTTCAAGTTTTTGAAAGGCATCAATCGCTTCTTCCCCGCTTGGAGCTTTTTCCAGCATGACTGTTGGTGCTCCCATCATTGATGAAGGAACAACTAAGACGTCATCTGGTACTTCGTCCGCTTCCAATAAGGTAATTTCCCCATATTCTTCAATAGCTTGCAGTGCCATAAGTTTTCCAATGTACGGGTCACCGCCGCCACCAGTTCCGAGCAGGGCTGCTCCAACCGCTATATCCTCAATTTCCTGTTTTCCAATTTTTCTCATAATTAAAATACCTCCAATATTCAGTAAATTTATTAGGCAGCTTGCTCATTTACATCCTTTTTGTCTTTCATTGTATTCAAGATTATTGAACCGAAGTAATAAACAACTGCACTTACTACAAGCGAATTGATCGATGGAATACCAACTGTCACGAAATATCCGGCTGCAAATCCTGCACCCCAGGCAAGCAATGTTACAGGGCTCATTTTTTCAACATTTGCCGGTAACGTTCCATTGGCTCTGCTTTCATCTAGTGCTTTTCGGTGCGTTTTTAAAATGAAATAATCAATGACCATGATTCCTGCCACTGGAGGAATAAACACTCCTAGCAATACGAGAAAGCCCACAAACATATCTAGAATACCTATTACCGATAGGACAGTTCCAACTACACCGATAACAAGTGTGACCACGCCTCGATTTAATTTGAGTTTAAAGATAGAATCAAAAATATTTGTAAAACCTAGTGATGAAGAATATAAGTTTAAATTATTGATTTTAATAGTAGAAAATACAACGACTATCGCCCCTAGCCAGCCAGATGTTTGCACCATGATACTGACAACATCATTCGTTCTCGCTGCAAGTGCCATAAGCACAGCAATCATGTTAATGCCAAGCTCTCCGATTAAGGTTCCGATCATTGTCATCCAAAAAACATCTTTACCGCTTTTTGCAAAGCGGCTGAAATCAGGTGTGATGACCGCACCAATAATAAAACTCCCCGCAACCATTGTTGCCGCTACACCCATTGTCAATGGATCGCCTGCAGGGGCAGTATTCGTTAAATCAATTAGCGAATGCTTGCTAAGAACGGCATAGATACCGACGCCAACGGCCAATAGAAAAGCAGGAACGGCGATGGTGGCCGTTGCACTAAGTAATTTAAATCCAAATATAACTAATACTGTTACACCAAGCCCTGTAAGTGTGGCAGCAACGGGAAGACTTAACTTGCCATTCGTTGCTTGTACAAGTCCATCTGCAAAAACGGAGTTTTGGACACCAAACCAACCAATACATGCAATCGCAATAATGGCCCCAATGATACTTGACCCATAGCGGCCAAATCCAGTCCATCTTGAAAGCAGACTCGTCGACAGACCTTCACGAGCTCCTGCATAACCTAAGAGAAAACTAATTACCTGTAAAATCACGCTGCCTAACATCGTAGCCCAAAATGCGTCCCAAAAGGTCATTCCGTATCCTAATGCAGCACCTAAAATAAACTGAGAAATGGTTGCGAGAGCACCCACCCGAACAATTGTGATACTCCACAACGAATGTCGTGCTGATTGCGGAACCCTTGATAAGGAGTAATCATCACCTAAGGCTTTTTTGTTTTCCAATAAAATCATCCCCTACTATATAATTTTTACGAGCACTACGGGAGTGCCAACAAGGCTAAATCTGCAATTTCCCCAAAGCCTTTATGCGAATCCTTAATACTTCCCCTTCAAAATAATCAAACGGGAACTCTTCAATTGAAACGACGTTAATGCTTTCCTCTTTTGCGCCTTTTAGGAAGAGCTGCTGAATTAGTTTTTCTTTCTCAAGCTCAATGATTTCCTCTTTTGATTGATTTTTTAACCAAAACACTTTGTCCGTTTGGGCACTAAGGGGTGCAAAGCAGGCACCAACGGCATTACTAATATGATGACCTGAGGGATGATAAACCCGTTTGTATTTCCCGAATAACTGGTTACTCAGCAATGTGCTGCCTCCGCCAACTAACACGATGGGAAGTCCTTCACTATTTAACTCTAAACGAGTGATTTTTTCCTTAATTTCTCGGGTCACTTTTTTTACGACTTTTTTACAATCTTCATAGGATAATTTTTTCAACCCGCCAAGACTGCTCTTTTGGTCTGATAACGAATCCGAATCCATCTTAATAAAGGAATCCGTTATCGTCCAGGAATCGCCTCCCCAAGAAATCCCTTGATGTTCGAGGTCACTAGCAATCGTTTCTTTAATTTGTACAGCTCCTTTTTCTAGCGAAATCAAACTTCCTCCTCCATAGGGCAAGGAATAAACTTTTGGAACTCTCATATTGACATCAATGTTTAAGAACGAAGTTGAACTCACAGCCATTTCCGGCTGACCGTTTCGAATTCTACCGATTTCTATCGTGCTGCCGCCAAAATCAACGACTATACAATCTCGTAAACCACTTAATATGCTTGCCCCTCTGAAACTATTGGTTGCTCCTGATCCAATGGTGAAAATGGGATAATCAATGGCCTCTTGAAGTTCAATTAAGGAGCCATCATTTTGTGTTAACCAGCAAGGACATTGTAAGGATAGCTTTTTAAAAATACCGGTTAAGTCCATCATTGCCTGACGAATAACTTCTGCAAAAATAGCATTTAACAGGGCTGCATTTTCTCTCTCTACAAAACCAATACTTCCTAGCTCATGCGACATCGTTATAGGAATCTTAGGAAATTGTTTTTTTATACAATCCCGAATGTAACGTTCCTCGTTATCCATGAGCGGCGAGCTGGCACCTATAATACAAATGGACTCGATGTGTTCCTCTTTAATATTCTTGTATAGCTGGTCCATTTCCTCAGGAGCAGGGGTTCTGCTAGTTTCTTCAAGGAAACTTTTTATATAGTAGACCTTACTAACATATTTTTTGAGATGTTCTGGCCAAAATAGAGCTGGTTTTAGAAATGAAGGCTTCTTCATAATCCTGATCAGCGCTGTTTTCGAAAGTTGTACAGGGTGATAAAGTGCATTTTGTACATGAGTGGTTCCAACAAAAACACCGTCTATTTGTTCAGGAGCAATACCAGCCTCATCGATGACATGTTTTGCTGCAAGGCCTATCCCTGAAATAATATCCTTGGTGGTTAATTGCTTTTTCCAAGACAGGATTTTCCCTTCTTTTCCCACAATTACTGCATCCGTATTTGTTCCACCCACATCAATTCCAAGCTTCATCATGGCCATCTCCTTGCAATGGTTGGTAAGAACTAACTATATTAAAATTTTCAGGTCCAACAAATTTAAGCATTTCCTGTGTTCGAAGGATAGTAGGTGCAGGAACAGCTACTATTTTTACTGATAAACCCTCTTGTATTTCAGCAACATTATAAGGAATTAGTTTTTCATCCTCCAATACAAGGATTAGATCAGGTGTCGTGCAAATATATTGTTTTTCTATAATTGAAATAAACTCATTTCTAAATTCAATTTCAATTCTTTTATTGGAAAAAGATGATCGACCCTCTACGGTGAATTTCCCGATTAAAACTCCCGCTTCAAACCACCGGCTTACTTCTGTTACTATGCCAGTGATGATTGATATCGGTTTGCCATAAAGGGAGTTTTCGAATACTGCCATCAACTCTACCATTTTTTCACTAGCCTGTGTTTCTTTCGCCAAAGCCTGTCCTAGGCGATAAATTAGGTTGATCGAACCTGGGATCATCGAGGTTTTCATCTTTCTTGCACTTGAACCAAAACCCACAAAGTGGACAAACCCGCCGCTTTTCGTAATAAAATCCTTTGCCTGCTCCGCTGTTATTTGAATATCATTTACTGCTTGAATCACTGTGTTTTCCTCAGGAGTTTCAAGGATAAGCGGTGAGGCTGAAATCCCATAAAGCTGAAAGGTTGTCATAACTAATTCGGGAAAGGCCCTTCCCATGCCATCTCCATCCACTACAGGTAAATCGTTCTGATAGGCCGTCAGTAAAGGAGCTAATCCATTAATCCCTCCAATTTCAACGGGAATAACCGCAGCTGCCTTTTGTTGGACAACGGATTCATAAAGCTTTAAAGCTCTCGTTCCCTCCTGACCCGATGGGATGTTTTCATTATAGAAAACAGTTGACCCCATCATGCCTGTTCCCACAATCCACTCATCCTCTAAATCAGCAATGGTCTTAACTATTATGAACTCATTATCTTTCATTACTGACATCAGTAGATTCTGAATGGTTTTTGTATTCCCACCACCTCCACTAGCAATTAATTTTGCTCCCATTGCCAATAATGGAATATCCTGTTTTTTAATTTGCCATGACATGAAATATTCTCCTTTCCAACTTAAGATGCAAGAACCGTGCCAAAAAAATAAAACCTCTGAAGCCAGAGGATTTTAGGTTTATCTTGTTTTAACATTGAGAATTATCAAAATAATCTTGATAATGATAATTGCATTTTCTAGCAAGAGATGCGTATATACCTCGATTTTCTCAGAATTTCTCAATTTTTCTCTAATTTTCTCAATTTTTATCAACTTCTACTTGATTTTATATTTCGTAATCCTTCGATATAGGGTTGGTAAACTAATATTTAATTGGATGGCTACCTTCTTTTTCGCACAAGTATCCCTTCCATATTGGTCTAATAATTCAATAATCATTTCTTTTTCATTTATGCTCTCCCCCGTTTTACTTGGAAGTGAAGATTCCCTTTTCCTTACAGGTTCTTTATTAGCTGCCGTCTGAAAATAGTTGGGCAAACTTTCAATCGTCACCAAGTCACCGATTTCCAATTGAATAAAATGATGAACAACGTTTTGGAGCTCCCGGATATTACCAGGCCAAGCATAGCTCAGCAACCTTTCAAGAACCACTTCTGAAATTCTCTTTGGCGGCCGAACTAATTCCTTTGAAACTTTATTTAAATAGTAATCAATAAGAATTGGTATATCTTCTCTACGTTCTCTTAAAGGGGGTATCATAATCGGAATAACATTTAGCCGGTAATACAAATCTTCACGAAATTCCCCATATTTTACTAGCTCTTCTAGGTTTCGATGGGTAGCCGTTATGATACGAACATTAACTGGAGTACTCTTTGTGTCCCCTAACCTTTCAATTTTTCTTTCCTGGACAACCCTTAATAGTTTTGCCTGTAAAGGAAGGGGGAGATCACCAATTTCGTCTAAAAAAATCGTCCCGCTATTAGCTAGCTCAAATCGTCCTGCTTTATCACCAGTTGCACCTGTGAAGGCACCTTTAACATGTCCAAATAGCTCACTTTCGAGTAAGGATTCTGGAATGGCTGCACAATTTAAAGCGATAAAAGGACCATCCGTCCGATCACTAGCCGAGTGAATCGCTTGTGCAAAAACTTCTTTACCGGTTCCACTCTCCCCCCTCAATAATACTGTAGTATCACTAGGAGCAATTCTTTTGCCAATATCAATGACATTTTGAATAGAGTCACTTGTCCCTTTGACATCATGAAAGGTATAGAGAACCCGTTGTTCATTCTCTTTCTTTTTTGATTCGATAATAGGAGTTAAATTGATTAGAAACGAGACAATCGTTCCATTTGTCATAAGTGGTTTCACCATGATCGTAAATAGCTTCTGTTTTCCATTTTTTATCGTGCAAGAAATCTTCCATTCCTGCGGTTTCTTACTATTTTTGACTTTTAGCCAATCATCATGAGGTATTATTTCGGTAATATTTTCGCCCATTAAAATGCTTTTACTCATAGTAAATTCCAGACCTGCCCGATGGCTCATATTATGAATCGTTCCATCTGGACCAACAATTAACACAGGATCCTGTATAAACGAAAAGAGCCCATTCACTTCCTCTAAAATTGAATGGTTTTGTTTCCTCAAATTTTCATTCTCCACTTTATTACTAATCCATTCCCTGCAAAAATCAAGCTGCACATCCATTTTTGGATAGTTATCTAAAAACCATGCTTCCTGACCTTCTGCACCTGAAATCAAAAGAATACCTATTACTTTTCTATCTTGTGTTATAGGCTTTATCATAAAGATTTCCGCTGAAGTATATTCTTTTAGTGAACACCGCTCACACGTATGGCCCATGCTATTTCTCACTATCGTTTCCATACCAGTCTTTTTGACCTTATTGATGAGCGAACAATTTTGTTGTAATTGTTCTTCAAACAATACCTCAATCTTAATGGGGTATGGGTCGAGTAATTGTGAAATAGTCAAATTTATATCGTCGATTTCAATTTTGTTAAACATATGTACCACCTAAGTTTACTAGCTTGAATGTATTTTTTAATTTCCTCTATTTTATCTTTAGTTCGTCTTAAAAACAATTTATTCAATGGGGGTACATTGATTTGAATCATTTCTTGCAACTATTGGAAATTGGTGCTATTCTTTCAAAAATTAATAAAGTTGGAATTTTGGTCTACTGAGGAGAGAAAAGGAATGAATGTTAGAGAAATAAAAATATCTGATGCAGAAAATTTTGCAAATCTTACTCAACAAGTGGAAGGTAGTTCGCAGTATATGCTTTGGGAAGCAGGAGAAAGAAATATTCAATCTGAAAATCAATTAAAGATGATTAGAGGAATGGAAGATACCGAAAACTCTACTATCCTGGTTGCTGAAAACAATAATAATTTAATTGGATTCTTACTTGCAAAAGGTGGAAATGCGCGAAGAAATAAACACTCTGCTTACATTGTTATTGGAATTTTGAAGGAATATAGAGGAAAAGGAATAGGAACAAAGTTATTTAATGAGTTGGAACAGTGGGCTTCTAATCATAAAATTTGCAGGTTAGAGTTAACAGTCGTCACAAAGAATGAAGCAGGTTTATCATTATATAAAAAAGTGGGATTTGAAATCGAAGGAACAAAAAGAAATTCATTATTCATCGATGGTGAATTTGTTGATGAATACTATATGTCAAAACTCTTGTAATTTCATTTTAAAAAGCGCCAGTCATCTTCCTAACTTTGGAAGACGGCTCGCACTTTTCTTATTTTATTTAATTAATTGACCTATAAAATATCCATCCAAATCTTTATGGCTGTTGCTAAAATTAAAAAGGCTAATACCACTTGTAAAATCTTAGTGTTTACCTTTTTTCCAGCCATTGCACCTAATGGTGAGGCAATTAGACTGGCTATAATCATAATTACCGAGGGTAAGAACGCTACTTGTCCTGTAGAAATTTTCCCTACAGTGGCACCGATTGAAGATAGAAACGTAATAGCCAAAGAAGAGGCAATCGTCATACGTGTGGGTATCTTTAAGACAACTAGCATGATTGGAACTAATAGAAACGCTCCTGCTGCTCCAACAATTCCAGAACCAATTCCAACAATTAATGCTAGAGAGGAGGCAAGCCATTTATTAAACTTAACTTGGTCTAGAGGAATATCATCTATTCCTTTTTTCGGAACAAACATCATAACAGCGGCAATTAATGCTAATATCCCATAAACTAAATTGATTCCACCCTCTGTCATTAACCTTGAACCATAACTGCCAACCAAACTACCGATTAATATGCTTGCACCCATATATCCAATTAGTGATTTATTTAAAAAACCACCCTTACGGTAGGCCCAAACCCCACCGATTGTCGCAAATAACACCTGCACAGCGCTTATTCCTGATACTTCATGGGCACTAAATGCTGCTAAACCAAAGAAAGGTGGAATATATAAAAGCATTGGATATTTAATAATGGATCCGCCTATTCCTAGCATCCCAGATATATAGGAACCAATAAAACCAATTAAGAAAATGGTAATGATAAATCCGATTTCCATCGTAAAGCCTCCCCTTTAAGAAAAGGGACCCAATATGATCCCTATTTCTTAGCCTTTTTGTATCCAAAACTTCAAAATTTCGTTTTCCACTTCGTGTTTAATTACCTCGTGACCACCTGATTTTGCCCATGCCGTTAGATCGTTTTTTGCACCTTTATCGGTTGCATGGATTTCTAAAACCTGACCACTTTCTAATTCATTCATTACCTTTTTTGTCTTTACTATCGGCATTGGACATGCTAGTCCTTTTGCATCT
Organism: Neobacillus sp. FSL H8-0543; assembly: GCF_038592905.1. GTDB lineage: Bacteria > Bacillota > Bacilli > Bacillales > Cytobacillaceae > Neobacillus. The sequence goes on along the minus strand of NZ_CP151943.1, from coordinate 3,880,311 downwards.
AAAATCTTATTTGATTTCATTTCTATTACCTCCTAGTTTTTTTGTACTTATCGAACGGCACAGCGATTTGGTCCAATTTCCATTTCACGTTGTTTCTCGTCATCAGGGTAAATTTTCCCCATATTCGTTTCACGAATCTCTTGATAGGCATTGGGTTGTGGTGGTAAGTTTTCCGTTACTATTTTTCTAAATTCATTTTCGTCTTCAATATTTAAACCATGGTTTTTAGCATATAATGTTCCTAATTTTTCTGAAACACTACCATCGTCATTTAATTCTTCAATAATCATAAAGTGAGCTGGAAGAACAACTAATTCCTCTGACAGTTCTCTGTAGCGTTTATATAGACTTTCTCTTAAATCGCCGACCCAATCCTGAGCTAAACCAGCTAAATCTGGTCTTCCAATAGAGTCAATGAACAAAATATCACCTGACAGTAAGTACGTTTCATCCACAATAAAAGAAGTCGATCCAATGGTATGGCCTGGAGAATATAACGCAGTGATATCAATTTTCACCTTTCCGATTTCTACTAGGTTTCCATCTTCTAATGGCTGATAGGTAAAAGTAACTTCTGTTGCATCCTTTGGAGGCAGCCAATACGTTGCGCCTGTTTTTTCTGCAATCTTTCTTCCACCGGAAATATGGTCCGCATGTAAGTGTGTGTCAAAAACATGAGTGATTTTCGCACCAATACTGTCAGCAAATTCAAGATAAATGTCAGTCATACGTGTGGCATCGATAATCGCAGCCTCACCTTTCGAAACAACCATATAAGATAAACAGCCTTTCCCAATCCGTATAAACTGGTACATTTCGCCACCATTCTTTAAATTTCCAACTTTAACTGGTTCTAAATGTTCACTCCAAGCTTTCATCCCACCCTTTAGGTATGAAACCGATAGCCCTTCCTCTGAAAGCATTTCAGCAATCATAATAGATGAGCCTTCCTTTGCACACACCACTAAAACTTCTTTATCAGATGGAATCTTATCCATAATCTCTTCAACCCCATCTAGCAACTCAAAATAAGGGATGTTAAAATACTCGAAGTTTTCTCCTTCAATCTTCCAATCCTGAAAGTCACTCGCATTGCGAACATCTAAAATAAATAATTCTTCCTTATTAATTACCTTTTTCGTTACCTCTTTAGCAGTCATACTATTTACAGCCATACCATTTTACCCCCTACGGTATATTTTATTTTAAAAAAATAATTACGTTTGATCCTATTGGTTCACTTTAGTTGTTTTACCAGACCATTGACTCATCCCTGGTACTACGTTAGTAACTTTAGAAAATCCCTTTTCTGTTAACTTTTGTGCTGCAAGGTCACTGCGATTTCCGGTCCTGCAGACAATATAAATTTCAGTTTCTTTACTTATTTCATCTAATCTGTTTTCTAATTCCCCTAAAGGAATGGAAATCGAATTTGGAATATGATTAAAGGCATATTCTGCTGTTTCTCTTACATCTAAAACAACAAGGTTATCCATCTTTTCTAGCTTTGTTTCAAGCTCTTCATTGTTGATCACAGTTGGGTGTTTTTTTTCGATTGTGTCGTCACTAGAGGACTTTCTAAGGTAGTGCATTAAAACCCCGCCTTCCTCTAATGTACCTAAGTATTGATGACCCGTGCTTTCCGCCCATGCCTTTAAATCTGCCTTGGATCCCTTATCCGTTGCTAGTACTTCCAATACCTGACCAGCCTCTAACCCGTTCATGGCCTTCTTTGTTTTGACTATTGGCATTGGACATGCTAATCCCTTTGCGTCTAAAATTACGTTTGCTTTCATGTTTTCCATATGATATCCCCCTGTTATTATACCCAAGCGGGTATTATTGTTTTGAAAAAAATTTATTCTACAACGCCTTCCCAGGATAGCATTCCACCTGTCATATTAAGGATTTTAAATCCATGATATTCAAGAAATTGTGATGCCCGACCACTTCTACCACCTGAGCGACAAACCATGATATATTCTTTTGATTTATCTAACTCATGCATCCGGAACTCGATCAGTCCTAAAGGAATGTTAACGGCTCCTGGTATTTTTCCAGCTGCAACCTCATCCACTTCGCGTACATCAATGATGTCTAATTTTTTTTGTTCATTTAATAATTGTTCAACTTCCTTTGCCGTCATTGCTTTCATCTTAAGGTCCTCCTCTTTTTTCATATTATTATGACCAAGCGTTCATGCCGCCTTTTACATTCGTTACTTTTGTATAGCCTAACTTTTTTAATAGCTTACTTGCTTGCCCACTTCTCATTCCGCTTTGACAAATAACAATTACTTCTTTGTCGTTTGAAATTTCTTTCTCCGCTTTTTGTGCAAGTAGATTAAGTGGAATATTTTTAAATTCCCTAATGTGATTTCCTTTATATTCCCCAGGTGTTCTTACATCTATGAACAATTTATTTTTATCCTTTAATTCATTTTTTAATTCTGCTGTAGAAATATTTCGTACACCTTTCGTTGGCATGAAACGATAAACCATAAATAAAATGATAAGTGCAATAAATACGTAATTTATATAATCCAAGTCTAGTCCCTCCTATAGTTGGGGGAAATATTCCCCCATATCAATGTAAATTAAATGAACAGATTGACGTTCCCATCTTCAGCCTCTGCTAAATAGGCTGCAACTCCTGCATATTCAATATTATCTAAAAGCTCTTCTTTATGAAGACCTAGTAAATCCATCGTCATCGTACAGGCAATTAGCTTTACATCCTGCTCCTGTGACATTTCAATCAGCTCAGTTAGTGGCATTGCATTGTGCTTTTTCATTACCTTCTTAATTAGCTTAGGTCCAAATCCAGCAAAATTCATTCTTGATAATCCCATATTTTCTGCGCCTCTAGGCATCATTTTAGCAAACATTTTCTCCAAAAATCCCTTTTCAACTGAAATACTTTCATCTTTTCGTAAAGCATTTAATCCCCAGAAGGTGTGAAAAATTGTTACTTCATGATCATAAGCTGCTGCACCATTTGCAATAATATAAGCTGCCATTGCTTTATCATAATCTCCACTTAATAGGACGATTGTTGTTTTTTTCTTTTCTGTCATTTTTAATGACCTCCTAAAATAAAATTACCTATATGGGTATTTAATGAAGTAAAAAAATATTTTATTACCGTTACCCCTATGGGTATAATAGTAATAAAAATATAAGAGGATGTCAACCCTTTTTTAACGACTTCTTACCAATAGGTTAACTGCCTCTTTAATTAGATCCTCGGCATTCCTTTCACTCGTTTCATCTGCTTTACGTACACATTCAACTAAATTAGAGCTAACAATCACTCCAATTTTCGAAATCATGCTCTTTCTTTTATTTCTTTTTAATCCAAAATTTAATGAGTTTATCATCTTGTTCTGTATTTAATATTGTATGTCCTGCATTTTTGGTCCAAGCTGGAAGGTCATTTAAAGCACCTCGGTCAGTTACATGAAGTTCTATGACTTGTCCGCTTTTCAATGAATCGATACCTTTTTTTAATTTAACTATTGGCATTGGACATGCTAAACCACTAACATCTACAACGGAATCTACCTTTATTTCATGTGTTTGTTCCTCAACTATTTCTGTTTCACCAAGGTCGTTTGTTTTCGTCTCAACATTTTTATTTATATTGCTTCCATATACAGAAGAATACGTTTTCCAACCGCCATCCACGTTTTTAACATGGTAACCATTATTTTTTAGAATCCGACTTGCTAAATATCCTCTTAAACCAACCTGACAGCTTACATAAACAGTCTTATCTATTGGGATTTCAGTTAGTTTATTTCTTAGGTCGTTTAGGGAGATATTAATTGAACCTTCAATAAAACCAAATTCACGTTCTACTGGTTCGCGAACATCAATCAAAAGTCCACCTTCTGATACAATTTGATCAACCTCATGCCATTGGATTTGTTCTATTTCACCCTCCATGATATTCGTCGCCACATAGCCTGCCATATTTACAGGATCTTTGGCTGAAGAAAATGGCGGTGCATAAGATAATTCTAAATTCGTTAAATCTTCAACTGTTAATCCACCCTTAATAGCTGTAGCAATTACGTCCATTCGCTTGTCAACACCGTCTGAGCCTACTGCCTGAGCACCAAAGATTTTTCCAGTTTCTTTATTAAAAATTAATTTTAATGCAATCGGTGCTGCCCCTGGATAATATCCGGCATGAGAACTTGGATGAATATGAACAACTTCATAGGAAACACCTAAACGCTTTAATGTTTTCTCATTATTTCCAGTAGCCGCCACCGTTAGATCAAACACCTTTGCAATCGAAGTACCTAATGTTCCTTGATACTTCTCTTTTTTACCCATCATGTTATTTGCAGCTATACGTCCTTGTCGATTGGCAGGTCCAGCAAGTGGAATCATTGCCTTTGTACCACTAATATAATCGACCACTTCGACAGCATCACCGACAGCATATATATCTTCATTAGAAGTTTGAAGGAATTCATTAACAACGATCCCTCCGCGCTCTCCCAATTCCAGTCCTGCTGTTTTAGCAAGTTCATTTTCTGGTCTAACTCCGATTGAAAGAATGGTCATATCTGTTTGGATTTCCGTTCCATCCGATAGGATAACCTTATTGCCTTGATCTGCGAAGGATTGAACACCATTCTCTAGGATTAACTGAACCCCTTTTTCTTTTAAATGGGCGTGCAAAATAGCAGCCATTTCATAATCGATTGGTGCCATAATTTGATTAGCCATTTCAATAAGAGTCACTTCCATACCTCTATCAGCGAGGTTTTCAGCCATTTCAATTCCAATAAATCCACCACCGACAATCACAGCTTTTTTAGGATTATTGTGATCTACATGGTTTTTGATTTTATCCGTATCAGGAATATTTCTTAATGTAAATAGTGTTATATTTTCTCCTAATCCAGGAATAGGAGGAACGATTGGTCTAGCTCCAGGAGATAATAATAGCTTGTCATAAGACTCTTCATAAACTTCGCCATTTTGTAGATTTTTAATCGTAACGTTTTTGTTTTCTGTGTCTATGCTCAAAACTTCACTTAAGTTGCGAATATCAAGGTTAAATCGATCTGACATTCCTTTTGCGGTTTGTACTAACAACTTACTTCTATCCTTAATGGTTTCGCCAATGTAGTAAGGTAATCCGCAGTTTGCAAAAGAAATATGCTCTCCACGTTCAACTAGAACAATTTCTACATCTTCACTAATTCTTCTTAATCTTGCTGCAGCTGTAGCTCCACCCGCAACTCCACCAACAATGATAATTTTCTTAGTCATAATAATTTCCCTCCATATTTGAATATCTTCGTATATAAACTATCTTTATCGTTATATTTAATCTCAAGATATACCCCTGTAGGTTTATACCTATAAGGGTATTATAAGCCGAAAAAAAATAATGTAAAGACTCTATTCCATTTGTTCACAATTCCTTCATAATTTTGAAATTCTATTTAATTATGATAAAAAATTGGAAGGTACCCGCCCTATCCTAATCTTCAACCAACCAATACGTATTAGTAAAAATTAGCTTTGCAAAATAGAAAAAAACTTGATAACTCAAGGTTACCAAGGCTCTGTTTGATGATCTGAGAGGGATTCGAACCCCCGACCCCTACCCTGTCAAGATTGTTTCATTAAATCAAACTAATACAAAAAACACCGTGTTAATTACGGTGTCTTTATGTGTGCGATATTAAGTTTTGTACTTCTAAACAGAATTCGATACCAATATAGGTGTTTTTACGTTAACTGCATAGTTGTAATACAAGTTCCGTCATTCTCAAAGGTAGAAATTTCTGATTCCGTTACTTTCCCATCATGCTCAATCTTTATTCGATATTTTTTATCACGCGGAAGCCATAAGTCCAAAAATCCGTTCGTTTGGGATTTCACTTTTTCATCCTTTATTACATTGCCATCCATATCTTCAATGTATACGTCGAACTCTTCTTCAATCAACTCTCCTTGACAACCTGTCAAGCTATGATTCGTTCAAGGGTGAGTTTCATTAACATAAGGTGCAATAGAAACGAAAAAGTCTTCCTCTGACAAGTCATAAGCTAACTCGTTTCCATCACTTTTCTTGATAATTAACTCTTGAGAAGTAATGGATGCTGTATCGTTTGTTGTTTTATTTGAACTATAATCGCTTACTAATTCTCCAATGTTTTCAACTTCTTTGTCCTTTATAGAAGCTTCTTCATTGGAATCTGCTTGTCCGCAACCAACTAATACTGCTGACATAAATAAAATTGGTAGGAAAATTTTTGCCTTCATAAAACGTCTCACTTCCTTTTCCTTTCTGTCTACAAAACTAGTATACCTTCTTTTCTCCTTTCAATATGTGCCGCTTACTTTTTCCAATATATATATAAATGACATATTTTTTCATTTAATATACTCCTTAACTATAGTAAATAGTTATGAAGAACATTTGAAGAAACAGATTGAAATTATGTTTGTTTTGTGAATAAGTTAACATTATTACTTAAAAAGATAAGGAGAATTAATACAATAAAAAGATCCTCTAGACCCCAAAGTATAGAGGCCTTCTCTCCTAGTAGCTCATTAAAATAAAGAAAACATCCAAAGTTTTTCTTATAATATTTTGAATTTAATTTCTTTTTAATAGACTATTGTTCTCTGAAACATTATAGTGTTATGCTGTGTTAGTGTTCTAATATGGTAACGCGCTAAAGTATAATATTAATCAAAATAAAGGTGGTCCTATTATTATGAAACGTTTAGCAACAATGGTTCTAGTAATCGCAGCAATCTTTACTATAGTGACAGGATGCTCTTCTAAATCGTCAACAGACAAAGAAGACAACACGCTAGTAATTGGCATTGATGATAAATTTGCTCCAATGGGATTTAGAGATGAGAAAAATAAAATAGTTGGTTTTGACATTGACTATGCAAAAGCAGTTGCAGAAAAAATGGGTACGGAAGCTAAATTCCAGCCCATTGACTGGAAAACAAAAGAAGCAGAGTTGAGCAGCGGTCGAATTGATCTTATTTGGAATGGTTACACTATTACAGATGAACGAAAGGAAAAAGTTCTTTTTACAATGCCTTATTTAAAAAATGCTCAAGTGGTTGTTACATTGGCTGATTCAAACCTTATTGAGCTTGCTGATTTAGAAGGAAAGGTGGTAGGTTTGCAATCCCTTTCTTCCGCATCTGATGCCTTGAATGCCGCACCAATTAAAGAAAAAATTAAAACTGTTACAGAGTTTTCCGATAATGTTCAAGCCTTAACTGACCTCAAGAGCGGTCGACTTGATGCCGTTGTGATTGATGAAATTGTTATCAATTATTACATGACAAAAGAGCAGGAAACATTTAAAGTGCTAAATGAATCTCTTGCACCTGAAGAATATGGAATCGGTGTTAAAAAAGGTAATGAAGAATTACTGGAGAAGCTTCAAAAAGCTCTAGATGAACTAAATGATGACGGCACTGCTGGAGAAATCTCAGAAAAATGGTTTGGTGAAAATAAAGTATTAAACTAATAGCAAATATAAGCAAAACAGGATTTCCGCTGGGAAACCCTGTTTTGTTTTGGAGGAATCCTAAATGTCTGTAGATTATTTGATTTCAATATTGGGACCGATGCTCGAAGGAGCTCAAATGACCGTCCTGTTGTTTTTAATAGCCATTGTGGTTTCTATTCCACTTGGCTTTCTGTTAACCTTGGCAGTGAATAGCAGTATCAAGCCTATATCTTTGCTTGCACTTATTTATATTTATGTCATGCGTGGAACACCGCTATTATTGCAATTATTGTTTATATGTTTCGGACTTCCGATGCTCCCGGTCGTTGGAGAATACTTAGTACTAGACCGATTTGTAGCTGCTTGTTTGGGATTTATCCTAAACTACACCGCTTATTTCGCGGAAATTTTCCGTGGGGGGTTACTGGCAATTGATAAAGGACAATATGAAGCTTCTCAAGTGCTTGGTTTAAATAAGTGGCAGACACTTTCACGGATTATCCTGCCCCAAATGTTCCGCATCGCCCTTCCTTCTGTAGCCAATGAGTCTGTGACATTGGTTAAGGATACTGCACTTCTATATGCTGTAGCTGTTCCGGAATTATTACACTTTGCTCAGACGGCTGTTAATCGTGACTTTACGATAGTCCCGTTTTTCGTTGCTGGTATTATTTATTTAATCATCACACTTGTTTTAACGATGTTCTTTAAATGGCTCGAAAAACGGTTCAAGTTTGAATAAAAAGGAGTGGCGCATGTGGCAATTATCGAAGTATCCAACTTAAAAAAGTCTTATGGCAAGTTAGATGTTCTAAAAAAAATTACTTTTGATGTAAATAAAAATGATGTGGTTGCAGTAATCGGCCCCTCCGGTTCAGGAAAAAGTACGATGCTCCGCAGTCTAGCCCATTTAGAAAAAATAGACGGTGGAAGTATCCTCGTGTCGGGGCAACATCTCGTGAAGGAAGGTATTTACCCTAAACAGCAAGAAATTAAACAAATTACGAGAAAGATGGGCATGGTTTTTCAGCACTTTAATCTGTTTCCTCATCTAACAGTAAAAGAAAATTTAGAGCTTGCTCCGAAAATGGTAAAGAAGGAATCTACATCTGAAATCGAGCAGCGGAGCAATGCCCTCCTAGCTAAAATCGGGCTCACTAGTCATACATCAGCATATCCATCACAGCTCTCAGGGGGTCAAAAACAAAGAGTTGCCATCGCTAGAGCTCTTATGATGAACCCTGAAATTTTGCTATTTGATGAGCCAACTTCCGCATTGGATCCAGAGCTGACAGGGGAAGTATTGCAAGTAATGAAACAGTTGGCGGAGGAACACATGACCATGATTGTTGTGACGCATGAGATGGGTTTTGCTAAGGAGGTTGCCAACCGTGCAATGTTCATGGATAACGGTGAAATCATTGAATCCAGCCACCCATCTGAGCTATTTGCAAATCCAAAGCATCAACGTACTAAATCCTTCTTAAACCGAAGTTTAAATTAAAAATAAATGTATAACAAAAGGCTGCCGACTCAAAACTAATCGTCAGCCTCTTCAATTTACTCTTAGCTATACATAACTTCTTTAACTCGTCTTAATTTTAGTTCTTTGCATATTCCATGTACATAGGCTGTAAAGATACCAACCAAAATAACAGAGCAATTAGCAGTATAATCAGCATATGAAAAAGCAAGGTCTATTGGGACCTTGCTTTTTATATATTCTTATTTATCATTTTGACTATATTAGGTAAATGATATACTTAAAGTAAAATCTTTAAAAGGAGAATGCTATTATGGTCATCCAACCAAATATGTCATCAAAATCAATTATTGAGATTTGGGAAAACACCATAGATGTCTTTCAAAAGCACAATATTTCAATTTCAGAGGTCGCCTTAGAAAAAGTAGTTGAGAGGAATATTCTTAATTCACTAATCAAGAAATTAAATGATATTGTAGGAAGTTCTTCGGCAACTTGTATTGAAGGTGGCTGACAACTTCCATCCAAAATGGAGTAGGTAACTCCTTTTATTTTTTTGTTTTTTTACATTCCCTAACAACTTTCGTATAGAAATTAGCAAGTAATTTAGCACTCAAATTAACATATTCTGTACTAGTCAAATGATAACTATGTAAAAATAGAAAAAGCCTTGATAACGCAAGGTTACCAAGGCTCTGTTTGATGATCTGAGAGGGATTCGAACCCCCGACCCCTACCCTGTCAAGGTAGTATTCTCCCGCTGAACTATCAGATCTCTTATTAAGGTACATATTTAATTATAGTTAAAATATATGGAATGTCAATATGTTTTTCCTATTGATCAGGTAACAACAAACAAGAACATTTGTTTTTGTTCCATTGATTAAAGAACGAATGTTCGCATATAATAATAGTATATAACAAGAAAGGTGGGCTTTATTATGGATGGGCTATTATTACGTGCGATCGAAGAAAAAATTCCGTTAGAGATGATTTACCTTTCCGGAGACAAACAGATTTCGCAGCGGAAATTGATAATCAAAGAAGTGAATGGTGAATATATCCGCGCTTATTGCCTGCTCCGTAAACAAATGCGCACCTTTCGTCGGGAAAGTATTTTGTCCCTTCTTCCCCCTCAACAAAAACGATATCTTCATTAAAAGAAACCAAAAAGGTATTTCCCCCTTACTTATGATAAAATGCTTTTGTATATACGAAACATTGGAGGGATTGCCGCATGGATTTTCCTAGAGGAACGATAAAAGAACTTACCTTTCATAGTAGGGAACTCGGTGAGGAAATGGAGCTCCTCATTTATTTGCCTGCTAATTTTTCTCCTTTATATAAATACTCACTGTTAATTGCCCAGGATGGCAGGGATTATTTTCAGCTTGGCCGAATTGGCCGGTTGGCAGACGAGTATCTAAATAAGCGAGAAATTGAAAATATTATAATCGTTGGGATACCCTATAAAAATGTCGAGGACCGTCATAAGAAGTATCATCCTAACGGTGAACAAAATCAACCATATATTAGATTTCTCGCCCATGAATTAGTACCATTCTTGGATAAAGAATTTCCCACCTATCATATGGGTTCTACAAGAGCAATGATTGGTGACTCCTTAGGTGCTACAGTCTCGTTAATGACAGCCCTTCAATACCCTCATACATTTGGCAAGGTGTTACTACAATCGCCATTCGTCAACGATCAGGTGATTAAGATGACTGAGAATTTTGCTGAATCACAGCTGTTAGATATTTATCATGTGATTGGCAGCAAAGAAACAGAAGTCAAAACAACGAGTGGTAAAGTTAGTGACTTCCTAACACCAAACCGTAAGCTATCAAACTTCTTTATGCAAAAGTCTTTTACATACTTTTATGAGGAATTTAATGGCGACCATACCTGGACCTATTGGCAGCCTGATTTAAAACGTGCGCTTAAAATGATGTTTTAACTTTAGATTCAGCGTGTTTTATGTCATTTTATATTATTTGAAAATTTGCTATAATAACAAGAAGACCTTTTTACTTGATGATCACCAGAATAATTATGGATAATTGGAGGTTTATGTATGAAATTTGGCGTTGTTATCTTTCCATCAAAGAAACTTCAAGATTTAGCAAATTCCTATCGCAAGCGTTATGACCCTCACTATGCACTAATTTCTCCCCATCTAACATTAAGGGGCTTTGAGGCAACGGAGGAAGCGGTCGTTGACCTGGCCGAACAATTACGTCAAATCGCTGCGAATACGAACTCATTTCCATTAAAAACGTCCAAAATCAGCTCTTTCCAACCAGTTAATAATGTCATCTATTTTAAAGTAGATCCCACCGAAGAGCTAACCAAGCTGCACTCAGAAATCAATGAACTATTCAGTGAGCAAACTCAAGAATACGCCTTTGTCCCTCATATTACGATTGGTCAAAAATTATCCAATGATGAGCACTCCGATGTTTATGGCTCATTAAGGATGACGAGGATCAACCACGAAGAAATTGTTGACCGGTTCCACCTTCTTTATCAATTAGAGAATGGATCCTGGACTGTATATGAAACATTTAGGCTTGGAAAGGAATAAGATAAAGTGAATGTAAAAGTTGTAGAGAGTGAAAAAGAATTGGAAGATGCTTTTTCGGTTAGAAGAACCGTTTTTATTGATGAACAAAATGTCCCACCTGAAGAAGAGATTGATACTCTCGAAGAGGAAGCCACTCATTTTGTTGCCTACGATGAGGGATCGCCCATTGCTGCTGGCCGATTACGCGTGGTTGGCGGCTACGGCAAGATAGAACGAATTTGTGTGTTACAAGAAGCTAGAAAAACGGGGACAGGAAAAGCATTAATGAATAAAATCGAAACCTATGCACTGGAAAATGGGATTGACAACTTTAAGCTAAATGCGCAAACACAAGCTATTCCCTTTTACTCGCGTCTTGGCTATGAAGTCGCATCTGAAGAATTTTTAGATGCAGGAATCCCCCATCGAACAATGATTAAACATGTTTAATTTCACAAAGCACTTGTCCATTTAAGCGGCAAGTGCTTTTTCTTTGGATAATTCAAACACTTTTCGATACTTGCGGTTTTTGTTATGATGGAGTTTGTGTATCTCACAGATAAAGAGGCTAAAAAATGAAAACTGCTATATACCAAAATCGAAAGATTGTTCTGGAGCAATTAGCTCGGGAACAATATCAAAAAATATATTTATCAGGAAAAAACGGGGACCTCAGCTGCCCTGTTTGTCATGAGAAGGTGCGTCTGTTCCTTGGCATCCAGGGTCAGCCACGATTCTATCATGTGAATTCACCGGAGAAGGATTGCTTAATCCCTACGGTGGATGTAACCGAAAACGAGACGGAAACCATCTATGTAGAGCGGAATGGATTTCGAATTCCGCAAGGCCGCACCATAATAAAATCAGAGAAAAGTGCAGATTTATTTCGACCAGCGAGAGCAATTGAGAGTAAGGCTTCCTTTATAAAGGCAGAAGCAGTTGCAGTTACCAACACTGAACAATCCGGATATCTTAAGGCTCTTGCGGATAATGGCGTAGTTTTAGATCAAAGCCAAACTACAGCAGTCACCGAAATAAATGGGTCATTATTGGTCTTGGCTGGTGCCGGAAGCGGTAAAACACGTGTGTTAACCGCCCGAACTGCCTATATGCTAAATGATGCAAACATCGACCCGCGCACCATTTTGCTTGTTACCTTTACATCAAAGGCCGCAACTGAAATGAAGAATCGCCTTCTTTCCTACCCGCAGATGCGAAGAGAAAAAATTAATCAACTGGTGACAGGCACCTTCCACAGCATCTTTTATCGGATTCTGATGTTTCATTCTGGTAGTAACTGGTCTTCAGAGCGCTTGTTGAAGAAGGAATGGCAGCGGGAGAAAATACTGAAAGAGGCTGGAAAAGAGCTTGAGTTATCAGAAAAAGAGTTTGCTTATGATTTAGCCCTTCAACAAATCGGCTTTTGGAAAAACTCGCTTGTCTTACCTCATGAGGTGAAGCCTGCTTCCGAATGGGAAGAGAAGGTCGTGTTCCTTTATAAGAAATATGAGGAATACAAAACAAATGGCGGATATTTTGATTTTGATGACATGCTTATCGGCTGTTATCAATTACTCAGTTCAACCTCTGAACTTCTTGAACAATACCAAAATCGTTTCCACTATTTTTTAATTGATGAATTTCAGGATGTAAATAAGGTCCAATACGAACTTATTAAACTGCTTTCGGGTAAAAATAGAAATGTATGTGCCGTTGGTGATGATGATCAGTCGATTTATTCATTCCGTGGAAGTGATCCAAGCTATCTGCTTGATTTTGAAAAGGATTTCCCTTATGCAAAACTTGTCACACTTGAACAAAACTACCGCTCATCACACGAAATCGTTTCCTCCGCTAATGAAATGATTGCGAAGAATAAAGTTAGAAGACCTAAAAAAATGAAGGCTCAGTTTTCCTCAGATACACCTCCCTTGCTTTTTTTCCCTTATGATGAGGAGGAAGAAGCAACGATGATTGTGACAGACCTGCAAGCGAAAATTGCTCAAGGAGCAAATCCTGCTGATTTTTCGATACTTTACCGAACAAATGCAGGTTCGCGGGCAGTATTTGAGCGCTTGGCAAGTTCAAACCTGCCTTTTAAAATCGACCTCGATGCAGAGGCTTTTTATGATCGTTATATCGTTAGATGTGCGCTTTCGTTTCTAAGAATAAGCATAAATGAAGAGGACCATCACGCCTTATCAGATATTTTACCGTTGTTATTTTTAAAACAAACAGTGTTGAAGGATTTAAAAGCGGAGAGTATTCTGAGAGATTGCAGCTATCTGGAATCGCTATCACATTTGAAAACAAAGCATCAATTTCAAGAAAAGAAATTGAAAAAGGCGGTACAGCTGATTCGTTCATTGAAATTTTCTTCTCCACTGAAGGCTATAGAAACGATTGAGAAAGACATAGGTTTTCTTGAGTTTTTGAAGAAACGGGGGAATGACTCTAATCAGCTTGAAAAAGGGTCGGATGACCTGAAAGACCTGAAAGTGGCTGCAAAAAGCTTCGAGTCCATTCAGGCATTTGTGGCACACGCCGAGCATATGTCTGCAATGAATAAGGAAATAAAAAATTTGAGTAAGCATTTCACGGATGCGATTAGCCTTAGTACGATTCACCGGGCAAAAGGCTTGGAATATGAAACCGTATATATCATCGGTGCAGTCGATGGCAGTCTACCGCATGACTATGCCCTAGATAGCTACCGAAATGGTGATTTTACCGGCCTCGAAGAAGAAAGAAGACTCTTTTACGTCGCAATGACACGAGCTAAACAGGAGTTATTTATCTCCGTGCCACAGCACCGAAGAGGCAAAAAGGCAAACCCTACACGGTTTCTGGCACCATTATTGAAAAAGAAAAAACAATAATAACAAGTTCCTTTACGTGGAGAAACAGCGGAAACTGGCATTCAAAGAAATAATATTTGAAGAATCATTCCTTTGAACGGAAAAAGGCAGCAAGTTCGCTGCCTTTTCCATTATTTCTTATTAATCATTTTCGAAATAGTATTAAAATCAAGCTGTTTGCCATCATTGACAATGGATTTAACAATTTTATCCTCTGTTTCTTTATTTACTTGTTTATTGGCAATTTGCGATACGCGGCGAATGACATTACGGACAGTTTTTTCATCTTTAAAATTAGCATTTTGCAGCGAATTGGCTAATTCCAAGATATCACTCATATTGACTCCCGTTTTCTTCTCAACGTTTTTAAAGAACCCGTTATCCATATTTAAAATTCACGCTCCTTTATAAACTACTTTATAGTGTATGAAGGAACGCTCAAAAAGGTGAATAGAAAAGGCTAATACCTTCCAAAACCCGGGCTAAAGAATTAAAGAAAAGGCTGGCCACCTTTGTGGCCAACCCCTTCTTCATTGCAATCATCGGCAATTTCTTAATAAAAGCTAGCACCGACAATGATTAACAGAATGAATAATACGACGATCAATACAAAAGTTGATCCGCCGCCATAGCCATATCCGCCGCCATAGCCGCCATATCCGCCACAGAACATAAAATGTCACCTCACTTCATAAGTCTCATTAATAACATATGAGAATAATCAGCAAAGCGTACTAGGCACTTAGAAAATGAGCCTCCGTTTAAAGCCATTTTTTTATCCCTTTGGTTTAAAAAGCAAAGCACCGATAAATCCAAAAACAATCGCGGCTGAAATTCCCGAGCTGGTTACCTGGAACATTCCAGTTAACACCCCAATGATTCCATGAACTTCTGCATCCTGCATTGCACCATGCACTAAGGAGTTTCCAAAACTGGTGATTGGGATGGTAGCACCGGCTCCTGCAAAATCGACTAACGGTTCATATAATCCAAAGCCATCCAAAATGGCCCCAGCTACAACAAGCAGACTTAATGTATGCGCTGGTGTTAGCTTGGCAACATCAAATAACAGTTGGCCGATCACGCAAAACAATCCACCAACGACAAACGCCCAGAAAAACATTGCTAACAAAACGATTACCTCCCCACTTCATTCATTTCAATTGCGACAGCATGTGCGATACACGGAATGGATTCTTTCTGTTGAAAGCTTAATGGTGATAATAGAGCGCCCGTAGCTACAACTAGAATCCTTTTATACCTACCGTTCTTCATTTGATTTAGGATATGCCCATAAAGTACCGTTGCCGAACAAGCCGCCCCACTTCCGCCAGCCAGAACAGGTTGGTCCTCTTTATACATGAGTAAACCACAATCCTGAAATTGCCCGCGTGTAAGGCTTAGCCCACTTTTATTGATTAGTTCAAACGCAGTGTCATGTCCGATTCTTCCCAGGTCGCCTGTGAGAATTAAGTCATAATAGGAAGGATCTATTTCCAAATCACGAAAATGGGCGATAATCGTATCTGCAGCGGCCGGAGCCATTGCCCCTCCCATATTAAATGGATCCGATAAACCCATGTCAATTACCCTTCCAATCGTTGCTGATGTCGTGACGGGCTGCTGCTGTGTTGGATCATTGGAAGTAACTAGGGCTATACCTGCCCCGGTAACCGTCCACTGCGCGGTCGGCGGCTTCTGTCCGCCATATTCAGTTGGATAACGGAATTGCTTTTCTACGGCCGCATTATGGCTTGATGCGCCTGTTAACACATAACTCGCCCCTTGATAATTGACAACGAAGGAAGCTAAGGCCAAACCCTCCATAGAAGTTGAGCAAGCACCAAACAAACCGAAATAGGGGATTTTCATCGTCCTTGCGGCGAAGCTTGTGGGTGTAATTTGATTAATTAAATCTCCGGCAAATAAAAATTGTATCTTTTCTTTGTCAATTTTACCTTTTTCTAAGGTTGCCGTGATCGCCTCTTCAATTAGTAACCGATGCGCCTTTTCGTAAGAGTCACTCCCCATCCATAAATCCTCATGTAAGATATCAAAGTCATCTGCTAAATTGCCATTCGCTTCAAAAGGACCGCCAGTAACGCCCGTTGCAGCGATCATCGGCCGGTTTGTGAAAATCCAAGATTGATGCCCTTTTAACAATTACAAAACCCCCCACATTCCCAGTAACGTCTTAATTAATGCAACAACAAAGGCGGAAAAAACACCGAAAAGAATCACTGAACCAGCTAGCTTAAACATATTCCCGCCGACACCTAAGACAAACCCCTCTGTCCGATGCTCAATCGCTGCAGAAATAACTGCATTTCCAAAACCGGTGACAGGCACCGCACTGCCTGCTCCAGCAAATTGGCCAAGGCGGTCATACACACCAAAGCCGGTCAGGAGCATGGATAAGAATACCATTGTGGCAACAGTGGGATTACCGACATTTTGTTCTGTAAAGTGGAAAAAGTAAATATAAAAATAACTAATGGCTTGGCCAATTGCACAGATCACGCCACCAACCCAAAAGGCTCTAAAGCAATTCTTCAAAACCGGTCTCTTCAATTCATGCTTTTGTTGCATCTGCTGGTACTTTTGCTGCTGAGGCGTCATTTTTTTTTGTTTGTTTGCCACCATATTCTTCCTTTCTTACTTCATATCCGTTGTCATTTTTACAAGTTCATTTAGCCGTTTCTCCGCTTTTCTGTCAGATACATTTCCTTTTTCCATCCTCTCATTTAGCCGGATAACCTCTAAAAAAATTTTATAATCACTTGATACAACAAAGTCTTCTTTTGGAAACCTTTCTTCAAGCATTTTGTTAAGGTCTTTTTCGATCTTTTTCATTCTAAACCGCTGCATATGTTTTACCTTATAAACAACCAGCGTTTCCTTATTCCCTTCTACTACGGCAACATCATAAATCTCATTGATGTCACTTACTTCTTTTTCAATTTTTTTAACGCGGTCATGATTGCTATTTTGTTTCGTCACTACTGGGCTTGGGTTCGTCGTTTTCATTAGCGCCAGTTGACTTTCATTTGCTTGTTGATTTTGGCTACAGGCGGCCAATAGAAAAAAACTTGTTACTGCAATCAGTCGTTTCATTCGGATCATTTCTTATCCTTCCTTAGTCCATTTTTAAAGTAACTACTACATAGTAGTTTTTTCGACATTGACGAAAAATATGACTAAATAGCAAATAAAAAAACTGCTAGGCTACTCCCTAGCAGTTTTAATCCTTATCTTTGTGTTTTTTTTCCGCAGCCGCAGCCTTTTTTCTTAACAGGCCTTTGTGTTTGTGAACCAGCTACTTTCTTACTCTGTTTTTGCTTATTCATGTTCTCATCTCCTTATTAACGCTTGACTACTAATTAGAATATGCTCGCAAAAATAATCTTGTCTCATCAAAAGACTATTTTTAAGCAATTTTAATCAATCCAAATTTGGAGAAGTGATTCCAGGATTGATGCTAATCCAGCAATGGCGGCAATAAGTATAATGGGCATAAACAAAGTTGAGAGATACAAGAAACCTAAAACCAATCCAGTTGACACCCAAACTCCTGTACACCAATAACAACTGAGAAGTTCACCGAAAAACTTTTTAACAGGAGTGCTTTTTGGAGAGTAATAAACCTCAATCATTCCCTCCTCATTTTCTTCCTCTATTTCATCAAAAAAAGGAGTACGGAGGAACTCTGTTATTTTATCAAAAACAATTAGCCGTGTTAGCCGAAAACAGGCTAATGCCAATAGTATAATATCCAAAAAATTTATATCCATTACACTTTGTCCCTTCCCTATAAGTGCCTAATTTTAGCAAATAAGGCGTTTGTCCGTTACCCAAGCTGGCCTTCTGAAATATGTTAGTAATGTAAGATGTATTTGACGATAAGGAGGAGTATTTAAATGGGTTGTGGCAGAAATAGTGATGACTTTCGCAGCAAAAATTGTGTTTGCGATGTGGTCCGTGCAATAAAAGAAATCCAGGATAACGCAGTTGAAGATGATGATTGTCCAGATTGTCCCAGCTGTTTTATGGAACCGCTAGGTTCATTAGTTTCACCGACAAGAAGAGAACCGGTGGACACTCGTGTATTTGTGTTAAAAACAGCTGATGGCTCACCATTCCATGCTTTCTTTAGTGGAGAAAATAACGCATGCGTATCGATTTTCTTCCGTGTAGAGGAAGTATTTGAGAATTGCTGTGCGACACTTCGTGTGTTAATTCCAGGACGCAGAGAAGGTGGAAACTTTCACCCAGTGAACCTTGTTGCAGGCGGAGAAAAATGCTGTATTAACCTTGAAAGAGTTTGTCAGGTTGAGCGTTTCCGTGCTAGCAATGACTGTATCACGGTTGATTTAACATGTTTCTGTGCAATACAATGTATTGCCGATGTAAACCTTGGTCTTTGTGACTAAGATTTTAGGACTACTACAGGAAAATGAAATGAGCCAGTCGATAAATCCGGCTGGCTTTTTTATTTACCTTTTTAACCCAATCATGATAACATTGGTTATTTGATTAGCAGGAATGGTCTCTGATGTTTGATTCGGAATTTGAATGGTTACTTCATTTTCTGTGTATGACAGCAAATAACCTTGATAATTCTTTTCTTCCGTATAAAATACACATGGGACAGGCGACAAAGATTTCGGGAAATTCCCCAGATACTCCAAACGCTCGCATACGTTCATTTCCTTAAAACTTTTGACTTTACTAAACGAATGCCGATGTTTTTCAACTTTCTTCTGAACTTCTGTAGACTCAGCTTTCTCTTTCTTTGTCTTTTCTGAAAGTTGTGCTTTCTCAAGTGAGACTTCAAACGCTTTTTTCTTGTTTTTTTCCTCTTTTGGCTGTGGTTCTTCAGCAGGTATCTGAAGCTCCTGCCTGCTGGTAAATACCTCCTGCATATTGTTGGCAGGAACTACTGAAAAAGTTTGCGAAATATATAATAATGGGCCTCGTTTTGTCTTTTCCTCCACGCAAAACACCTCCAATACATAAGCCTTCCCTCTATATGTATGCCAATTACCTACCCTCGTTCTTGTCCAATAAAAAAAACACACTCAAAAGGGCCTGCTAAATTAATAGCAGGCCCCGATGCTTATAAAATATGATACCCCGAATCGACGTGGATGTTTTCTCCCGTAATTCCGCGTGAAAGTTCACTGAATAGGAATAATGCCGTGTCACCGACTTCTTCTGTCGTTGTTGCCCGTCTCAGTGGCGCTCTTTCCTCAACCACCCTTGTGATCTCATTGAAATCACCAACCCCTTTTGCTGATAACGTTCGGATTGGACCAGCAGAGATGGAATTAACACGAATACCTTCTTTTCCAAGGTCAGCAGCTAGGTAACGAACACTTGCATCAAGCGAAGCTTTTGCTACACCCATGACATTATAGTTTGGCAGGGTACGCTCGCCGCCTAAATAGGTAAGTGTCACAATGCTTCCGCCTTCAGTCAGCAATCCTCTCGCCTCTTTTGCAACTGCTGTTAATGAATAGCTACTGATATTATGCGCTAACAGGAAGCCTTCTCTTGTTGTGTTCAAATATTCGCCTTTCAATTCCTCTTTGTTGGCAAAAGCAATGCAATGGGCGACTCCGTGAATGGTTCCTACGGCTTCTTTAATTTCACCGAAGCACCTTGCAATATCTTCGTCACTTGTTACATCACAAGGCAGCACAAGTGTACCTTCTGCTTCAAGTGACTCTGCTAGTTCACGTACATTGCCTTCAAGTCTTTCCCCTGCATAAGTAAAAATTAAGCGAGCGCCTGCGCTATTCAATGAACGGGCAATCCCCCAGGCAATACTACGTTTATTGGCTACACCCATTACGACATATGTTTTTCCAGCTAATGAGAGATTCATATTAAAATTTCTCCTCCTAATTACCACATGTTATTAATACTTGGTACTAAGTTTACACTACTCCGTCAAAAATGAAAAGCATCTAACCTTAACTGAGGATAGCTAATAGAATTCCAACTCCCGTTTCAACTCATCCACGTATTCCTTTGACCCGGTAACAATCAAGCGATCGTTTAGCATTAGCTCTGTATCCCCATGAGGAACTAGTGAGTCCTTGCCCCGAAAAATTCTTACAATGATGACATCACCAGTAAAGGGAAATCTTCTTAACGTCATTCCATCAAACTGTTCGTTCAGCATATTTATTTCATATAATCCGGTTTCCTTGTTTGTTAAGATATTGATTACATTTGGAGATTCAATTAATGCCCTTAGCAGTGCTTTTGTTGCATTTAAGGCAGAGAATATCTCAATATTCTGTTCACGCAAGCTTTCTTCTAATTCTGGTCTTTCAATCCTGGCAATCACACGGTCGACTCCCCTTGCTTTAATCGCAATTGAAAGTGCCGCATTTAATTCCTGATCACCCGTTGAGACTACCATCACATCCGATTGAAGGGCATCTGTCTTCGCAAGGGTGTCCAAGGTGTAGTCCTCAATTTCCACTAATTCAAAGACAGAGTTAGCAATCTCCTTTTCAGATTTCTCCATTTTTTTATGATATAGCATCGGTTCATATAAACTAGACTTTAACTCTCTTGAAACAGGGAGTGTCATTTGATTTGCCCCAATAAAGGAAATTTTAACCTTTTTGTCTACTTCTGCTTCCTTAGGAAACAGCTTTTTAAAAGCTATCGGTGTAAAAATTGAGGAAATGACTGCTACCAACATAAGCGTACCGCTCATCTCAGCAGTGATGATCCCCATCCGTTCCCCAATAGTAGCTGCCGCAATCACGAGTGATAATGTAGAGGTTAATAAAAATCCAGAAGCCAAAACAATCTTCGTGCTGTACCAAATTTTAAGCAGATAGACAGGAATCATTTTCGATAGGAGTAATCCAATTAATAAAAGCGGGATTAATAATAAAAGCTTTTTATCGGCAAATAAGGACCAAATATCTAGCTCAACACCAATCATTACGAAAAAAATCGGGATTAAAAAACCATAGCCAAAAGAGTCGAGCTTATGGATGAGTTCCTGATTAGGTGAAAGTAATGAAACCAACACTCCTGCCAGAAAAGCTCCAAGGATGTTTTCAGCCCCCACCGTTTCAGACAGTCCAACTAATACAATAATGAGCATAAATACTGCCCGCGTTCCAATTTGCACAGTACCCTTCGACATCGACTCAAGCAAGAGGCGACTTTTAAATTGCTTTCCAATGAAATACAGCACGATACCAGCAGCAAACAAGATGAGAAGCAGCCATGTATTTCCTCCTGATTCATTTAAGGAAACAAACACTGCCAGCAGAATTATCGTTACTAAATCAGCAATAACCGCAACCAATAAGATAATTTGACCGATTGTTGTCTTCATTAGGTTTTCTTCTTTTAATGTCGGTACGACTACCCCTAAGGATATGGTCGAAATAATCAGTGTCATCAAGAATACACTGTCAATAAATCCAGCAAGTACAAATAAATAAGACAATCCAAGAGAAAAGACAAATATTCCAATAAATATTAGCGTTGCCGCTAGAAATGAATTAGGTTCCTTCTTGCCATTTGGTAATACTGAACGCCTTTTCCCTCCTGAGAAAGCGGTAAAGTCAATCTCTAGCCCACTTAAAAACATAAGAAAGATAAATCCAAGGGTAGAAAGTGTTGATAGCCACATATCTTCGTGAACGACATCGAACCCACTTTTCCCAATGACAAGCCCCATAATAATTTCGGCAACAACTACCGGAATAAAATTTAATTTAAGCCGATGAAGTAGAATAGGCGTTAAAAAAGCAATGGTTACAACAATTAACAGTGAAAGTACGGATGCAGGCTGCTCCAAGATTCATCCTCCTCCTCTACAAAAAAGAAATTTTTATAAAAATACACAAAAACACAGAAAATAAAGAACAAAAGGCGCAAGCGTCCGTTTAACGAAAGGAAGTAACCATCCAATGAAAATTGATATCATCGGAGACATCCATGGTTGTTTACCAGAATTCAAAAAGCTTACAGTTCAGCTCGGCTATTACTGGGATAGCGGGATACCGCTTCACCCTGATCAAAGGGTGTTAGGTTTTGTTGGCGATTTAACCGATCGGGGTCCTGCTTCATTACAGGTGGCAGAAATAGTTTGGCGTCTCGTCATGGACCAGAAAAAAGCCTATTACACACCAGGAAACCATTGCAATAAACTATATCGCTATTTTCTCGGTCGCAAGGTTCAGGAAACACATGGACTTGAAACAACGGTTGCCGAGTATAAATCATTAAACAAGCGTGAGCAGCATTCCATCCGCAATAAATTTATTGAACTATATGAAGGTGTCCCACTGCATTTAGTATTAGACAAAAAGAAGCTTGTTATTGCTCATGCAGGAATTAACGAAGACTTGATTGGCAAATCAAATTCAAAAGTGAAAACCTTTGTCCTTTATGGAGATATTACCGGTGAAAAACATCCTGATGGCTCCCCAATTAGAAGGGATTGGGCTAAGGAGTATACAGGCACTGCGACCATCGTATATGGTCATACACCAGTAAGAGAGCCCAGAACAATCAACAATACCATAAACATAGATACAGGAGCTGTCTTTGGTGGAAAGCTGACGGCACTTAGATACCCAGAAATGGAAACCGTTTCGGTAGCTTCTACTATGCCATATATAGAGGAAAAGTTTAAAAGTTTTGCTTAAAAAGTGATGAAATTTCTACAAATACCTACAAATTTCCTAGGAAATCTACAATATTCAAGGGATAAAAGGCTGATCTCTTCATTAAGAGTCAGCCTTTATAATACAATCCAAATCTGTAGGGAGCGGTGCTAATAAGATCATTTCCTGACGGGTAAATGGATGAGTAAATTTGATGCTTTTACAATGAAGGGCTTGGCGTTCAATAATGGCTGTATCTCCACCATATAAATCATCACCTACTAACGGATGACCAATAAAGGACATATGAACTCTGATTTGATGAGTTCTGCCGGTCTCTAACTGAAGCTCGACATGGGTAAAATCCTTATGTCTACCGATTACATTAAAATGTGTACAGGCATATTGACCGTCAGACCGGACTTCCCGCTCAATTATGCTGTCATCTCTTCTGCCTATTGGATGCTCAATTGTACCTTTTTGCTGCTCGATTCTTCCTTGAGCAAGGGCTTCATATATCCTTTTTACCATACCGCGTTGCTGCTGTTTACTAATTAAGTGATGAACATGGCGATGTTTAGCAATTAGGACAAGCCCTGATGTATCACGATCTAAGCGAGTAACAATGTGTGAAGTCGCTTCGATGCCTATTTTGTGATAATATCCCACTAATGCATTAGCAAGGCTCCCGCTTGGATGCTCACGGGATGGTATCGTACTCATTCCTGGCGGTTTATTAATAACGAGCAAAAACTCATCCTCAAACAGAATATCTAGAGGAATGTTTTCACCTTTTAACCCTTCACTCGGATTCTCAGGAGGAAATATAATCGTTACCTTATCACCATGACACAGACGAAAACGAACGTTAACTTCCTTGTCATTTACCAGAATTTTTCCGCTATTAAATTTGATATCTGTTAAGGCTGTTCGAGATATTTCTTTTTCCTTAAGAAATTCCTTTAACAGACTTCCTGCATACCCTTGCTCCACAATCCAATGAAGTTGAAAACGCGATTGCATGTTTTTGCCTCCGGACTAAAATTTAATCAGAATCGGATATAAAGGAATCATGTACTCTTTTCCAAAAAGGGAAGGGACGGAAACGGGCAAAGCGAATTCTTTCATCCGGGACCCTGAATTGTATTGATTTTACATCCTTATGCAACAGTGTCAGGTGATCAACAGTCACCTGGAAATCAACACGATTAACCGGCTTTAACATACAAGTATGATGCGCTGGAAGGATAAGAGGCGATCCGACGGTTCGAAACACCCTGTTATTAATCGAGGCCATTTCTGCCACTTGGAGCGCTGGAATGGACGGATGGATGATTGCTCCTCCAAGTGCTTTATTATAGGCTGTACTGCCAGAAGGAGTTGAAACACAAAGCCCGTCACCGCGAAAGCGTTCAAAGTGCTGGCCTCTGATTTCAACATCCATGACTAATGTCCCTTCAACACTTTTAACCGTTGATTCATTTAAAGCAAGATATCGTGATTCCTTGCCTGCATGCTGATATCTAATAATCACTTCAAGGAGAGGGTATTCAACAACCTGATAGGGCGTTTTAGCAATTGCAATGACTAGCTTTTCAATTTCTTCTGGTGTCCAATCAGCATAAAAACCAAGATGTCCAGTATGTATCCCGACAAAGGCCGTTTTATCCAAGCGGCTGCTATAGCGGTGGAAGGCATAAAGAAGTGTTCCGTCCCCGCCAATCGAAACGACTATATCTGGCTGGTCCTCATCATAAATAAGATCAAAATCAAGTAAATAGGTCCTCATCTTGTGCATTAGGATATTTGATTTCTGATCTCCTTTGGAGGTAATGGCAAATTTCATGATTTTTTCTCCTTGTAGTATGGTTTGCTGGCAAATGAGCTATTAATCTTTCTCTTCTTGTTTTAGCTCTTTCTTTCTTGTAAAGAATGCTTGTGCATCTTGAATTTCTCCGCGAATTAAGGACATTTCCTCATCAAGCCTAAATGCTGCTTCCGCTGCCCGTTTCAGCCTCATTTGAATATCTGTAGGAAAAACCCCTTTATACTTATAATTTAGCGTATGTTCAGTTGTCGCCCAAAAATTCATCGCTAAAGTCCTAATTTGTATCTCTGCAAGAATCTTTTTTTCCCCTTGGATTGTTTGAACAGGATATCTTATAACAACATGATAAGAGCGGTAGCCACTTGTCTTTTTATGTGAAATATAATCCCTTTCCTCAACAACTTCCAAATCATTGCGGCTTCTTAACAGACTTACCACATGATGGATATCGTCCACGAATTGACACATGATTCGCATCCCTGCTATATCCTGCATTTCCTCTTCTAATTTATTTAATGGAATGCCTTTTTGATTAGCCTTATCAAGAATACTTGCGATTGGCTTTACTCTGCCAGTAACAAATTCAATCGGCGAATGAGTAGAAATCAGTTCAAATTGACCTCTCATCCCTTTTAATTTTACTTTGAGCTCCCCAACCGCTTGCTTATACGGGGCTAAAAATTTGTCCCAGTGCTTCATCCTTCCACCTCAACGAAACAAGATTATATAAAAAATTCCCATTTGCTTTCACTCTATTATTTTAGCATATTCTTCCCATTTCTCCCAAGGATTGCAGTTTGAATATGTCTTAAGATAGAATGAAAAGCATATGCAGAAAGGAATGGAACAAAATGTCTGAAACAATTGAAATTGAATTTAAAAATATGCTTACAAAAAGTGAATACGAAAAATTGCTGGATACATTCAAGATAACAGAAACCCAAATATTCAGCCAAGAAAATCATTACTTTGATACACCCGATTTTGCGTTGAAACATAAAGAGTCAGCACTAAGGATAAGAGTTAAAGAGAATATTTATGAAATGACACTAAAACAGCCTCATCAAATAGGGCTTCTTGAAACAACTCAGATTTTAAATGAAGAGGAATTTTCTGCAGCCATTAAAAATGGGATTCTACCAAGGGGGATTATTTACGATCGCTTAACCAGTATGGCTGTTTCCTTTACGGATGTTGAATATTTTGGTTCACTAGTTACAAAAAGGGTAGAAATCCCTTATAAGAATGGTTTACTTGTATTTGATCATAGCCTTTATTTAAATAAAGAGGACTATGAATTAGAATACGAGGCCCAGGATTATCATTTGGGACAACAAATATTTCTAGAGTTACTTAATCAACATACTATTCCCCAGCGGACAACCGAAAATAAAATACGTCGTTTTTATCGCCATAAAAAAAAAATAACCAGTAATTACTAATTAATCACTGATTCCATCATGATTCCAAGAAACTAGCGGATTTTCGTGTATATTAATACGGTGGAGATGTTTGGAATTTATATTTTCTAGGCGGTTTATTTGAGATATGAAAATCGCATTGATAAAATATAAATACAAAGCATATTAAAAGGAGTTGTCAACATGATGGAGAAGAAGGCTGCACCCTTTGAGGTGATCGGCGAAGAAGTATTACACCGCCTTGTGGACACTTTTTATGGTCTGGTTGGTCAACATCCTGATCTAGCTCCAATCTTTCCAAATGAATTTACCGAAATTGCCCGCAAACAAAAGCAATTTTTAACACAATATCTTGGGGGGCCTTCATTATATTCAGAGGAGCATGGTCATCCGATGATGCGTGCAAGGCACTTACCTTTTCCTGTTACCCCAACTCGTGCAACAGCATGGTTATCTTGTATGACTCAGGCAATGGACAAGACTGGCTTACAAGGTCCTGTCAGGGACGAATTCTATTCAAGGCTCCATCTCACCGCCCAGCATATGATTAACACACCTGACACTATTGAAAAAGCAGGAGATATTTCGTGACGAATATGGGAACCCAGGGCCCGAAGCATCATTGCCACGGCAATGATAAAAAGCCAATTGAAATATACATGTTTATTGACCCCTTATGTCCTGAATGCTGGGCACTTGAACCAATCGTAAAAAAGCTACAAATTGAATATGGTCGGTATTTTTCCATTAGGCATGTGCTTAGCGGACGAATCTCAAATTTAAATTTAAGTAAAAAGAAGAATTATGAAACGATCGCGGAAACATGGGAAAAGACGGCAAGCAGATCAGGGATGTCTTGTGATGGCACCCTATGGCTTGAGAACCCAATTGATACGCCTCATAATGTCTCTATCGCCTTAAAAGCAGCTGAACTACAGGGGCGACGTGCCGGAATCCGATTTCTTCGAAAGCTGCAAGAACTACTATTTTTGGACAAACAAAATATTTCTAATCTTAATGTAT
Organism: Neobacillus sp. FSL H8-0543; assembly: GCF_038592905.1. Lineage (GTDB taxonomy): Bacteria > Bacillota > Bacilli > Bacillales > Cytobacillaceae > Neobacillus. Next base: position 3,852,971 of record NZ_CP151943.1, on the reverse strand, counting down.
TAGTAGATTGTGCAAGGAGCCTTGGATTAGATGTTGAGGAATTTATTAATGATATTCATTCGGAAAGTGCTGCTAAAGCCTTCCAATGTGATCTAAAAATCACTTCTGAAATGGACGTACAGGAAATACCAACTCTCGTTTTCTTTAATGAGAATGTTGAGGATGAGGGAATTAAGATTACGGGTACCTATCCGTACGAAATTTATGTACAAATAATGGAGGAAATGCTGTCAGAAAGACCGATCCAATCACAGCCGCCACCATTAGAATCTTTCATTAAAATTTTTAAATTTGTGGCTGCAAAAGAAATCGCTGTTGTTTATAACAAATCGATTCCGCAAGTTGAACGAGAAATGAAAAAACTGCTGTTACTACAAAAAGTTGAGCAGGTTCCCGCAAAATACGGGACCTTCTGGCGATATATCGAAGATTAAAGGAGTTTGGATGTAAAAAATCCAGGCTTTTTTATTTTATCTATTATTTGTCAATAAATATGAAAAGACCCTGCAGTTACAGCTGCAAGGTCTTTTTCTATAAATACGAACAAAGGGGATGGGAGAAATTTTTCACGGTCAAACAAAGGGGTATATGTTTGTTGTGATCAACTTCACGTATAGAATATACCATGGGATTGAATACATTGACAATGTGTTTGTGTGTTATTTCACATTATTGTCAAAATATCATATTATCGGGGGTTGGACAATACACTAAAGATAAATAGCTTATAAAAGGTGGATTGCTTGATGAACAAATTGCCTCTTGTCCTTATGTCCCTTTTTTTTGTCACAGCCTTTTTCCTATATATTCTTGCATTGATGAAAGTCTTTCCCATACTGCTCAGTATTCCGCTATTGTTTATTTCTATTTTTGTGCTGCTCTTCTACATCAATGATCGGAAACGATTTAGAGGATTTTAGACTAAAATTTAAGGGATGGTGCTTGTTTTGCACCATCCCTTATTTCTATGATAATAGTTGCTCTAATTCATTCAGTTTTTCTTCAAATACTTTACAAGCATCTCTTATCGGGTCTGCACTTGTCATATCCACTCCAGCTTTCTTGAGCACTTCAATCGGATAGTCAGAACTTCCTGCACTAAGGAATTCAATATAACGTTTAACCGCAGGCTCGCCCTCTTCTAAAATTTGCTTGCTTAATGCCGTCGCTGCACTATAACCTGTAGCATATTGGTAAACATAATAATTGTAATAGAAATGTGGAATCCTCGACCATTCTAAGCCAATTTCTTCATCAATTACAATATCCTCTTCACCAAAATACTTTTTATTAAGGGAATAATATTCTTCTGTTAACAAATCAGCCGTTAACGCCTCATTGTTTTGCGCCTTCTGGTGGATTAAATGCTCATATTCAGCAAACATCGTTTGGCGGAACACGGTACCCCTGAAGCCTTCTAAATAATGATTTAAAAGGTATATCCGTTTCTGTTCATCATCTATTGTCTTTAATAAATGATCATTCAATAAGGCTTCATTACAGGTTGAAGCTACCTCGGCAACGAAAATCGAATAGTTTCCGTATGGGTATGGCTGTGATTTACGTGTATAGTAGCTGTGAACAGAATGTCCAAACTCATGGGCAAGTGTAAATAAATTATTTATATTATCCTGCCAATTCATGAGGATGTACGGATTCGTCCCATAAGCACCAGAGGAATAGGCGCCACTGCGCTTTCCTTTATTTTCATGAACATCTACCCAACGATTTTCAAAACCTTCTTTTAAAATCTTAGTATATTCCTCACCTAATGGGGCCAATCCTTCAACAACTAATTTTTCAGCCTCTTTATAAGGAATTTCCATTTTTACATCTTTTACCAACGGCGTATACAGGTCATACATATGGAGCTCCTTAAGCCCCAAAACCTTTTTACGTAGCTTTACATATCGATGTAATAAATGCAGGTTCTCATTAATCGTATTAACTAAGTTATCATACACACTTTCAGGGATATTATTGCCCGAAAGTGCCGCATGTCTGGCGGAATTATATTTCCTAATTCGCGCATTAAAATTATCATTTTTCACATTACCGCTAATCGTACTAGCAAATGTGTTACGGAAATTTCCGTATGTATCATATACTGCTTTAAAGGCATCACGTCGAACCCGCTGATCTGAACTTTCTAAGAAACGAATATAGCGCCCATGTGTGATTTCTACTTCTTCGCCATTTTCATCCTTTATAGAAGGAAACTTTAAATCGGCATTATTTAACATACCAAATGTATTGCTGGAACTGTTCATAACCTCGCTTGCTTCCGCTAACACCGCTTCAACCTCTGCAGACAGGACATGCGGTCTTTGTAGGTTAATTTCTGCAATGGCATGTTCATAGAGCTTTAATTCCGCTTTCTCATTTAGAAAACTGGTAACCTTGCTTTCATCAATGGAAAGGATTTCCGGAACAATGAATGCCAATTGGCTTCCAGCCTGGGAATACAAGTTCTTCATCCTGTCATCTAACCCTTGATAAAAAGAATTAGTCGTATCTTGATCATAGCGCATATGCGCATATGTATATAATTTTCCAATCCGCTCAAGGAGCTTATCTTGAAATTGAAGTGCTTTATATAAAGTATCAGCACTTTCTCCTAATTTGCCTTCAAACTCCTTTATTCCGGAGATTTGATTCTTCACTTCTTGAAATTCACTTTCCCATTCCTGGTCAGTAGTAAATATATCTTCTAATCTCCAAGTATCCTCAACTGAAATTTCACTTCTAGCAGGTAGAGCTTTTACAGCTGCCGTTTCATTAGCCATTGTTTCATCCTCCATTCAAAATTTTCGCCTTACGAAAAAATTTCTTCTTAGTAATATTCTCCTTCATCGATTTCATTTCCTTTATTGATAGAGAAAAGAATATAATTCACCACTTATATTATGCCCTAATGTTACTTTTCATTTATACCTTTGAAAGGAGTTTCTGATTTATTTGAAAAAAAATCCGTCTCTGTTCCTCTCTTTCTCGATTAGATTTCGGAATCTCAATTTTTTTAACCAATTGAAAAATCGTCCCCCCTTTTTGCTTAAGGATTCCAAGTTTTTCAAGTTGAAATAGATACTCCTTCACAGCCACAAATGGATTTTGTTCTATTAACTGAAGATGATTTCGAATAAGAATTTCTTTTTTCTTGATTCTCTTATTAAAGTTTCTTTCTACATCATTAAGACGTATAGAGTCTCCAGCCTTTAGATTGATGAAATTGTCTATATAGAGATAGGTTTGCCAAATGGCTGGTGGTGTCAGGATATGAAGGGACTGAGGAACAGGAAAGCCAATTTCAGGCGGGAGTAAGAAAAGATTGAGGCCATAATTATAGATTTCATAGAGAAACCGCTTTTGCTCTGGACTTGGGTGGAACGACCAATTTAAATTATACCTTTCTGCCTCCTGATTCCATTGAGAGAAGTTCAATTGGTTGATCAGCTTTGGATGAAGAATCTCATCTAAACCGGCCAAATTTATTGGGAAACTACATATTTGGGCAAAAGCATTTTTAGTGGAATAAGGCTGGATTGAACCAAGAATGACAAAATGACTATTTTCGGGGCAATAGGAAGGAATGAAAAATTGATGATGCCTTGATTCTCTTAAGAACAAATAATCAAAGCTTGATAAAGTTAGGAGATTTTTTCTTTTTGTCTTAATATTTTTGCTCCCCATTATCCAGAGGGGGATATAACCATGTTGAAGATAGGCTTGGGTTCTTTTCAAAAAACTTTCTTCAGAAAGCGCCGAGCATTGATATTCCAATGCGTATTTCATCCCATTATGCTTAAACATAATATCTGGTCGCTGCTTAATTTCAGAATCATAATATTCTAACGAGGAAGGAATCCTTTGGCGGATAAGCCATTGATATAGCTGTCGCTTTCCCTCCATATGATAAACCGATTCATTTTCATAGACTTCCCTGCAAACACCTCCTTTTTTATGAGAAAAATGAAAAATTCTTTGATTCCCCAATTTTAGTGAAACACTTTCCCCGCAAACAGGGCATATAAACTCTTCATTATTCCGAAAATAGAGCAGTGTTTCTCTCTTGTAATCATACCCGAGACATATCGTTTTACCTGTTTTTGTTTTTGCAGTAAGCAATCACCTTTCACCTCTCTTTCCTCTCTTAGATTCGTGATTGAAGTTCAGAATTCCTTTAAATAAAAGGCTGTTTTCGTAAAGTTTGTAGCTAATACCACCGCAGTTGATATACACTTCGCTTTCCGCGGGCAGTCCGGGAGCCTCCTCGTCGCTTCGCTCCTGCGGGGTCTCCCGAGACTTGCTCTTCCCGCAGGAGTCTTCGTGTATATCAACTGCTAGTTTAGCTATATAAATAAATTTCCCTCTAAAAAACAAAAATCTTTAGAAAACAGCCTAATCTAAAAGAAAACTCGCAAGTTACGAATTTTCTTTTAGATTAGGCTGTTTATAAACCACTGTTTATTGGAGCGGAAGGCACGAGACTCCTGCGGGAGTACGGGGCTGGGGAGACCCCACAGGCGCTTAAGAGCCGAGGAGGCTCCCCGGCACGCCCGCTCAAAAGCGAAGTGCCTGGAGCGGAAATCAACAGGCTAGTTTATATAGCCTTAGATTAAAGTAGCGGAGACATGAGTCTGGCTGTCGATTCAAATAGGCGTAATCCAATATGTCTTTTATTGAATGAAGCTAATTCTAACTGCTTGGCATAGTTAAGGTCATTTAAATATTCAGCAACCAGCTTTTCAGTGCTGTTCGTTCGAAATAAAAAGGCATTTACTTCAAAATTCAAATGGAAGCTTCTCATGTCCATATTAGCGGTTCCAATCGAGGCCAATTCCCTATCGACAATAATTATTTTGCTATGCATAAACCCTCGTTCATATTCATACACCTTTACACCAGCTTCCAAAAGTTCGGGAAAATAAGAGCGTGAAGCATGGAAAACAATTCGTTTATCCGGACGATTAGGCACTAGCAATCTGACATCAATTCCGCTTAATGCCGCTACTTTAATCGCAGAGAAAATATCTTCATCAGGAATAAAATAGGGTGATGCGATCCAAACGGATTCTTTAGCAGAAGTGATCATTGAGAAAAAGATATTTTTAATTACACTCCACTCCGTATCTGGTCCACCCGCAATCAACTGGACCCCGCCATAACTTTCATTATCTATTTGCGGTGAAAGATACTCTGCTGTTAGAAAGCTATGATTGGTCATGTAATACCAGTCCTGTAAAAAGATTAACTGCAATGTTCGAACCGCTTCACCTCTAAGCATTAAATGGGTATCACGCCAAAATCCAATACTTTGATTTCTGCCTAAATACTCATCACCAATATTGAGCCCGCCAACAAAACCAATCGTTCCATCAATCACAATAATCTTCCGATGGTTACGAAAGTTAAACTTATTATTTAGAAAAGGCACCTTTACGGGTCCAAAGCAAACGGTTTCAATGCCCGCATTTCTTAAATCTTTAATAAATCCCTTTGATAATTGCCACGAACCAACTGCATCATACAAAAAGCGAATTTCTACCCCCTGGGAAGCCTTTTCAATTAATACCTTTTTAATTTCCTGTCCGATTTGGTCATGGCGAACAATGTAATACTCCATATGAATATGGTGTCTTGCCCTTTTTAATTGTTCGAGTATATGTTGAAACGTTTCTTCTCCATTGGTTAGAACTTCTGTCTTTGTATCGAAGGAAATGGGACTATTACCAAGTTTTTGCGCCAAGGTAAATAATCTCCCTTGATGCTCAGCCATTAAGCTGATTTTTTCTTCACTGCGGGGATCGAATTCCCCTTCGACTGTTAGATATGCTTGTTTATCAAGAAAATACTTCTTTCGGTACATCTTTTCTTTTCGGTGGTTCCTCCCGAACAGCAGGTAAAAAATAAAGCCGACTAATGGAAAGCCGCCTAACACCACCAGCCATGTGATGGTTTGTGTTGGATGCCGATTTTCAAGAAAGATGACAAATGCAATAAAGATGACCGATAGCGAAATTAAAAGACTCAAGAAGCCAAAGACTCCACCTTTTAAATACTCCTTAAAGAATAACGAGAGTACGGCTAGAACGGTGATGAATAGGATAACCCTTACTGTATTTTTCAGCTTAAACACCTGCCAATTTTTTTACTTAAAGAAAAAAATACCGATTTCAACGTCAGAAATCGGCACATGTTTATTTAAAGTGTTTTCTTATTTCAGCAAAGACATCTTTTGAAATTATCTCTTTCCCATACTCCTGAATTCGATGGATGGTTAACTGAGTTTCATAACCATATTCAAGAAGAATACTTAAAACATCATCAATCTGTTCCTCTTCAAATAAATCCTCGGGAAACTCAGTGTATAGATAGTATCTTCCATCAAAGTGATAAAGCATCGTGAGTAAATCATCAAGACCTCCGCGATTTGACAACATGATAACATCCTCAAAATCCTTGAAGGCAATTAAAAACTCTAATGACTCCTCTTCAAGCAAAAGATCTTCTTCTTCCATCTGCCTAGGAGTGAAGTGATGATCAAAAATTTCTTCAATATTATGATCAACTGGCAGATCCTTAATTTTCTCATTTGGTATTGGGAGTTCGAATTTCTGTCCATCCTTTGATACTTGAGCTTTAGTTACCAGAACTTCCAGCCCTTTTTCTAAAGCTTGGACTTGAATCCATAATGGTCCTTCTACCATGAATTCTTCTTCTTGATGAACTTCATCCATCATTTCCCAAAACAACTCTTCACTTCGTTCGCGATTGTACCAAATTTCTTCCCGGTCGAAGCCTCTTTCTTCTATATCACCATATGATATATAAAATTTTACTGTATTCTCATTAATGCGTTCAATCTCCATCTTTACCTCTCCCTTCCGTTTCCATATTGAAGGGACTAAAATACCCCCAGCAGACACTGCCTAAAGCAAATACCCAATGTTGAAATGCCTAAAGTTTGTGATAAAAAAGTATATAATCCGAGTACTTTTATTTTATGACAAAAGTAATAATAAGGGAAATAAAATTAACTAAGTTATCAAAAACAGTGAATTTGCCTAGTAATAAGATATTCTTTACATTGTAACAAAATCACATTGAAATCTCAAACGATAGGCGAGGAAAGAGAATTGAAAAAAGGCCCTCAAATAGAAGGCCTTCTAATTAACCATACGTTGTGCTTCTCTTAATTGAAAAGTTCGAACTCTCCTTGGTAAAAATCTCCGAATTTCATCCTCATTATATCCAACCTGCAACCGTTTTTCATCAATAATAATCGGACGACGCAGCAATCCCGGATTAGCTTTGATTAATTCAAATAAATCTTGGAGTGGCATTGTGTCTAAATTAACATCTAATTTTTGAAAGGTCTTAGATCTTGTGGATATTATTTCATCTGTTCCATCTTCAGTCATTCGAAGGATTTCTTTAATTTCCTCAATTGATAATGGTTCTGAAAAAATATTGCGCTCTGTATATGGAATATCATGCTCTTCTAACCATGATTTCGCTTTTCTGCATGATGTACAACTTGGTGAAGTGTATAGTGTTACCATCCGTCTTCACTCCTTTTTATTTTACTGTACAAAATATATTGCATATCAAAATGAAAGTAAGTTTAGGTTGAATTTAAAATAATTATAAATAAGTAATTTATATCATTTATTATACACCACTGCCTATAAAAAAGGTATCCTTTTTTCAAATTTTAATAAAAGTCAACTTTTAACCGTTATTTTTTTTATTACACTATATTAGACGATTAATTAGCAAAAAAGTTTCATATTTCTTCAAATAATAAACTTGCTTTTTTTCGAAAATATAGATTGTCACATATAGAATTCGAATCACTAAAACTTCTTTTGTCGGTTCTTTTTAACTATTTATGATCTTTTGTAACTTATTTTCTCAATTACACTTTTTCAATGAAAACGCATACATCCTTTTTTTCTAAGAAACCGTCATATAAATTATTTCACTTTTCCCCTTTCATTAAGCGGCAAGTTCTTTTAAAATAGGAAGTAAGGGGATTTACAGGGTGCAAATTGGTTGTAGCCTTGGATCTGGACAATTGGAGGGATTTTCATGGGTGGGTACATAGCAGATTTATCAATGGTTGCTTTATTGGTTATCGGGATTACTGCCTTTATGGGCGTAATTACAAATGGTATTGGTGAAAAGGTTTTTGGGGGTAAAAACCGCTCTCAATTTGTAGACGAAAGCGCAAAGTATCAGACTGGATGGAAGAGTATCGGCGGGAAAAAGAAGTAAAAGGCGATAAAATATTATCGCACTTGATTCTTAATATGCATTTACTTATAATATAAATAATTAAATATAGTGGCAATGATAAAGAGTAGTATGTATTATCATCCGTTATAGAGAGTTTGTGGCTGGTGGGAACAAACACGGACAAATACAGAATGGACTTTTGAGCCTCTTTCTGAATGATGTATTTTTTGAAAAAGTAGGAAATGACGTTTTCCTTGCGTTAAAAGGATTCTCAGGCCATCTCACTGATGACCTGAGTGCTGAGTGACTCTTTATGAGTAATTTAGGGTGGTACCGCGAAACCATTCGTCCCTATTGTTGTGGGATGGATGGTTTTTTTTATTTATTTTTAGGAGGAAATTAGGATGGAAACAATTTTTTCAGGTATTCAGCCAAGCGGGACGATTACCCTTGGAAATTATATCGGAGCATTAAAGCAATTTGTAGAACTGCAAAATGAGTATAATTGTTATTTTTGCATTGTGGACCAACATGCCATTACTGTCCCACAGGATCGTATAGAGCTGCGTAAAAATATTAGAAGCCTTGCTGCTTTATATCTGGCCGTTGGACTTGATCCTAAGAAGGCTACATTATTTATTCAGTCAGAGGTTCCTGCACATGCACAAGCAGGATGGATGATGCAGTGCATTGCCTATATTGGTGAATTAGAGAGAATGACACAATTTAAAGATAAATCTACTGGTAAAGAAGCTGTAACAGCAAGCCTATTAACTTACCCACCATTAATGGCAGCAGATATTTTATTGTACAATGCGGACCTAGTACCGGTTGGTGAGGACCAAAAGCAACACATGGAATTGACTCGTGATTTAGCAGAAAGATTTAATAAAAAGTATGGGGACGTTTTAACGATTCCTGGTGTTCGAATTCCAGAAGTAGGGGCAAGGATTATGTCATTACAAGAACCTACTAAGAAGATGAGTAAGTCCGATCCAAACAAAAAGGCGTTTATCACCCCATTGGATGACCCGAAACAAATTGAGAAGAAAATTAAAAGTGCTGTTACCGACTCGGAGGGCATCGTTAAATTCGATAAGGTTAATAAACCTGGAATTTCGAATTTACTTACGATCTATTCAATCCTTGATAAAAAAACAATTCCCGAGATTGAAGAAATGTACGAAGGTAAAGGATACGGAGATTTTAAAGGTGATTTAGCTGATGTAGTTGTAAATGTATTAAAACCAATACAAGAAAAATACTACAATCTTCTTGATTCCAGTGAACTTGACCAAATTTTAGACGAAGGCGCTGCAAGGGCAAACGAAGTTGCCAGCAAAACACTAAAGAAAATGGAAAATGCAATGGGATTAGGCAGAAAACGCAGATAAAAATGAAAAGCCAGACCCTCAAAAGGTATTGATCAATACCTTTTCGGGTCTGGCTTTTAGTTTACTTTAGGACCATGTTCCATCTCCCAAAGTTTTTCGAAGAATGGCTGACCTTTTATTAAATTTTCACAAAAGGTTTCGTGCCGTTTGGACCAGCCATATTTAGTTTCCTCAAATAGCTGCTGCCAAGCACTTTCAAAGTTTAGCTCCTGGATAGCCGAGTACTGCTCCGGACACCACTCTGTATACCAATATCTTACTTCCGCTTCATTCTTAGACGAGTGTAATTGATCGAGTGCCATAAATAATAGCTGCTTTAATTGTCTTTCTTTTCGGGTTAGTCCAGTCATCAGCACCGGTTCAGGAGATAAAATATGAAAATCCTTCTGGTCCTGGTGCGGGTGAAAGTTATATACTTTCGCATCATGTGTGGCAATCATTTCGTAAACTAGCTGTTCTTGTCTTGGAATGAGCCTGCTTTTTCGAATGGGAATTGAATAACCTATTGTATCAACCACTAATATTCCTACTCCATCCGTTACTACAAAGCAATACTCGAGTTGAACTCTTTCGTGATTTTTCCTTAAGTATGCCTTTTGAAAAATATCATCGAGAAGCTGTTGAGGTAATTCTGACAAATCATTCTCAATATAGTTAAATAGAATCTCTTCGACTTTTACCAGCGGAACTTGATCTAATAGTTCCACTCCGTCATCTTTACGCCATTCATGAAAGTGGCAAACATTATATCCGTTTTCCTCACCTTCAAACCAATTTACCCAAACATCATGAAGATACAACATCCTACAACCCCTCACTTCAAGATACTGTTTGTCAATCAGTATGGGCAGACCTAAGTTAATTTATTCCTTAATATATATTTTGCTCCAGTTACTTTTTACACACACAATTCTATCTGCTAACCTGTCCTTTTATTCTTGCTAAAATATCCATTAATTTCCTTTTGTTGTAAAAATTTTATCGGCCTCTAAATAACTTTTTGCTGGTATCTTGAATGATAATATCGTAGAGTATCTATGTTCTTGGTAATAATTTTCAACGATTCTATATCCTATCGCGTAACCGAGCAAATCTGGTACCCTGCCACCGCCATATAACAGCTCGTCATGTCCTTTTTCGATTTTTTTCTTATTTAATTGGTTTTGCAAATATTTCCCCCATAGCTGGAGCATTTCTGATTCTGTATACATGGTACACCAATCGGCTAAATATTTCCTTCCGCAATTTTTTAAAACGGCATACTCTGCAAGTCCTTCAATAATGATAGAATCCAATAAGGTATATTCTTTAAACCCCTTCTCTTGTTTGTTCAATCGACAAACATGATGGTATTCATGGACAAAAAGCGCCTCCAATTCACTCACACTTACCTTGTCAGAAAGGAAGAGAAACATTTTATCATGGAATGATACTCCTCCTTTTACTTTTTCTTGCCGTGTAAAAAAACCCACTTTCTGACCGATAGGGAATATATAAATAGGTATATCCGGACCGCCCCATTTTTTTTTGTAGGTATGAAACAGCTGCTCTGCCTTCTCCCAGACATTATTTTTCTTAAGCGATTCATAAATACCCTTCGTTGCCCTTGAGGGCTTATACATCCCATAACTCAATAACTGTTGATAAATTTCCTCTTCCTCTTGACCCTGGAATACTGGAAGCAGCTTCTTGCAAATTTTCGTTGGGCGATTAAACTCTTCTTCTAACCATTGGTTTGTTTGTATGATTCCCATTTCCTCACTCCCCGCGATCCTATCTATTTCATAGTTTATGAATCAGGAAGGAAGTGGTTCTAAGCATTAAGTGCAACTTTTTAACCAGAATGGCTGTAATATAGCTTATTATTGATCGTACAACTCTGTTGATTGGAGCGGAAGGCACGAAGAACTCCTCGAAAATGCTATCGCATTTCCTTCGTGCGGTGGAAATTCAAGGAAGCCTATTCAATGTCCTGCGGGAAGAGCAAGTCACGGGAGACCCCGCAGGAGCGAAGCGACGAGGAGGCTCCCGGACTGCCCGCGGAAAGCGAAGTGCCTGGAGCTCCAATCAACAGGCAAGTTTAACAACAAAAAAAGCCGACCAGGAATTTCTCCTGATCGACTTATTAGTTATTCATATTTTTTAAAAATAATCGTAGCGTTATGGCCACCAAAACCTAAAGAATTACTTAGTGCTGTTTTTATTTCCATTGGACGAGCCGTATTTGGTACATAATCCAAATCACACTCTGGGTCCACCTCTTCTAAGTTGATCGTTGGCGGGAGAATGCTATCCCTGATTGCCAAAACTGAGAAAATGGCTTCTACTCCACCAGCCGCTCCGAGAAGATGACCTGTCATCGACTTAGTAGAACTCATCGCAAGCTTGTAGGCATGATCACCAAATACTTCCTTTACGGCCATTGTTTCAAATTTATCGTTATATTCTGTACTTGTACCATGTGCGTTAATATAGTCAATTTCCTCTGGTTTTAAGCCCCCATCATTAATTGCCATCTTCATTGCCCTTGCACCGCCTTCACCAGCAGGTGCTGGTGCGGTAATATGGTATGCATCACCGGTAGAACCATAGCCGACGATTTCAGCATAAATCTTTGCACCCCGGGCTAAGGCATGTTCCAGTTCTTCAAGTACAACAATTCCTGCTCCTTCACCAATGACAAAGCCATCGCGATTCTTATCAAACGGTCTGCTAGCCGTTTTTGGGTCTGGATTAGTAGAAAGAGCTGTATTTGCACAAAATCCTGCAACAGACATTTTCGTTATCGGTGCTTCGGCACCACCAGTTACCATAGCATCTGCATCCCCGCGCTGGATTACTTTAAACGCATCACCTATAGAATTTGTTCCTGTTGCACAAGCCGTAACTGTACACGAGTTAAATCCTTTTGCCCCTAATGTAATAGATACTTGACCCGTGGCCATATCTGGAATTAACATCGGGACAAAGAACGGACTTACTCGACGGTAGCCTCTTTTTTGAAAGATTTCATATTGTGTTTCAAAGGTTTCCATTCCGCCGATTCCTGAGCCAATCCAAACACCAATACGACCAGCATTTTCTTCATTGATTGTAAGGTCTGCATCTTTAACAGCCATTAATGCGGAGGCAACAGCATATTGGGTAAAACGGTCCATTTTTCTAGCATCTTTTCTATCCATATATAATTCAGAATTAAAGTCATTTATTTGTGCAGCCACTTTGGCTGGATATTCCTCTGCATTTACTCTTGTTAATGGTCCAATTCCTGATTTTCCTTCTAGTATCCCATTCCATGTGGTTTCAACATCGGTTCCTAGCGGTGTTACTGCTCCAACGCCTGTTACCACAACTCTACGCTTTTCCATGTGACACATCTCCTTCATTTCCAAACAGTATATTTAAAAATTTTACTTACCCCACCTAATTGCAATCGCACCCCAAGTTAAACCGCCGCCAAAGCCTACCATTACAATTACATCATCATCCTTAATTTTTCCTGCTTCTAATTCCTCCACAATCGAAATCGGAATCGATGCAGAAGAAGTATTCCCGTATTTATGCACAGTTTTCGACATTTTTTCAACTGGAAGCTCTAATCTTTGTCTTGATGCTTCCATAATGCGAATGTTTGCCTGGTGTGGAATAAGGAAATCTACATCTTCTTTTGTCAAACCCGCTTTCTCAATCACATTTAAACAACTTTCACCCATCTGTCTTACAGCGAATTTGAATACTTCCCGGCCATTCATAATAATATACTCGTCTTGATAGAGATGCTTTGACCCGGTCCCATCTGCACCAAGTTCAAAAGCGAGTATCCCACGATTATCAGAAACAGGTCCAACAACGACTGCTCCTGCACCATCGCCAAATAATACCGCCGTATTTCGATCATTCCAATCCGTAATCTTAGAAAGTTTTTCTACTCCCACTACGAGGACATTCTTATACACATTCGTTTCAATAAATTGCTTTGCAGTAACAATTCCATACATAAAGCCTGCACAGGCAGCACTAACATCCATTGCCGCTGCTTTCTTCGCTCCTAATTTTTCTTGAAGCATGCAGGCAACAGATGGAAACGGATGATCTGGTGTTACAGTTGCTACTAAAATGAGGTCAATCTCTTCAGCTGAAATTCCGGCATTTTCAATTGCATCTTTAGCTGCAGCAAATGCCATATCAGATGTGTTAATAGTATCCTCTGCTATCCTCCGTTCTTCAATTCCTGTTCTTGTCCGAATCCATTCATCGCTTGTATCCAATACTTTTTCTAGATCTGCATTAGTGACTATTTTTTCGGGTAAATATCTTCCGATTCCAACAATTCCGGCTCTCATGAAGTCAACTCCTTATATATTCAATATCATCTTATTATCAATTATTATGACTTGGTACTAATTTTAGCAAATAGTAGCCCCTTTTAGCAACATCTATATGGATAATTTAACTGCTATAAATGTCCATACCAATTACTGCTGGGATTCATATCCTAAACAGAAGAAGGCTTTTCAATAAGGAGGAAGGAAAAATCATGGAGGAACAACCGAAAGGAAATGAACACATTAATAAATCTCATGATCGATTTTCTAGCTTGATGTTTGGACCCAGCAAGAATGTTGAACGTATGGTAAACAAGGAGGAAGCAAGACCAAATGAATCTTCCATTGATATTGCAGGTCTGATTGAAAATTATGATAAATTAATGAACTCTATTCAAAATTTAAAGCCGATATTTAATAAAGCTTATCCTTTTGTAGAAAGGTTTTGGAAGAAGAAATAAGGCTGCCCGTTAAACGGCAGCCTATTTCTTTTTCCCTATGTACAACTGCTAATTTGGCAATTTGCCCGTTTCTTTATACACTTCAATCTGTTTTTCAATCTTTTTTATATAATCCTTATTCACCAAGGGACTAAATTCCCCAAGCGAAATGACATTATCTTTAAAATCAAAGGAAAGATTTCCTGATTGTAATTCTTTGTTCTTAAATTGTTCAGCAACATTCACATACAGTTTATCAACTTGCTGGATGGTGCTCGTTAAAACGGTAGATTCCCCTAAATCAGATTGATCCGAAACATAACCAATCACAAATAATCCATGTTCCTTCACCTTTTCAATTACAGGGATATTGTAACCATCACCAGCCGGGTAAACGACATCAACCCCTTCAGCAATCATGGAGTTAACAGATTGAATTGCCCTGTTTTCATCGTCCCAATTTCCAACATAAATGATGCTTACATCCGTGTCTTTATTTTCAGCTATGGCTCCTTGATAAAAACCCTCTACCTCCGGCTGCCATTCATAAGCTGCTAAAACTCCAACCTTATTTGCCTCAGACATATAAGAGGCGACCATCCCTCCAAAAAAACCCATTGCATGTCCCTTAAAATTTAGGCTTGTCGTATTTTTCTTTTTTGCGTCGCCATTAAAGCTTACAAAGTGAATAGCGGGATAGGATTCAGAGATAGAATTGAAATATTCGGCGTACTCGGAACCATGTCCAAAAATAAGATTAACACCTTTTTGTTCAAATTCTTTAACTGCCTGTTCGACCATTTGTTGTGAATTCATGCCTTCTTTATAAAAAACTTCAACATCGAACTGTGACTGTATTTTTAACAATCCTTTATACCCTTTCGTTCCCCATACTTGGTCATCAACTGTTTCTGGTACTAACAAGCCAACCTTTTGCAGTGTGCTTGCAGAATCTATGCTCCCGCATCCTCCAAGCAATAAAAGGCATAAAACTATCATCCCATAACGGTTTAGCATCTATATCACTCCTTTAATCGCAGGCATATTCCGTTTTTTATTCAAAAGTGATAAATTCTACTTTAGCACTTTTATAATAACCTTTGACAAAAAAAATAGGAAGATAATTTTCCCAATACTAAATCAATAGGATAAACCTATCGATTTCTTATGGGCGAAATAAATGTTGTACATGGTTTATTTGCTTTGCAATAGCATTCGTTAATGATTCTTTTCTATTTACAGTTAACTTGGCAACTTTCTCTTCTTCGATTGACGTTTTGCGGTCTATTAATAGATTTTCATCAACCTGTAAGTATTGTGCACAAAAGTCCCATTGATTTTCTAGTCCGCTTTCAAGTAAATAACGTCCAGCATCACTATTTTCGATAATATCAATCAGCGTTTCCACGGTATCATCGATATAAAGGGCATCCATTGTTTCTTCTCTTAACCCTTTAAACTTCTCCTGTTGATTCATTTTATTTAATATTGTGTGTTGAAAGACAAATGTTTTTGGTTGCCAAGGTCCAAAGATCGTAGGTAAATAATGCAACTGAATATTTTCTGTCAACTCTTCTGACATTTTGATAAAATCATTCATGACCAATAGGGCTTCCGTTTCCGCTTCACCTGTTAGTATTTGCCCCGGCAAAAGCAATACAAGCCGTTCAATTTTTTCTTTGTATCTTTTTAAGCAATCAATAAATTCATAAGCAACAGCATCATTTTTTAAAATATTTTCATTGTAGGTCATATATATATCATAAACGGAACAAATAATTGTCATTTTACTATCTGTTCGATCCAATTGTTTCGTCCAATCTTTAAATAAAGACTCTTTATAATTTGCATTCCGGCCAATTTCCAATCTTTTTTCATCAGAGAACCCATCATCATTTCCCTTATTTTCGATGGTAATTCCCTCTACTTCAATCCCTTTATCCAGCAAAGCTTTACAAAGATGAAAGCTTACAAAGTTAAATACATCAAAAATAACAGCCTTGTCCATTAAGAATATTCGCCTCCCATATCCTTCTATAATGCATCGTATGCGACTGCACGAAGAATTATTTCCTTTTGGGAGGCGTTGATATCTACAAATCTTTTTCATATTTGTTAAAAAACCTTATCATCATATGACTAAGCTGCTGCTTTTTTTCAGGAACAATATATATTGGATTAATCCCTGTTTTAGTTAATATTTGCTGCATTTGCTTCGATTGATTATAGGATTTCCCGTTTGACATTACATGAATGATCTTAATTGGTACACCAAATTCAAAATTAACCTTAAGTGGAGTATTTTGGAATTCCTCTTCAAGTGAAGCCTGGTCTGTATTATGAGCCACGATTAATTCCCTCATTAACTTTTTGTAAAAAAATTTGTATTCCCTTTCCTGCTCAATATGACTTTTTAAAGAAAGTATCGGATTAAGAAAAACAACTGACCTAATCTGGCCTTTCATTTTCTCCATTAATTTCAGAGCAACTAATGCCCCCATTCCTTCGGCTACGATATGAATTTTATTATTAAGGATTTCACTACGTATAACCTGGTTATACAGCCTTCGAGCTAGCTCAACAGCATTTTCACTTCCCCAGTTTCGCCCATACAGATTTGAGGAAAAAATCGTGTATCCTGTTTTTTTAAAATGGTTAATAATGGCCAGCTTTCCTTCATTTTGAGTCCAAAAACATTTGCTTTCATCCACAAAATGTCTTTCATCTCCAATAATTAAGATTCCAAAACCTGTGGGCTTTTCAGGGTAATGGATCGTATTCCACTGGGTATCCATCAAAAAATTCCTGTTTTCCATTGATAAATCTCCTTTTACAAATTTCCTCATGATATTGTATGTCGCTTCACATGAGATGAAAGGGAGATTAGCCTAATTCAGGTACGACTCTTTTGATTTTGAGGAATCCTTTCCACTTTGTCATATTTTGCGTTTATTATTTCGATTGATTATGGTAATATGATAAGAGATGTAAAATAGGCTTAGAGGTGAAAAAAATGCGATACTTTTGGACTTTTTTCTGGGCATTTCTTTTAGTACAAATGGTTTCATACGTAGTAAGTTCAATGACTGAAGGCGCAGAATTTGATTTTGTAACAGGTGCAATTGTTTCTCTTGGTGTAAGCGTTTTGATTATTGCTGTAACAGCGGTACTTCCAAGCGGACCTGCTGAAAAACATTAATTAGAGTGAATAAATAAAAAGGTCAATCCTAGCTAAAGGATGACCTTTTTTATTTTGTTATTCTATTGTACTTTCACACTTAAATCTCCATTGATGGTCGTTATATTTACGGTTGAATGATCCAGGACGTTACCCGCAATGATTTCCCTTGCCAGCTTCGTTTCAATATTTCTTTGTATAAACCGCTTTAATGGCCTTGCCCCATAAATGGGGTCGAATCCGTTAACAGCTATATATTCTTTCGCTTCATCCGTGATGATTACCTCGATATGCTGATCTTTTAGCCTGTTTTGCAATTCCTTCAACATTTTCACAACAATGTTCTTTATTTCAGCTAATGATAATGATTTAAAAAGGATCGTTTCATCAATCCGATTTAAAAATTCAGGACGGAAATGAACTCTTAACGCTCCAAGTACCTTTCCACGTGTGCTATCAGAAATTTCATCCTCATTTTCATTTCGCTCAAGCAGAAATTGAGAACCGATATTGGACGTCATAATAATGACCGTATTTTTAAAATCCACTACCCTGCCTTGTGAATCTGTTATTCGGCCATCATCCAACGCTTGAAGTAAGATGTTAAAGACATCTGGATGTGCCTTTTCAATTTCATCCATTAAAATAACGGAATACGGCCTCCGTCTAACTGCTTCAGTAAGCTGACCGCCTTCTTCATAACCCACATAGCCTGGAGGAGCACCAATCAGCCTTGATACCGAGTGTTTTTCCATGTACTCTGACATATCTATTCGAATCATTTGTTCCTCACTATCAAATAAGGACTCTGCCAACGCTTTAGCCAGTTCTGTCTTCCCAACCCCAGTTGGTCCTAAGAAGAGAAAGGATCCAATCGGGCGATTTGGATCTTTAATTCCTGCCCTTGCACGTAATACAGCATCCGTCACCAATTGTACGGCCTCATTTTGTCCAATTACCCGCTCGTGTAAAAGGGATTCTAATCTTAACAGCTTTTCCCGTTCCCCTTCCACTAATTTTGTAAGGGGAATACCTGTCCATCTGGAAACAATATTGGATATTTCATCTCCAGTTACTTCTTCACGCAATAGTCTCTCATTTTTGGCTGTTGTTGTTTCTAACGCTTGAAGTTCTTTCTCAGCAAGAGGGATTAACCCATGGCGAAGCTCGGCAGCTCGATTTAAATCATACTTGTCCTCGGCTTGTTGCAATTCTCTCCTAAGCTTTTCAAGCTGTTCCCTTTTTTCCTGCAATCGCTGAATCCCTTGTTTTTCCTGGAGCCACTGAGCCTTCATACTATTCGCTTGGTCCTTTAGCTCAGCAAGCTCTTTCAGAAGACTTTCAAGCCTTTGTTTGCTAGCCTCATCCTGCTCTTTTCTTAACGCAGCCTCTTCAATTTCCAGCTGCATAACCCTTCTAGTTACTTCATCTAATTCTGTAGGCATCGAATCAATTTCGGTCCGGATCATCGCACATGCTTCATCAACAAGGTCAATTGCCTTGTCTGGCAGAAATCGTTCGGTTATATAGCGATCAGAAAGGACGGTTGCCGCCACGAGAGCGTGATCATGGATTTTCACACCATGATGAACTTCAAATCTTTCCTTTAACCCTCGTAATATCGAGATGGTATCTTCGACATTCGGTTCTTGAACAAGGACTTGTTGAAATCTTCGTTCAAGTGCAGGGTCTTTTTCAATATACTTTCTATGTTCATCCAGAGTTGTCGCCCCGATACAGTGAAGTTCACCACGGGCAAGCATTGGCTTTAACATATTTCCCGCATCCATTGCCCCTTCTGTTTTTCCCGCACCAACAATCGTATGCAATTCATCAATAAACAGTAGGATTTGACCTTCACTTTTTTTCACTTCATGTAAGACAGCCTTTAACCGCTCCTCAAATTCGCCTCTAAATTTAGCACCAGCAATTAACGAACTCATATCTAAGGAAAAGATTGTTTTATCCTTTAGGCCTTCTGGGACATCTCTTCTGACAATCCGTTGAGCCAAACCTTCTACAATCGCTGTTTTACCCACGCCTGGTTCGCCAATAAGCACGGGATTATTTTTTGTCTTTCGAGACAGGATTCGTATGACATGACGAATTTCCGCATCTCTTCCAATAACAGGATCCATCTTGCCTGCCTTTGCCTCGGCAACGAGGTCTCTTCCATATTTACTAAGTGCATCGTAAACTGCTTCAGGATTTTGTGATGTCACTCTTTGATTCCCCCTAATATCCTTTATTGCCTGGATAATGCTTTCCGTAATCTTACCATTTACCTTAAGTATCCTTCTTATCTCAGAATCATTTGCACTTATGGCAGCCAATAAGATATGTTCAACGGATAAATAATCATCTGAATATTTAGTGGCAAAGTCTTCCGCACTTACAAAAAGCTTTTGCAGCTTTGTTGTAATATATAATTTCCCGTATTCAGCACCGCTTCCGGTAACCTGTGGTTTCTTTGCCATTGCATCCTTAATATTTTGTTCAAACTCGTTTGTTGGCAGACCAGCCTTTTCTAAAATAGCACGCAGCAGACTCTGCTCTTGCTGTAAAAGTTCTAAAAATAAATGAAGTTCATCAACCTCTTGATGATTATTTTTAATGGCTAATGATTGAGCTTCGAGGATCCCTTTTTGCAATCGCTCTGTCATTCGGTTTAAATCCATATTCTTCACTCCACTTGACCAATTTTGACCTATTATATTTATTATAAATGATTTGTCTATATATGTAAAAAACAATGAAATAAAAGCCACCCATGTGGATGACTTTTTGTTTTGACTTTTTAGGGTTTGCGCTGATAAGTCCATATACGATTATGATTCGCTGTTTCTGGGAATGAGTCCCCGGCTTTTAGTTTTATCTTTTGGGGATTCTTAACATTGTCTCCTGTTTCACCAATCTCAATATAAATACCATTGTTCGGTGCCTTTTGTCCTGATTTAAACTGGCGATTTTGCCCCATTCTTAGTCCCTCCTTTTGTGTACATCTTTATTATTTCCATTTAGGCTTTGTCCATTAGAGGAATATCTTGTTATATTATTTAGGAATATAACAATATTTTTTGACGATTGTGTGTATTTATGTCACAATATTGATATATATTCTTTGTTAACAATATAATGATAGTGATATCTAGTAAATGTAACCTTGACTGTCATTTATTTTTGTAAGCAAATTTGCGATTGAGTTCGCCTCTTAAAGGTGGTAAATAGCATGCAGTCGTTAAAGGAAGTACCAGTTAAGTTAACAAAACTGTTTGATACAGTTCACCATATGAAGAAGGTAGAAAAGGGTTCTTTTCTTTTCCAGGAAGGTTCTGTTGCCGAGGAATTATATATTGTGCAGAGCGGGATTATTCAAATCAGCAAAATTATTCCCGATGGACGAGAACTTACATTAAGAATGTGTTCCAAGGGTGATTTTATTGGAGAGTTAGACTTATTCTCACCGGGAGCACGATATTTATTAAGTGCACGTGTTTTAGAAAGCGGCGAAGTATTAGTCATTAAGAAGGATGTTCTAGAAGTAAAGCTTTCACAAAACCTTGAACTTTCGCTTGAATTTATGAAGTGGATGAGCCTTCAATATCGAAAAACACAAACAAAGTTCCGTGATTTGGTACTCCACGGTAAAAAAGGAGCCCTTTATTCAACACTCATTAGAATAACAAATAACTATGGTGTCGAAACGGATAAAGGAATACGGATCGAATTACCGTTAACCAATCAGGAACTAGCTAACTTCTGCGGCACTTCACGAGAAGTAGTCAACCGTTTGCTAAGTGATCTACGCAAACTAGGAATAATCTCGATTGATAAAGGATCAATTACCATTCATGATCTTGACCATATAAAAAATGAAATTGATTGTGAAGAATGTCCAACAGAAATATGCAGAATTGATTAAAAAAATCGGTCCCTTAGGAGTTACGGACTTAGTTCTTACTCCATGGGTGCAAACAAGCAAATAACATATCAAAAACACACGTTATTTCACATAATAAATAGCGTGTGTTTTTTTATACCACACCATACAACCAATTCTACTCTTTTTCCTACTCTAACTCATAATAACCGCAAACGACATACCCTACTGCCTTTGCTGCCACAATAAGAGCCTCTTCATCGATATCAAATTTAGGATGATGATTAAAAAAAGGTTTTTCTACTCCTTTTGGTGTACAAGCAATGTAAAAGAAACAGGAAGGGAATTTTTCAGCATAGTAAGCAAAGTCTTCAGATGGCGGCAATGCTGGAAATTCCTTAACTTCTTTAATATCTTTATCATTAGCATTCTTGAGAAACTCAGCAACCTTTGCTGTTATTTCAGGATCATTATATAAAGGTGGATAATCACTCGAATAGGTTAGATCACATGTTACACCAAATTCTTCTTCAAGCCCTTTTACAAGACGTTTAACCTCTTTTTCAATGGTTGCTTTTGTCTCAACAGTCATATAACGAATATCGCCTTCAAGCTCTACGCTGTCTTTAATGACATTAAATGTTCCTTTCCCATCAAAAGAACCAATGGTAAGCACACCAATATCAAAAGGGCTTAATCGACGGCTAATAATCGTTTGAGCGGCTGTAACAAAATGAGCACCCGCCACAATGGCATCATTCGCTAGATGTGGTGAGGAACCATGTCCACCTCTCCCTTGAATTTTTAATTTCATATAAGCCCTGCCGTTAAAAGAATAGCCAGCGTGATACCCAACAACTCCGGCTGGGCCCATTGGCAACAGATGGATGCCAAATACATTATCTAAATCGTCAAGGATGCCGGATTCTACAATACTCTTTGCCCCGCCTGGCGGAACTTCTTCCGCATGCTGATGAATAATTTTTATTGTACCTGGGATTTCATCTTTTAATTGAATGAGGCAATCCGCTAAAACTAATAAATAGGCTGTATGACCATCATGACCACATCCATGCATAACGCCTTCATTCTTTGATTTAAATGGTACCTCGGTTTCTTCGACGATTGGGAGTGCATCAAAATCAGCGCGCAACCCAATGTTTTTTCCAGGTTTTCCACCTTTAATTGTCACGATGATTCCGTATCCATTACCTACATTCGATTGAACTTCTACGTCCTTACCTTTATAAAAATCAATTATATATTGAGCTGTCTTTTCTTCTTTAAAAGATAGCTCAGGATTTTCGTGTAGATATCTGCGAATTTCAATCATTTCATCCTTACGAGATTCTAACATTTCCATTAGTTTACTTCTCATCATCTCTTCATCCCTTCATTTTGAGTATAACGTTACGATAATACCGATTGAAGCCGCTGATTCAAGATTTTCATTTGCTGCGATTGTACCGTAAACCGTGAAAGGTGGTTATGATTTTTATTCAGAAAAATTGCAGACAACTTGTCCAACTGATTTTGCCGCTATCAGAAGTGCATCTTCATCGATATCAAATTTGGGATGATGATTAAAATAAGGTTTTTCTACTCCTTTAGGACTACATCCAATGTAAAAGAAACACCCAGGAATTTTTTCTAGATAATAGGCAAAGTCTTCTGAGCCCGAGAGCATTGGACCTTCAAAGATTTCCTTGATATCAGGATCGTTCATACTTTCAAGAGAGGCTTTGACGTCTGCTGTTATTTTTGGATCATTATACAAAGGTGGATAATCTGCAGTATATGTCAGCTCGCAGCTAACCCCAAACTCTGCTTCGATCCCTCTTACAATACGGTGAACTTCTTTTTCAATCAATTGTTGAGTTTCAACGGTCATGTAGCGAACATCACCTTCAAGTTCGACGCTGTCTTTAATTACATTGAAAGTTCCTTTTCCATCGAAGGAACCAATAGTTATAACCCCAACCTCAAATGGATTTAACCGACGACTGATGACGGTTTGGACAGCTGTGATAAAATGCGCACCTGCGACAATTGAATCATTTGCCAGATGAGGAGAAGAGCCGTGGCCGCCAACTCCTTGAATCTTCAGGTTGAAATAGGTTCTTCCGGCCATTGCATAACCACTTCGGTATCCTATATAACCGGCTGGCTTAATAGGGAATAAGTGGATGCCAAAAATAGCATCTAAGCCATCTAGGACCCCGGATTCAACAATACTTTTTGCACCCCCTGGCGGTGCCTCTTCTGCATGCTGATGAATAATTTTGATGGTACCAGCAATCTCAGATTTTAATTGGATCAGACAGCCAGCAAGAACTAATAAGTATGCTGTATGTCCATCATGTCCACACCCATGCATAACGCCTTCATTTTTTGATTTAAAGGGTACATCCGTTTCTTCGACGATTGGAAGCGCATCAAAATCAGCGCGCAACCCAATGTTTTTTCCTGGTTTTCCACCTTTAATTGTCACGATAATTCCGTATCCATTACCTACATTCGATTGAACTTCTACGTCCTTACCTTTATAAAAATCAATTATATATTGAGCTGTCTTTTCTTCTTTAAAAGAAAGCTCAGGATTTTCGTGTAGATATCTGCGAATTTCAATCATTTCAACCTTACGAGATTCTAACATTTCCATTAGTTTACTTCTCATCATCTTGTCACCATTTCCATATTTTTCAAATCATCACTAAATGTCGCGTTTTACATTTCCAACTGCTATTTATTCTACAACAGGGTTTCCAGCTGGTGATCTTTCAGGAGAATTAGATGTTTTACCGGCATCACTTGGAACCATAAAGATAATCGATACTATTGAAAGGATACCGAATATAACGTTTACGATAATTCCTGCTGAAGCCGCTGTTTCAAGATTTCCATTTGCTGCAATTGCACCGTAAACCGTTGCTGAAATCGCGACACCGAATGCACTGCCAAGTGAGCTTGCCATTTTATAAACCCCAGCTGCTTCACCGACTTTGTCAGCAGGTGCATTTGATACAGATGTATCTGTTGATGGGGTTGCATAAAGTCCAAGTCCAAGCCCAAATAGTACAAATCCACTGAAGACAGCAACTGTATAAGTAAAGTCTGGTAAGAAGGTTAAGCCCATCATTGCCACACCAATCGTTGTGATCAGAGCACCCCAGACCATTGGTAATTTTGCGCCTACTTTTTGTAATATTTTCTCTCCGACACGAATCATCGCAAGCACAACTACTAAATAACCAAGTGATAACATACCTGCTTGGAAGGAAGTAAATCCACGACCTACTTGTACATACGTATTGGCTACAACTAGTGTACCAGCAATCGCATTTAGCAAAAAATTGGAAACAGTCGCACCCGTATAAGGCTTATTTTTAAATACAGCAAAGTCAATCAGTACAATTTTTTTGCTTTTCTCAACTTTGATGAAAACAATCAAACCGATAATTGTGACAACCAATAGGCCAATTGTAAGCGGGCTTGTCCATCCCAAATCTGCTCCATAAGTAATAAATACATTCAAAGCAAGCATTGTGATGACAAAAATACCTAAGCCAGCGTAATCAAATTTAAAAGCACCTGTAGATTTTTGTTTACTTTCTGGCGTGTCTTTCAGTAGAAACATACCAATAAGGGCGAAGATGATAGAAAAGATAAAAATCCATCTCCACCCTAAATATGTTGCGATTGCACCGCCGGCAAAAGAGGCAACCCCTGACCCGCCCCAAGAACCGATGGACCAGAAACTTAGTGCACGCTGGCGATCTTTCCCTTCGAAATATGCTTTCATTAAGGCAATGGTTGAGGGCATAATAAATGCAGCTGAAAGCCCTTGAAGGACTCGTCCAATAATGAGCAATGCAGACCCTTGAGTTAAAACGAGGCAAAGTGAACCGATAATACTTAAAATAAATCCAATATTAGCAATCTTCTTACGCCCAATTTTATCTGCAAGTCCACCTGCAGCAACGATAAACATTCCTGAGAACAAGGCCGATAAACTAATGGCGATGTTCACGGTTCCAAGTGAAATACCTAAATCTTTTTGAACAGCAGGAACCACATTGACCATTGCTTGTGCAAATAGCCAGAATGTAATAACACCAAACACAATTCCTATGATCATTTTATCGGTGCCTTTATAACTTGTTTCCACGACGAAAACCTCCTGATTATTCAATTAAAATTATCTATTTACTATTTTTGCCCTCTTTTAGTTAAATAATTTACGGGTAATAAAAATATAATTGCCAGTTAAAAAATTTTGAGATGAGGATCTAACTGACTGCTACCTGCTGGATAAATCCTATATCGTCTTTTTTCGTAAAAAAAAGGCTTAGAGAAAATTTTTCTCTAAGCCTTTTTGATGTGAATGAGATTGTGAATCTATTGTTGATTTTATAACGATGTTTTAATTTAATATGATTAGTTGAATGACCATTACCAGGAAGAATATGGCTGAATTTACGATTTCATATATCCCGATTTTCATTGGAGATAACTGCTTACCATAAAACACCATTGCTCTTACCAGGCTAGGAATATAAGCGATTGCGACAATCCAATAACCAAAGATTACCCCGCAAACTAGCAATAGGATATGGTAAACCCATGAAATCCACTTGAATGTAAGATTCCTTTTTTCCCTAATCATCGTCTTTACATAAAATGTACATCCAACAAAAAAGAATATCGAAACACTAAAGACAAGAATGGCTCCTGCTGTGACCTGTCCTTGTCCTAAATAGCTGCTTGCAAGACCTGCTATTGAAAAGGCAACTATGGCACTAAAATCATTCATAAGCGCACGGTCTTTATTTTGAGATGTATAATATGCATTTATGATAAAAAACGGAATCATTAGTAAACCAAAATAAATAATGGAAGGCATTGTAACAAGCGGTACTAGCAAAAATATCAATGCTGGTATCATATAAATTGCTGTCCATTTAGCATAAAAAGAAATCTTTTTCCTTTTAAATAACAGGAGCATTGGGTATGTGGCTAAATACAATAAAAGCCAGCCAATAAAAAATGGAATATGCTGCCACATAAAACCGCCATTTATTACACCCAGCCAAAAGGGAATGATCGTCATTGCCCAAGCACCATGTTGTTTCGGTAAAAATAACTTCATTTCTTCCACTCCTTTTACCTTCATAACTTAAATATAAAGGAGCAAAAAAGAATGGTAAGTGAAACAAATCACAAAAAAGGCAAATAAAAAAGAAGGTCAAATACCTTCTAACCAATTTGTCACTTTTACTACTACAGAGAAAAGAGAAATACCTCTAACCTAATTTAAATGACCGAATTTAATCCCCAAACTCGTTTTAAATAAGGAAAAAAGCATTTCCTTTTACTCTTTCCATGCTATAAAATGTACAAACATATAATCCCCAAAACTAATTATATCTTAAGGGCACAAAATTGTCAGTAAAAAAGGAATATTTTTGACAAATCCATTAACATTTATCATCAATATTTTGAACATATTTTTTTATTGTTTGTGAAATCAACTGAATGGATGCTTTATCTTCAATATGAAAAGAGGGTATTCCCAATTGGATGCTTTCCCGTATGCTATCTTCCCAATAGATAATCCAGTTAATATTGTCTACTTTCTCAATTAGGGATAAATCAGCCTTATTTCTGAGTATAAGCAGCTTTGGGTAGAGTTCCAGTTTATGACCTTCAATTAAAATCACTTCAGCTTGGAAAAATTCCATTAACCTAATTTGTTCTTCAAGACCCCAATTAGAATCCTCTGCTGTTAAAATCAGCCTGCCATCGCCTTCTACAAGAGCCGCCAGCGCACCTGCTTCAAGGTGCCGATCTGAATCCTTACCTCGTTCACTTTCAGGTTTCCCGCCATGCCCATGATGCTTAATAGTGACCGCTTTTATTCCTTCTTTGGTTAGCGCTTGAATTAAATTGATTAAAAAAGTGGTTTTCCCGCTATTCTGATAGCCTACCACTTGGAAAATAACCGGCTTTACCAAGGCCATTCACTGCCATCTTGATCCTCAAGCAGTAAAACATCAACAATACAACCCGCTTCAAAGCCCCTTGTTCCCCCAGGCAGGATCATTAATGAATTGGCACCCGCAAGACTCATAATGATATTTGATTTATCTAAACCGCTAGGTGCTGCCATAAGCATGCCATCCTTAATTGAGACCGAACTCCGCACAAACCTTGTAAAGGGATTTGCCTTTAAGAAATCCACTTCTAACTGTGCTTTTTCACTGCGTAAATGTGCTTTATCAGAAAATAAAAGCTTGCGAATGATAGGACGTGCAAATAGTTCGAATCCGACATAGCAAGCAGATGGGTTGCCTGAAAGACCAAATAGCAGCTTTCCATTTAGTTGTGCGACTGTCGTTACACTTCCTGGCCTCATCGCTACCTTATTAAACAAAACTTCTGCACCAAGTTTTTCATAAATAGCAGGGAGGTAATCAAAGTCTCCAACAGAAACTCCTCCAGTCGTAATAAGCAAATCCACTTTATCTAAAGCATTTTTCACAGCCTCAAAACATGTATCAAAATCATCTGGCAGTTTTCCTAAATATTCAACATTCGCTCCTGTCCGGAGGATCTGTGCGGAAATCATATGTGAATTACTATTCCGTATCTTTCCCGGAACTAATTCTTCCTCCACATCTAATAATTCGGTACCCGTTGCAAATAATCCGATGATCGGTTTTTTAGCAACTGGGACGTTTTTATAACCAAATGTAGCCAGCATCGCTAGTATACCAGGATTGATCAAAACCCCTTTTTTAACAAGGACCTCGCCTTCTTTTGCGTCTTCCCCGCGATAGGATACATTATCCCCTGTCTTAAAACTTCTTTTAATAGACATATACGGGATGTCGTCTCTGTCAAACGCATTTGCCAATTCAAACATAACAACAGCATCAGTTCCCACTGGCATCATCGCGCCTGTCATTATTCTTACTGCCTCATATTCCTTAATGAACTTTGAGGATGTCAAGCCTGCACCAATATGATCAACTACTTTAAATTCTACTGGATTTTTTTGTGATGCTTTATATGTATCAATTGCCCTAACAGCAAATCCATCATAAGGAGCCCTGTCAAAATGAGGTACATCACTTGTTGCAATTAAATCTTCTGATAAAAATCGTCCAAAGCTTTCATCTATCGAAACATATTCCGTTGTTCCATTTAGTTGATATTCCATTATTTTTTTGACTGCATCCCCAATTGGAATGGGCTTTCTTCTTACTATCACACTACTTCAGCTCCTGCCTGCACACTTCTAGATTTTACTAATATCACTCTCTTATCATTATAAGCCTAACGAATTCACACTAACATATCAAATATCACAAATTAAGCAAATTGATTTTTTTCAAAACATTTGATATGTGTGATTCAGGTCACCTAATAATTTTTGAGAATCTATTATGCTTATGTTAGAAACTAACTGCCTTACAAATTAAAGGAGGATTTTATTATGACGACTTTCTCAATTACACCAAATACATTAGTTAAAGATATTGTAAATGAATTACCAAAGACTGCCGATGTTTTTAAAAAAATGCGAATTGACTTTTGCTGTGGCGGCAATATTCCATTATCAGAAGCTGTTGCACAAGGCGGACTTAATATGGACAATTTATTAACAGAATTGAATGTCGTACTTGAAAAAAGCACTTCTTCTAAAACGGACTTGGACGTATGGACTAAATCAGATTCAAATACAATCATTGATCATGTTATTACTAATTACCACCGTGTCTCTGAAGAAGAATTAACAAATCTTAGCCCCTATGTTACAAAAGTTTCACGCGTTCACGGCGACAATCACCCGGAACTGGTAAAGGTTTATGAGCTTTTCTACGAATTCAAAAAGGAATTAATGGAACATATGGCTAAAGAAGAAGAGGTTGTTTTCCCGACTATTAAGCAATTAGCAGATGGTACGGTTGAAAATCGTGAAGAAGCCATCAACATGATTATCGAGCTTGAAAAAGAACATGATCATGCTGGTGAAATTTTAAGACAAATCCGTGAGGTTACTTCTGATTTTACCCTTCCTTTAGATGCTTGTGGTACGTACCGTTTAGTTTATAAGCGGTTAGAAGATTTAGAAGGCTTAACTTTCATGCATGTTCATTTTGAAAATAATATTTTATTCCCTAGATATATGTAGGACGATCAAGAAGCTGGCAACAGCTTCTTTTTTTATGGTTGTGTTGAACTTAACTTGGATATTGATTTCCGCTACAGGCTGCCTTGACCTTATGAAGGACATCTTGTTTGGTTTTTCGAATGGAGTTGGCCTTCATCGAGCTTATGAAGGACATCTTCCCCCGTTTTTCGAACGGAGTTGGCCTTCATCGAGCTTATGAAGGACATCTTCCCCCGTTTTTCGAACGGAGTTGGCCTTCATCGAGCTTATGAAGGACATCTTCCCTCGTTTTTCGAACGGAGTTGGCCTTCATCGAGCTTATGAAAGACATCTTCCCTCGTTTTTCGAATGGAGTTGGCCTTCATCGAGCTTATGAAGGACATCTTCCCTCGTTTTTCAGACAGAGCTGTCCTTCACTGAGCATATGCCACACAAAAATAATCTATAAAAAAACCCTCTTTCTGAAAGAGGGTTAGCCGCCGATATAGGACATTTCTATTTTCTTGCGATTTTTTGCTGTTTCTTCGGTTCTTTCGTCTGAATATCTGTCATCTCTTCCGTTCCAGATTGAAGTGATACGTGTAATCAATTCCTCATCAGTTGCCCCATTTCTCATGAAGTTTCTGATATCATGTCCATTTCCATTAAATAAACAGGTGAAGATTTGACCATTTGCTGATAGCCGGGAACGCGTACAGCTGCTACAAAAGGATTCTGAGACAGAAGGAATGAATCCTACATTTACATTTGTGTCTTTGTAATTATACAGCTTTGCCACTTCACCAAAATATGCTGGGTCTAGGTTTTCAAGTTGATAATGCTCTTTTAACATCATATAAATTTGTTTCTTCGTAATAACATCATCCATTTTCCAGCCATTCGTTGAACCAACATCCATATATTCAATAAAACGGAGCTCTAAGCCATTATTCTTGCAGTAGTCGGCCATTGGGATAATTTCCGAATCATTCAAGCCTTTTTTTACAACCATATTGATTTTAACGCCAAGTCCTGCCTTTTTTGCCGCTGCTATTCCATCTAATACAGGTTTAGTCCCAATACCTCGCCCATTGATTTGGCCGAACAGTTCATCATTTAAGGTATCAAGGCTAACATTAACACGTTTAAGACCAGCATCTTTTAGTTTTTGAGCCAACTTCGGCAGCAATACCCCGTTGGTCGTTAACCCAATATCATTTAGACCCTCAATATTTGAAATCTTTTCCACTAACAATGGTAAGTCTTTACGAAGCAGCGGTTCCCCGCCAGTTAAACGGATTTTTTCCACGCCCAGACTCACAAAAACCTTCGCTACCCGTTCTATTTCTTCATATGTCAACAGGGCGCTTCTAGGCAGAAATTCAAAGTCATCACCAAACTGATCTGCGGGCATACAGTACTGACAGCGAAAATTACAACGATCAATTACAGAAATTCTTAAATCACGTAAGGGTCGATCAAATTTATCCTTAATAATGGTCTTTTCCATTCATATCAACTCCATTATTTTCAAGTTGCTAGATTTATAGTAAGTATAACAATAATTCATAATAAAGGCTGTTACAATATTCACTATCTTAACACTTTATAACATAATTTTTATTGTAACTGTTGACGATTTTAGAACAAATGATTTTAGAATGTAAACTTTTCAAGTTATTACATAGAATTATTTAAATTATAATCTATTTCTACTTATTATTTAATGGTTTCAACCAAGTTTTCACTATATCGTCATTGTTTACTTGTATAAATTGATAAGTGGTACGTTAAAATGTAACTATTGAATCTAAAATAGATAATACAAGAATCCGTTTAAAATATATATTGAGGTGAGCATTCATGTTAGCTGCAATCAAACCTACCCATTCAATAGAAATTAAAGAATTACTTAAATTTGCAGATCGTAGGTTCAAAAGTGAAAGAGGAACATTCCTTTTTCAAGAGGGAATGGTCGCTGAAGAACTTTACGTCATTGTTTCCGGAAAAATCCAAATAAGTAAAATCACCTCTGATGGCCGTGAACTCTCCTTAAGGATTTGCGGACAGAATGATATTTGTGGAGAGTTAACTCTGTTTACAGATAGTCCAAGATACTTACTAAGTGCAAAGGTTTTGGAGGAAGGCGAAATTGTCTCGATTAAAAAGAACGTTCTTGAAAGCGAAATTTTTCAAAATAGTAAGCTTGCTTTTGAGTTTATGAAATGGATGAGCGATCATTTCCGCAAGACACAAACAAAATTTCGTGATCTAGTATTAAACGGGAAACGCGGTGCACTTTTTTCCACGCTTATTAGAATGACTAATAGTTATGGTATTCACAAAGAAAATGAAATTTTAATCGATTTACCGTTAACCAATCAAGAATTAGCTAATTTCTGCGGAACATCCCGCGAAAGCACCAACCGTATCCTAAGTGAATTAAAGAAAGATAAGATCATTTCCGTTAAAAAAGGGAAAATTACGATTTTGAATCTTCAATACCTAAAGGATGAAATCGGTTGTGAAAATTGTTCAGCCGTTTATTGTAACATTGAGTAGCAAAAAGGGAGCAATCAAATCTGATTGCTCCCTTTTTTAATCTCTTACTGTGTTTGCTTTTCTCTCATTGCCTTTGGAATATAAACACAGAATGGTTCGCTTTCTAGGTAATCACCTGTCATCGCGTAGGCTCTTGATCTTGAACCGCCACAAACATGACGGAACTCACAAACGCCGCATTTTCCTTTATATTGGTCCGGATCTCTTAAGGATTTGAAAACTGGTGATTCACGATATATTTCTGCTAAAGGAGTTTCCCGAACATTTCCACACTTAACAGGCAGTAATCCACTAGGATATACATCACCAATATGAGAAATAAATACAAAACCATTTCCATCATTTACACCTTTTGGCGCTCTTCCCAAACCATCAATTGAACCTGTTAAACCTTGTTCAGTTAATGCCGTTAAGTAATTTATTTCATCTACCTGTTCTTTCGCTTCTCTCATCTTCTGCTGAATAACCACACGACGATAATGCTGTGCCGCTGTTGTCTTAATATCAAAAGATACTCGCTTACTTAGGTCATACAACCATCTGAAGACCTTTTCGTGTTCCACAGGGGAAATCATATCGGATTCTTGTCCTCTTCCAGTAGGAACAAGGAAAAAGACGCTCCATAATACGCAATCCAAATCTTCAACCATTTTTGCCATTTCATCAAGGTATTCAATATTATATCTGGATATTACAGTATTAATTTGAATTGGAATTTCAAGCTCATGCAGGTACTTAATTCTTTCCATCGTAAGGTCAAACGAACCAGGTGTTCCACGGAAATGGTCATGGACTTCTGCTGTTGGACCATCAATACTAAAAGCCCAACGAGAAAGTCCTACCTCTTTTGCCTTTTCAATCGCTTCTTTTGTTACATTTGGTGTGGCACTTGGTGTCATTGATACCCTCACACCTTTTTCAACCGCATACTTAGCGATATCAAAAACATCTTCCCTCATCAACGGGTCTCCGCCAGTAAATACAAGCATGGGATTATTCATTTCATATATTTGATCAATTAAATTTTTACCTTCTTCAAATGTTAGCTCACGGTGGTCTCTTCTATATTGTGCTTCAGCACGGCAATGTAGACATTTTAGTTGACATGCACGTGTAAGTTCCCAAATTACGATAAATGGATCCTTATTAAAATCACGGCCAAAAGCCATATGAAACGCCTCCTAACGGCCGCTTCAAATACAAACAGCCTTAATATCTGTATTATAATGTTGTTTATAGTGCTATAAAGTGAACTACCTCACAAATAGAAGAGAGAATTTGGACAAATTGTGGACAAAAAAAAACGGCAGAATTTGCCGTTTTTAGGAAATGGTCATTACTTCATATTTAGCAGAAAGCTCAACAAAATCGGCCATTCCACTAATTTTTCCAACGCTTAATTTATTTTCAACTTCAAAATGGTCAACACATGTTTTACAAGCTAAAATCTCGACACCTTTTTCTTCTAATTCCTGCAAATGAACCGATACGAATGAATCCTTCGTCATGGTCAGAACACCGCTATTCATACAAAAAACAGCTGTGGGCAACACATCCCGTTGTTTCAATACAGTAAAAAACGTTTCGAGAATATTCTCGCCCAACTCATTACTACCACGGCCAAGTTGATTTGAGCTAACTAATATCACTTTGTTTTTCATTTTTACTCCTCGTTGCTTAACGAATTCCTAAAGCAATCTTCGCATAGCGTGACATCATTTCCTTGGTCCAAGGCGGGTTAAAGACGATATTTACTTCTACCTCTTTCACCTCAGGA
Organism: Neobacillus sp. FSL H8-0543; assembly: GCF_038592905.1. Lineage (GTDB taxonomy): Bacteria > Bacillota > Bacilli > Bacillales > Cytobacillaceae > Neobacillus. The sequence continues at coordinate 3,819,022 of NZ_CP151943.1, read as the reverse complement.
ATATCAACCAATGCTCTTTTTACCTGGTCAACAATTGTACCTGCGAGAGGACATCCCATCGAGGTTAATGTCATCGTGATGGTTGTGTTCCCTTCATCATCCATTTCAGCATCATATACTAATCCTAAATTAACAATATCTACGCCTAACTCTGGATCTATTACTAATTCTAAGGCGCCCATAATATTTTCTTTTAATTCTTCATTCATTTACATTCACTCCTCTTATATTAATGTAACAAGTATTTCTCAAACCATTCAATCGTTGCTTCTAACCCTTCTCTGCTCACCTTGTGATCCGCTCGCTCATCGATAATAAAATGAAGATTTTCTGGCACTTCCTCATAATCATTCTTAATGGATTGGTAAAATTGGTATGTTAACTCGAAAGGCACAATCGGATCTTTTTTACCATGCCAGAATAATAACGGACGTTTTTCCAGTTTTTCTTGTTGAAGACTCAAATCAAATTGACGAAGAATCGATAATTGCTCAGAAATCTGAGTTTCTGTAAATGGAAGCTTGATTCCCTGGCCTTGTAGTTGATCCATTTGCCAAAGGGAATAATTTTCATAGGCCGGCATCCCCATTAAGCTAACTGCTGCTTTTGCCCATTTATATTTTGTTAAAGCGCCTAAAGTAACCATACCACCCATTGAAGTACCAGCAAGACCAATTCGTTCTGGATCAGCTAACCCCTCCTGTACATAGTATTCCTTTATATTATTTAATTCATGGATTGTCTTTATGACAATCTCCCAAAAATGCCCATAGAAGATTTCCTCCGAAATCCCTTGCTCCCGTTCACCATGGTATAATGCTTCGGGAAGGATAACTCGAAATCCCTTTTCCGCTAATAAATAGGCATAATGGAGATTATGCTCCTTCGCACTGGTAAATCCATGGCTAAAAATAATAAACGGAAGTGTTTCAAGCTGCGCATCCTTCTTCACAATATGTAACAATGGAATTCGGTTTATTAAATGATTTTCAACGATTACCACGTGGAAAAACCTCCTGATGCTAAAACTATTATAGCGGTATGCAAAAACTTTTGAAGTGAATTTTTTTACAGATTGGGTATAAAATTGTTAACATAGTAATTATAGAAATTTCTAATACACTTTTCCAGTGTCTGAAAAAAACCATAGTTGTAGTGTATCATGTAGATGAACTTAAATCTAAAGCTATGACTTAAATTATGTAAAAAGAGGGAGTCATTATGGCAGATAAACACTTAATTGCATTAGATTTAGATGGAACCTTATTAAAGGATGATAAAACGATTTCCTTAAAAACCAAGGAAATCTTAAGGAAGGCCAGAAATGCAGGACATGTAGTAATGATTGCAACGGGAAGGCCCTACCGCTCAAGCGAACTATATTATCGTGAATTAGAGTTAGACACACCGATTGTCAATTTTAATGGGGCTTTCATGCATAATCCCAGCAATCATAAGTGGGGGTTTTATCATGAACCTTTGGACGTAAAAGTCGCTAAGGATATAGTGGAAGCTTGCCGTTCCTTTCAATTTCACAATATTATTGCAGAAGTAATTGATGAGGTTTATTTCCATTATCATGATGAAAAACTATTAGATATCTTTAGTATGGGCAATCCAAAGGTTACAACTGGAGATTTGAGCAATTTCTTGAAGGATTCTCCAACAAGTCTGTTAATTCATACAGAGGAAGACCAATTAAAGGATATTCGCCAGCATTTATCTGATGTTCATGCTGAAGTGATTGATCATCGCAGTTGGGCCGCACCATGGCATGTGATTGAAATTATCAAAACCGGCTTAAGTAAAGCAGTTGGTTTAAAAAAGGCATCTGAATATTTCAACATCCCTCCTGAAAGGATTATTGCTTTCGGTGATGAGGATAACGATTTGGAAATGCTTGAATATGCTGGTTATGGTGTCGCTATGGGCAACGGGATTGACACAGTGAAAAATATTGCCAACGAAGTCACCCTTACTAACGAGGAAGACGGTGTCGGTGTATATTTGGCTGATTTGTTAAATTTAAAGTTATAAGGGTATTCACCATAGTTTTCCTAAATGAAATTCGCTAATTGGGAGCATACTATTTTTTGAGGCAGCTTAGCTGTTCTCACAACGAGCTCACCAAATTGGAGGGATTCGAATGGGTAAACGAAACAAATCAAAACGCTTTGTCCAGCAAGGAAAGGATACCGTTAGTAAGCATGGCGAACGTTTTCCTTATCATATGACCTACGCCGAAGCAGAAGCTCAAAAAATGGCGAACGTACATGAATCCTCGCTTGGAGGAATATAACGATGGGTAACCAATTGTTCCAGGAAGCAAGAAGATTTGTTGAGATGGCAAAGAACGCCAACCCTGAGTATCGCGAATCTGCTGTTGGGAAGGCAAAGAATGCACTAAGTTCTGCTTTCGCCAATTCAACCGTCGCAGAACAAAGTCAGCTCCAAGAAATGCAAACTGAGCTTGAACAAATGCAATAAAAAGAAAGCTGGCATGATCCTATCATGTCAGCTTTCTTTTTTATAGGATTGCAGCCATTAATCCCTACGGAAAAATCCAAAAACCCCTGTTGTTTGAATGATATTGGTAAAGGCATTCGGATCTATCTCCTTAATAATCCTCTCTAAATCAAAAAGCTCGTAACGAGTAACAACAATCATCATAATATCCCTTGGTTCATTCGAAAAAGCCCCCTTCGCCGGAATCATCGTGATCCCCCGAACAAGCTGTGAATGAATCGCTGCTTTTAGTTCATCCGCCTTCTTTGTAATGACCATCGCAGTAAGTTTGGCATGACTTGTATGAATGGCGTCAACCACCCTTGTAGTGGCATATAAAGACACTATGGTGTAAAGTGCCTTTTCCCAGCCAAAAAGAAAACCGGCTGAAATAATGATAAATCCATTTAAAATAAACAAATAAGTACCTATCGGCTTGTCTTTCATCCTTGATAATACCATCGCAATAATGTCTAATCCGCCTGTTGATGCCCCCCATTTTAATGTGATACCAACCCCAACAGCTACTATCACACCGCCAAAAACGGCGTTAAGCAGGATGTCTGCTGAAACCTGTTTGATTGGTATTAGTTCTAGAAAGAGCGAGGACATGGCAACACTTAAAAAGCTATATAACGTAAACGACTTCCCTACCTTCAGCCAGCCAAGAACTGCTACCGGAATATTAAGAGCCAGTAATAGAAACCCCATGGAGACATTAAGCGGTGTCTGTTCACTCAATACCTTTGAGAGTAATTGAGCAACCCCTGTAAAGCCGCTAGAATATACATTTGCGGGAATTAAAAAGAAATTTATTGCTAGTGCGTTTAAGAATGCCCCTACTATTACAACTACTACCTTTTTTGATTGACTCCACAGCATCCTACCATTCCTTTCATCCTTATGGATTGATTAGGTTAAATTCTTGACTAGATAATTGTATTTTTCGTTTGAAACCGATAAACTGAAAATATATTAGTTTGAAAGTAGGTGAGCTTCATGCAGGTAAAAATACTAGCTGACAGCGCATGCGATTTACCTAAATATTTTTACAATGAATCTAACGTCACATTATTTCCGTTAAGAGTTCATGTAAATGGCCAAGAATATGAAGATGTTAAGACAATTGATCCAAAGACGGTATATGATGCCATCCGCAGCGGTGAGGTACCAAAAACATCACAGGTTTCTCCTCAATTATTTGAAGAAGTGTTTATGAAAATGGCTGAGAACAATGAAGATGGAATATATATTTCCTTCTCTTCTGAATTATCAGGTACATATCAGACGTCTGTTATGATTCTTGACCAAGTGAAGGAAAAATATCCAAACTTTAATTTAACTATCGTTGATACAAAGTGTGCATCTCTTGGAGTAGGCCTGATCGTTAAGGAAGCAGCAAGACTTGCATCTGGCAATGTTGCAAAAGAAGAAATCCTGAAAGATGTTCTATTCAGAAGTCAACATATGGAGCATCTCTTTACAGTTGATGATTTAGATTATCTTGCTAAAGGCGGCCGAGTATCAAAGGCCTCAGCTTTCCTTGGAGGCTTATTGAATATTAAACCTATCTTAAATGTTGAAGATGGCAAACTTGTTCCCATTGAGAAGCTGCGTGGTAAAAAGAAAGTCATGCGCCGTTTAGTTGAAATTATGAATGAGCGCGGTGCTGACATGAGTAATCAAGTAATTGGGATAAGCCATGCGGATTCAGAAGAAACAGTATTAGAAGTAAAGGCGATGATTGAAGAGGAATTTCATCCTAAAGAGGTATATATCTCTGACATCGGCTCAGCTGTTGGTGCCCATACTGGTCCAGGAACTATTTCTATCTTTTTCTTAAATCAACTGCCATCATAATATAAAAAGCAAAAAAATAAGTGAGGTTACCCCTCACTTATTTTTTATTTATGATCTGTTTTCTTGGAGTATTGATTTTTTCCTGCCTGACGATTCTTTTCACTCATCATATTCTTTTCGTGCAGCAAGGCATTATTGTCCTTGGCTTTTTTATCGTTATCAGAAGTATGTGGCATTTCCTTACCCCTTTCAAATTGCTATTTCACCCTTAGTGTAGTCAATTTGAAAAAGAGTATGTAAGGAAAAGTTATTCTTTCTTCTCGTACGTCCAGCTTCCTTCTTGATATACTCTGCCCTCTTTCATCAATTTTCCGAGGGCACGTTTAAACGCACCTTTACTTAACTGAAACCGTTCTTGAATTTCCTCTGGCATACTTTTATCAGTGAATGGCATCGCACCATTTCTACTCATTAAATATTCATAAACCCTTTCCGCATCAAGGTCTTGTGATTCCTGTTTTCTTGGGTGTAACGTTACATTGATTGTTCCATCTACCTTGACATCAATGATTCGACCTTCAACCAATTGTCCTAAACGAGGTTCCTGTGTCCGTTGCGATTCATGAATAAATCCTTTAAAACCCTCAATTGTATAAATCCAGCTTCCTACCTTTGCAGTTCGGTAAATGTGCCCCTGAATATTTTTGTTAAAATCCTCTGAGTCTGCCTCTATCGAAATCGATTCAATAATAGGGTCCGATGCAAGCCTAGCATATAAGAGGTAATTATTATTTACCCGTAAGGTAACATACACTAAATCACCAGCCTTAGGCCAGACTGACTTGTGGACAGGGAGGTCATCGGCTCCTAATAATAAATCCTTTTTTAGACCAATGTCTAAAAACACACCTACATGAGGGTTGGCATCGACTACTTTAAGCCAAGCATATTTTCCAATAGCAATTGGAGGTATCGTTGTAGAAGCGGACGTTCTGCCTTCCGAATCGACATAAAGGAACACCTCTACAGATTCATCCACTTCATATTCTCGATCTGCTTCTTTTATATGCAATAATACATCTTCTTCTCCGTCTGTTAAAAAATAGCCAAAATCAGCTATTCTAGCTACCGTTAAAGTGGTGGTTTGACCAATTAGTTCTTGTAATGACATTTAACTCACCTTTTCTTTTTACTATTGTTTTTTTTCAAGTAGTTGTTTGAACTGCTATATTTTACTATAATGTAGCCATAAAGGGAAACTTTAGCAGGAATCTACATAGGTAAGAAAAATTACTGGAGGTTTTATTATGGCCAAAGATGAATCATTTGATATTGTATCCAAAGTAGACTTTACTGAAGTCACAAATGCGATTACTGCCACGATGAAGGAAATCAAAACTCGTTATGATTTTAAAGGCAGCAAAAGTGATGTCACACTAGATAAAGAAGATCTTGTACTTGTTTCAGACGATGAATTTAAAATGGATCAACTGAAAGACGTTTTACTTGGCAGATTGATCAAAAGAGGGGTACCAGTTAGAAATCTCGATTACGGTAAGATTGAAAAAGCATCTGGCGGGACCGTCCGCCAACGGGCAAAATTGGTTCAAGGGATTGACAAGGAAAATGCAAAAAAGATCAATACAATAATAAAAAATAGTGGCGTCAAGGTAAAGAGCCAGGTCCAGGATGACCAAGTTCGCGTGAGTGGCAAAAATCGTGACGACCTGCAAAAAATTATCTCTTTGGTCCGTGAAGCGGAACTGACAGTGGATGTACAATTTATTAATTATCGATAATATCATTAATGAGCGAAAAAGGAAGCTAATCCTTTTTCGCTTTTTTTTGGCTATTAAAATTGGCTGTTGATTTCCGCTCCAGACGCTTCGCTTTCCGCGGGCGTGTGCCAGGGAGCCTCCTCGGCGCGAGACTCCTGCGGGGTCTCCCCAGCCCCGTACTCCCGCAGGAGTCTCGCGCCTTACGCTCCAATCAACTAGTTATAAAATCAACAATGACCTTTAACTCATCCATATTTATTAATAATTTCGTTCATTTTCTTTCACACTATAATGATAACTAAATTAGGGGGATTTTCCGATGACTAACAACAAACAAAAAACTGCGTTTCCGCCTCAGCACCAAAACCATCAACCTGGAGTAGAAAGTGAAATGAATCCAAGGCCGATTTCTGTCGATCCAAATTATAAAAGTGCCGGGAAATTGTCTGGCAAAACCGCCATCATTACTGGAGGTGATAGTGGGATCGGTAAATCAGTAGCTATTTATTTTGCCAAAGAAGGTGCTGATGTAGTGATCAGTTACTTAGAGGAACACGAAGATGCAAAAGAAACAAAAAAGCTAATTGAAACAGAAGGACGCAAATGCCAACTTTTTGCAGGTGATATCGGCAGTGAAGAATTTTGTAAAACAATCGTCAATCAGACCATCGAAGAATTTGGAAAAGTTGATATTTTAGTAAATAATGCAGCGGAACAGCATCCGCAAAAAAGCCTGTTAAATATCACTTCTGCACAACTGGAAAAGACTTTCAGGACAAATATTTTCTCCTATTTTTATATGACAAAAATGGTACTACCTCACTTAAAGAAAGGGGCATCAATTATTAATACTGCCTCCATAACCGCCTATGAAGGACATGATCAATTATTGGATTACTCTGCTACCAAAGGAGCGATTGTTACCTTCACACGGTCGTTAGCTAAATCACTCGCTAAACAAGGGATTAGGGTAAATGGGGTTGCTCCGGGACCCATCTGGACTCCGCTAATTCCCTCGACCTTCACCGAAGAGAAGGTGGCTGCCTTTGGAAGCAATACACCAATGGGGAGAGCTGGCCAGCCGAACGAGCTCGCGCCTAGCTACGTTTTCCTAGCTTCGGACGATTCCTCCTATGTTAGTGGACAAATCATCCACGTCAATGGCGGAACAGTCGTAAATGGGTAAATAGCAAAAGCCCCGGCGTATACTTGCACCGGGGCCTTCGCTGGTTAGACTTCACCATTTCTCTTACTTCTATTTTTAATTAAGATAATGAAAGCAATAGCTAATAGAAATACAACAACTAACGATCCAACTAATGGAAGATTCAGTCCGCTTTTCTTTGCTAATACATAGTATTCAGCTTCATCACGGTCGATAATAATATCGTATTGATCCTCTTCACTGCGAACAAGATCACCCTTTAGTAAACCGCGAAGCTCTTTTCCTGCTTCAATATCCTCTTTTGTTAGCGTAACATTTTGTGATTTACTCGTATTATTAATGGCGATAATCGAGGTTTCATCCTGAAAACTGCGCTTATACACAACCATTCCGTCTTTATCATAGAGCATATCCATTGTTCCTCTAGTCAGGGATGGAAGCTGATTACGTAATTCACCAAGCTTCGTAATATAATCGATCAGCTCTTTTTCTGTTCTAAAATTCATTAGACCGTGATTATCTGGAATTTCCCCTCCATTTAGGGCAATCTCACTGCCATAAAAAACCATCGGAATTCCAGGTGTGGAGTATAGATAGGCTAATGCCGTTCTCCATCGTGAGCCGGGGAACATTTTCTGATCGACGATATCACTCGTAAATCGAACAGTATTCTCATTATCAAAGAAATTAGCCATTAATTCCGGATGTTGAAAGATATTCTTTTCACCGTTAGCCTCAAGGGATTGAAGCGATTTATCCGTTCCTGCAAATACCTCTCTTAACTTATCGCTATGTGAATAATCAAATATACTATCTATTCCGGCATTTTCATACTTCTCCCATTCGCCCGTATGAGTTTGTGAGCCTACTCCTATGAGGAAAAAGTTTTCCTTCTCTTTTTTAACTGCTTTTGAAAAATCACTCCAAAAACCAACTGGAACATGATTGACTTCCGGCAAACTATAGCCATCAATATCTGTATTGTTAATCCACCATCTGGCCGCATCTATTAAATAATTCTTTACCTCAGGGTTGTCCTGATTTAGATCAGGCAAATCATCCACCCAGCCATTTTCCAATTCCTGTTGATCATTCGAATCATTTATATCCTGCTGTTCATGAAACCATGACTGCTTTGTCGAATCATTCACCCAAGGATGTTCTGCTGAGACATTATTCGCGACAAAGTCAATGATTACTTTCAACTCTCTATCATGTGCTTCACTTACTAGTTTTTTAAAGGTTTTTAATGAACCAAAATGCTCGTCTGTTTTGTAAAAATCATTCACCCAATATCCATGGTATCCGCCTGCAGTGTTATCAAATATAGAAGTGAGACGGATTGCTGTAAACCCCATGTCTTTTAAGTAATCCAATTTATCAATAACCCCTTGAAAATCACCGCCAACATAGGATAAAGGGTCTTTTGTATTGACATCGATGTCATTTTTTGTATCGCCGTTATTAAAGCGATCCACCATTAAAGAATATACCGTTTCATCTTGCCACAGACGATCCGCTTTCTGTTCTTTTGCATATGTAGGAACAGATGAGAATAACAAACTAAAAGTTAGAATAAATAAAATTGGAATTTTTTTCATACTCTTTCCTCCCCTTAAAAAAGGAAGAGGCTATTTCTCCTCTTCCCTACCCATCTATTTTAATCTAATATAGTTTTTATTCCAAACATTATCTACCTTGTAAGAAAAAACCGAATGTTCTCGGTTTAATTCACTATGTTAATATTGTAATCTTTGAACCAGATGTCTAACTGCACAAAATAGGCCAGTAATTGCGGTCCAGTCATCAGTTGGCCAAACCATGGCTCTTTAAAACTCGTTCCCCCCGAATCAATGATTTCATGAAGTAAATCACGGTTAAATAACTCCAATAATACGGTTGATTTATCCGCTACAATTTCCTTCAGGCGTGTTTGAACGGCCAATGTATATGCTGGATTATGTGTTTTTGGATAGGGACTCTTCTTTCGATAAAGAACTTCGTCCGGAAGAATTCCTTCAAAGGCTTTTCGTAAAATCCCCTTCTCCCGGCCTTCATGCATCTTGATATGCCAAGGGATATTCCATACATATTCAACAAGACGATGGTCGGCAAATGGAACCCGTACTTCAAGACTGGCCCCCATACTCATACGATCTTTACGGTCCAGCAAGGTCGTCATAAAATGGGTCATATTAATATAAAAGAGCTCTCTTCGCTTAGATTCCTCCAAACTTTCCCCATCCAGTTTTGGTGTCTCCAATATGGCCTGATTGTACTTGTCGGCTACAAATTCATTTAGGTTCAGTTTTTGCTGCCAATCGGATCGTAATAAGTTGTTCCTTTCACTTAACGAACGCATCCATGGAAATCCTGGGCGCTCTAGATCTTGTTTTCGGTGAAACCAAGGATATCCTCCAAAAATCTCATCCGCACATTCTCCTGAAAGGCTTACAACAAAATCATTTTTTATTTCCTTACAAAACCAAAGCAGGGAGGAATCAACATCTGCCATTCCAGGGCTATCGCGAACATGAACCGCTTCTGTTAAATCATTCACTAATTGCTGCTGAGAAATTTTTTTATAAAGATGATTTGTTTGAAATGTATCCGTTACAATTTTGATCCATTTTTCATCCGCATTTGGCTGAAACTCATTTGCCTTAAAAAACTGATCATTTCCTTCATAGTCGATAGAATAGGTGGTGAGCGGCCCTTTTCCGCTTTTCTCGAAGGCTTGCGCAGCAACCGCCGTAATAATGCTTGAATCAAGTCCTCCCGATAGAAATGTGGATAACGGGACATCTGAAACAAGCTGTCTTGTAATAGCATCTGTAACCAAAAAACGGACCTTCTCGGCCGTCTCCACTACATTGTCCTTATGCTCGTTACTTTCAACATTCCAATAACGCCAAATTTTTAAGCCGTTTTTTGAAAAGGTGAGAGCATGTGCAGGTCTGAGCTCCATAATCCCCTTAAAAATCCCCGAACCAGGTGACCTTGATGGGCCTAAACCAAAAATCTCAGCTAATCCCTTACTGTCAATCTCCGTTTTCATACCAGGGTTTGCCAGTATTGCTTTAAGTTCCGAGGCGAATAAAATCCCTTTTTGGAATTCTGTAAAAAACAGCGGTTTAACACCTAATCGATCGCGTCCAATGAAGAGTTGTTCTTTCTGACGATCCCAAACGGCAAACGCATATATACCGTTCAGATATTTTACACACTCTTCCGCCCATTCTATATAGGCAGTTAACAGAACTTCAGTATCAGAATGACCTTTGAAGGAATATCCTTTAGTAAGGAGAACTTTGCGGATATCTTCTGTATTGTATAATTCACCGTTGTAGCATAGCGTATAATCGTTACCCTCTTTTTGTTTTGTCATTGGCTGTCTTCCCCCTTCAGGGTCAACAACAATCAAACGCTTATGGCCAAAGCCAACATGCGTATCACTCCAAATGTTGGTTTCATCTGGGCCTCTCTTAGCGAGGGTATTTGTCATCTTTACCAATGTTTCTTTCTCAGTTCTAATATCTTTAGTAAAATCCACCCAACCTGTTACTCCGCACATATATCAAACTCCTTCCTCCAGTCTCCTGAGATACTGGATGCTTATTCCATGTTTTATTCTATTCAGCCCAGATAATTTGGTAAATTGTCCAAATTAAAGATAACCGAGTTATAAAATTTCACGAAGATGTCAACAAAGAAAATGAAAGCATTAGGCACGGAGGTTAAATATGAATCGACAGCAACGAACGAAACTCTATGATAATCAACTTAGGGCCTACAATGAAGGAACAGTTGAACAAATTAACGATCAATGGATATTTTTTGATGAAGAAACAGAAGAAGCGGCGATGTTAGATGATTTTCTGCAGCAGGAAATCGAAATATTTCGTTTAAATCGCTGGAAGAAAGGTGTCTTGGTTGAGCCTGGTATGATAAGGAGCGGCAGCGACACTCTTATGCTTCGAGATCATGACCAAGTAAGAATCAGGAAACATCTAATTTACTCACTTGAAAGATTGTTAGAGGGGATTAATGATGATGCCTTTTTCCAATTTGTCACAACATTAAATTCGTTAGATTTTTCGATATATGATTGTATCTATTGTTATAATCACTTATCTTTCCTATCCGATGAGAACCGGAAGGACGGGGTGAATTTTATCGTTTTTGACAATCAGGATCAAATCTGCAATGTGCAGCATCACTTTTGCTATTTTGAAAAGGTAAATGATCGCTTCGAATTCACATTAAATACTGGAAAAAGATTAATTATCGAAAAAATAATTTCATAAGATTATCAATAGTCCTCATGGCGGTTTCATGAGGTCTACTTTCTTTGGATTTTCACAAAAGTATGCCTCATGACCGCTTCATGAGGTCTACTTTCATCTGTTTTTCACAAAAGTATGCCTCATGACCGCTTCATGAGGTCTACTTTCATCTGTTTTTCACAAAAGTATGCCTCATGACCGCTTCATGAGGTCTACTTTCATCTGTTTTTCACAAAAGTATGCCTCATGACCGCTTCATGAGGTCTACTTTCATCTGTTTTTCACAAAAGTATGCCTCATGACCGCTTCATGAGGTCTACTTTCATCTGTTTTTCACAAAAGTATGCCTCATGACCGCTTCATGAGGTCTACTTTCATCTGTTTTTCACAAAAGTATGCCTCATGACCGCTTCATGCGGGGCTCCATGAAGCAACCTTCCTCTTCATTTAAACCCACTTAGTTTCCGATGTATTTCGAATAGAGGGATTTTGCTGTCCCGATGTCATTTGTTCCATGGATCAACACTCTGCCATCCTTAAATAACACAATTGAAATATCTTCATTAGGTGAAAAACGCAATAAAAATTTGTTTCCAGTAACTTTTCCACTCTTCTTTAGCATCTCGGCTAACTTTATAAAATCCAGCTCTTGTTTATTCCTAAAATAAATTTGTACGGTTTCCCGGCCGCAAAGGGTTGTATAGGTTTCCTGGAGGTTGGAGGCGCGATCAAGGAAATCAAACTGCCGTTGTACGCAGGTAGGACAGTTTGGATTATTCCCTTCCGAAATATCCATTTGCAGGATCGATGAATCCCAAATATCCAACTGTTCAAGATTGGGGTTGGTCTTGGCACCCACTACTATCTTCATCACTTCCATCGCCTGAAAGGAGCCAATAATATCCGTTATCGGTGACAACACGCCAATCGTATCACAGGTCTCTCCTCTTCCCGATGGCACATGAGGAAACAGACAGCGGTAACAAGGGGTCTTTCCAGGTTTGATGACGGCAAACATCCCTCTCGAGCTTACTGCCGCCCCATGAACCCAAGGGATTCCATACTTCACGGCTACATCATTTAGTAGAAACCGAGTCATAAAATTATCTGTTCCATCCACAAGACAATCAAAATCAACTAATAATTCTTCCGCATTATCCAGATTTAAATCTGCAATCACCGCATCCACCATAACGTCGGAATTAATTTGATTCAATTTATTTTTTGCAGCAATCACCTTTGGGAGATTTAATTTCGCATCCTCTTCGTCAAAAAGTGATTGGCGCTGCAAATTAGATAACTCAACCACATCCCTATCAATTAACCTAATGTAGCCCACCCCAGAGCGGACAAGATGGTTTGCGATAACTGTACCTAATGCACCTACACCGACAATTGCCACCCTGCTCTTCAACAATTTCAATTGACCCTCTACACCTATATCTGGAAAAAGAATTTGCCTTGAGTATCGATCTAAATCTTTCACGCTAATTCCTCATTTCAAAAAATTCTCTTACCTAGTTAGCAGCAACTACTCTACGTTTATTCTACCAAATAATTTAATTTGAATATTATATAAATTTTAAATACTAAAAATTCAGATATGATAGTATAATATAAATTGGGTTAATCTATATAGTTTGGAGAAAATCCCCTATTTATATAGTAAATATAAATAAGAGATTTGTAATTATATAATTTGAAAGAGAGGGAAAAAACTTTGAATCTAGGTGGCTTTTTAAACAAAGAAGTAGTAGTGAATTTAACAGATGGCTTGATTGATTACAGAACAATCAACGAAGATGATGCTAAAAAGTACATTGGTGGCCGCGGCTTAGGAGTAAAGTATGTATTAGACAACGGTCCTGAAGTCGAACCATTATCAGCAGAAAACATGTTATGTATCATGACTGGTCCTGTCACTGGCTCTCGATCTTCCATGAGCGGGCGTCTATGTGTTGTTACGAAATCCCCCCTTACGGGAACAGTAACTGATTCACATATGGGTGGCTGGACAGCCGCACGATTAAAATGGGCAGGCGTCGATAATATTATTTTTACCGGAAAAAGCGATAAACCAGTTTACCTCTATATTGAGGATGGGAAAGCTGAACTTTGTGATGCTTCCGATTTATGGGGAACAGGTACAAGAGACACGATTAAGGCACTAAAAGATAAGTATGGTGAGCAAGATCTAAGTGTCATGGCTATTGGCCAGGCTGGGGAAAATACTGTACGCTACGCCTCTTTTATCAATGAGCATGATCGGGCAGCTGGCCGTGGCGGAACAGGTGCTGTCGCAGGCTATAAAAAGTTAAAAGCGATTGTCATCAAAGCCCCTCAAAAAGGAAATATGCCACAGCCAAAATTAGCAGCTGAAAATAAAGAGGCCAACAAAAAGGCGGTAAAAGCCATTCTGGACGGCGGTTTAACAGCTCCAAATAAAGGCGGGCTTTCCGTTTATGGAACGAACGTGTTAACAAACATCATCAATGAGGTTGGTGCTCTCCCTACAAAGAACTCCCAGTTCACTCATTGGGAGCATGCAGAAAAGCACAGCGGTGAGTATGTTAACCAGCATTTGCGTGTTGCCAACAATACCTGCCATGCCTGCCCTGTCGGCTGTAAAATCGAGGTTGAGGTTAAGGATGGCAAGTACAAAACAAGAGTTGAAAGCTTTGAATTTGAATCATCATGGTCCGTTGGTGCGAACTGTTTAGTAAGTGATGCCGAAGCTATTTCCTATTTGATTGACCGTTGTAATGAGTATGGTATCGATACCATTGAACTTGGCCATGCCTTCTCTGTAACAATGGAAGCTTATGAAAAAGGATTAATTTCTCATGAGCTTGTCTGGGGCGATGCTGATTCAATGATAGATTTAACAAAGAAAATTGCTTTCCGTGAAGGTTTCGGCGGGATTTTAGCAGAAGGGCCAGCAAAAGCAACCGCCTTATGGGGTGTACCAGAGCTTTCGATGTCTGTTAAGGGTCAGTCCATCCCTGCATATGACCCTCGAGGAATTCAAGGAATTGGTCTTGGTTATGCAACTAGTAACCGTGGTGCCTGTCACTTACGAGGCTATACAGTAGCTAGTGAAATCGCTGGTATTCCTGAACCAACCGATCGCCTTAAGCCTGAAGGCAAGGGTGAATTGTTAAAAATATTCCAAGATATGCTTGCATTCTCTGATTCTATGAATATTTGTAAGTTCTCCTCTTTCTCTGAAAATGCGGAGCATTACGCCGAGCAATACAGCTCAATGACTGGCGTTCCAATGACTGCTGATGATGTGATGAAAGCTGGGGAAAGAATTTATAATCTTGAGCGATACTATAACAACCTCGCAGGCTTTAATAAAGAGGAAGATGATTTCCTTCCTAAACGTTTCACAGAGGAGCCTGCATCAGGTAATAGTACAGGATCCGTCAGCCGTATGGATATTATGCTTGATGACTACTATCAAGTACGCGGTTGGAAAAATGGTGTTGTAACGGAAGAAAAGCTTCGTGAACTAGGTATTATTGATTCTGAGAGTCAACTAGTTTAAAATAGCAAAAGGCATCTGTAAGATTGTTTACAGCTGCCTTTTTTTATGGAAAAGGGGCGGAGCTACGCAAAAAGGCAAATCATTTTATCCAATAGGAGCCAAATATACATTTTTATCATTGCATGAAGTGAAGTTTAGCTCCGCTCACACCGCCTTTATTATGTTAGCCCGGCCCATTGAACTAATAATATTTCCATAGTAGATAGTGGCGCGCAACGCGGTTTTTGCTTTTGTAAAAACGACTAACCGCCAATTCTCGTTGTTTTAAATCGATATTTCTTAATAAGTTCACTAAGCGTTTCCTCATCTTCTGCTATAAAGCGAATCTGAACCGTATTTACTTTAAATACGGCGGTGAAGGAAATTTCTGCTTCCTCTAAAATTTCTCCACTCCAACTATCCGCCTTATAAATATAAGGAAATGAATCTGTTATTAGCTCCCCACCAAGTTCTTCAAAATACATTCCAAGATGATTTCGGTTTATTCCACGAAACTCTAACTTTCGAATTGGCATGTTACCCTCCTGCAACCGGTGGAAAAAGAGCAAATTGATCTTGTTCATCCACAATCGTCACGAGACCATCTAGATGAATAATATTTCTCCCGTTTATGTACACTTGAACAAATGGTAGCAGTTCTTTTTCTGGTGTGAATATTTCATCCTTTAGATCAGGAAACATTTCTACCATTTTATCAAGCATGTCGATAACCCGTTTCCCCTCAGACTGAACTTCTACCGAAACCCCGCCACATATCTCTCGGAGATTTGCAAACACACGAACTAGCATATAATCCACCCCCTCTATCTACTTAAATAGTAAAACGAATAGTCTAGAATGTCATCAAGTTTGTTTTGAATATTTGAAATAAATAAAAGCTCCCGAGAAATCTCGACAGCTTAATTTATTTTATCTTATGGGTTCATGAATGACATTGGTAAAGAAAATCCTAAATATAATACTAACGCTAATGCGATGACAAACTGAATCCAAAACACAGAAGTTTTTCTATTATTGATCACGCGTGACAAAATCATTTCAAACAATCCAATTACCCAAAGACCGACAACTGCTTTTAAAATATACTGGAAATCAATTTTAAAAACTTGAGTTAGCATCATTACACCTGTTGCAATGATTACCAGATATAACACTCTTAAAATCATCTGGACAATTTTTGCCCCTTTAGCTTTGCCACCTTTAATTAAGAAAAGAGCAACCACAAATAAAATAAGAGCTAAAACCCATCCTGTAATATGACCATGAATCATTTTATTTCCTCCTACTATGTAATTCATTATATGAAAACTATCATATCACAGCTTAAATAAAAAAACGAAATAAATCAGATTATTACAGTAACAAGCGTGTTTTTTCTTTTTTTTAGGCGAATGAATCACATTACACCAACCTCTTCATACGATAAAAGAGATAAAAATAAAAAAAGGGTGTTGTTTTATGCCAGCAATCGTAGGAGTTGCACAGGTCATTTCAATGGGAAGCAGTTCCGTTTTTCATATTGGTGATGTTTATAAAATCATGCCGTTTGCAAGCGCAAAGACTTTTTCCGGGTCTGGCTCTTTTAATACAGGAGAAAATTTAAAGGTCCATAACAACCTGAGCCACACAAACACAAATGACTCAGATGTTATCGACCAAGGAATTCTTCTAAATGCTTAATGAACGGGTGGTCTAAAAATGAACTTTTATATTCAACAGTCCATTCAAATTAATTATATTAAAATTGGCAGTATTACAAATTCCTCAGTCTTACAAATCGGCAGTGCAGGAATCATAAAACCCTCAGCCCATTTATATAACACAGGTGGTTTTACTCAACCAGCCCCATCGGCACAAACCGCCACAGCTGGAAGTCTTGAGAGTTTGGCTGTGCCGTTAAGCTTACGTTAGGAAGAGATTCAACTGTGAGGTGATAATATGTATCAGGATTATTCTCAATTTCTCCAATGGGTACAACTAACCATTCTGGCACAGGAAAATAGAATTTCATCAATGGAGCAGAACATTCAAAAATTGCTTGAAGAAGTAAAGCAATTAAAGGCTAAGCCTGGCATCAATGTTGAAAAAATCGAGTATAAATTTGATCAATTGAAGGTTGAACATTTAGATGGGACATTAAATGTTGGCTTGAATCCGTCCGATTTGGCAGGAATTGAGGACTTTGCGGTACAAAACCAGCCAGGTAATATCCCCTCTTCCCCTAAGGGTCAAATGCAAAGGTCGATAAAAATGGAAGAAGCACTTTATCGGTATTTAGAAACAGACCTTCCTGGTTTATTTGAGGATGCCCAAAAAAAGCTGAATGTTCAATTAGATGAATCGTATCTCTCCTTTATAAAACAAGATATCATTAAGCAGCTTCCCACAAGAATCGAATATCATCTTAAAGCGAATTCAAGCAAAGAACGAGCGGGAGAAATTCAAAATCCAGATGAGGCCATCCTTGAATTATTAAAGCAGGAAATTCAAAATGGAATCGTTGTCTTTATTAATCATTTACCAGATAATGTGAAAGGAATGAAGCCACAATGAACTTTGAAGTCTATAACCGTGACCTCCATGTTGAAAATATTAAAATCCTTGGTGTTGCAGCTTCATCGCTGGTACTGGTTGGCGACACCTACTCCATCCAGTTAGCGTCAGCCTTTGACACTCCTGCAGAATCGTTAATTATTGGTCCCTTCGTTCCATTATCAGCGGAAGCAGTCTAATTAATGCTTCAAAGAACATCAATTGTCGATACCATAAAGATAAAATCCGTTTTGATAGCATCAACTGTACAGCTTGGAGACTCCCGTATCATTAATGGTTTTTCACGGGCATTAGCCGTTCAAAGGGAAGTTGATACGTTTTTTGGAAATGAAGGGAATTTTTCATCCTATCCCGTGTTTTCAGAGCCCATTCCTTTTCAGCCGCTAACTGAACCACTCAACATTTCTACTCATAATTGCAATCCATCAATAAAGGTCCATAACATTGATATTACCGCGATTTCCGCCTCTTCCATCCTACATGTAGGGAACAGTGAGCATATTTCGATGGAGGCCAGGATTAAACATATCCGTCAGCTATTGCCAAAAGAGGAAGAAGAACACTGACGGGTATATGGGCATATAGTTAACTTAGGGCATAATTTTGAGTGAGTAATTGTAAAGGATGTTTTATGATGCCAGCGATTATCGGTCCAGTCCAAATTATTAATGTAAGTGGAGGGGTTGTGCAATTTGGAGATGCCGTGTACATTTCTCCAAAAAGTGCCTCTAAAACAAATGGTGGTTCTGGGGGCTTTAATACGGGGGGAATTAATATTACAGCTAACGGAATCAGTGGTACGAATGTTCTTGATACGAAGCTGATTGACCAGCCAATTGCGGGGAATAACTAAAAAACGACATAAACCTGATTTGGTTTTTGTCGTTTTTTATTTTGTATTAATTTATTTTTCAACCTTCAGCATATGTGCGCCATCAAAGAAGAATAGGTATCTTTCATTTACTTTTCTTTTCCATATTTGTTCTATCGCTTTTGTATATAAATTGATTTGAAGTCTGTATCGATCTTCTAGAATTGGTTTTGCTTGGGCAAAACCGCCTTTATAACGATCAGTTATTCCATCCGATTTGTAGTCAATGAGGACAAGACCATTCTCATCTTCAAACACACAATCAATAATCCCTTGGATAAAAACGGACTCTTCTGGACCGTTCCAGGCAGGATAAACATCCTTTGCAGGTAAGGAAAGTGTAAAAGGAATTTCACGATTCACTGCCTTTGCGTGGACCATTCTTTGACCAATTTCAGATAAGAAAAACTTCACAATTAACTGCGAATCGATTACTTCCGCTTGCTCAGCTGTTAGCAGTTCGTCGCTTACCATTCTATTCACCAGCTCTTCAATCACATCCGCATTAACTGACTCCGATAAATTAACATGCTGCATAACCATATGCAGTGCTGTTCCGCGTTCTGCAGGGCTTAGTGACTTTTCCTGCATAAATTTTGGTCGTTTGAGGATTGACTTTTTAAACTTGCTGACCAGGTCGGTTCCACTCTGCTCATCCGCCATTTCCCGCGCTCGTTTCATTTCAGAGACGGATTGCTTCGATCGATTGATCGAGGCATCAGGAAATGGATACTCCCAAGTTAATCGTGACTTTATTTCCTCTTTAAACAGTGACTTTACTGGAACAGTTTCCGTTTTCTCTACCAATTCAAGGAAATGATCCTCTTCTATTTCTTTTACTAATTCTTGTTTTTTAATTTCTTCCGCATACAAAAGTGAAACTTTCCATGATGAAGGATGACAAGTAATCTCTTTTGAAACAAGAGGGTTACCTGTTTCTCCTTGCTGTAATACAGAACAATCCTGATGCCTAATGAGTGCTGGACCAATCCAGTCGATATAACTGCTTGCAGATGCCCGTTCATAATCCTGCAGCAGCCATTCAGAATGAGCCGATACGTCATTCCACTGCTCTATCCTTTTATCTGCCTCTTTTAATGTTCCAATTAAATAGAGCTTTTCTTTTGCCCTTGTCAAAGCCACATAGAGGACACGCATTTCCTCAGCAAGCATTTCCATTTTCTTTTTTCGCTTAAAAGCAATCTGCGGTAAAGATAGATAGGAAATTCTTTTCTCGACATTTACATATTTAGCCGCAATTCCATATTCTTTATCGAGCATATACGATTTACGAATGTCCATCATATTAAAGTTTCTCGACATTCCTGCGATAAAAACAACCGGAAATTCAAGGCCCTTACTGCCATGAATCGTCATAATCCTAACAACATCCTCTTGCTCGCCAAGCGCACGTGCAGCTCCGAGGTCATCGCCTCTTTCCATCATTCTCTCAACAAAGCGCAGAAAGCGAAATAAACCGCGGAATGAGGTTTGCTCATATTGCCGTGCCCTGTCATACAAGGCTCTAAGGTTAGCCTGACGCTGTTTTCCGCCTGGCAGTCCGCCGACAAAATCATAAATCTGTGTATCCCGATATAACTGCCAAATTAATTCAGAGAGCGACCCCTGACGTGCTAACGACCGCCATCCCATTAATAATTCATAAAAGCGGCGGACTTTTCCATAAGAATCCTCGCTATTTTCCGTTGGTGTACTACGACAAAATGCCTTTACCGCCTCCCAGAAGGTACTCTTGGATTGCAGGCGAATTTTCGATAAATCCTCCTCGTTCAACCCGACAATCGGTGAACGCAGTACTGAAGCTAAAGGAATATCTTGGTATGGATTATCAATTACCTTTAATAGTGACATCATAACCGCTACTTCTGTTGCCTCAAAATAGCCGGTTGATAGGTTTGCATAAATCGGGATCCCTTGTTGTTTGAATTCTTCCATGATTTGCGGTGCCCATGTCATCGAACGAAGGAGAATAACCATATCTCGGTACATAATCTTTTGGTATGACTTTGTTTTGGGATTATAGACCTGTGTACCTGCTGCGACCAACTCTTTTATTTTCCCTGCCATTACTCTTGCTTCGAGCTGTGATTTTTCTAAATCTACTGCATCAAATTCAACTGGTTCCATTCCTGTTTCTGATGCAGCTGACTCTTCCTCAGATGGAGCTTCTTTTCCATCGTTATTTTGGTCTATTAACAATAGTTCCACTGGATAGGGCTCATCCTCAGGATAGGGGGCACCTGTCCGAAGCTCTGCCGCTTCATCATATTCAATTTCCCCCACCTTAACACCCATAATTTGCTTGAATAGATAGTTCGTTCCTTCAAGTACTTCTTTTCTGCTTCTGAAGTTGCGTGCTAAATCAATTCGCAAGCCGGATGCTTCACCATCTTGTCTAAAACGATTATATTTACCTAGGAATAAATTGGGTTCAGCTAAGCGGAAGCGATAAATTGACTGTTTGACATCACCTACCATGAACAGATTGCCTTCGATTTCATTTTCCTTGGCAACAAGCTTTAAGATGGTTTCTTGAACCATATTTACATCCTGGTACTCATCTACAAATACTTCATTAAAATGATGACGATAGGCTAATGCCGCTTCTGAAGGAAGAAAGCTTCCTCCCTCAGCAATTTCACCTGTTAATACTTCTAAACAATAGTGTTCCAAATCCGCATAATCAACGAGCCCTTTCTCCCGCTTCACTTTTTCAAAGCGCTTGGAAAACTCTTTGACAAGCTGGACTAGCGTGGCGATTAATGGTCTCATTTCTTCCATATCCCGCAGGAAGCTTTCTGGTTTTCTAGAAAATATCTCGTCCTTTATATCGATAATTTTCTTCTTAGCCTTGTCTCGAAACTTCTGAGCCTTATCCGTCAATTCCTTATCATACTCATCACCTTTCACCTGCTTTGCCCTAGAAAAGGACCAGGTTTGCATCGCTTGAAAAAGTGTTGACCATGAATCGTTTTTTGCCTGAATAAGTGTATCAATGACAGCAAGATCCTCTATAAAGTTTTCGGCTCTTGGGGCTGGACCGCCGGGAAGCTTCGTTATTTCTAAGCCCCGTTTAATTATTTCCTTCGCTCCCTCTAATTGCAGTTCAATATCGTAAAGGAGCGCTTGGATAAATGGAAGATCCTCCACGTTTGTTATACCTGCAACATCATACATCTCCCACATTGCATGTAAGTATTTCTCTGGCAATGGATTGGAACGTGCAAAGTCGTAAATGTCACGGACAATATCCATTAATGCTGCATCGCTTCGGTCACTTGTGAACGAATCCACGAGCTTGAAAAATGGCTCATTATCCTTTTTTCCATATTCCTCTTCAAAAAGCTCGTCCATAACTTCGTCTCTTATCAGTTGTGCTTCTGTATCATCGGCAATCCGAAAACCAGGGTCCACATCAATTTGATAATAGTACTTGCGAATAACCTCCATACAAAAAGAGTGGAGTGTAGAAATAGATGCTTTATTTAGCAAACTAAGCTGTTTTCGTAAATGTCTTGACCCCGGGTCATGATCAATTGCTTTTTCTAATGCTTCGCCAATACGATGGCGCATCTCTGCTGCCGAAGCATTCGTAAAGGTGACAACTAGCAGTTGATCCACATCAATGGGGTCCTCTTCAGAAAGGATCTTTTGAATAATTCTTTCAACAAGGACAGCTGTTTTACCTGATCCAGCAGCTGCTGCTATGAGAATATCCTTGTTTTTCGCCATAATCGCTTTCCATTGATCTTCAGTCCATGTTACACCCTCTGGTTTTGGCGGGATGACAAAACTACTCATTCTTTACAGCCTCCTTTCTGATTAAATCGAAGACTGTTTCATTCGATTTTGGTGTCAGGATTCGGTACTCGTTATCGAGTGATTCATCTATTTGGCAAACAGATTTATACGCACAAAACGTGCAAGGCTTCTTATCTTTTAGTTTATATGGATCAATTTCTACACGACCGTCAACAATTGCATCCCCTGTCTTCTGATACAAATGGCGGACGTAAGTCCTAAGGTCTTCAAATTCAGCTATACTCGCCACTTTTGATTTCTTGGTTAAATTGCCGTCTTTTTTTATTCCTGCCGAAATAATTTGTGAATCACCGGATTCCAGTGTTTGATCCATTAGCTGGATTACATTTTGGTCACCAAGCATTAAACCATTCATTTTGAATTTTTTCATAATCTCTTTTTCTATCTCATCGGCCGAAAGTAACTTCTTCGAGGTAATAAGCGGATTATGAACATGAAAATAAAGAACACCAGCAGGACTCGCCTTCATCTCAACAAGTTCCTTTGAATGGGTTATCACGATATCTAGGTAGGTTAACATTTGCAAGGCAAGTCCATAGTATACTTCGGTCAGATTAACATCCTTTTCACTTGATTTATAATCTATAACTCGTAAATAGGTACTATCATTTTCTGTCTTTGCCTGATCGACCCTATCAATCCTTCCTGATAGTTCCATCCTCTTTCCACTTCTCAATGAGAACGTAAGAGGAGGGAGCACGCCGTTTTTTCCAAATCCAAGTTCTAACCCCACTGGAGAAAAGCCGCTTGCTTTCGCGTGCTCACTTAATACCAATGATGCCCTGGTAATGATTTGCTCTAACTTGCGTTTAATATAATGATGGCGTTCAGAGCTTAGTAAAATTTCATTTTGCAATTTTGGTGCTAAGGCACTGACGGCTTCTCTAGATAACTCTTCGCATTGCTGTTTAGATAACTCTGCCCAGGAAATCTTTCTCTCATTTACAATATCGGAAATATGCTTTAAGGCTGCATGGAATAACTCGCCAATGTCTGGGGCTTCGAGGCGAAAAACCTGTCGTTCGCGAAGCTTTAGCCCATGCTGAGCAAAATGAGCAAAGGCACAGCCATTAAATAGCTCCATTCTCGAAACACTAGCCTGAATCGTCTCTCCGTACAATTCATCTGCAACATCTTTTGAGAGCTGCATCGTTTTATTCGAATAGAAGAGACTTGAGAGTATTTTTCCTGCCTGTGGCTTCCACATGCTTTCTATATAAAAATTATAAACATCCCACCACAGATCAGATATCGGGTAATTCCGTTTTTTCAACTGAAGCTGAGCAGTTAGGTAAGACATGGTTGTCCGGTAATTTGTTACAAAATCTAGCTGATCATCTTCTGCTAGCTCAGCAGGATCTGTGACATAATAATGTTCTGCAATGTCAGGAAATAAATCCTTTAATCTCTTAATATAGGAGGAAGGAATCAATGCTTTACCTTCATCATTAGCTAGCGGGTAACTCACATAAAGAATCTCTGAAGGAGTTGTTAATGCCTTATAAGCAAGAAAATTCTCATCTAATAGTCGAGTCCTGCTGCTTGGGGCTACTGTTATTCCTGCTGATAACAGCTGTTCGCGCTCCTCATCAGCTAATATTCCCTCTTCGGCAATTTTGGCTGGCAAAACCCCTTCATTAACACCTACAACAAAGGTTGCTTTAATATCCGTTAATCTTGATTTTTCTAAATCACCAATTAATACCTGATCAAGTGCTGGCGGAATAAGCGAAAAGTGGAGCGATTCAAATCCTGCTTCTAAAATAACTGAGAAGGACTTAAGAGAGACCTTCTCTTCCCCTAAGATTTCTACATACTGGTCTAACAGTTCAATTACCGCATTCCATACCTGGTCATGCTCACGCATTCTAACAAGATTTCCCTTTATCTCGGCAGCTATTTTCCAGTTTTCTAGTTTTGAAGCGATATCTAATTCTTCTAAATACAAATAAATGGCTTCACATAGTTTCCGACCCGTATCAGCCTTTTTTAAACGTCTGGATAGGCGCAAAATGGGTGCCGTTACCATGATTCTTAACTCATTCAGTTCTTGCTCTATCTCTTTTTCAGCGTCAGTCTGAACATTTACTTCCATTTCCAGACCTCTTATTCGACGATAGCTCCAACGATCCTTTTTTGTCCATTTGCTCCCCTTTATTCCCAGGGCAAGCACATAGTTCTCAAGTTTATCCATCTTCTCGCGCATTCTATCAGAGTTTTCCTCTAGCGGAAATAATAATTCTGTTTTAATTACCCTGAAGACTGGCTCATATCGCCAAAAAGAATTAATTACTTCAAGACTCGAGCGAATCAATTCTATCAAGGGGTGATTAAGCATTGTTCTTTTTTGATCAATAAAATAGGGAATTTGATAATCATTAAATACGGGCTCTAGCGTGTCATGATAATCCCCACCATTTCGAATCAATAATGCTATATCACGGTATCGATACCCCTTTGTTCGCACTAACTGACGAACTTCACGCGCAATTCCTTCAATCTCCGCTCTTCGATTAACAGCTTGACCAATATGGATGGATGGCTGTCCATGAAAAGGCACGGCTGGTCGGGTATCAAACTTTTCTTCTAAATGACGTAAAGAAGGATGAGTCCATTTTTCTTGCTCGGATAATCGAATGGGCTGCTCTATTTCAATTCCTTCTGCTTTTGCCATTACATAAATAGAAAAATAAGCCTCTCCAGATAATCTAAACAAATCAAGCTCATCTGGAACAGATTCATAGATTAATCGATCGGCTGTCAAAGAAATAGTTACTTTTTTGCAATGCTTCATTAATTCCTTTATCACCCTATATTCTTGAGGGGTAAAACTATAAAACCCATCAATATAAATTTCTGCTTCTCTTAAATACGCCGAAGAAGCCACCTTTTCGGAAAGCAATTGAAAATAGTCCTCGGCATCAATATATTTACCAAAGACTTCTTGTTCAAAATGAGTATAAATAACTTCCAAATCATTTAATTTATCTTTTAGCGCTTTTGCAGCTGAATCATCATTTCCACTGGTTGCTAATGATTCTTGTATTAGTTCTTCTGGGCGAATGCAATAGCGCTTAAATTCGGTAATCATCTGTTCTACTTGCTTTATAAATCCATTCTTATCTGCGGCTCGCTGGAATAATTTTAACTGGTCTTTTTGGTCTTCTATTATCTTACTGATTAGCATACTCATCCCGACACTGCTTAAATGGTAGCGACTGATGCCGCCAGTCTCTTGGAGGATACGCCATGCTAACCGTGAAAAGCTATATACTTGCGCACGAATCATTCCGCCTAGCACCGAGTCAGTTGATAAGCGATATTCTGATAAAAACGTCATCTGCTCTGGGACGATATAAAGAATCGGTGTTCCTTCTGGATTTTCAGATAAGATGTCTCGTATTTCATTCAGACACATAGTCGTTTTTCCACTGCCCGATCTTCCTGTTATCAATCTTAAAGGCATATTTTAACCTCGCTCTCCATAAAACTCTATAGCATTTATTCTATCATAAAAGGAGCACAAACGTTTGTATTCTTCCTTCGTATCTTCAAGCCAAAAATGGTATTTCTTAGACAGAGGCTTTGAAATTTGTCTGTTGATTTGCGCTCCAGGCACTTCACTTTCCGCGGGCGGTCCGGGAGCCTCCTCGTCACTACGCTCCTGCGGGGTCTCCCGCTGACCTGCACATCCCGCTGGAGTCTCGTGCCTTCCGCTCAAATCAACAGAGTTTGGAAAATCACCAATCCTAGGCACAAAAAAAAGAGCGGAGTTTATCGCGCTCTTTTCTGCTACAAACTATTTTAAAAGTCTACATCCATTTCTTTAAGCGGCCAATAACGGAGGTCGACTTTTCCGACGACTTGACTAGCAGAAATAAAGCCAAAGTGACGACTATCCCAGCTACCAAGGCGATTATCCCCCATTACAAATAACTTCCCTTCAGGCACCGTATTTTCACCTGTTTTATCCTTTAAGCTAAAATCTTCTGTTAACTTAATTCCCGGTGTATCCTTCTTATAAACGGTTAAGAATGATTCCTGATACTTTTTTCCGTTTATATATAATTGGTCATTTCTAAATTCAATTTTATCTCCTGGTAAGCCTATGATTCGTTTGACAAAATCCTCTTTTTCATTGGCATGGAAGACAATGACATCAAAACGGTTAAGGTCCCCAATATGGTAGCCTAATTTATTGACTACCAGCTTATTTCCTTCCTGAAGTGTTGGCATCATCGATTCTCCCTCGACAATATAATTAGAAAAGAAAAATGCGCGAATAAATGCAAAAATGATAATTCCGATGGCAAAAGCTTTAATCCATTCAATTCCTTCCTTTTTCCATTCAATCTTCATTGAGGCTCCTCCTCTTCTCCAATAGTTTACCTCTATCTATTTTTTCATTATCGTCATTTTCTATTGCTTTATTCAATCTTACTTCAATTCTTTTGCCAACATACCAAAGAATAAAAATTATTGCAAAAACAATTGCTGTACGATAGGGCTGGGATACCAGTGAACGAATATCATAGCCCACAAAACTGACAGTAAAAATCATCACCATTTTTCCGATTGATACTGCCAGCAGGTATTGATAGATGCTTATTTTTGAAAGGCCTGCCACTATGTTTACTACGACAGAAGGGGTAAATGGGAAGCAAAGCAGCAAGAACAGTGGCCCAAACCCACGTTTGTCTACCCAATCCATCAACTTTCGTACTTTAGGATGTTTTGATAGAAAGGAAAAGATTCGCTTTTGACCAAATCTCCTAATTAGTAAAAACAGCAGCAGTGCCCCTATACAGGAACCCAACCAAGAATATAAAAATCCTAACCATAATCCAAAAGCACTTGCATTGGCCAATACAAATATGACTAATGGCAGAAACGGTAAAAACGCTTCAATCATCGGCAGCAAAATTCCTGGGATTGGGCCAAAGGACCGGTATTCTTGAATTAAACTCATAATATTTTCAAGTGTAAACCATTCCTTGAATGCTTCAAAGTCCATCGATTTTTGCTCCTTTTAAAATATGCCTATTTGATGGTGATTCTTTTCCTAAGGCTCTTTTCTCAAACTTTATTGCTATTAAAATCAGAATAAAGGTGTTTTAAGCTATTTTCACCTATATGCTAATTTTCTATAGAGAAAAGAGCTTGTAAACTTTATTCGAAGTTCCAAATAGTTAGTTAAACGTAAAAACCGGCTTTTGGGTTTTTACAACACTCTTTACGAAAAGAGCCTCTCTAAGAAAGCTATTGTGTCATAAATTGATGGAAAGCCTCTTTATTCTGTTCCAAATCTATTTCCAAAACAAGACCTTCGCCTGTTATTCGTGTGTCTTTATAGCTATCTTGGACGGGTATTCTAAACGTCTCCACTACACCTCTGTCTTTTGAAAAGAAATCTTTCGCCATAAATAAGATATCTCCGGTATTCATATTTGTATTGACATAAGGTGTGACCACACCAATTAATTTAGGCAGTTTCGGTAGCGTCTGTATTCCTGAAAGCTGATCCCCAATCGCCTGTAATGCTTGTTGCTGGCGCTTCACACGACCAAAATCTCCAACAGCATCCTGGCGAAAACGGACAAAGCCGAGCATTTCCTCACCATTTAACCTTTGCAGTCCTGGCTCTAATGTCACACCAATCATTTCCTCCATTTTTTTCTCAACATTTATTTCAACTCCATTTGGAAAAGCTTCATCTATTAATTGAACAAAGCCTTCAAAGTCTACAATCGTAAAGTACTGGAGATCAATATCGAAGTTTTCCTTTATGGTTTTTCTCATAAGCTCAGGTCCGCCAAGCCTAAATGCCTGGTTAATCTTATGACTCCCATGACCTGGAATATCAACATAACTATCCCTCATAATCGAAGTCAATTTATAGGTCCCTTTATCTTCATTATAATGAGCAATCATGATTGTATCGGCACGTGCATCTTTCTCTCCACGAGTATCGCTGCCTAATAAAAGAATGTTAGTCGCACCATACTGATCTTTTTTTCCATTAAAAGTATATACCTGTTCAGTTACACCATTTTCATTATCTTGATTAATTTTTTTATTTGATTGGTTTATACCCTGCTTATATTGAAAATAAGAATAGCCTGCGATACCACCAACTAGTACAAATAATACAAGTAATACAGAAGTCCATTTTCTTTTCTTTTTTTTATGCTTTTCAGATCTCATTTAGCTCACCCATTTGCGTTTAATTTTTTATTTTGCTGATATCCTATTAAAGATTCTACATTTTTTTATTTTTCCCTACAAAATTTCCTTCTATTAAAAACTTTCTCATACTTGTACCAAAATTTGCAAATAAAAGACGCAAGCTTTTTAAGCATTGCGTTTTTAGAAGGAATTTTGTATGATTAACTAGAACAGACGTTCGATTAAATGATCAGAAAGGTGCCGATGATAAAATGACGAGAATTCCAGAAGGAGACAGGGATATTATGGAAAAGGCCATCTATTTGCCGATGGTTCTAATCGTCTTAAATCGAGATTTATCCGTTGTTGAAACGAGCCCATTTAAATTAAAGAAACCCTATCTAGAGCTAATTGAAGACACAATGAAGGCCATCCAGAAAGAATTGGCTGAGGTAAAACTCTATATGAAAAAGAATAAACTGCAAGTCATTGAAACTAAACGGGATGATGCCTTTACAATGTATATGTTTCTATACAAAGGCTATGAAGAATCACATAATTACTTTAATCCGAGAATACGGAATAAGGTTCAAGAATTAATTCAATCCTATTTCTTAAAAAAACATACATCCCATTAAAAATTTATTCTTCACTTTTACTATTTTTACCATACTTTGGAGACTTTTCAGATGCCTCCAATGCCAAAGGCCTGTTCATCAAATAAAATGACTTTTTTTGATTGTATTCAATTCTTTGCATGAGTTTCCATTTTAATGTTGCTGTATGTGATATTTGATTTTGAATGGTACTATATGCAACAGGGATTATATAGGACTGTTTATTACGAAAAATAATCAATGTTTCTTTAGGAGAAATGCGGAGCAGGTCCTTGATATGATCAAGTGAAATCCAAATACACTCCTCACGATTCGGTGATGCAGTAGGAAAGAAAAAAAGGTTGTTGGTAGGGTCGATGGCAATGGGAATTTTGTGTTTGGCATTAATTAACAGCATTGAACCTTTTCTGCAGCCTTCATAGTCGCTACCGAAACAGCTATTTTTGATGATATCAAGCGGTTTTAAAGGGGATAAAAATTCATCTTCAACTTCAATAATTTGGGAATAAACTTTATTTCCATACCTCTTAGGTTTAATAAACAACGTAAAAGGATTCACTTCATATTCTTCTATTTGTCTCTGCTTCAAAACCATCAGCTCCTAAATTGCATATTTTTTCCATCATATCATTTCTAATATTTTGTTAACTTATTTTTCAGAATTGTTACGAATTTATTCACAAAGTTGTTACGGAAATGTAATTCTGAAAATTATAAAAATTCGTTGATATTATCAGAAATATCCCATATAATAATAAAAAGCATCAGAGGTGATTTCCATGAATGAAAAATCATACACGGAATTAATGAAAATTGGTGCCATGAACCGTCAAAGGAAAGAAAACTACGTCCAGGATTTATACATTGATATGCTCTTATCAGAAATCCAACTAACCGTTCAAAAGGAAAAATTATTAAAGAAAATTGATTCTGCCATTGATCAGCGTGATCAGAAATGTTTTTTCCATCTGTCTAAACAGCTCACAGACCTAAACAAGCGCTTCGGAACTTAATGCTCCTGCCAAAACCGTCTAAAAAGACGGTTTTCTCTATGTACCTAAAATAAAGAATCAGGTACAAAAGCTGTACCTGATTCTTTACTTCGTGTGATTGGTTTCATATTCTTCCAGCATGGAAATACGATCTAGCATAGACGGATGACTATAGCGAAAAATCTTAACCAATAATGGCGGATTAACCTGACTTAAACCCGCTTTCGTTAGTTCCTGGAAGGATGTTATCGCAGCTTCTGTATCTTGGGTCATGTTAATTGCATATCGATCTGCCCTGGTCTCTTCATAGCGTGAAATAAAGTTCGAAAGCGGACTGGCAGCAAACATCAGCATCGAAAGGATCATAAAAAATAATGGCACTGATTTAAAATCCTTCACGTCTGCTATTTTCAGTTCTTTTCCCCAGCTTGCTACAGCCCAATTCATGATTCGATAGGTTAAATATAAACCGACAAGCGAGAGCATCAGATAGATAGCAATTCCGATATAGATATGTTTTTCAACATAGTGGGCAATTTCATGAGCCATAATAAATAAAATTTGATTATCCGACAATTTATTTAACGTGGTATCCCAAAGAACAATTCGTGCATTAGAGCCAATCCCGGTCACATAGGCATTTAAGGCATTCGTCTGATCGGCCATATTTACTTCAAATACATGTTCTGCAGGAATTTGAGCCTTTTCAGCTAAAGCTAATATTTTTATCTCGAGCTCCTTATTCTTTAACGGAGAAAATTCATTATATAATGGGTCAATGATAATTGGCTGTAAAAACATCATAAAAATAGTAAACGGAACCGATAATAACCAGCCATATAGCCACCATCGCTTCGTACTTTTCTTCATCAGCCAATATAGGACAGAGACAATAATCATTAATGTTCCATAATTTATCCAGAAGTCGATTAACTCTTCCTTCATCCATGAAGAAAAGGTCTGCGTTGAGATATTGTACGTCTTTGAAAGTGAATAACTAATATAGCTTAATGGGAATGTCGCCAAATAAGCGAAAAAAGATAACCAAATAAGATAAATCGCTGTTTGAAGCACCTTATAATTAGATGAACTTTCCGCCCACCGCTTGAAAGCTTTTGAAAAACCAAATAATAAGATGAGCAAATAAAATAGCCATTCCAGTGGAGTGGATAAGAAAAATAGCAGGTTTCTTATTTTCGAATATTCTTCACTTAACATTAATTCCCGTCCATTTAAAAAGGTAGCAGGATCTGCCTTCGTCCCTTGATATTCAAAGGGCAGACTTGTATCAGCAAAGTAAAATATATACCAATAAAAAAACAACCCATATAAAACATAGGCCAAAACCGCATAGACACCCATTTTTCTAACCATGTTTGTTTTGTCCCCCTTTTTGTACAGCCTCTCTATAGATAGTTTAGTTAGAAAGTAAGGATTTAGAACATACGAATAGAAAAAAGCCTCAAAAAAGACCGACTTAGAGAAAATAGGAGTATATGGATAAAACGGTAATTGCCCCTAGAACTACTACTATGATATTCGCTCCTATAAATGCAGCAAGGAAGGCGGCAGCTGCACCAACGACTCCATACCAGATATCATTCTCTTGAATTAAGAAAATTGCTGGAAAAATTAATGCCCCTAAAGTCGCAAAAGGGACGTTTTTTAATACACCTTGAATAAATGGCGGTAATTCCTTTCCTTTGAACAGAACAAAGGGCAGCATTCGAGGAATATATGTAACCAACCCCATTCCGATAATCATCCAAATAATTTCACTCTTCATGCTTCACACCCCGTTGCTTAGCTTTCCCGACCTCGATTAGTTCAATAATAACAGCAGAAAGAATAGTCGAGGTCACAATTGCCCATCCTTGTACCATGACTTGGCCTAGTGTAAAAATAGAATTAAAAACGGCAGCAAGTGTTGCTAGAAAAACCACTTTTACACTTTTCTTCATTGAAGGTACCAACAAACCGACAAACATCGCGTATAGGGCCACTCCCATACTTTCTTGTAGGGTTTGCGGAAGACTCGCACCAATGAGATGGCCTGCTCCAGTGAAAATGACCCAGCTGGCATAGGCAATTAAATTCACACCAAACATAAATCCAGTCGTAACCGTTCCATCCTTTGTTGCCACAACAGAAAAAGTCTCATCTGTTATTCCAAACGAGTAAACCAGCTTATTACCCAGATGGTCCTCCTCACACTTCTCATTTAAAGATGTAGACATAAGAAAGTGGCGAATGTTTACGATGAAGGTTGTTATGATTATTTCAACAATCCCTGTGCCATATGCGATGAGGCTCAATGAAATATATTGCGATGCACCAGCAAAGACAATCATGCTCATTAATATGGCTTCATAAATGGATAGGCCTGTTGTTTTTGCGAGAAGCCCAAAAGTCAATGCAATCGGAAAATAGCCTATTCCTATGCTAATACCTGCCTGTAATCCTTTTTTAAACTCCGAAGATTCTTTTCCTATTGCAAAATCTGTCAACTCTTTCCCCCCTGTACAAAAGTTCATTTAATAGATAATTCTAACAAATTTCTATAAATTTTTAAATATAAATAACATGAGAGGTTGTTGAGAAACTTTTTTAGGCTGTGTTTGACTTGGCTGTTGATTGGACCTTTAGAAGAGAGCTGAACAAACAAGAAATAGAGTTATTGAGGTTTACTTCAGTAAAATAAGGTATATTATATTTGTTGAATAGATTCTCTTTAAAGACAAGAAAAGTAGGTGAACAAAGTGGGAAAATATCAATTGGATTACAAAGGTCAGGTAGCTGTGACGAAGTTTCATGAAAAACAGACGCCTGCCAAATTTGATAAAAAGCAGCAACTTGAAAAAATGCGTGCGGAGTATTTGAAAAAGAAGCAAAAACAAACAGATAAATAATATGAATGAAAACATAGGAAGACTAAAATCTCCCTATGTTTTTCTTATTCGAAGTTCTTTTTTCAATTGCGATAGTTAAGAAACATTGTATTCATCGTAAGAACTAATATAGAATAATTTAAAATAATTGGAAAAATATACCTCGATTAAACAAACTGCTTGGTTGCCATGTTCTACTGCCCTTTGAAATCCGCCTTTCTTTTTTCGGCAAAGGCCTGTAGTGCCTCTAGTCGATCTTCAGTTGGGAGTGTGACTTCATATGCCTTGCGTTCAATCTGCAATCCCGTATTCAAATCCGTATTCATTCCATTTTTAATCGCAAATTTTGCCTGCTGAACGGCAATGGGACCATTTGCAAGTAATTGTGCAGAAAATGTAAGGCATTCCTTCAATAACTCTTTCCGTCCGACAACCCTGGTTAGCATTCCATAGGTGTCAGCTTCGTTAGCTGACAGTCTCCGTGCCGTTAGGATGAGTTCAAGCGCCCTTGCCTCCCCGATTAACCTTGGTAAGCGCTGGGTGCCGCCTGCCCCAGGTATAATCGCAAGACCCGTTTCTGTTAACCCCATAACGGCTTCTTCGGCAGCAATCCGAAAATCACAGGCCAAGGCTAATTCCATGCCGCCACCAAAGGCAAACCCGTTAATTGCTGCAATGGTTGGCTGCGGAAGCTGGTCAATCATCGTAAAGACTTCATTTATTTTATATAAGTTTCGTCTCACCTGCTCATCTGTAAGGTTTTTGCGCTCCTTCAAATCA
This sequence comes from Neobacillus sp. FSL H8-0543, assembly GCF_038592905.1. Classification (GTDB taxonomy): domain Bacteria; phylum Bacillota; class Bacilli; order Bacillales; family Cytobacillaceae; genus Neobacillus. The sequence continues at coordinate 3,785,229 of NZ_CP151943.1, read as the reverse complement.
GCACCGACACTGAATGCCTTTTCTCCTGCGCCAATGAAGATAACCACACGAATAGACTTATTGCTACGAATTTCTTCTACCTTCGCTTGTAATTCGATCAATGTTTCATAATTGAAGGCATTGAGGGATTTTTCCCGATTAATCGTAACGATTGCGACATGGTCATTTATATCAAATAGAATCTTCTCCATTGAAAGTTTCCTCCTCCTTAATCTTAAAGAAGGCAGGCTCCTGTGGCCTGCCTTCTTATTTAAGATTTGATTTCTACTTTTAGACCGTTTGAGTAACCTGAGCTTTCAAGGCTCTTCTTAGAATTTTTCCTGTTGTGTTCTTTGGAAGTTCTTCTAAGAAATCAATAGATACAGGAATCTTATATTTTGCTAGATGTTCCTTACAATAATCTAGTAATTGTTCTTCTGTAACAGCAGGATTTTTGCTGACTAAATAACATTTTACCGCCTCACCAAGGTTCGGATCCGGTACACCTAAAACGGCTACTTCAACAACATCCGTATGATTATAAAGCACTTCTTCGACTTCACGCGGATAGACGTTGTAACCGCCCACTATGATAATATCTTTTTTCCTGTCGACAATATAAAAATACCCCTCTTCATCCATTCTCGCAAGGTCACCAGTATAAAGCCATCCATCACGGATCGTTGCAGCTGATTCCTCAGGCATTTTATAATAGCCCTTCATTACATTTGGACCACGTACAATTAATTCGCCGACTTCGCCAGCTGGGAGCTCTTCTCCAAGTTCATTGACAATTTTATTTTCAACATGGAGGATCGATGTACCAATTGACCCTGCTTTCCGCGGACGGTCAAGTGGGTTGAAGCAAGTAACTGGCGAGGCTTCAGATAACCCATACCCTTCTGAAACGCGCACATTAAATTTTTGTTCGAAATTATTTAGTAGAGCAACAGGCATAGATGCACCACCAGAAACACATAGACGCAGTGTAGAAAGATCCTCAGGATTTGCATCCGGGAGTTGATAGAGAAAATTATACATCGTCGGTACTCCAGCAAATACAGTTGCCTGATATTCTTTTGCAAGCTCAAAAATTTCCTTTGGACTGAATCTTGGAACAATCAACATCGTTGCCCCGCTTAATAACGGTGCATTTAATGCCACTGTTAAACAAAAGACATGAAACATAGGCAAGGTCGTAATCACACGATCTTCATCATTCATTCTTAGGTATTCGCCAACATCCTTCGCATTGCTACTTAAATTCTTTTGAGAAAGCATCGCACCTTTTGGTTTCCCCGTTGTACCTGAAGTATAAAGGATAAGAGCGACGTCATCATCATTTAGTTCTGGACCTTTAAAGCTAAGTTCTCCGGAGGCAATAACTTCTGGAAACGATTTCATTTTGGAAGATAGTGATAAACTTTCAATTTGATGTTGTGCAATACCATTTTCGCTCGTTTCACAGAACACAAATTGCTCTACTTTAGGCAAGAATGTATGCATCTTTTCCGCCAAAGGAATGGCCATATCAAGGGCGACAACCACTTTTACATCACCGTTATTTAATATGTAACCGATTTCATCTGCTGTATATATCGGATTTACCGGAATAACTGTAGCACCTAACCTTAAGGCACCATACATACTAATGACAAAGTGCGGTGAGTTTCCAAGCAGCAATGCAATGTGGTCCCCTTGTTTTACCCCCAGTTTTTCAAGACCAGACGCAAACTTTGTAATCGCTGCATCTAATTCACGATAAGAAGTCTCTTGTCCCATAAAATAATAGGCTGGTTTACTTGCCATTTTTTTTGCTGTTTCATGAAGCTGAGTAGACAGATTCATTTTTTCCCCTCCCCTGTGAATGAGCACCCATTCACTAATAAGTAAAAACTTTCTAAATATATTATATTTTAAGAAATTTAAGTATTCAAGTATAAGATACTCAGCTTTTGACTGTAAATATCATAAAATATCCAAAAGAGTTGATTAACGATGAAATTTTAATACAAGGCTGTGTTAAGGACATCGTTGATTTAGTACACTCTGTTGATTGGAGCGGAAGGCACGAAGAACTCCTCGAAAATGCTACCGCATTTCCTTCGTGCGGTGAATATTCAAGGAAGCCTAGTCAATGTCCTGCAGGAGTACGGGGCTGGGGAGACCCCACAGGCGCTTTAGCGCCGAGGAGGCTCACCGGCACGCCTGCGGAAAGCGAAGTGCCTGGAGCTCCAATCAACAGACCTGTTTCACACAGCAAAAAAAAAACGGTGATCTGCATCACCGCGTAATCCTAATAAATTAAATTGATAAACTCTTCTTTTGAAATATTTCCAAAGTAATATGACGTATCCACATCTTTCAGTACTTCTTCCAGCTCGTTTTTTTCATAGCGTACATTAACAAGCATTTTCTCGATTTCACTTACATCGCCAACTCCAAAGAAGTCACCATAGATTTTACAATTTTCAATAACACCTTTGTTAACCTCTAAACGAACATCGATTTGCCCTACAGGGAAACGATGGGAGTGCTGAAGATTAAACTTCGGTGATTTTCCATAATTCCATTCCCAACTCTGATAGCGTTCCTTTGAAAGTTGGTGAATTTTCTCCCAATCTTCCTCCGTTAGAACATATTCCGTAATCTCTTCGCCTTCAAAAATATTTTGTAAAATCAGTGAGCGAAACTCTTCAATCTCCATTTTTTCTTCAAGAAATTCGGAAATATTAGCCACCCGGCTTCGAACGGATTTAATTCCCTTTGATTCAATTTTATCTTTCTTTACCCTTAATGCCGAGACAATATGGTCCATCTCCGAATTGAAAAGAAGCGTTCCATGGGAGAACATTCTGCCCTTTGTAGAGAATTGGGCATTTCCAGAAATCTTTCTGCCTTCAGCTAGAAGATCATTTCTGCCGCTTAACTCTGCATTGACTCCCAGCTTTCTGAGTGCAGCAACCACGGGCTCCGTAAACTTCCGGAAATTATGAAAGCTTTCGCCATCGTCCTTCGTGATAAAACTAAAGTTCAGATTCCCTAAATCATGGTAAACGGCTCCCCCACCAGACAATCTGCGAACAATATGAATTCCATTTCCCTCAACATATTCCGTGTTAATTTCTTCAACGGTATTTTGATTTTTCCCAATGATTATTGATGGTTCATTTATGTAAAATAATAAATATGTTTCATTAATATCAAGATTTTTCAATGCATATTCTTCAATCGCTAGATTAATTCTCGGATCGGTGATGCCTTTATTATCAATAAATAACATTCAATACTTCCCCTTTATAGTGAAATAGTTAAAAATTCATCTGCAAGCTTTATTATACCAGTAAATTCGGTAGACGACTCACGCACAAGCTCAGATAACTCTCCGTATTGAGGAAGATGTGTGAGTATTAATTGTTTAACAGCTGATTTTTCGGCAAACTGACCTGCCTCGATACTGTTCATATGGCCAGCCGACTTTCCATTTTGGTGACCGAAAAAGTTACATTCACATAACAAAAGATCTGCTTCCCTGCTAAATTCAATAAGTTCCTCTTTAAAAGAGCCATCCGCGGTGTATACCAATGATTTACCACCCGCCACAATTCTCATGGCATAGCATGGAACAGGATGCTCCGTTTTTAAAAATGCTACTTGAAAGGGACCGACTGTAAGAATATCACTAGGCTGGTAGGCGATTCCACTAGTAATATCTTTATAGGTTAGCTTCGAGTACTCTGCCTCATCAAACTGGTGCCCGTAAATAGGCAATGTAGGTGGTTTCTCCCCTAAAAATCCTTGAATCAGCCTAGCATGCTGTAGGACACCTATATCAGCAATATGGTCTGGATGGTAATGTGAAATCAAAACAGCATCTAGTTCCTCTGGTTGAATGATATTTTGCAGTTTAGAGAGAACCCCGCTGCCGCAATCAATTAATAAGTGAAAACCATCATGCTCGAGCAGATAGCCAGAGCTTGCCCCATTCTTTTTTGGATAACCACCCCAAAACCCAATAACCGTAAGTTTCATTATCTAGCCTCCATCACATTAAATTATATTTCTTACTATACCAAAAATATGGCAAAAAAAAGAAGCTGCTAGATCAATCAGCTTCTTAGAATTAATCATTCATCTTCAGGTAATCTAAAACCTCTTTTACAGCCTTTTCCCCTTGGTCGATACAATCAGGCAGACCCACACCGCCATAAGATGAACCAGCTAAAAAGACCCCAGGAAGTTCTGCTTTAACATGCTGATTAATCGATTCAAGACGTTGCTTATGCCCTACAGTGTACTGAGGCATTGAGTCTTTCCAACGAGAGACAATAGCAAAGTCTGGTTTCATTGTAATATCCATCGTTTTACTTAAGTCTTCAAGTACAATCTGGATAATTCTATCATCAGAGAGGTCGACAATCGTTTCATCCCCAGACCTTCCGACATAACAACGGAGTAATACTTTTCCTTCTGGAGTAGAATGTTCCCATTTTTTGTGAGTCCATGTGCAGGCTGTAATGGAATAATCTCCCCTTCTAGAAACAACAAATCCCGTTCCGTCGATATCCTTTTTTACCGCTTCCTTTGGAAAAGCAAGAGCTACGGTAGCAACAGAAGTAGAAGGTACAGATTTAAAAGGATCAAAAAAACTATATTGTGAAAACATTGATTGCGTTACCTTGTGTGGGGTTGCAGCAACAATACAATCTGCATTTATCGTTTCACCGTTATTAAGATACAGTTCATAGCGTTTACTGCCCTTTATAATCTTTTCAACCCTGTGCCCTTTTAAAATTGATTTAGGCTCTATTTTTGCTTCAATCGCGTCTGCAAAAGACTGAAGCCCACTTTTAAAGGTTAAAAACCCACCTTTTGCTTTCCCCTTATTTTGAGGACTTTTCGGCTGTGAAGGTGTTCCCTTTTTCATCCCAAGAATTAGGCTCCGGTGTTTTTGTTCCACCTCATAGAATTGTGGGAAAGTTGACATTAGACTTAATTCATCAATATCACCCGCATAAATTCCTGATAATAGCGGTTCAATTAAATTTTCAACCACCTCATCGCCTAATCTTCTCCGGAAGAACTGTCCTAAGGATTGGTCCTTCCCTCCTGGAGATCTAGGCAAAATGAAATCAGCGGAGGCTCTCATTTTTCCTGGAATGGAGAACAATCCTGTTTTAATAAATGGACCTATCTCCGTTGGGACTCCCATAATCGAACCGCCAGGCATAGAGTGAAGCACATCATTAACAAGAACATAAGACTTACCTGTTGAATTGTGGACAAGTTGATCCTCCATTCCAACTTCCTTCGCAAGATTGGACATGCTGACTTTTCGGGCGAGAAAGGAGTCTGGTCCTCTTTCAATGGTGAAACCGTCTTTTACAACGGTTTGCATTTTACCTCCGAGACGGTGTGATGCTTCAATAAGTTTGATTTCAATGGGCATTTGTTTTTCCGCGATTATTTTTTGGAGATAGAATGCGGTTGTCATTCCAGTAATCCCTCCGCCAATAATCACTACCATCTGTTTTTCTTCCGTCACGGATTTCACCTTCTTTTATTAATTTTATTGCTACTTGTCAGTGTGTTAATTTTTTCAAGATAACAGTTGCCAGTGCATCAATAAATTCAGGGTCTGCATTAGGCATTTTAGGACGATAATAACTTGCTCCTACTTCATCGGTAACAACTTTACATTCATAATCATTGTCATATAAGACTTCAAGGTGTTCGCAAACAAAGCCTACAGGTACATAGACGAAAGCTTTATATTGATGTTCCTTAGCCAATTCTCTTGTTAAATCCTGTACATCTGGCCCTAACCATGGCTCTGGCGTATTTCCTGCACTTTGCCAGCCTATTTCATATTTATCTATCCCAGCCTGTTCAGCGATTAAATCTGCTGTTTCCTTCAGTTGATTTAGATAGGGATCTCCAAATTGTAAAATCTTCTCTGGTAAGCTATGGGCAGAAACAATCAGCATCGCATTCTCTTTTTCTTCTTCTGGCATTTGCTGATAAATCTCCTTTACCTTCTTAACCCAGTGGTTGATAAATTTCGGCTCATTATACCAGCTTTCAATAGAAGTAATCTTTGGACCGCCCAGTTTTTCGGCCTCTTCCGCTGCTCTGCCATTATACGACTTAATGCTGAAGGTTGAAAAATGAGGGGCAAGAACAATACTTACTGCCTCTTCAATACCATCATTATGCATTTGCTTAACTGCATCCTCAATAAATGGCTCAATGTGTTTAAGTCCAAGGTACATTTTAAACTCAATTTCATCCTGTATCAGATTCATATGCTCTTCAAGCTTTTTAGCCTGTTCAAGTGTTACTTTAGCAAGCGGAGAAAGACCGCCAATTGATTCATAGCGATTGCGAAGGTCTTCAAGCATTTCTACTGTTGGCTTTCTGCCATGGCGTATATGTGTGTAATAGCGTTCAAGGTCATCTAATTGATATGGGGTACCGTATGCCATTACTAGTAATCCCATTTTTCTTTTTGTCATTTTTTTCACACCTCATTATCAAGTCTTATTGCTTAACTTCCTATTAACCTTGCCCTTTGTCAGATAAGAGTCTTGATTTAGGATTTAAAGGGCCCTTAATTAAAATAGGGCCCTCTTTAAAATAAAGCTTATTCTATTGTGCCAAAAAATTGGACAACTTACCAATTTCAACACTTGAAAATGGATGATTAACGACTAAGTTTTGATGCTGAATATTCATGAACAAACGATGTCAATCTTTTCAAAGTAGCCGGATCAACTGATGGGAACACCCCATGACCCAGGTTAAAGATGTAGCCTGGTTGTGTCATACCTTGATCCAAAATTGCCTTAGCTTTTTCCTCAATTACTTCCCAAGGTGCGAGAAGGATTGCCGGATCAAGATTTCCTTGTACCGTTTTTTGTATTCCCATTTCTCTTGCTTGGCTAATCGGCAGACGCCAGTCCAACCCAACGACATCAATTGGGAGGTCATGCCACTCCAACGCAAGATGGCTTGCTCCAACACCAAACATAATAAGCGGAACATTCTCTTCTCTAAGCTCAGTGAAAATTCGATTCATAATTGGCTTAATGAAGTAGCGGTAATCTTCAACATTTAATGCCCCAACCCATGAATCAAAAATTTGGATTGCTTTTACACCAGCATTTATTTGCGCTTTAACATATGTGATGACCACATCTGCAAGTTTTTCCATTAAGGCAAACCAGGCTTTTGGCTCTGCATACATGAACGCTTTTGTTTTATTGTAGTTTTTCGAAGGACCACCTTCAATCATATAGCTTGCAAGGGTAAATGGTGCTCCAGAAAAACCAATCAACGGTACAGATAATTGCTCTTGAGTTAATAATTTTATCGTATCTAATACATAAGGAACATCCACTTCGGGATTAAGTTCCCCAAGTTTTTCAACATCCGCTAAAGAACGGATTGGATTGTCAATTACTGGGCCAATCCCTGATTTAATCTCTACCTCCATACCAATAGCCGGAAGTGGTGTCATAATATCTTTATATAAAATTGCCGCGTCAACATTATATTGTTCAACAGGAAGGCGCGTAACATATGCACAGAGTTCAGGCTGATGAGTGATTTCAAACAAAGAATACTTTTCCTTAATTTCTCTATACTCTGGTTGTGATCTTCCAGCTTGACGCATATACCAAACAGGCACATGATCTGTCTTCTCTCCTCTGGCTGCTTTTAGGAATGTTTCGTTGAATTGTTTCGTCATGTTAAATAAATCCACCTTTCAAAGACATGCTATTTTCCATTTTAATATATGTAGCAGTAAATTAAAAACTATTAACCTGTTTATTGACCTGTATACACTATATCGATTAATCCTATTTGTGTATAGATTACGGTGAAAAGTGTCAAAGAAAAGTCGTTTTTATATTTAAAAAAGTTGTTAAATTTTTCTTTCACCACTTTACTCTTACTTCATATTCTGTAGTACATCTGGGTGGGTGGGGAATTCCACTTCCTGGATAAAAGAAAGGAGGTAATTGTGTGCTTATTGAGTTATCAGCTCTTCATTGGATATATGTTGTTTTTATTGCTCTTATTATCGGATTTATGGTAAAGCGTAGAGACACCACTCTTATCTGTATCCTCGGGATTTTCTTAATAGCGATTACTGCCACTGGTTCGCTTAGCAGCTCCGTAAGTAGTATTTTCGATAGCTTTATCTATGCGATAACGGAACTTTTATCAACCATTCTAGTTATTTCGATTATTGTTGCCATGAGCAAAACACTTACATTAACAGGAATAAACGACGTCATGATCTCACCTTTTATAAAATTAATTCGTAATCCTGCTCTTGCGTATTGGACAATAGGTATACTAATGATGGTAATTTCCTGGTTCTTCTGGCCCTCCCCCGCAGTTGCCTTGCTAGGTGCCGTTCTCCTTCCTGTTGCATTAAAAGCAGGTTTACCAGCTTTAGGAGTCGCCATGGCAATGAATTTGTTTGGGCACGGGATTGCCTTATCAGGGGACTTTGTTATTCAAGCAGCACCAAAATTAACTGCAGATGCGGCTGGTCTCCCCATTGGAGAAGTAATCAGCGCAAGTATCCCATTGGTATTTGTTATGGGGCTTGTCACAACCATAGCAGCCTTCTATTTCTTAAAGAGAGATATGAGACGAGGACTCTTGCAGCCTACACCTTATGTTGTAACTGAATCGAAAATAGAGACCTCTGAAAAAACGCTACTATCTATGGTGCAAAAGCGGTCCTTTGCTATTCTTATTCCTGTCTTATTTGCAATTGATGTGGCCGCGATGTTTCTTCTTGACCTGCAAGGCGGGGATGCCACTGCGCTAGTAGGCGGAACCTCGATTCTTATTCTTCTCCTTATTACCATGACTAGCCATAAAAGCAAAGGGCTCGAAAAAACAACACATTATCTAATTGAGGGTTTCACTTTCGGGTTTAAGGTTTTTGGACCTGTTATTCCAATTGCTGCGTTCTTTTATTTAGGTGATGCAGGATTTGGAAAAATAATCGGTGACTTTTTGCCGAAAGGTTCACAAGGGATTGTAAATGACCTAGGTATCGCATTAGCTAATATTGTCCCATTGAGTAAGGCGGTTGGGGCTGTAACAGTGACAACTGTTGGTGCGATTACGGGATTAGATGGCTCAGGGTTCTCCGGAATCTCTTTAGCTGGATCCGTTTCTGCACTCTTTGCTGTAGCCATTGGAAAAGGTGCTGCCACACTAACCGCGCTTGGGCAAATAGCAGCGATTTGGGTAGGCGGAGGGACCCTTGTCCCCTGGGCGTTAATCCCTGCTGCCGCCATCTGTAACGTTGACCCCTTCGAGCTAGCAAGGAGAAATCTCCTTCCGGTTATCATCGGTTTAACCGTTACAACCATTGTTGCGATGTTCTTAATATAAAAAAAGATGCTGAATCAAAGGTTCGTTAAATGACGACACTTTTGATTCAGTTTTTGGTTATTGTATGATTTTTAGTGAGAAAAATGGATATAATCGTATAATCAGTGGGGCCCCACCTCTGACGGCACCCATATTTCGAACATATGTTGCCTTCAGATATAACGAGTTCGGTCGATGAAACCTCATCTCTATTTACATCGCAAGGGAACGATTCTTCGAGTACTAATTTTTCAACTCTGTTGATTGGAGCGGAAGGCGCGAAGAACTCCTTCGACCGCCCGCGTAAAGCGAAGCGCCTGGAGCAGAAATCAACAGACAAATTTCATAGAACTCACAAAAAAGGGTGCCCCTAAAAGTTATACTTTTGGGACACCCCTCTTTTGCTTATGATTTTTTAAATTTCTTTTTAAAGTATTGGTATAACAAAATCCAAATGAAAACCCATATATAACCGAATGCATATCCTCCGATTACATCTGACGGGTAATGGACATTTAGAATAATTCGAGATGCGCCTATCAGCAATAGTAAAAGTCCTGCTAACAGGGCAACAATGACCTTTCTCGATTTTGTCCTCACTTCTTCTATAATTAAATAAGCTAAAAAGAAATAGACAATAAATCCGACCATCGCGTGACCACTTGGAAAACTGTTGCTATTAACAGGAGCAAGATGCTCAAGATCTGGTCTTGGTCTAGCGATTAAATCCTTGAGAAGCTTATTCATTTCGTTCCCTAAAGCAACAGATAAGATGATTGCAGCTGCCCCAACCAGGTTTCTTTTCATCAGTAGCCAGCCCAACGCAAAAATAGCCACAAGATAAATTCCTTTTTTATCCCCTAATTCAGTAACTAATAGAAAAAATGGATTCATCGAGTCAGGTACCAGTACAAATAAATCTGCTAGAGTGTCATCCAATCCAATTGTATGCTGTCCTACTACTTGGATGGAAGTATACGTCGCGACTATTACAGCCAAAATCAAAAATATGTAAGATAATTTCCCCTTACTCTCCATTTGCATTTTTCTAATCCTTTCTCCTCGTAATCTTTAAAAATTATAAAGATATTTACTATTAAAATCTACATAATAGTATAAAAGTGTTAAAATAGTTTGAAAATAACCTTATTGATATGGGGGATAAATTATGATAAACAAGCTATATAACAAGTTAGAAAACTACTACGAAGAGATGGTTTCCATTCGCAGGTTTTTGCACCAGCATCCCGAATTATCGTTTCAGGAAAAAAACACAGCACTATTTATCCAGGATTACTATAAAAAGCTTGGGATAGAAGTAAAAGGGAATGTAGGTGGAAACGGCGTAGTTGCAAAAATATATGGAAAAAAACCCGGTAAAACCGTTGCACTTAGAGCTGATTTTGACGCATTGCCTATCCAGGACGAAAAGGATGTACCTTATAAGTCATTAGTTCCAGGTGTCATGCATGCCTGTGGCCATGATGGTCATACAGCAACCCTTCTAGTTCTTGCAAAGGCATTAAATGAAATGAAGGAGGACCTTGAAGGGAATTATGTCCTTATCCATCAACATGCAGAAGAATATGCACCAGGCGGCGCGAAAACTATGATTGAGGATGGGTGTTTAGAAGATGTGGATGTCATTTTTGGCACCCATTTATGGGCCAGTGAGCCAACTGGGACAATCCAATACAGAACAGGACCGATTATGGCGGCGGCGGACCGTTTCGAAATCAATATTCAAGGCAAAGGCGGGCATGGAGCACAACCACATAAAACAATAGATGCAATTGTCATTGCCTCACAGTTAGTACTAAATTTACAGCAAATTGTTAGCAGAAAAGTGAATCCTGTAGAATCTGCAGTTGTAACGATTGGATCTTTTACTGCCGAAAATGCTTTCAACGTCATTGCCGATAAAGCAAAGCTCATTGGCACCGTCCGCACCTTTAATGAAGATGTCCAGCAGTTCATTGAAAATGAAATCGAAAGAATTATCCATGGCACCTGTTATATGACAAACAGCACCTATCAATTTTCCTATGAGAGAGGCTACCCAGCTGTCGTTAATCATCAGCTGGAAACGGAATTTCTGATTTCTTGCGCAAGAGCTGTGACAGAGGTTCAAAACATTGAAGAAACCGAACCACAAATGGGAGGCGAAGACTTCGCCTTTTACTTACAAAAGGTACCGGGTACGTTCTTCTTTACAGGTGCAAAACCCACCTATGCGGAGACTACCTATCCCCACCACCATCCAAAATTTGATATTGACGAAAAAGCGATGTTAATCGCTGCAAAAACACTTGGCACTGCAGCAATAAGAACGCACAGTATATAAAAAAATTTCCCCTGAACAATTAAAGTTCAGGGGCCTTTTGCAGTATTCTCATTCGATAGGCATTCATCGCTGTTTCACCTAATTGTTTAAGAAGATTATTATTTGCGTATGCACCGACAAAGGCGCCAATTCCCGGGACAAGCTGCATCATCTTTACCAAGTCGATATAGTCTCTATACTCCTGCTGGAATTTACGCCAATCCATTTCGGCTAGCACTTGCTTTCTCTCATCCCAGTGCTCCATCACATTTAAGGTCTCTTTGCGAATCTCATCACTAGAGAATGCAAGCTGAAATACATGGAGAATAAACAGCCTCTCGTCGTATTCTTTGGTGTTAAAACCATAAACAGATGCTGCCTCAAATAGAAATTTCATTTTTATCGAAAGAAGTAACGGAAAGTCTGCTAACCCTAGAAGAATTCCTCCTGCCCCCGTTCCTGCTCCCTCTACAAGTGCAGTTTTCTGATAAGCAGCCGTCTTTTTGCGCATTAGTTCATCCCGCTCCATCAGCGCTAAGCCCTTTGCCTGGTTTTTATTTGTAGTCACCTGTGAACCAAACAAGGTGGTTTTCACCATCCCTTTGATGCTTTCTGTCATCACCTCATGAACCTTTTCGGGAATGAACTGATTTACCTTGCCCTGAGCCTTTTTAGAAAGTCGATTCATCATTCCAGAGCGTCTGGTTAGTTTTCTTTTCCACTCCTCTACTTCCTCATAAACTTTAAGCTCATACTCGTTCATGTTACCCCCCCTCTTCTATATATAGTATGTTTTTACGATTGCTTTCATTGATTTGTTTTTAAAAAAACCTCTTTCAAAAGAAAGAGGAAACAAAAAATTGTTATTTTAACCTAGCCGTGCTATATACTTTGACAAACAAAAAGCTAAACAATAAGCCAGCGAGAAGGACAAACAATGAAATCATCCATTCCCCTTTCAAAAGAACAATTAGGGCGAAAATTAACGTTTGTAACCCAATAATGAAAGTTAACAATAATTGAAATGCAGCTTTTTTATGTTTTTCGGCCACTGGGTACAAATCTACCCATAACTTATTTTGATGATGATTCCATAGGGGTAAGAGTTGGAATGCGGTCAAATATAAAAACAATAAAGCAAAGAATATTTGTCCTAAGCCAAAGGAAAGAAAATACAAGGCCAAAGCCCCTATAACTGTTAATCGGATATATAGACCAAGATAATCAGATGCCCTTAAAAAGGTTCTCGAAAACAAATAAAGATAAGTCTTTTCTTCCGAAAATGCGATTCGATTTATAAGGAAATCCAACCATTTCCTTCTTTTTACGGTATCTTTTAATTTTGGCACATCGGTAAATAAATTTGCTAACCGATAAAAAGAGGACATCCTTTTTTCTTCCTGCCCAATCAGCAAGTCCCATTTAAGACCCATTTTGGCAGTCCTTATGTAAAATGAACGGTAATAAAAGGCCATTATTATTACTAATAGAAATAGGATAAGAATGTTGGCTTGTTTAAATAACAAAAAGGTGAATCCTACATTAATAAAATAGCGCACAAGCATGTCCGATAAGGAAACAGAAGAATGAACATAATAGCTAATTTTCCAACTGACGGCTAAATTCCAGGCTTTAACCAGCAACAGGACAATAAAGAATAGGAAAAAGAACCGAAATCCACTCTCGCTAACGTGCGCATAAATAGGCATAAGCAGAGCAAGAACCATTAAGACGATGTAACCTTGAAAGACAAGGCTCACTACACCAGAACGAAGGAAATATCCTTTTAACCGATCCTCAAGCGGTAGTAAGAATACCTGATCAGCCTCCAGCAGAAAATTATAAACGGGACTGTAGGTCAAAAACCAGCCGATAATAACGGCAAGCATGATTTCAGCGGGAAAATCTGATGATAAGATCTTAATCCAATTCTGGTAATAATAAGCAGCAGTTCCGATAAGAAATAACCCGACAAGCAATAAATGGCCATTAAAAATATAACGGAGATAAAGACTAAGTTCTTTTAACCGATGACTAGCACGGTCTTTCCATAGTTTCTTCTCATCAAACATAATTTTCTTCCTTCGTCAATTGAATATACAAATCATCAAGTGAAGCTTTCGGCATCGAGAATTGCTCTCTCAAGTCACTTAAAGTCCCTTGTGCTCGAACTTTCCCTTCATGGAGAATAATAAAACGATCACAGTATTTTTCGGCAGTGGCAAGAATATGTGTCGACATTAAAATCCCTGCACCATTATCTTTCATCTTATTCATTAAGTCGAGCAAGGATTGAATACCAAGCGGGTCAAGGCCAACAAACGGTTCATCAATGATATAAAGGGAGGGCTGTACTAAAAAAGCGCACATAATCATTACCTTTTGTTTCATCCCTTTTGAAAAATGAGCGGGAAACCATTTAAGCCTCTTTTCCATCCGGAATTCGGATAATAACGGAGTAATTCTCTCCTTATAGGTTGGTTCATCTAATCCATAGGCCATAGCAGTCAATCTTAAATGCTCATCAAGGGTAAGCTCTTCATAAAGTACGGGGGTTTCCGGGATGAAGGTAAACTTTTTCCGATAGGCCTCTTTGTCTTTTTCTATTGAAGAGCCGTTAATTTTTATTTCTCCGCGGTGCGGCTCCATTAGTCCAATAATATGTTTAATGGTTGTACTTTTTCCTGCACCATTTAAACCAATTAGTCCCACTAATTCCTTTTCCTTTACTTCAAAAGATACATCTTTTAAAACCGGGTTCCTTGTATACCCGCCTGTAAGGCTGTCAATCGTTAATAAAGACATGCGAAAACGCCCTTTCCGTTATCTTGGTTAAGTTACATTTTATCAAATTGTTGATAATAAAAATAGTTCTCAAATTTTAGAGGCTTTTTTTGAATAATTCTTTTCGAACGGGTTATCATAATATTCGAAGGGGAAACAATCAATTTGATGAAGAAATTCATTAAAACTTGAGATGAGGTGTCTGCTAAAGACAGTATCCTTTCAAACAAGTTCGCTTCAAAACGTTTCAAATAAGGGGATGGTTGTTTTGCACAAGTTGCCATGTAACCATTTAGCGTTCAATAACACCAACTGTTTATAACACAAATAAACGGCCAAATGAGGTGTTTGTCGAAGATCGTCATCCGGTTTTATAAGTTGCGAAAACATATAAAAACCAATTAGGGGATGGTCAGCTTGAACAAAGATTACTCTTTATAAAAACACTAAATTGTCAAATGAGGTGTTTGTCAAAGGTAATTTCCTGAATGAACGTATATAAGAAGCAATTTCCCCCTTCGAGAGGGCAGGATTCCATGCGGATCCTGCCTTTTTCTTTTTTATTTCTATTCTATATGGTAAAATACGGATAAAATTGTTAGGAGGCTGTGTAAAGATGAGTGATTGTATTTTCTGTAAGATTGTAAATGGTGAGATTCCAGCAGCAAAGGTATTTGAGAACGAACATGTTTTAGCCTTTTTAGATATTAGTCAGGTGACAAAGGGACATACATTGGTGATTCCAAAAGTACATAAAGAAAATTTATATGAACTTACTCCTGAAATAGCTAGAAATTTTTTTGAAGTGGTACCTTCTATTGCAAATGCCTTAAAAACGGAATATGAACCCATTGGTTTAAACTCAGTAAATAATAATGGGGAACATGCTGGACAGACTGTCTTCCATTTCCATATGCATTTAATCCCCCGCTATGGACAAGGTGACGGCTTTGGTGCTGTTTGGAAAACCAATACAAGTGATTATTCCGCACAAAAGCTTCAGGAAATGGCAAACCAGATCAGTAAACATGTCAAAAACTAAAATTATCTGAAAATTATATCTTTAACAATTGGGCTCTATTATGATATAATGATAACAAGTTTTTCGCTGTAGGCATTTAGGGCACTACAGGAGGAACAAATAGCTTAGCCAAGCAGAGGAGAGTTGAGAAATGAATACAAAAAATCTAGTGTCTCTATCATTATTAGTTGCGATTGGTGCCGTCTTGCACGCAGTCATACCACCTATTTTCCTGGGAATGAAGCCAGACATGATGTTAACCATGATGTTTTTAGGAATTATTCTTTTTCCAGAGATTAAGAGTGTGATGCTGATCGCAATCGTTACTGGGGCTATATCAGCTTTAACAACGGGCTTCCCCGGCGGCCAACTTCCAAATATCATTGATAAGCCTATCACTGCGTTAGTGTTCTTCAGTTTGTTTTTAATGTTAGGTAAATTTCGGAATTCTATCATTAGTGTCGCGATTTTGACAGCAGTGGGGACTGTGATTTCGGGAACAGTATTTTTAGGCTCTGCACTTTTTATCGTAGGATTGCCTGGTCCCTTTGTTGCACTTTTCGGAACGGTTGTTTTACCAACAGCAGCTATTAGCACTGTCGTAATGATTATTTTGTATCCTATTGCACAATCGGTAGGCAAAAGAACAAAACTGTCTTCAGTAACCGTCAATTCTAAATAAGAAAAGCTCAAAAAGAACCTAAGACAAGGTTCTTTTCTTCTATCCTGTATTTGTTATAACTAGAAATTTGAAAGCAGAATGGCAGCAACTAAGAAGATCCCTCCCCCCCCTGCTAACGCTGAGGCCCTTTTTTTTAATACTTGTTTTGGAGGAAATACACCAGGTCTCTTTATTGCTAATAGGTATCTAATCGTACCCAAAAAAAGCAAAAAGCTGATTAGAAATAGAATCATCGTCACGCTTTTCATTTTTTAAGCCCCCTATGACCAATATCAATGTATTACCATTTATATGTTTTCATTTCCCTCTCTATGTACTCGGTCAATTTTTTCATCTTGGAGTTAGTTTATTGAAAGTAACAAATGGTTAATAAATTCGCGCCGAATATTCAAAAAAGTTGGAATTAAATAGAAAAAACACTTAAAATAGAGAAGTAATCTTTTTTACAATCAAATTTCAACTCAGAAACTAGAATTGTTCCAATATCAATAGTAAAAATTAATAATTTCTAAAAATTTTGTGAATTATATCTTTATTAATTTTTATTTTATTGGCATAATGTTAATAGAGAAATAAAAAAGTAGGTGAAAATGGGGATGACTGAGAAACAATATTCAATGAAAGAAGCGATGCTATTTAGTCAACGGATTGCACAGTTAAGTAAAGCCTTGTGGAAATCGATTGAGAAGGATTGGCAGCAATGGATTAAACCCTTTGATTTAAATATTAATGAACATCATATCCTATGGATTGCATACCATTTAAATGGGGCTTCTATTTCGGATGTAGCTAAGTTTGGGGTCATGCATGTATCTACAGCATTTAATTTTTCGAAAAAGTTAGAAGCAAGGGGATTGCTTGAATTTTCAAAGAAAGAAAATGACAAACGCAATACTTATATTCAACTAACTACGCAAGGGGAAGAAATCTTACTTCGTTGTATGGAAAACTATCAGCCTGATGGCAATGCTGTATTTTCTGGTGCACTGCCATTAAGAGATTTATATGGAAAGTTTCCAGAAATCATTGAAATGATGGCTATTGTTCGTAATATTTATGGTGATGATTTCATGGAAATTTTTGAACGATCTTTCCAAAACATTGAAAATGAATTCACAGAAAAAGATGGCAAATTGTATAAGGTTAAAAAGACTGAAGAAGAACCGGCCTAACATAACAATTAAAGGCATTTATTGATTTCTGTAAAAAGCGGTTCAAATAGCTTTTGCCTTAAACATGATTGCATCACTTCGTTAACATCCATTCTTGCTGGCAAAAATCTAGAAAACTCACTGAAAAGCGGATGAAAATACACAAATCCTTCCGCTTTTTGTTCTTCCATTTTTTCTGTTAGATTGTCACATAATTGGAAGAAATCTCGGACTTCCTGCTCTGAAAGTCCATATTCTATTACAAGTCTATAGAAATCGAGATTAGGGTCCGATAGCAGCTTTAATAAAAGCTTTTGATGGTACTCCAAAACATTGATACGATATAGTAATTCATCATTTTCTTTCATTAGCTATCCCCTCCTTATTGAAACCGTACAAAACACGTCCTACCTTCATTATTTACCTTTTCTGGTGTAAGGTAAACCTTTTTTTACTGCAAGGAATATTCCAAGTATTTTTTCTTTTGTTACACATTTATCAATTGCTACCTTTCTACCATTCCTTTTAACTATCTTTTTTTGTTAATTTTTGATATTGTATTACATAAATCGAACAACTAGGAGGGAATCGGTGATGATCTCCATTTTTATTGTCTTTATTGTCTTTGCCATTTTTATTTTGTTTTACATCAATAAACTGACGAACACACTTTGTATTCAAAAAGAAATTCCTGAGGAACGCCAACATATGGTTTTTCGCACGATTAATGTTTTAATCACGATATTGCTTATCTCCTCCTTTGTGGAAATTTTATATACATAAACAAAGACTCCGTGTATTTTGATTATGTAGGAATGAACACATCACAGTACCAAAAATAGAAGCGATGAGAAAAATTTCTCATCGCTTTTTGTTTGTTTGTTTAATTAGAGCCATGAAGCTCCAATGATAATTAATAGTATGAAGAGGACCACAATTAATGCAAATCCTCCACCGTAGAAACCGGCTGCACCTGACATACTTTTCTCCCCTTCCCTAAATGGTAAAACTAATTGCCATCACATTTGATCTAAATTAAAACCAAGATGCTCCAACAATTATCAAAAGAATGAAAAGGACCACAATCAATGCAAAACCTGTTCCGTATCCTCCGTGTCCGCCACTCATCTTAAAACCTCCTTTATTATTTGCTACGGTATTATATTCAAGCTGTACTCATTTCGACTAGGCACTTTCCCTATTTCTAAGGAAAAAGTCCGTTTCATTATTTATCTACTTTTATAAGTAAGGACAATGGCGCAGCGAAAGTCAGGACAGTTGAATTCTTCTTTTTCTTACAACTTATCGTATGTATGTAGTTTGAATTAGGGATAGGTTATATGCCCAATTTCTTGCAATAATCACATTTATATTTTTGCTGTCGTTACCATTTATGGTATAGTATACTTTGTGGACAAACGCCCACAAGAATTTACTGTTTAGGAGAGGTTCACATGAAAAAATGGATGTTAGCCCTTACATTAGCTGGCGGGGTTCTTGCGTTAAGCGCATGTAATCAAGGCGGTTCTGATACGGTGGCAGAAAGCAAGGCTGGAAACGTTACTGAGGAAGAGCTTTATGAGGTAATGAAGGATAAGGTTGGAGCACAAGCACTGCAACAACTTGTTTATGAAAAGGTTCTCTCCGAGAAATACGAAGTAACCGATAAAGAATTAGATGCAAAGGTTGCTGAATTAAAAGAACAGCTTGGTGAAAATTTTGAAGCTGCACTCTTACAATACGGCTACAAGGATGAAGCGGACTTTAAAGAGACGATGAAGCTTGGTATGCTGCAAGAGAAGGCTGGATTAGAAAGTATTACAGACAAAGAATTACAGGAAGCCTACGAAAACTATAAACCAGAGATCAAGGCCCGCCATATTCTTGTTGCAGATGAAAAAACGGCATTAGAAGTAAAACAAAAGCTTGATGACGGAGCAAAATTTGAGGATATCAGCAATACTTATTCAACTGATGAAGCTGCGAAAGCAAACGGCGGAGACCTAGGCTTTTTTGGGACAACCGCTCAAATGGACCCTGAGTTTTTAAAGGCCGCATTTGCGCTTAAAGTGAATGAAATCAGTGCACCAGTGAAAAGTCAATTTGGTTATCATATCATTCAAGTAACAGAGCAAAAAGAGAAAGAATCATTTGAAAAAATGAAAGACCAGTTGAAAACACAATTATTAACAAATGAAAAAATTAATGAGGTAATGCAGAAGGAACTTAAAGATGCAAACGTGAAAATAAGTGACAAGGATCTGAAGAACGCTCTAGATCCTCAGGCAACTGCAGCTCACCAATAACAAAAAGGAGAGACTCGTACTATCATGAGTCCCTCCTTTTTTGTTTATTCTGCTGTCATTCTTTCACCTTCACGTCTTTCTCTTTCGCTCTCTAGTCGGGTTAAGTATATTTCCCCCTCTTTTTCAATACTCTCCATCTCTAACATTCGTTCTTCTCTTCCTGTTTTTACTGCCATTAGCGCACTAACAACAATACCAACCACAACTGCATAAATCCAAATAGGAATAATCATTTTTTATAGCTCCCCCTTTAGTGGTTGTCCACTTTTACTTTTACTAACAACATATTCAAGATTTAAAAAAATATTCTTTAAAGTTTGGGCTGTGTTAAAATTGCCTGTTGATTTGCGTATTATGAAAGAAATTTCTCAAACTAACAAAATAGGTTAGTTGTAGAAATTTTAGGGATAATAATAGCAATCTCAGTCAAAGGGTGAATTAGATGAAGCCATTAATAGGTAAAGAGGAAATTGGGAATTCCAAAGAGTTTTTTCGAAGAATCCATCAGGTCGAAGTTGACTATTTCAACTATTGAATAGAGCACACCCTATGGCACTGGGAATTTTGGCTTTCATTAGCACTATCCGTCATCCCTTGGTTGATATGGTTACTAATTCGTAAACGTGGAAGTGAAGCAAGATTGCTTTTAGCAGGAGGCTTTACGTTATGTATTGCTTCTTGGTTTGATTTTTTAGGAATTGTATTTGGCTCTTGGTATTATTCGGGTAGAGCCTTACCAACTATCCCGTCGTTTTTTCCTTGGGACTTTTCTTTAATACCTGTAACAATAATGCTTTGGCTGCAATTTAAACCAACTTTACATCCCTTTATTAAAGCTGTTATTTATTCCTTCCTTACTACTTTTATTGGTGAACCTTTGTTTGAGTGGATTGGGTTATATACTATGGTAAAATGGAACGTTTTTTATTCCTTTCCCATATGGATTGTTATCTATTTAATAGCCTATCGAATTAGTAAAGCAAAATCATTTGATCCCTTATAAATATACAAAAAGAAGTAATGGTGATAAATGATAAAAAATTCAGCAGTTATTAACTGCAACGTTTATTTTGGGCAATATACATAGGTTACTTGGTTGAAGCGGAACTCAACAGGCAAATTTCAAAGAACCACACACAAAAAAAGGGTGCCCCTAAAAGTTATACTTTTGGGACACCCTCATTTTGTGTGCGATTTAATTTGCTATTTCCTCAACTATTTTAAATTTTGCACTTCAGAACCAAACCCGTTAATCCCAAATGGGCTAGCTTATTTATGGAATAGCGGTTTGTAAAAAGAGCGATTCTCTAAGGCGAAAACCCGTTCTGTGAATTCACCGGGTTTCACTCTTTCCAATGCCCGATCAAGCATGTTCATTTTTGCATCGAGATTATCAATATAGTGGAGAACTTCTGCTTCTTTAATTAATGGCGGTTTTGGACTTCCCCATTCTGCTTTTCCATGATGACTTAAGACAAGATGCTTTAATAGTAGTACTTCTTCTCCAGTAATCCCAAGCTCATCAGCTGCTTTGCCAATTTCATTAACCATAATCGTTATGTGACCAAGCAAGTTCCCTTCAACCGTATAAACCGTTGAAATCGGCCCTGATAGTTCAACTACTTTCCCCATATCATGCAAGATAACCCCTGCATATAACAAGTCCTTATCAAGACTAGGGTAGAGAGTTGCAATCGACTTGGCAAGATCAAGCATACTGACTACATGATAGACAAGTCCTGAAACAAACTCATGATGATTTTTCGTTGCTGCTGGATATTCTATAAAAGCCTGGTGATGTTTTTTTAGTAAGTGCCTCGTTATCCTTTGGATGTTAGGATTTTTCATATCAAAAATGAATTGCGTCAGTTTGCTCATCATTTCATCTTGGCTTAATGGTGCTGTCTCGAGAAAATCAGCTATTTTTACGTTATCCCCTGGACCGGTTCTTCTAATCTGGCGAATTTTTAATTGGGATTTACCGCGATAACTCTGAAGATCACCAAGCACCTTTACAATACTTTGAGGTGCATAGTTTTTTTCATCTTCTTCATTCGCATCCCAGAGCTTTGCTTCAATTTCTCCACTTTGATCTTGGAAAATAAGTGTCAAAAACGGTTTGCCATTACTCGCCGTACCTTTTGTAGCGTTTTTAATAAGCAAGTACAAGTCCACCTGTACACCTATTTCATAATCAAGAATTCCTTTACTCATCTCTCTTCGCTCCTTCCCAATAGCAATATTATAGCATATCGCAATATTCTCTATGAAAATACTTCGACAGCACCATTTTTAAGATACAGAATATTTTCTGGTTGAAAGTTGTGAAGTAAATGTCCGTGGCAAGTAAAGAATAATAGTTGATTTTTATCCAGTGTATTTAATAGCTCCATCACCTTTTGTGTTCGATTTGCATCAAAATTAACAAAGCTATCATCGATGATAATTGGAAAGTGATATTTTTCATAGATTGTTGTCGCAAGCGCAAGCCTGATAGCAACATACACTTGTTCGGTCGTAGCCTGACTCAACTCATTTGCTTCAAAAAACGTATGGTCTTTTCTCTCAATCAAAAAACCTGTTCCCGTCTTTTGAAGGTGAATCCGCAGATAATTTCCATCTGTCAGGAAAGCTAGATATTCCTCAGCTTTTAATAGCATCCTCGGCAAGTAGACACTTTTATACTTTTCAACGGTCAGTGCCAGTATTTCTTGGGCCAAGCAATAGGCAGACCATTCTTTTGCTGCTTCTTCCAGTTCAAATTTCTTTTGCTTAAACTGATGCAGCAGTTCTGAATACAAACCGCCTTCTTCTATTACTTGTAATTCATATTTAATTGATGCCTGTTTTTCTTGAAGTAATACTATTCGGTCTGTTAACTTTTGAATCTTATCATTTGCTTCGGAAATTAATTCATCACAATTATGAATTTGTAAATAATTCTCCCATTCCTCTTCCTTCAAGAGGGTGTATTGCAGCTGTTTCTTCAGATCTTCTAACCTTTCAAGTTGTTTCGTTCTCTTTTCAGACTTGGTTCCTATTTTATAGAAATCTTCTTCACTGTTAACATCCGCTTCATCGTAAAGCTTAAGACGTTCCGCATTTAAATGGGCTAACTCTTGCTTAACTTGCTGTAAATCAGCTGTAAAGTCATCAAGTTTTGCTTGCCTTTCTTGTGCTTTTATCCATTTTTCATGTTCTTCCTTTAGCATATTCCGCAATAAGTAAGCCGTTTGCTGGGGATTATTGCTCTGATCACCCAAATATTTTATTGCAAACCTAACTAGCTTGGAGGTGATTCTGTCTTGTTCGTGCATGATAGTTTCCATTCTTTCAAGCAATAGCCCTTTATCCCTAACAACCGTTTTATATTGTTCAATGAGTTGAAAAGCTTCGAGAAGAAATGAATTTGCTATATACTCAGGAATGTCCAGTTCCTTGCTAAGCTTTGCCTTATTCCTCTTATTTTCTGCTTCAGCAGCTTCCCACTCCTCAAATTTTAAGATTACTTTCTCATATTGGTTCTGCTGCTGTTCGAGCTTTATTGTTAATAACTGAAGGGTTTCTCTCCGACGATTATCGATCGTTAATTTTTCTTCAAGAAAAGGAATATTACTTTTTTTATAAGGTTCAAGTTTTTCGGTTATTTCTATTTCCTTTTCAATCAACTGGCTGAGCAGTTGGTCTGTGTTTGATGTACTTGGTTTTCGTACATTCTTGCTCATAAAAACACCAATTAACAAGCATCCCAGCACACCTATCAACAGTAAGATCCATTGCTTTGTAAAAACACCATACAAAGATAAGACAATCAAAATCAGCTCAATTGCAAAAAACTGGAATCGCCTTTGCTTTTGCAGCTTCTCAATGGTTTCTTTATCCTGTCGATTGGAATAGCGATAAAACTCTATTTTATCTTGAACTGCCTTTAATTCTGATTCTAAACCCTTTTTGTTACTATCTGCATTCACCGAAGCTTCTAGTTGAGCTCTTTCCTGAGCAGTAAGCAGCTTGCTTTGTGCAGAACGAACCTGATTTTCCAAATCAACTAATACGTTTTTTTCTTCGCGGAATTGCTCTTCTAGCTCATGTTTCATTTCTACTAGCTTCTGACTATTTCGTGAAACGGACTCCACCTGGTTTTTCATATAAATATTCGTATTAACCTTTAATACCTCATCTTCTGTTAGAGGTAAATGAAGCTTTTCCTTTATCATTGCAAGCTTTTCGTTTACCTCTTCCAGCTTCGTTTCACATTGCTGTTTCTCTAACCTCATTTGCTCATAAAGGGGCACCTTGTCTAATAGAGAAAGAATCGCTGACTCCTCTTCAAGAATCTGCTGATTTGGCTCAATAGAGTTTATTTCTTCTTTCAGTTGAGCAATTCTTGCAACTAAACTTTCAACTTGTGCATTATATGGCAGGAGCAGCTGATTAATTTTTTCTAATCGCTCAATCCCTCTTGTTGGAAAAAAAAATCCCTCCATTTGATTGATTTCAGTCTTTATCCATCTTTGTTCGATAACAAGTGTTTGAATCTTTTTCCACTCATTAAGCTTTTCAATGTTCTGCTGAAGTTCTTGATGTGAGGTATTACTATCCTCTATTTCCTGCTGAATTGAATCTCTTTCAGCAATAAGCGTCTCATATTGCTGATTTTTTGCTTGTGCCTTTTTTAATTCCGCATGAATATTGTGGATGGCTACTAGTTTTTCATTTATAGCTGGTTTTTTACCACTTGGTTTGAAACGGGTCTCTAATTCATGTTGGAGCTCAGACTCCGTTTTTGAAAGTCGTTCTGTGCCTAATGTACCCGTTGAAAACAAAAACTTACCAAGCTCCTCCCCTTTCATTTGATGAATATTTTGGAGACCATGCAAATTAAACGAGAAGATTGCTTGGAATAATCCCTTATCGATATTTGATAGCAATTGTTTAAGAAGTTCTTCTCCGCCGGTCATTCCATCCTCCAAGGTTACCGTCACATCACCAGCGGCTTTCCCTTTAATCCGCTCGATGACAACATATCCAAACTCCTCATGATAGATTCTAAGCTTACCGCCATACTTAGTATCGTGTTTTGGTTCATACCTTAATTCGGAGGATTGTTGTTTCGTTGGAAATCCAAACAGGATTCCGTGAATGAAAGCCATAATTGTTGATTTCCCAGCTTCATTTTCTCCATAAAAAACTTGGTAATCCTTCAGGTTTGTCAATGTTAGATTAGTCAGTTGACCAAATCCATATATGTCTAAATCAAGTATTTTCAAACAACCATCATCTCCTTCCTGTTATTGATATAGTAGGTTAATTAATAGTTTTTCCGCTTTGGCTAATACATCTTTTTGCTCTTGCTCCGTAAGATCTGATAAATACTTTCTTCCTAGTTGGTGCTTGTATAAATGAGATAGTGCTGTACCAACACCGTTATATCCATCAACTGTTTCAAAAAGCTCAGAATAGAAATTTGCTTCTTTACTTAATTGTTTCCTATCAAATGGCTGACCTTCCGTTACTCGTAAATCAACGACCCAAACAAATGATTCTTCCTCTGATTCATTGTCCAAAAGCAATTCCTGCAGGTGCTCCTCTAAACTTCCTTTTTCTCGTGTATCCTCCAAATGGACATTTTTAATATGTAGTCTAACAAGTGTTCCAATAGCAGGTTTGCGCAGTTGATTAATAGACATTTGGCATAACTGAAAAATATCCTGGAAAGATACTGCCTGACTAACATCGATTGTGACTTCTTCCCACACTATATCCGATGTAGACACAAACTCCATGTTTGCATCCAAATCCTTTAATGATACATGATAGCAGCCCTTTACCCCTATTTCCTTCATATTTCGTCCCTGAATGTTCCCCGAATAAACAATGGGCGGTGATTCAGATAAAATTGTCCTTTTATGTATGTGTCCTAAAGCCCAATAGTCAAATTGTTTTTCAAGCAGATCCTTAACTGAAAATGGCGCATAATTATCGTGTTCCTTACCGCTTGCCTCATTTCCATGGAGAATACCAATATGAAAATCAGCACCATCTACTTTTTCATAGTCATCTATTTTTCTCTCAAATACATGTCTTTGTGGATAGCTAAAGCCATACAGATGGACTAAATCCCCACGTTTCGTTTTTAAGACCTTTATTTCATTTTTACTATTAAAAATGAATACGTTTGGCGGCATATCCAGATGAACCCATGAACCATTTAAATGATCATGGTTTCCATGAATGACATAAACCGGAATATCTTTTTCTAAAAGCTTAAGCATTTCTGCCCGAAAGCGTGATTGAGCCCGTAAACTGCGGTCCTCCCCATCAAATAAATCACCAGCAATAATAACAAAGTCAACCTGATGGTCGATAGCAGCCATCGTCACCTTTTGGAGTGCTATAAACGTGCTTTCTCTCACTCTTGAAAGAATACTAGCCGGTAAATGTTTTAGACCGACCATCGGACTGTCCAAATGCAAGTCTGCTGCATGAATAAAGGATATTTGTTTCATACTCATTTCCTTTCACGTTCTTTTCTTTATTCTATCAAATCGGAAAACAGAATGCACGTTCTGTTAGTAATTATTAAAAGGACTTTACCAAGAATGGCAAAGCCCTGAGGATTTATTCATGTTTCGTTAGTTGCAACGCTTTTTTAATATCTTTAAAGGAATTTGATTGACCATACATTAGCACCCCGCCACGATAAACACGTGCACCAAATATGGCTAATATAGCGATGGTTGCCACGAGAATCGCGATTCCCAAAAAAGCCTCCCAAACTGGAATCGTCAGCATTCCAACACGTAAAAACATAATCATCGGAGTAAAGAATGGGATATAGGATGTGATCGTAATAAATGGTGAATCAGGCTTTCCAAGTCCAAACATCGCAATCATAAATCCGGCAACAACAAGTAAGGTCATAGGCGTAATCATCTGCTGCACGTCTTCAATCCTGCTGACAAGAGATCCCAAAAAGGCCGCAAGTGTGGCATAGAGAAAATAGCCGAGTAGGAAGAAAATAACAGCATACAAAACCGTTCCAAGCGGAACATCGCCAAAACCGTATATGCCCATAAAACCCTCTTGTAATGATTCACTATTCGCTTTAAACGAGTAGAAGCCCACCACAAGAAATACACCCAGCTGTGTCAAACTCAGTAAACCGATACCTAGGATTTTTGCAAACATTTGCTTAATAGGTGAGACACTTGAAATTAAGATTTCCATCACCCGTGAGGACTTTTCTGTCGCAACTTCCATTGCAATCATATTTGCGTACATAATTACTGCAAAATAAATAATAAAAAGTAAAATGTACACAAGGCCTCTAGCCTGATTCAATTCCTCTTCTGTTTTTGCATTCTGTTCCAGCGCAATTTTTTCAAAAGAAACGGGTTCATAAAGCTTTTGAAGCTGGTTTGGTGCCAAATTAATCTGTGATGCAGCAAGCTGCGTTTTGACTTGCTGTAAACTCGTAAGCAAATCAGTATACAGTGCTGAATCAGCAATGCTCATTGCGTTGTAGGTTGCAACCGGCAGGTTTTCTTTATTTAACTCTAATTGAATAAATCCCTGGTAATCTCCATTTTCGACGGCCTTTTCTGCTTCTTTTACATCGCCATCAAAAAGTGTTAGTTCTATATCTTCGTTTATTGTGTTAACTTGATTCTTTAATGGCTCAAACAATTGACCTGATTCATCGAAAACGGCCACTTTCTCGATACCGCCATTCTTATCAAAAGCAGCAATAATATTATTTATATTAGTAAGTGCTAAGACAATTACCACTGTCATCAAAGTTGTTATGATAAACGATTTCGTTTTTAATTTATTTATATAGGTATGGAATAGAATAATCCAAAAACTATTCATAGGAAGCACCTACTTTCTCAATAAATATATCATTTAAAGAAGGCTCTTCAAGGGCAAATTTCCTAATGAATCCTTTGTTTACGATATCTTTTAGTATTCTTTCGGCGATATATTCCCCCTCAATCTGAAGCTCAATTCCTTCCATCGTAGATCTTGCTTTGACAACACCGGGATAATTTTTTAAGTCATCCAGCGGGAAATCAGCATGAATCACAAGGTTCTTTTTGCCAAATTCACGTTTGATATCTTTTAATGAGCCATGTACGACCTGCCTTCCTTTATGCAGGATACAGAGCTGCTCGCACATTTCCTCGACATGGTGCATTTGGTGACTCGAAAAGACAATGGTTGCCCCAGCATCCTTCAAGGCTAAGATGGCATCCTTCAGCAGTTCGACATTAACGGGGTCTAGCCCACTAAAGGGCTCATCAAGAATGAGTAATTTTGGTTTATGTATTACGGCAGCAATAAATTGAATTTTTTGCTGATTACCCTTTGAAAGCTCTTCCACCTTTTTGTTTTCATACTCAGGAATTTTAAACTTCTCAAGCCAAATTTTCAATTCTGCTAATGCCTCTCTCTTCGGCATGCCTCTTAATCTAGCTAAATAGACGATTTGATCGCGTACCTTTAATTTTGGGTAAAGGCCTCTCTCTTCCGGAAGATAACCAACCAAGTGACTTGTAGAATAATTAATCGGCTTATCATCCCATGTAATTCTGCCATCGCTTGCATCTAATAATCCTAATACCATTCGAAAGGTTGTTGTTTTACCAGCACCATTCGCTCCCAAAAAGCCAAACATTTCCTTTTTCGGTATCACTAAGGATAAGTCATTAACAGCAGTGAACTTCCCGAATCTTTTTGTAACATGTTCAATTTTTAGAACCATTTCCTACACCTCCCATTTCTACTACGGATAGTTCTTATATTAGTTTCATTTTTGCATAATTTAATGAATTATGCAAAAATGGTAGTATAAAAAGGGACTAGGGGGAGACAGATGAAAAGCTATAAATTAACTGCATTTGAAGCAACCGGGGAAAAGATTTTAGATGAAGCCTTTCAGGCAGAGAATGACAATGCTGCTAAAGAAATAGGAGAAAAGCTGCTAACTGAAAAAAATTTACTAGAAAAAACACATCGTTGCACCTCTCCAAGCGGTAAGTTGCTATTATTTCATTCATAAAACAAACAAGAAGCAGCTTACTTGAAGCTGCTTCTTTGTTTGTCTTTTACTATTTACCAATAAACTTTGGCTGTCTTTTTTCAATAAATGCCTTGATACCCTCCTGATGGTCTAAGGTTTTTCTCATATTAAATTGTCCATGTTTTTCTAGCTCTAAGATTTTTAATAATTGTGGCCGATTCATATCTGCTAATATTTTCTTTGTTTTAATCATTGCCTGTACAGGACGGCTTAACCAATCTAAAACTCTATCATCTACCGTCGTTTGGAGATCATCCGCTACTTCTTGAATTAAATTTAATTCGAGAGCTTCTTGTGCATCCATCATTTTTCCTTCCCAAATAATGTGCATTGCCTTCAGCTCACCGACTCTTTTATCTAAAAAGAAATGGGCGCCACCATCGGGAATTAATCCAATTCCGATAAAATTCATTGCTAATTTACTTTTCTTGTCAGCAATAATATGGTCGGTAGCTAATGCCAGACTTAAACCCAAGCCTGCTGCTGCACCATTTACCGCGCTTATCGTCAGCTTTGGAATACTATAAAGTGTAACAACTAATTCACTGATTATATCCATAACGGGAAAGAAATCGTTTTCATTCATGTTCGAAAGCATGGTTTTTATATCACCACCGGACGAAAATGCCCTCCCACTCCCTGTCAGTACAATAATATCAATATCATCTGAGTCAGAAATTTTTTTAAGGTTGCAGACAAGACCCCTTAGCATGTCTACATCTAATGCATTTAACGCCTCTGGTCTATTCATTTCGATTGTTGCAACCCGACCGTTCACCCTCACATTCACCTTATCTGTTGCAAAATTAACCGACACCCTAACCGCCTCCCACATTCTTATTCAAATCCATTATAGCTTGAAATAAGAAAATTAATATACGAATTTTCCTAATTCATTAAATTTTCTTTTTACTCGTTGCTTTTTACCAACAACAAAAAGACAAAGGGTTATCCCCCTTGCCCATTACTGCCAATTATTTTCCTTGAACTTGTTTTTGTACCTGATCACGAAGAGACATTTTTAAAAACTTACCAACGGACGTTTTTGGAATCTCTTCTAGGAATAAGATGTCATCCGGTAACCACCATTTTGCAAATTGCGGTTTTAAGAATTCCATTAACTCTTCCTTTGTAACCTTGCTCTGGTAGGCTTCTTTTAAAACAACACAGGCAACAGGTCTTTCCTGCCATTGTTCATGTGGCACAGCGACTACGGCTGCTTCAAATACAGCCTCATGTGCCATTAACGCATTTTCTAAATCAACCGAGGATATCCATTCTCCGCCGCTCTTTATTAAATCCTTCGTCCGGTCAACAATCTTTACAAAACCTTCTTCATCAATGGTTACAACATCACCTGTATGTAGCCATCCATCACGGAATGCATCGTGTGTCCGTTCATCCTTATAATACTCAGAGGCAATCCATGGGCCCTTAATACATAATTCACCCATTTCTTTTCCATCCCAGGCAACTTCCCCATCTTTTCCAACTATTTTTATATCTAAGCCAGGTACTAATACTCCTTGTTTGGCTCTTATTTCCAGTCTTTCTTCATAGTCCAAATCTTCCTGATAACTTTTTAATGTTGAAATGACAACGAGCGGGCTGGTCTCTGTCATCCCGTAGGCATGCATAAACGGCACATTGTGACGTTGTTCAAACGCCTTAATCATTCCTTTTGGAGCGGCAGAACCTCCACATAAAACTCCTCTTAAACTACTTAAATCATAGGAACCTTCATCAAGTTCCTTTAATAATCCAAGCCAAATCGTTGGAACTCCTGCTGTAATCGTGACTCTCTCTTGTTCAATGAATTCGGCAAGTAATTTTGGAGTAAAGTATGGCCCTGGTAAAACTAATGAAGTACCAAACCAGACCGCCGAAAATGGCATGCCCCAAGCATTCGCATGGAACATTGGAACCACAGGTAAGGCAATATCCTTTTCACTAATTGCCGCACTGTCTGCTAGTCCTAGTGCCATGCTATGAAGGAAAATTCCACGGTGAGAATAGACAACTCCCTTTGGATTTCCAGTTGTTGCCGATGTATAGCACATACCTGCTGGATCGTTTTCATCGATATCTTTAGGGTAGGTAAACTTAGGATCTGCTTCTGCTAATAGAGTTTCATAATGATAGACTGGTGAGAGTGTGGTTTCTGGAAGTTCCTTTTCATCTGTCATAATGACATAGGCTTTTACGGTTTTTAATTCTGCGGAGCATTTTTCGAGTAATGGAATGATGTCTGGATCTACTAGAAGAACTTTATCTTCGGCATGATTAATAATAAAGGAAATATGCTGTGGAGAAAGGCGGATGTTGATTGTATGCAGTACAGAACCAATACATGGAATCGCAAAATAAGCTTCAAGATGACGGTGATGGTTCCAAGCCAACGTTCCTACCCGATCACCTTTTTCTACACCCAGTTTTCTAAGACTATCGGCGAGTCTCCTTGTTCTTTCACCAATTTCTTTATAGGTAAAACGGTGAATCCCACTGGCAGTTCTTGAAACAACCTGCTTCTTTGGAAAATACTTTTCTGCCCTTTCGATCATTTGGGGCATTGTTAAAGGTGTTTGCATCATCGCTATAAATCTCCTCCTATTTGTAAACGATTTAACGCAATCTATTTTTATGACTGCTGTCTCCTAAAAATTCGACATTCCTTAGATTTTTTCCTTTATTAAGAACGAATATTTTTAAAAAATGACTGGATTAAATTAATAGGAAAAGACATCAATGGCCTGTGCCTTGATGTCTTCATCTATCATTTCTTGATTATGTTCATTTTTCGTAGAAACTCAATTGGCTGTTGCTTTCTAAAATGTTCTTTTACCATATAGGCAACTCCTTGTTCATTTTTCGATCTTGTAATCCAGTCAGCTGCTCTTTTCACTTTAAAGTTTGCATTCCACATTGCGACCCCAAGTCCAGCTGCCTCAATGACTGGAATATCATCAAGAGCATCTCCAATTACAACCATTTCTTTCAGTTGAATTCCAAGGTGGTTACCTAGATAGGATAGTCCATTTAGTTTTGAAACATCCGATGGAACAATGTCTAAGCGTAATGGGTCTAATTCAATCGTTTCAATTTCTGTAAACATCTTTGAAAGTGCATTTCTTGCATCCTGCTGGTCAGCTTCATCTTCAAAATAAACCTCTATTTTCGGTGGAGTAAGTGGTTGGTCATGTAAGTATTCGCTAAGCGATGAAACAAACTGCTGCGAATAGAAGACTGGATCACCAGAAGTAAAAACTGTCCTTGCTAACAGATTATTATGGAGTTTCAACCGATTGGCTAATGAAAATTCCTCATGAACAAGACGGATTTGGCATGGAAGCCCCTCGAGGAAACGAACCGTATCATAGGTGATACCCTCATTAATTCTTTTTACGTATAATGGCTTTTCCTCTTGAGCGCTCCTTATATATGCCCCTTGATGTGTAATCAGTGGTAAATTAATTTTTAACGCCTTGGCAACTTTTTTCGCTGAGGGAAAACTTCTTGAGGTAATGAGCGTCACATAAATCCCTTTTTGCTGAACATACTCAATTGCTTCCCTGGTTGACTTATGGATTTTACCGTTAGTTTGCAAAAGCGTGCCATCAATATTTAATGCTAGCAAGCGATAAATCATTTGATTTGCCCCCTGTTCTTGTTGAAATCACCCTTATATCACTTTTATGATTTTTTATCTATTTATAGAACAGGGAGTTTAAAAACAAGGCTGTGTTAAATTTCCTCTCATTTCTCAACTCGAATTACATTTGATCCTGGAAACTGAAATTGGATTAATAGAGCAGGTGGGGTAGCCTATCAGTAGTATTGGCGAGTTTTCTTTGTTATTGAAATATGAAACTTCTTCACCTAAAGGACTCGTTAATTTAAGTGTAAGTTTTTACAAACAACTTATAGAATTATAAAAATCAAACAGTCATGTCTAATCTATAAAGTCTCACTATATTATTTGTGTCAACTTCTTCAAATTCTTTTATAAACTGCATAGGGGAATTTTCAAGAATTCTTACTGAATAAATATTTTCCTTTTCAACAATAGAGATTACCTTATTTATAGCTAAATCATTAAGACAAAATTTGAGTAATCCATTCAAAATTTCAGAACCATACCCTTTTCCCCAATATTTTTCGGAAAACCTATATCCAACTTCAAATTCTCCATTTTCACTTTTAGCTACCGCACAAGCACCGATTAATGTACGAATTTCATCATTTTTCTCTGAAATAGCCATTATTAATCTATCAGTATTATTTTCGTTATAACTATTTACTATTTTAAGTAATTCATTTGAATTTTCCGTCCTTGTTCTACCTCTTCCATTGATATATTTCATAACATTATTATTACTTTGCATTTCGTGGAAGTCCTCTAGGTCATCTAATTCAAATTTTCTTGTGTTTAGACGTTCAGTCTCAAAAAACATAATTTTCTCAAACTCCCTTTTTGGCGGTTTAATTAGTTTCACATAATATAACCTATATAAACTCCTTAAGTTTAACAATGCTTTTTGAATAGCTTAATTGCACAAACCTGACCGTTTGTTAAATAACAAAAAAGCACCTATTCACCGCAATGCCCTTAGTGTTTACCTTTGTAGCTGCATTAATGAGGATAAAGCGTGCTTCCTAAACATATAGTGAGTAAAACTACTTCAACTGGGTAGTATATGTTTAGGATGGTGTGCGTTCATATTTAACATATCCCTATTAATAAACGAGGAAGTGAATAGATGAATCACAGTGACGAACGCAATAACTTTGGTGGAAATGTAGAAGAAAGTGGCAACAACCAAGCTAGGAGTAATGCTGATCAAGGTACCAGTGATTTGGGTGAAGCAGTTGGAACTTTTACTGATGCCGTTGCGGGTGCTATGATAGGTGCTCCATTTGGACTAATTGGTACTGTTATAGGCGGTGTTTCAGGCGGTGTTATTGGTAACCAGATCGCGGAGACGGCTGAAGCAGATAACAATACAGCATCCAATAATCGTGATGTGAGTGATAATATTAACCCTATAAATAAGTAGCTATTTTTCATAAGGATTCCAATCAATTTAACAAGGAAATATTAATTCCCCGTTAACGTCATATGTTGGAATTGATGCATGGGTACTAACGGGTGAAATGTCTAGAGGAAGAACTCAATAATGGGTTCTTTTTCTTAATCCAGTTGAACTATTCGTACCCGTTACTTTAAGTATATCTTTTCACAATCTTTAATATATAATGAGGAATACAAAACCATAACACTATAATTCTGTAAATTAGAATTTAGATTCCAAAATGAATTATATATTTTCCGTTCTCTTTTGCTTGAATAGCTAATCCGATTAAAGAGGTATATTCTTGTTTATTTTGAGAAGACAAAATACTTATAAGTGCTTCGATTGATTTAGGCGCTATAAGGCTATTAAACAAATCTGCCCCTTTAGTAAACAAGCGTTCCTGCTTGATCCCAGAACGCCCTCATTAGTTCAAGATGCAATTATTCAACATTTAACACAAGTGTTGCAAATGCAAATGAATTATTATCTATTTCACAGCGAATCAATAAACAATGAATCAATTTTCCTTGTACAGCGAAGTCTTTATAACTTTCTAAATCATACCCTTCTTCAAATGTAAATTCTGTTTTCCCCTCTTTATTGGAAGTTACACTTATCGGGACAATATCGTAATCAGAAATAATATTACCGTTCTCGTCTACGATATAATCATAAATCTCATATTGCCCTGTTTCGAAATTTAAAGGTTCGATTTGAATAATATCTCCATAAGCAAAAGTTGGTAAATCAATAAATCTCTTGCCTATCATAAAATCCTTTAATCGCTTTTCTATTTCTTCTTTCTCCTTATTATATAGGTCTCCATAATAGATAGGACTTAATTCAACAGAATTAGAAGAAATTTTTATCGCAGGTTCTTCCGTTCCAGTTTGACAAGCCGTAAGAAGTATCGTGGCTATTACTGTAATCAGTACAAATATCAATCTCGAAGTTTTGTCATTCATCATTAAAACTATCCCTTTCTAAATCGAATAATTTCCAGTCTTCTTTATGCTAACATAAAATACCAAAAAAAATTTAGAACTCTTGTTCAACTAATCTGCTCGTTAGCTGAAGAAAGGTACTTTAATACCGGCACAGCGATCGACCGCGAAATTGACAGTAGTTTTAACATTATTTTTTAATTGCACAATACTTATTGTCTATCATAAAAAATAATGTCAATTGCTATGTCAAAATTCATTAAAACTCGCAGTAACCTTGATATATAAAAAAAATGACGTATGCCATATCATACGTCATTTTTTGTGTCATTTATTAAGAAAGCACATCAAAACGGAACCCTTTATAATTTTACCCGGGGACTTTCTCCCGGTGTGAATCGACTTGTTAAAGTTTGCCGTATAGGTCTTCTAATGGTTTCATTATGATTTGATTTAATTCGCCGATTGCTTGACTCATCCGTTGTTCCGCCTGCATAAGGCCGGCAATTTTTTCATTTTGCTGGACAAGTGCCACCGTTGACTGTGCCTGTTGTACTTCTTCTTCTGAAATATCCTGGCCCATCATCTGTTTTTGCTGTAAATTCATTTGAATTTGACGGAAGTTGTCAAACATATTTTTCGCTGCAGGATCCGCGTTAACCACATTATACATTTGTTGTAATTGCGTATATTCGTCACTTTGACGAATCGCTTTTTCCAACGCGTATGCTGCATCATGTACATTTACTGCCATTCGATACCACTCCTAATATAGGTAATACATTCATTGTTAACTATAACAAACTATGATATTCAATGCGAGAATGTTCATTGAGTAATTGGTATTCACCATCCAGAGGAGAAAAACATATGTTACTATGTCAGCTAATGCCTAGTTTATAGGATCCTAACCTGCAAATGAGGAATGAATATGTCTGCTCTAACCCCGGTTGCTATTATTCCCAGAAAATCTAATTATCGAACGGACAATCTGATCCAGATGTCTTCCCAGCTAAATAATCAGTTGCTAATAGAAAATAGTCAAGAAGTACAACTTGTGATTGGGAAGAAACCAATAGAAGTCAACATACAAATCAAGGAAATGGAATCAAATGAAATTCTATTTCCTGAAAATTTATATAGCGAATTTTATTTACCTGTTAAACAAATAAAATTTCATGCCCGATATAGTAATGATATTCACACTCTTCATCTTGGGCCTGTAATTGCTCTATTGACCGATATTAAAACATCAGGCAAAGAAGTTCCTCACTTTCGTTCCATCCATAGCTTTTGTGAGGAACTGCACCATGGAATATCAGAAAATGGCGGTTTTTTTTATGTGTTTACTTATCGGAATTTTACCGCTCAGGGATATTTTTTTGATAATGGAAAATGGCACTCCTTCGTTCCTCCCTTACCTGATGTCATCTATAATCGAATCCATTCCCGCAGGCTAGAATATGCGGACGACTTTGCCATCTTTCGCAAAAAGCTTATAGAATTAAATATTCCCTATTTTAATGATCGTTATCTTTCAAAATGGGAAGTTCATGATCGTTTAATTAACGAGAATCATCTTCAGCCACATATACCTGAGACAAAGATTTTTTCAAAAGAGAATTTAGTTGATTTTATAAAAAGACATGAAACCGTCTTTATTAAACCGATACATGGCAGTCAAGGGAGAAATATTTTCAAGCTTATAAAGGAAAAAGATCTATATTCAATTAAATCTTCGATAACTTCTAAACCTGAAGAATTTTCTAATCCTTTTAGGCTTGAAGATATATACCAGCATATACAGCCCCTATTAAATAATCGCATATATATTCTCCAACAGGGGATCTCCCTGACTGCCTATGAATCTAGGGGAATGGACTTTAGAGTCCTATGTCATAAGACAGTTAATAATAATTGGCATGTAACATCTGTTGTAGCAAGAATATCAGCAGAGGATGAGTTTGTATCAAATATTGCCAGGGGCGGAGAGATTCTAGCTCCTTTAATAGCCCTAGGCAGTCTTATGAGCAAAAAGGATGCGAAGGAAACACTAACTAGAATGAAAGACTTATCCATTGAAACGGCAGCAGCTCTTAGTTTTCAGTCACCTGGAATAATTGGTGAACTTGGTATTGACATCGGTATTGACCAAGAGGGTAACCCCTGGCTAATTGAGGTAAACTCAAAGCCTTCGAAAAATTTTGATGATGGTCTACTGAAAATAAGACCTTCAGCAAAGGCGATTATTCAATTTTGTACAATGCTTGCTTTTGATACATCGCTGTGCAATTGATTAGTGTTTTTTCGGTCAAATGGGCGCTTTTTTCTTTTTTCAGGCTATTGGGGCCTCCCCATTTGACCCAACGAGCCATTTTTTCCTTTTTGGGGCAATTGGGCGCTCGCCATTTTACCCAACGAGCCATTTTTTCCTTTTTCGGTCAAATGGGGCATCCACATTTGACCCAACAAGACCCTTTTTTCTTTTTCGGGTAAATGGGACCTCTCCATTTGACCAAATATGTACAATAGGAGGAATTTGCATGATCGCATTCGGAATTATGACATTAAGCATGGAAAGTGAAGCAACTTATATTGATGAAATCGCAATCCGTGCCCATTTATGTGGAATGGAGTGTTTCCGCTTCCTTCCTTCAAAAATTAATCCCCATACCCTCAAAGTTGAGGGCAGAAGGTTCGAACTTGACCATCAGCGTTGGATAGATTGTGAATTTTCCATTCCTGCTCTCCTTTATGATCGCTGCTTTTATGGTGATGACGAGCATTCAAAACAATGTATCCCGATTGTTTCATGGTTAAAGAGCCGAGAAGATATCACCTTTTTAGGCTATGGGCTCCCTAACAAATTAGATC
Organism: Neobacillus sp. FSL H8-0543; assembly: GCF_038592905.1. Taxonomy (GTDB): domain Bacteria; phylum Bacillota; class Bacilli; order Bacillales; family Cytobacillaceae; genus Neobacillus. Next base: position 3,747,606 of record NZ_CP151943.1, on the reverse strand, counting down.
TATATCATGCACTAAAAACATCTGTACTCTCTCCCTACTTGCCCCTATCTCACTCTATTAATGATAGTACTATTGTCCTGGATGAATTAACCAAAAGGAAAAAGCTGATTATTAAACCGATTAACGGCTCCCAAGGCTACGGGATTTATTATTTAAAAAAGAACAACAAAACCTTTCATGTTAAAACAGAAAAAAACAAGAAAATTATCTCGAGGATTTTTCCAAATGAATTAAAACTTACCGAATGGCTCAAGCCTTTAATTCACCAACGAAAGTATCTTCTTCAGCCCTATCTTGATTTAGTGACTACTGAGTTACAGCCCTTTGATATAAGAATTCTTCTACAAAAGAATGAACAAGGTCGTTGGGTTGAGCGCGGAAAAGGAATCCGCAAAGGAAACACAGGAGGAATTCTGTCGAACTTGAGTGCAGGAGGTTTTGCAGTTGACTTCGATGAATGGTCAGCTAACCTATATCCAGCCAAACTTGAATATATTCGCAATGAGCTAGGCTTTATCCTAACCAATCTTCCTATCTTACTCGAGAAGGAATTTTTGCCCTTATTCGAACTTGGTATTGATATTGGAGTAGCTAGGAATGGAGCGGTCTGGATTCTTGATGTGAATTCAAAGCCTGGCAGAAAAGTACTTTTACAAACGAATTTGGAAATTAAAGATACCTTATTTTTAGCACCTCTTCTTTATGGGAAGTTCCTTTCCGAAGCGGACAGTAAAGAAAGGAAGGTAGACTATGCGAAAACGCTATATCATTGAAGTGATAGAAAGTAATCAACTTACCGTTTTGTGCCCTCCAGCACTTCTTAAAGATAAAGAACTAAAAAAAATTGCCTTCGGTTCTAAATCAATCGAAGTTGACTTCCTTCCCCACCCAGATGAAAAAGAAAACAGGATTGTCATCAGCAAGGGAATTCAAGGAGCGATATATTTTCCCGATTTCTCCATACCCTTACACATATTTATTGAAAATCAGGTACTTTTTATCGGACCGCTAATTGGAATTTTCACAGCAGGATTCACTCCCTTTCCGCTACGCCCAATTGGCGAAAGAAGCAGCTTTTTCTCCAAGCTGCTTTCAGTAAAGAAAACGGTTGGTGCCCTCCCCTTTGTGTTTGGTGAACAGCATATCGACTGGGAACAAGGCACAATGAAGGGATATTTTTTTCAAGAAAACAATTGGAAAATTATTGAGATTCCGTTTCCAAATGTGATCTACGATCGTCTTCCTAACCGGAAAAGTGAAAGAAATCCAAAATTAATTAAGGTAAAAGAACGTCTGCAAAAGGATTACCTGATTCCATGGTATAATCCAGGTTTTTTTAATAAGCTTGATATTAACGAGAGATTACTGCAGGACCCAAAAGTAGCTGAATATTTACCAGAAACGCATCCTTTTACCTCTTTTTCCGTTATTGAAGCAATGCTCTCTAGATATGGACATATTTATATCAAACCCATAAATGGCAGCCTCGGCTTAGGTGTGCACCAAATCATCTATGATAAGAAGCAAAATGACTATTTCTGCCGCTATCAGGATCGTGAAGGTGTGAATCGTTTACGCAAATTCTCAACGGTTGAAGGCTTGTTTAAAATGGTATTTGCTAATCAAAACCTTGACAGAATGTTGGTTCAACAGGGTATCCATTTACTCAGGCATGAATCACGGTCCATTGATTTTCGCGTACACACGAATAAAGATGATTTAGGAAACTGGCATGTAACAGCGATCGCAGCCAAAATTGCTGGAGCTGGCAGTGTAACCACCCATTTGAGAAGTGGCGGAGAAACAAAAACAATCGCAGAAATATTTTCACAAGATGATTGTGAATTATATTCAGAGAAACTCTCCCATGCCGCCCTACTTCTAAGTGAAGCGATCGGAAAAAACATGGAAGGCATTATTGGCGAAATTGGTTTTGATTTAGGACTTGATAAAGATGGTAGGGTTTGGCTATTCGAGGCCAACTCCAAACCTGGAAGGTCTATTTTCAGTCATCCAGAACTAAAACATTTTGATTTATTAACACGAAAGCTTTCCATCGCCTTTGCTGTTTTCCTTACAGAGCAATCCATTCTTTACCCCGAGGAACTGTTCAAATGAGTGTCCTTTATGAAAGGAACAAGCAAAAAGGACCGCTCATCGGAATATTGACTGCCCGTAATCGACAGGGGGAGATTGCCGGGAACGGTATACTATTTATTGAACTGCAAAAGAAACTCATTACCCTCAATGGAATAAGCTTTATCTTTACACAAGACGGTGTCGGTGAAACCTCCATTGATGGATACATGTACTTTCCAGAAAAAAATTCATGGAAACGGATAACGGTTCCGTTTCCCGACCTTGTCTATAATCGGATACCTTTTAGAAAGTCAGAGCAGGATGCAAGCAGCCAGCTCTTCTTTTCACTATTAAAAGAAAGAAATATCCCTTTTTTCAATCCATGTTTTATTGATAAATACGAGCTTTATTGCCTTTTAAAAGACCACCCTGTACTAAAAAGTCATATCCCGATGACAATCCTGGCTAATCATAAAAAACGGCTTTCAGCTTTTTTAAAAAACGGGGAAAGCATTTACCTAAAACCATCGCAATCTGCAAGAGGAAAGGGAATCTTTCGATTAAGTCTTGAAGATAATGGGCAAATTCAGTTAGCAGCCATAAATAAAAGTAAATTATATCGTTCGTTTGATTTATTTTGGCTGGAGTGGAAAAAGGAACTAATTGAAAAAGACTATTTAGCACAGGAAGAAATTCGTCCTAACCTATATGAAGGAAAGCGTTTTGATTTCCGGATACTTGCACACGCAGAAAAAAATGGGTTCATTGTCACTGGGGTTGGAATAAGACAATCCCAAGAACAGCAGATTACGACCCATATCCCAACTGGTGGTAAGTTGCTTCCTTATCAACTGCTGCAAACGGAGGAACATGACCGTTTCATCCAAATGGTTGTCAAAGAAACGGGGAAAGCACTGTCCGAACAATTTGGTTACTTTGGTGAATTTTCGATAGATGCTGGAATCAGTCAATCGGGTAACTATTATATTTATGAAGTCAATTCAAAACCGATGAGCTTTGATGAAAATGAAATTGAGGAAAGAAAAATTTCTCAACTATGCCGTTTATTTTTCCAACTCACTAAATTTTAAAAAATTTTATATGGATTGTCTGTAGGATATCCCGTAAGCTAGAAGTACAACGAGCCTAAGGGGGGTATCACAATGCTTATGCATTTTCAATTCAAGCCATTATTTGAAAATAAGAATATACCTGGATGGAATTTTTCCTTTTACTTTAAAAAACAGCAATATAAAGGTATTTATCATCAAATGGGAAAGATTGAATGGACTGTGAATACACCTGAACAAGAAGATATTGACGCTTTGACAAGCCAAGTTCACGAACTCATGCTCTTTCACGTCTACGAATAACTCCTTATCTGCCTGCTGTATGAAAACGAATCATTTCCACAAACTAAACAGAAATTGTGGGAAGGATTGGTCACATGAATAAAAAGAATGAAGATCCATCAAAAAAGGATTTATTATATGAGGGTAAAGAGGAGAGTTATTTAGATATTGACCGAATGATTAATGAGGGCATGTCAGGTGGTTCCGTGCATGCCCGTAATGACACAACAAATATCGAAGAAGCAAGAGATTTCGTAAAAGAGGAACCGCCATATATAAGTGAATAACAAAAGCACAAAAACAAGGCTGACATGTAGATAGCTATCCACGGTCAGCCCTTTTATATGCCTTTGGAAAAAATGATATAATTGGAATATCATCTTGAAATATTTTTATAAGGAAGTTGACTTGTGCTAAAAAAAATAATGCCTTTATATAAAGACTCGATTTTATTTTCCAGCCGTCCAAAACAGCCTTCTGATGAATTCTATATTTTTTATGACGAATCCCTTGAGGAATGGATTGGAATTCCTAAGAAAGTAATAACCGAAAATGAATTAACCCTTCTAAGAACACTTTACGAACTGATGGAGTTTCCATCACCTCCTCTTACCAGCGTGACAAGAGAATGGTATGAGTTTTTATTCTTAAACGGAGAGCCTCCCTCCAATAATCCGGACTCTTTTTTCCGAATTATTCAGTTTCAATTTAGTGGTGATGGGATAGACCAAAAAGAAATTGAGATCGCATTAAAGGGATTTTTTACTGAAGATGTTATTATTATTTGGAAGAATAGTAATAGCGGCCTTGTGATTGAAGAGAGAGATAAATTGTCTCTAAATGAACAAGAATTAATTACTATGGCAAGTACAGTAGAAAGTGACTTTTATGTGAAAATTTCCTTTTATATCGGGAAGTTCTACCCATTCTCTACTCAAATGTGTATTGACTTCAGGCAGGAACAAAACTTTTTTTCATTTGCACTAAAAAATCTCGGCAATAAAAATATTTTTACCTTCGAAAGAATGTTCCCCGCCTACATTGCCAGCACACTTAATGACGAGACGATACTTAGGGTTTACCATCAGCTTGCTGCCGTCTTCCTTGAAGACCAAGAGCTATATCTAACGATTAAGATTTTTCTCGAAAATAATCTAAATGCCAGTTTGACAGCAAAAAAGTTATATATACATCGTAATACTCTGCAATATCGTATTGATAAGTTTGTGGAAAAAACAGGTATCCACTTAAAGGACTTTTATGGTGCCTTTACAGTCTTTTTGGCCTGTACCCTTTTTGAACAAGAAAATCAGCCTAACAAAATGCCCAAAAGATGATAGGAAAACCTTGTGCAGGTTGTCTATATTGATTACAGCCACGTTCAGGTAAACTAAAGTTAATCAATTTTTGGGAGGGCTTACATAATGGCAGAATTAAAATTAGATCATATTTTTAAAATTTACGATAATAAAGTAACAGCTGTTTCAGACTTTAATTTACATGTTCAGGATAAGGAATTTATCGTTTTTGTCGGACCATCAGGGTGCGGCAAGTCAACTACATTACGGATGATTGCTGGTCTAGAGGAAATTTCCAAAGGGGATTTTTACATAGACGGCAAACGCGTAAACGATGTTGCACCAAAAGATCGTGATATTGCCATGGTATTTCAAAACTATGCACTTTATCCACATATGACTGTATACGATAATATGGCATTCGGATTAAAGCTTCGCAAATTCCCAAAAGATGAAATTGATCGTCGTGTACAGGAAGCTGCAAAAATCTTAGGATTAGAAGCATACTTAACGCGTAAGCCAAAAGCACTTTCAGGCGGTCAAAGACAGCGTGTTGCCTTAGGACGTGCAATTGTTCGTGATGCTAAGGTTTTCTTAATGGACGAGCCTTTATCAAATCTAGATGCAAAATTACGTGTACAAATGCGTGCTGAAATTGCTAAGCTGCACCGTCGTTTAGATACTACTACCGTATATGTAACACATGACCAAACAGAAGCAATGACTATGGCTACACGTTTGGTTGTTATGAAAGATGGAATCATTCAACAGGTGGGCTCACCGAAAGAAGTATACGACAAGCCGGAAAATATCTTTGTTGGCGGCTTTATCGGATCACCTGCAATGAACTTCTTTAATGGTAAACTAGAAGATGGAAAGTTTGTCGTTGGCGACACTTCTATCGCAGTACCAGAAGGAAAAATGAAATTCCTTCGTGAGCAAGGATATGTTGGAAAACCAATTATTCTTGGTGTTAGACCTGAGGATATCCATGATGAGCCTGTATTTATTGAAGCATCACTAGGAACAAAGATAACAGCTACGATAGATGTTGCAGAATTAACAGGTGCTGAAATGATGATCTATACAAGTATTGGCGGCCAAGACTTTGTTGCACGTCTCGATTCACGTGTAACAGTTGCACCAGGAGAAAAAATCGACTTAGCCTTTGACTTAAATAAAGCACATTTCTTTGATACTGAAACAGAATCCCGTATTCGCCCTGCTGGCGATAAGTAATTTATTTAAAGCCCCGATCAAACGGGGCTTTTTTTGTTATTCCTTAATAAATATCACTTCGTCCTTTTGACAAGATGGGCAACAATAAAGATGCGGACACTTTTGCCCTGATTTTGTATCAAGGTAACCGTCTTCCATTTTCATTAAGTCAATTTCCATATAGGGACTATAGTCGTCATAATAATCCATTAAGCGACCACTTTCAATCATAGGGTCACCGCAATTGGCACAAATTAAATATACTTCACGCAATCCATTACAAACGGGGCATACTGGCATACATATTCACCCTTTTATTTTTTATAGATATAGTTTGCGTTACAATTTCAGCACTATGTTATGGAATAAATTACTAATAAATATATCGAATAAGCTTTTCAGTTTTAAACATAATAACTAGTACAAAGCAACACCAAGCAACTTACTCAGGTGGGTTACACCAACAAGGGTCTTAAAGGCCGGTGCAATTCCGGCTAACCCAGCCACACAAAAGTATGCGACACATCTCCAATTTCTAAATTCCCATGATGGGTTAGGCCAATGTGGCACTGGTTAATTTAACCATATGGTTCACTACCATACTGACCCCAAACTTATTAAGAGGAGTGTTATTCAACTATGGCAAGTAACAACAACTCTAATCAACTTTTAGTACCAGGCGTTCAACAAGCTCTTGATCAAATGAAGTATGAAATTGCTTCAGAATTCGGAGTAAATCTTGGTGGAGAAACTACTTCTCGTGCTAATGGTTCAGTCGGTGGAGAAATCACTAAGCGTTTAGTTCAAATGGCTGAGCAACAACTTGGCGGATCACGCTAAATTTTAGTAAACAGGTAAAAACAAATAAATAACATGGCTAAGCCCCCCTCAGAAATGAAGGGGGCTTTCATTGTTATACTCTGAAAAAAGACATTTTTATCTTATAACAATGTTGATTGGAGCGGAAGGCGCGAGACTCCTGCGGGAGTACGGGGCTGGGGAGACCCCACAGGCGCTTCAGCGCCGAGGAGGCTCCCTGGCACGCCCGCGGAAAGCGAAGTGCCTGGAGCGGAAATCAACAGTCCAGTTGATAAATCATTTGTTAATAAAAAAAAACTGCAGACAATTGTCTGCAGCTTATGATTTAACGATCGTATATCCGATATAATAAGTAAGGATCATAATACTTCCAATAATATTTACAATTTCATAATCCGCCATGTTCATCCCACCCCTATTAGAATAAAAAACCTTAGACAAATTTAAATTATCATAATAGGAGCCTTTTACCTGTGACAAAAATAACATCTTTTTGCCGATAATGTGAATTTTTTGTGAACACTTACATAGCAAGCTTGCTGTTGCCTTTTTGAAGCTGATACATTTGATAATACTTTCCTTTCACTATCATTAGTTCTTCATGTGATCCCCGTTCAACAATTTCTCCACGATCTAATACAAGAATCTGGTCTGCATGGCGAATCGTCGATAGCCGATGGGCAATGATAAAGGTTGTTCTCCCTTTTTTCAGGACATCCAGTGCATCCTGGATCAGTGCCTCTGTCTCTGTATCAATACTGGACGTAGCTTCATCGAGAATAAGAATGGCGGGATTAAAGGCAAGTGCCCTCGCAAAGGAGATTAACTGGCGCTGGCCGCTTGATAGTGTGCTGCCTTTTTCAATTACCGGTTCATCATATCCATTTTCCAGGTTAGTAAATATCTTTTCTGCCCCTACATCCTTTAAGGCTTTCTCAACGGTCTCTCTCGTTATCGACGGGTCATTTAGACTCACATTTGAGGCAATGGTTCCTGTAAATAAGTAAGGATCCTGTAAAACAATACCCATATGATCTCGGATTGTTTGACGAGGAATCTGCTTAATATTCTTACCATCTATTTGGATTTCACCCTCTTGACAATCATAAAAGCGAAAAAGTAAATTCATAATTGAACTTTTTCCCGAACCTGTATGACCAACCAGTGCAACAGTCTGCCCTTTGTCAGCTTCAAAGTCAATATTCTTTAAAACATACTCTCCCTCTTTATAACCAAAGGAGACATTTTTGAATTTAACATTACCTTGATATCTTTCAACCCGTTTTGAACTGACGTTTTCCCCTTGTTCATCCATTAGTTTGAATACTCTTTCCCCAGCAACAAGTGCCTGTTCTAAGTTTGCCAGTTGATTAACGATTCCCTGTACTGGTTGAAAAAGACGATTCACATAGTCTACAAATGCATACAGCATCCCTAATGAAATGACTGCTGTAAGGTTTAGAGATTCCGAACCAAAATACCATATAAACGCAACAAAGACGAGATTTCTTAAGACACCTACCAAATTATGTGAGGTTAAGGCATTTAGACTCAATAGTTTATTTTGATAGGTAAAATGTTCATTATTAAGCTTTTCAAAATCCTTCTCTGTTTCCTTTTCTCTCCTGAAGGCCTGAATAATACTCATTCCTCCGATTGATTCATTAATGATTGCATTGATATCACTTATTCTTGAACGGATAACATGGTTATATTTCGAAGCAAATTTCCGATAAAGGATCATCCACGCATAGAGGATAGGCAGTAATAATAAACAAATCATCGCAAGCTTTATATTCAGGATAAATAGTGCCGCATATATACCTGTAATATAAATGGCACTTGTGAAAAATGTAGATAGAACTGTGACATATAGCTCACGGATTGCTTCCGTATCATTGGTGACTCTTGCGACTACCTTCCCTGCAGGCAAATTATCAAAGTACTGGATGGAAAGTCTCTGTATTTGACCATATACATCCTCTCGCATTTTTTGAATGATTCGGTTGGCTGATTTTTGAAGCAAATAACGTTGGCCATACTGGAAAATAGCCGAAACGACTAACAAACCGAAATATAAAATCAGCAACTTCGCAATTCCTGGAATCTCGAGTTGATAGAACCTTTTTACCTCTGCCCCAGTAAGTATCTTTGCTGGGTATTCCGCTTTCTCTGTTCCCTTTTGAACCGTTAAAACGCCATCTTCCATACTTCGCTTTCCATCAAATTCTAGAACCTGGTTAATGACTACAAATTTTGCCCCTATTTGTAAAATTCGTATCTGTTCTCCTTTTTCTTCATTGTCAGTAAAATTCTGTGTCTTTTTATAGTGCTTTCCTTGGAATTCCACCGTGTTTTTTTCGCCTTTCGTCTCATGCCATTCTGACTCAATTCCTAAAATATGATTATCAATGATATTTTTAGCAATTAAGGGGCCTGCCAAGTCAGTAGCTGCAGCAATTGTTAGCATGAACAAAGCGGCAAGGATGATTTTCTTATATGCATAGGTGTACTGGATTAACCGCCTCCCTGTATTCATGCTTTCACCTCTTCTTCCAAAGTATTTTCTACTTGTTGGAGTATATATTGCTCCTTATACCATCCGTCCTGAATGAGGAGCTCCTCATGTGTTCCTTTTTCAATAATTCCGCCCTCATCTAAGACAATAATACAGTCTGCATGCGCGACAGCAGACATTCTATGAGTGGTAATAATGGTTGTTTTATCTTTTCGTGCTTGACGAATATTATCTATAATTCTTTTTTCGGTTTTGGCATCTACTGCTGATAATGAATCGTCAAGAATAAGAATTTCCGGATCCCTGATCAATGCACGTGCAATAGAAATCCTTTGTTTTTGCCCGCCTGATAAGGCCACTCCCTTTTCACCTACTAATGTTTCCAATCCTTCAGGGAGCATTTGTAGATCCTTACGGAATGCGGCCAGATCGATAGCCCCCTCCAATTCCTGCTCACTTGCTTCTTTGTTGCCAAATAAGATATTTTCTCTAACACTTCTTGAAAACAGAACATGATCTTGAGGAACATAACCAATCCACTGGCGGACTTGATCAAGAGTTTGTTCTTCAAGCGGGATATTGGAAATGGCAAGTTCACCGGTTCCAAGCGGATATTGTCTTAATAACTGTTTAATAAATGTGGTCTTACCGCTTCCCGTCTTGCCCACAATGCCCAGTGTCTGTCCCTGCAATAACTGTACATTGATATTTTTTAGGTTATCAACGCTTGACGAAGGATAGCGGAAATTCACCTCATTGTAGTCAATCCTCTCAACGGATGAAACCTCTTTAGGTTGTGATGGATTCTCTACAACCTCTTGAAAGGAAAGTGTTTCATTTACCCTGTCGAGTGAGGCGTTCCCTCTTTGCATAATATTAATTAATTCACCAATCGCAAACATTGGCCAGATAAGCATACCAAGATAGACATTAAAAGAAACGAGGTCACCTAAGGTTATTGCTTGATTGAAAACTAAATACGCACCATAGCCCAGTCCAATTAGATAACTTATTCCTACGAGGATTTTCACAGTTGGGTCAAATAAGGAATCAATCCTTGCAACTTTAAGATTCTTTTGAAAAACCTCTTCTGTTAATTGATGAAATCTGCCCGCATCCGCTTTCTCTTGAACATAAGCTCGAATAACCCGGACACCCGCAACAGATTCTAAGACACGGTCATTTAATTCTCCAAAGGCGTCCTGTGCTTCCATAAAGCGAGTATGGATTCTTTTTCCGTAAACCTGCATGATATAAGCCATAATCGGCAAAGGCAAAATTGCAGCAAGAGTCAATTTCCAGCTAATCAAAAATCCCATAGTAATAATCAGTGTAAGCATCCAAACACTCGAATCCACCAGTGTAAGGATCCCAAACCCTGCAGTGATTGAAATGGCTTTTAAGTCATTCGTTGCGCGAGCCATTAAGTCACCCGTTCGGTTCTTTTCAAAAAAAGTAGGTGACATGGATAATAGATGATTCATGAAACGTGACCTTAGCTTCCTTTCAACCAGAAATGCTCCTCCAAATAATTTGTACATCCATACATAGGTAATAACATAGGATGAAATCATAATTACCAGGAGAATAACCAAATATTCGGCTATCTTATTTCCTGTCATGGCACCGATATGAATATCATCAATCGCCATGCCAATTAGTTTCGGCGGGACTACTTCGAGTATCCCAACAAAAATTAATAATGCAACGGCTAGTGTATATCGCTTCCAATTTTCTTTAAAAAACCAACTTAATTTCCTTAATACAGAAAACATGCTGTATTCCCCCTCTTGCCTGTACTAACACTTACTTTTTAAGAAAATAAAAAGACATACCGCAAATGTGCAGTATGCCTCAATAAAAAAGGAGACAAAAAAAACACAGGATTACGTATAAATAAACGTAACCTGTGCCTCTTAGATTTATAAATAAATACTCAAGAGATCTTTTTAGGACAGGTTACCTTTTGATATTTAGTTGATGAAATAGATGTTTTTACTACAATCATTTTGTAACCCTCCCTTTCCTTATTTTTCTTCCTTTGATAGATTATCACCAGATCATTTAAATGTCAATTTCCACTTTTCGCATTATTCTACAAATTACTAAGCCTTTTCGCAAACTTTGTTGCTATGAACAATTATTGGGAATGGTTGATTTTTCGCTTCAGGATGCTCGCTTTCCGCGGGGCGTGCGGTGAGCCTCCTCGGCGCACAGCGCCTGTGGGGTCTCACCTGTCCCGCTGCTCCCGCAGGACATTGAATAAGCTTCTTGATTAATCACCGCACGAAGGAAATGCGGTAGCATTTTCGAGGAGTCCTTCGCACCTTTCGCTCAAATCAACCTAAACTTTTCTGTTCACTAAACCTGTTTAAATAATATAATCTTTTTGAAATATCCAATTACAAAGAATTAACATTCCTTTTTTTGAAAATTTTGCGGACAAAGATTAAGTAGAACAGGGTTGGCATCGGTGCTTGGATGAGGCCAAGGATACCCCATAACCAATAATTATGATTTCGTTTCCTTGCATCCAAAAATAAATAAACGCTCTGTGTTAATAAAATAGCTACAACAAATAAAATAACAGGTAGTGAGTAATCACCGTTCATTATGACTCACCTTCCTACCAAACATCGAACCCGTATAAACGACAATAAAAGCGGTTGTAATAATTTGAAGCATGATAAAAATCGCTGGCATTTGGTAAAGACTTACGATTATTCCAGTTAATATTATTACTGCTATAATAATAAAAATGGTCAGATCCTTTACAAATTTTTTCTTTTTATTATGCTGTTCATCGATAACCATTTGATTAAACCATTGAAGGTCAGGAGTATAGATAGGGAATTGATCCATCTTGTTAAATCCCTCTTGTATCTCATGAAGTATTTCTAAGTCTAGGTTATTTAGTTGTTCGTTGTCGGGTTTGGTGAATTTCTGTTTCCTCACTTAGCTTCAGCTCCCTTCTTACAGCCTTAATACCATTATGCACCCTTGATTTTACTGTGCCTGAAGATAAATCCATCCATTGACCAATTTCATCGTATGTGTAGCCATAGTAATGCTTTAAAACGATGGGGATTCTTACATCCTCTGGTAACCTGCTTAGTGCCGCCAAGGCATCGTTCCATTCTTCATTCCTGCTTTCAAAGTGCCACTTCAACTTTCTAGAGGTTTCTTCCTGCCCTTTCCAATTCTTTTCTCTTTTTAACTTTCTGCATTGGTCAATGTATGTATTTGTTGCGATAGAAATTAGCCAGGTTGAAAATTTACTTTGTCCATTATATAGCTGGATTTTTTGAATGCATTTAACCATCGTTTCCTGTGCCAATTCTTCTGCGGTATCAGGGTTCATTGTAATCTTCATTAAATATTTTACAAGGAATGGATAATTCTCTTTAAACAACATGGCAAAGGCAAGATGATCCCCCTCTTTGGCATTTTTTATCAATGCATCCATCTATCTGCCCTCTCTTTCCCCGTCACCCATCATATTTCCTATTGAATAAGACGTGTGAAATTAAAATTCGTTCACCTTTTTACTACTATTCTTCTTAAGTGTATATTGAAATATTAACAAAAAGACGATCCCATTTGGACCGCCTTTAGACTATAAGATATTTTTGGTCACTTTTTCGTTAACTCTTTGAAACGGATTTTTGTCATTTTTTCATCAAAACTGCTATAAATACGATGATTTTTGTTATCCAAAATCCGAAAATGTTTACTGAGAATATTTTGTTGAAGAATAAAATTATTTTTCCTTGTAAGATCTTTCCACCAAATTCGACCGCCTAATGTTTTCATTCTGCGATAGTCGATACCTTCACGTGCAACAGTCTCCAAAACTTCAAGAGGTTCATTTCCAAATAAAAATTGTACCGTTTCAGTTTCTCTGAATAAAGCTACTATTGAGACAACCGTTGACCAGCCTGCCAGTACCCTTCCTTTTTCGATTTGAACAAGGGTCTTCTTTGATACACCGATGATTTCAGCCATTTTATCCTGAGTATATCCTGCTTCTGTTCGTATCAAGCGCAATTTATCGGAAACCAGTCTAATAATTTCTTCCCTTTTCATTAAAAACCCTTCCTTCATGACCTGCTAGTGTAATTTTACACCAGTTCTGCCATTTTTAAAAGAAAAAACTGCTATCAGAGATAGCAGTCAGACTTTCGAGGAATATTAAACAACCTATTATTTTATCCAATAACTAAATATTATTGTTATATGGCCTTTGAAACATGTCTGTTGATTTGTAAATTAAATAATGCACTTTTCTCTACACAATCAAAAAGTAAAAAACTTAGTAGTGAAATCTATAGTTTAAGAACATTTCTTCACAAGCTATTCCGCAAATAGTAGTCAGTAAACATTCCTTTAAAGTTGAAATCTTACAGACCAGGTTCAATTATGTTTGTATTGTTAGCCAAAAAACAAGCACCCTTAAGGATGCTTGTTTTATCATTTTAATCTTTCCTCAATTATCAGGGTTGGGAAATAATCACCAACCATATTTGTTTCCTTTTCGTTACGATTCATACTAATAGTCCCTGCATCAGGATATGTAACAGTTAGTACTTGCCAGCCTTCATGGTTTAATAACTCATCTGATAATTGACTGTAATGATTAACTGCTAAATCCTCGGCGGAAAACTGTTCCATTGGTGCTAACTCAATCGTTGCTTTTATTTCACCGTTTTTAAAAGAAACGTTATTTACTACATAAGAATAATCCTTAATAATTTCCTTCACTTTATCTTCTGTAATTTGCTGTTCTGATTGTTCCACTTTTGCTTCTTCGGCTGCTTTGGCATCCGCTTCTGCCTTAGCTTTAGCTGCTGCCTCTTCTTCTTGTTTTGCTTTTTCTTCCGCTAAACGTTTCTCTTCAGCGGCCTTAGCTTCAGCTTCCTTTTGTTTCCGCTCATCTTGCATTTTAAACCATGGAGCTGCTTTATCTACTTTCACTTGTAAATCTTTATTTTTTGTTTCAAGGCTTGCTACGGTTTCTGTTTTAGTAGAAAGTTGCTTCTTTAATTCATCTACCTTAGCATTCGCCCTATCAACTTGCTCTTGTGAAGGACCAGCTGTAGCTCCAATACTAAGAGCAATCAATGCTGTTATTACATACTTCCATCTCATTTTTAAAAATCCTAAAACCACTTTCAATTTGTAACTCCCCCTAAAGTATTTTCATATGATGACTAGTCCAATTTTACCAGAACAATATTAAAAAAGGGCTTGCCTTTATTAACTTCCTTCAATTGGTAATGAATCATCATCTTCAACAACAGTATCTGGACTTCTGAAACCATAGGGGATTGAAAAATCCTTCTTCAACTAACTTGCACGTTAGTCGAACAATGAAAAGGACGATGCCTAGTTAAAGCATCGCATCCGTTAGCGAAATAAGAATTATATATTAAGAAGTATGTAAAAAATATTTCAAGAAACCATTATATGTTTTTGAACACGTTGTTACTTCATCTAAGTCCATTCCTATAAATGGAACAGCGACAATTTGCATTTCAGTTGTTCTGGTATCGAAGGCAAATGCCGTTTCGCCACCATCGGAACCAAATATAACTAATCCTTTAGCAAATTCATAAACACTGTAACCTTCATTTAATTCAATAATTTCATCAATTGCCCATAAAACTAAATAATTTTCATCTATACTCCCTTCTGCACCGTTAGTGTATGTTATAAACTCAACATAATCATCGGGAAAAGCAACACCAAGAACAGACTCTACTTTCTTAACTTTATTCCTATCGATAGGAGGATTTAATACTAATCCATATGTATTTATCATACTGTATCACCACTTTTATAATGTTTTATATAAATAACAATTCGTAGTACGATTTGATAATTCCTTCTTCAGCTAAACTACTTCGTTACTTGAATAAAAAAAATCAGGCATTTTTCAGCAGCGCTCAGCTCACTATCTACTGCTTTAATCATATTCCGTAGTTTTGTCCTCATAAAAACTAGTGAAATAGCCCTTCCCACCTTAATTTCTCAGCATATTTTATAAGGAATATGTATATAAAGGAGGGCTATCTAATGTTTGGATATGGTGGATACGGCGGATTTGGTGGTTGTGGTGGATACGGCTACGGCGGCGTCGGTTTCGGTGGCGGTTGTTTTGCATTAATCGTTGTCTTGTTTATCTTGTTAATCATCGTTGGAGCAGTTATCTGTTTCTAAGTAAAAACCAATTACACTTTTCTTAAAAATACAAAAAAGCCCTTGTAGGGCTTTTTTGTATTTGAGAATTCCTATTAAGGTGTATGTGCAATGGAGGTTAAGCGGCTATGGTGCTTCGGCTACCTTATCATATGCATCCGTTCATGTGAATTCCCAATAGGTTAAGCCCTATTTTGGGGGAAATTTTTTTTACTTTATCAGCACTTGACTGGTATCATTGATAGCAGTCTTTCTCGATTCACTTCGGCGGAACCCCACATTGATTGGTGGAGCAGGTCTTTTCAAGGTCACACGCAGCGCATTTCCCTTTTTTAGATCTATTAATAAATTTAACTAATGCCCAAGTTGCATAGCCAAAGATCGCTGCACCGATGATAACATTTGCAATCATAATTTACACCCCTTCAAAGTTAGACAAGGCCAAACAGTCTTCCACCCTGGTATATGATTAAACATAATACATAGGCGATACCTAATGCATAAATCATCGAAAAAGCAGTCCACTTTTTTGATTCTGTTTCTTTATAAATCGTTGCCACAGTTGCTAAGCAAGGTATATATAATAGAATAAAAACCATAAAGCTATAGGCAGCAAGCGGTGTATAATAATCAACCAGCATTCCCGACAAACTAGCCGTTTCGGGAATAAAATAGATAATATTCATTGTAGATATAATCGCTTCTTTTGCCAGGAATCCAGTAATTAAGGATGCTGAAGCCTGCCATGTTCCAAACCCGATTGGTTCTAATAATGGCGCAATGACATTCCCAATTGCCGCTAAGAAACTGTCATCCATATCCACCTTTAAACCACTTGGTCCTGCATAGGACAATAGCCAGATAAAGACAGAACCTGCAAAGATAAATGTCCCTGCTTTTCTCACAAACCCTTTCCCTTTATCCCAAGTACTTCTCCATAGCGATTGAACCTGTGGAAACCGATACGGAGGTAGTTCGATAACGAATAATGATGTTTCAGATTTTAGTAATGTTTTCGAAAATACTTTTGCTAAGGTTAGAGCAACAACAATACCAAGAACATATAAGCTAAGGACAATAAATGCCTTATTCCCAGCAAAAAATGCGCCAACGAAGAGTGCGTATACTGGTAAACGTGCCGAACAGGACATTAAGGGGGTTAAAAGAATCGTCATGAGTCTTTCTCGTGGTGTTTCAATCGTTCGAGCAGCCATAACTCCTGGCACATTACAGCCGAATCCTATCATCATCGGAATAAAAGCCTTCCCATTAAGACCAACAGATTCCATAATTCTATCCATTACAAGCGCAACACGAGCCATGTATCCAGAATCCTCTAATAAAGAGATAAAGAAGAAAAGGATAAAAATTTGCGGTACAAATACAAGAACCCCTCCAACACCCGCCACTATTCCTTCAATAATCAAGGCATGGATAAAATCTGAAGCATGGATTGCGTTTAGAAAATACTCAAAGGCAAATGTAACTGGACCTGTTATAAACCCGTCTAATACATCAGACAATGGCAATCCAAGCCAATCAAAGGTTAGCATAAACATAAAATACATTAGTACCAAAAAGATCGGCATTCCTAAATAACGGTTAGTAACGATTGAATCAATTTTCTCTGATAAAGGGACACTTTCCTTCTCTCTTTGAACAGAAGCTTCAATAATTCTATCAATAGCAGCTTTTCTTTGAAGATAGATATAATTGGCCAGAGATTTACCATTATTATTTTGTTGTCTAATTTTGGACTCTAATTTAAGTTTCTGTGATTCTAGTTGGCTTGTATCAATAATATCGGCTAGATAATCACGTACGTACTCATTACCCTCAAGCCATTGTATCGCTAGCCATCGTGGTGAATGCTCCGTTTTTCCTTGGAGCGTAACGGATAATGTAGATATCACAGCTTCAATTTCTTTTCCATAATTGACAAGTATTTTCGAATCTGCCTGATTCGTTTCCGTAGATATTACCTCGGCCAACGTTTCGCAGCCCTTACCGCTTCTTGCAACCACTGGAACAACTGGTACACCTAAAGCCTGTGATAGTTTATCCGAGTTGATTTTAATACCACGATTATTGGCGACATCAATCATATTTAAACCAATATACATTGGCTTTTTGTATTCAAGAAGCTGAAGTGTTAAATGTAAATTACGTTCTAATTGAGAAGCATCTAAAATATTCAGCAAGCAATCAGCTGGTTCCTTTAAAAAGAAAGAGGTAACAACCCCCTCATCCCTAGATAATGGATTTAGTGAATATACACCTGGTAAATCAATTAATTTCCCACTATTGTTTTTGAAGATTCCTACTTTTTTTTCAACTGTAACACCGCTCCAGTTGCCAACATACTCATAGGAACCTGTTAGATTATTAAACAATGATGTCTTCCCTGTGTTTGGGTTACCTATAAGAGCAATTTCCATTATACTCGCTCCACTTCTATTAACGAGGCTTCTTTGCGTCTAAGTCCCACACATTGTCCACATGACTCAATCATGACAGGACCGCCAAAAGGCATCACACATTTGACACATACCTCCGAGCCTTCCATAATACCTAAGTCAAGCAATCGTCTTTGAACAAGGCGGCCAACATTAGATATGTCAATTATTTTTCCCTTGTCTCCTGCTTTAAAAGATCCGAACATATCTATCACCCTTATCTAGGTTAATTGAGAATGATTATCTTTCTTTATAAGGTAATTTTATCATTAAAACACGGCTCAGAAAATGCATATTGTGACAAAAGTTCGAAAAAAAAAGGAAAAGTATAAGACACTTTTCCTTTACTCATTCCTATGTCATTTTCCTCGAATCATTTTCTTTGGTGCTGCACCTATGACAAGGATTACTATAATTGCACTGACAATAAAGCTAGGAAGCATGTATGTACCATTATATACAAGTGAGTATATGGCTACAGGCTGTCCTGCAGGTGCGTATTCTCCAAAAAAGACAATTCCGGCTGCCACATGGCAGAAATAACGGAGGACACTTCCGATAAACACTCCAAAAACAGCATATATCATCCATTTCCCCTTTTTATTATCAGCTAAAGCATTTTTCACCTGCGAACCAAAAATCCCCGCTAACCCAAGAACAGAAAATGCAATTCCATAATCAATGATCCCTTGAAGCGGGCTATAAATTTGTGAAAATCCCAGGATAAACTGAAGTAAGCCAAGTAAAAATCCTGATAATATTCCTCCTTTAATCCCCCATCTAAAAGCCATCAGAAAAATAGGCACCATAGCAAAGGATATTGATCCCCCCTGTGGCCAAATTTTTAAAGATAGCAGGCCTGAAATAAAATCAAATAAAAAGGCTAGCGCTGAAAAAACAGCTACTTCTACTAAAAACAATGTGTTGTTGCGCTCTTGCTTCATTAACTTTTCCCCCTTTTGTGTTCAGCAGTGCTGACTAAGCTTTCACTCTAAGAGGAACGTTCGAAAATTACCTATTTTGCCTATATGGCGCCCCGATAAAAACAATAAAAAAAGCAATGCAAGACTTCCTAAGGATTGTCTGCATTGCTTTAATATCCGGCAAACCACCATCCCTACGCTAGCGTTAACTAACAGGTTCATAGGGTCAGAACTCGAACGTTCACTCTCAGCCGCTAGAAGCAGCTCCCCCTGTGGAAATATTCAATTGAATCCACTATGAATATACTATTAAATTATTACTTTTACAAGGAAAAGCTTTAATGGATTTTTTATTCATAAAACAAGCTCCCTCGCCATAAAATGTTAATAGCAATTACTGTACAAACCAGTACGTTTGACTGTACAGTTTTATTTTTATATAATTAGTGTTAATTTATATTGTAGAGGTGATATGATGGGGCTGTTTATCGCATTGGCGAATTAGCAGAAATCGCTGGGGTATCGAAACGAACCATTGACTATTATACGTCTATCGGTTTATTAAACGCAGAACGATCTAAATCAAATTACCGCATTTATTCTGATGAATCTTTAAAGGATTTAAAATTTATTGAAGAATGCAAGGGTTTGCATTATCCATTAGACGAGATTAAGAGAAAGCTAGATATGAAAAAAGATAAGAAGCTTCGTGATACAGAAGTGGATCAACATATAAAAGCGGTGACTAAACAAATGAAGCAGCTTCAAAGTGATTTATTTGATCTTTATCCAATATTGGCGAATTTGGATGAACATCAAAAGGCCAAGTATACAAAGAGTTTGAATCTGCTGCGGCCGTTTTTAAATGATATCCCTTCTTAATGTAACGAGTTAATTTTTGCACTTACTAGGAGGTGACTCCTTACTCGTTTATAAAACGAGATAAGGGATTATTTGGACATATTTAACTTGGTGATCATAGCCATTTTAATTGCTTTAACTGCTTTTTTTGTAGCTTCAGAGTTTGCTATTGTTAAAGTTCGGAGCTCAAGAATAGACCAGTTGATTGAAGAAGGAAATTCGAGTGCTATTACAGCTAAGAGAGTAATTTCGAATCTTGATGAGTACCTTTCTGCCTGTCAGTTAGGAATTACGATTACTGCCCTTGGTTTAGGTTGGATTGGAGAGTCAACAATCGAACATCTGCTTTCACCTCTTTTCGGTCGGATGGAAGTACCCGAGAGTGTTAGCCAAATATTATCGTTTGGGATTGCATTTGCCACGATAACGTTTTTACATGTTGTCGTAGGAGAGCTCGCTCCAAAAACATTGGCCATACAGAAAGCCGAATTAATTACTCTAGTTATGTCACGCCCGCTTATTCTCTTTTACAAAATCATGTACCCGTTTATTTGGGTGCTAAATGGATCAGCACGGATAGTGACTAGCATTTTTGGGCTAAAGCCTGTTTCTGAGAGTGAAATCGCCCATACTGAGGAAGAGCTTCGAATTATCCTATCTGAAAGCTATAAAAGTGGTGAAATTAACCAATCTGAGTTTAAGTATGTAAATAAAATATTTGAATTTGATAACCGGATTGCAAAAGAAATCATGGTTCCAAGAACAGAGATTGTTTCATTGTCAAAGGATGATACATTAGAAACCTTTCTTCAAGTAATCCGAGAGGAAAAATTCACTAGGTATCCAATTATTGACGGTGATAAGGATCATATTATCGGGCTCGTTAATATCAAGGAAATGGTGACGGATTTAATTGGTATTGAAAAACCATCAACAAAGACACTAGATTACTATACCCGACCCATTATTAGAGTAATTGAAACGATTCCGATTCATGATTTGCTTGTAAAAATGCAAAAAGAACGGATGCATATGGCAATCTTAATGGATGAATACGGTGGAACCTCAGGGCTTGTTACCGTTGAAGATATACTTGAAGAGATTGTTGGAGAAATCCGTGATGAGTTTGATATGGATGAAATCCCAGAGATTCGCAAAATTGAGGAAAACCATTATATTATTGACTCAAAGGTCTTAGTAAGCGAAGTCAATGATTTGTTGGGAGTCGATATCAATGATGAAGATATTGATACCATTGGTGGTTGGATCCTTACTGAAAATTATGAAGCAAAAGAAGGAGACCTTCTTCTTCATGATGCCTATACTTTCAAAATCATTGATATGGAAGAACATCATATTAAATATCTTGAAGTAATAAAAAATGCAAGTGCTGAAGAACAAAATAACCCTAAAATGGTGTTACCAAGTTCAGAAGTACTTTCTTAATATTGCTATATAAACAGACCTTTTTGGTCTGTTTTTTTATTTTATGTCCAATCACCCCCTACTAATATGCATATCTTATTCTAAGGGGGGATAATAAATGAAGCACTCATCATTCTTATTTTTAGCTTGTATATTGGCTGGCTTTGCCTTAAATAGCATGCCACCTGTAACTTTCTTGAGTGGTTTGGTACCATTTTTTAATATTGTTGGTGCAATAGCAATACTAATATTTTCTTTCGCTTTACTTTACTATGGTGTCAAAGCATTATTGGGGAAATCATAGGAAGTCACAAAAAGATCAGATACAATTTAGGTATCTGATCTTTTTGTTTTTTCGCGAAGTAGTTATTTGTTTCTGAGAATGATAATTTCTTCTTCTGCTTTAGCCAATTTTACTAAATGAGAATCGAGGCGGCGGTTGATATGTTGTATTTCTTCTTTGTTTTCTGTTCTCTGTATTTCCTCTATACGTTCTAAGGATTCTTTAATGTCTGATAGGTCGATTTGATTCACTTCTACTCGGTGTTCTATTCTATCCATTTGCTCTAAACGGGAAAGTCTCTTCTCAATATTTTCTAGGGTATGACTGAAATTATTAATCATAGTTTTTATTTCATTTATATTATCCGTAAGCTTTTCAAAATCCTGACCCATAATAAAAACTCCCTTATTGTTATTAATATCAGTTTAGCACCATTAACAACATATGTATGTTACAAAATAAAGAACAATTGACCTCTCCCCATTAAGGACAGGAATAAACTGATATTCCTACACTATCCAAGTTTCCATACTCTCAATACATACTCATCATGTTCTAAATCCTATGTCCAATCCTTATCCATTTAAGCCTCTAATAAATATTGTTATATTATTTACCTTTATTTAACCGTAAATTCCTAATGATGTTGGTGATTTTCTGCACTTATTTGATGGTATAAAGACAAATTATGAACTTTTTATTACAGTTTCCTAATCCCGCGAAAGTATATGAATAATATCACATGCAGATTAGCCAAAAAGCTATATCCTGGAATTAGTAAGAAATGAAGTCCTAAATCCAAAGCCACGATTACTCTGATTTTAAATTTATAACAATTTGAAAAAGGCTGGTGTATTTATATGTTTATTTCAATCGACGAAAGAGCTACTACTTGGTTTAACAAAGAATTCGAAATTAAAAAGCCCTTTACCGTTCGGATGTTTCCTCAATATGCTGGGTTTGGAGAAAAACATAAAGGATTTAGTTTAGCCTTTTCTGCAGAAACACCATCAAACGCTGGATTCACTAAAGAAGTTAATGGAATTACATTTTTTGTTGAAGGTAATGATGTATGGTTTTTTGAGGATACACAAACATATTTTTCAATAAACGACCTTTCAAATGAAATCCAAATAACTTTCAAAGAAGAAATTGCTGTTAATTAGCAGCAAATTTTTTAAAAAAGGTAGCCAACAACTGGTTACCTTTTTCAGTCTTTTAACTATAACAAACAAAGGAAAAGGTATTACCAATTTTATGTTAATTTCAGTTGAAACCGTGCTATACTTA
The DNA here is from genome assembly GCF_038592905.1 of Neobacillus sp. FSL H8-0543. Classification (GTDB taxonomy): domain Bacteria; phylum Bacillota; class Bacilli; order Bacillales; family Cytobacillaceae; genus Neobacillus. Next base: position 3,724,886 of record NZ_CP151943.1, on the reverse strand, counting down.
ATAATCAGAAAATTAGCAATAAATTGTGAACTTCGTTGCAAAACTAGGACTTTAATCATATAATGAAAGCGCAAACAATATAAAAACTACATACACCGACGATATGCCTGATTTTTCACCGTCTTTACACCTTACAATCAGAAAGGAGTTTAGGACATATGGGACATTCGAGGCCACAAGTGGTTTGGTTTAACCTAACATTTGATTTATCAATCATTTTAACAACCACCATTGCATCCATCATTGTTTTCCTCATTGCATACCTCACAACTAGACATCTTACGACACGAACACCGAAACAAGGGCAAAATTTTATGGAATGGATCCTGGAATTTGTTAAAGACATCATGAATAACTCAATGGGTTCAACTAACAACTTATTTATTTTATCTACCGGTGTTTCATTATTAATGTATTTATTTATCGCAAATCTTCTAGGAGTCCCCTTCGCCATTTTAACAGCAGAAGAACACCCCGTATCATGGTGGAGATCACCTACCGCTGATGCACATGTCACCATGACACTCGCAATAATGATTATTGCCTACACACATTTCATCGACATCCGCTTGAATGGTTTTAAACATTATCTTCTTAGTTTCCTCAAACCTTTTAAAGCTTTATTTGCCATTAACGTCTTAGAACAATTCGCTACCACCTTAACTCTAGGATTGAGGCTATTCGGTAATATATATGCTGGAGAAGTAATGTTAGCACTATTGGCTGGCGCTGCAACTCACGGGCTCCTCGCTGCATCGCTTGTTTCCTTACCGATGCTAATATGGCAAGCTTTTTGCGTGTTTATTGGTGCGATACAGGCATATATCTTTGTAACTCTCACTATGGTTTACATTGCTCACCGTTTAACATAATAATATAAAAGGAGTGTGCTAGAATGGGAGATATAACTATTTTCGGTCTTCCTGTTTCATTAGGAACGATGATTTACCAGGCTATTATTTTTACCGTTCTCGTATTTATTTTGAAAAAGCTTGTTTTTAAGAAAATTGTCAGTGTTATGGAAAGCAGAAAATCACACATTGAAAATCAGCTGCAGCTCACAGAGCAATACAAGATTGAAGCAGAAAAAAATCTGGAATCTAGTACTGAAATTCTTACCCAGGCTAGAAAGGATGCCAGAGAGATTATGAAATATAGTGAAAAGGAAGCAAATCTAATGATTTCAGCAGCGAAAGCCGAAGCAAGAGAAATACTGCAAACCGCTAAGGATGAAGCATTTCGCACCCGCTCATTTGTGCATAAAGAACATGTAAAAGGGGCATAATATTATGAAGCACAAATTCACAAAATACCTAGGAAGAGTTACCGAAATTCTGGAACTGGGCTTTGAAGATAAGTTTATTTATGTTCATTACACAAAGGGAAACACCGAAAAAACCGCATGTATATTAAAAAATGAAAATAAAAGTGAAGTTGAATATTTAGAGGGCTTTTTCACAGACAATAATGTTTCAGAAGAAATGCGAAAAGATGTTAGAAAATTTCTAAAAGGTGATAAGGATAACCACGGTGAAGAATGGAACGAATTTACTAACTTTTTAATGAAAACCCTTTCATTAAATATGGTCTTTGGGATTACGATCGCATTAACCGTTTTTGCCTTTTATAAACTAGGCTCCTATCTAGATACTACCTATAGCTTTTATCCTATGTTTACACTAATTGGTACATTTTTCGGCATAGGAATTGGCGGATTAACTGGTTATGTAATGTATCAAAAGTACTTTAAAAGCCCTGTTGAAAAGCAAAAGGTGAAAAACGCAGATGAAAGTAATTTGCAAAATGGAGTGAAAAATATAAAAGAGTATCAAATAATTGATGTTTCAATTGAACAAGTTCGTAAGGCAGTGAGGGAGTTTTCAGAAAATTTACCAAAAGGTGTATACAGAACAATACTTATTCAGGAAGATAACAGCATTGACTTTAACCAGCTAGCAGATATTTTAAGGGGGATTCCTTCTAAAAAGATTTATATGTCTAAAGAAACATATAATCTTTTTGAAGAAAATGAACGAAAAATTCCAGTTGAAATGGACATTGTCCAAAAAGCTGTCGATTTATATGTGAAAGAACGCAAGGAATACCCAATGTTGCGTTTTGACCCGCAAAAAAGAGTAAACTATTATCAATTGATTCAAGAGCATTACCTTAAAGCCGTACCTGAAACGCAGTTTTACATTACTGATTTAGATGGTTTAATTACACATATTAGACCTGAGAAAAGGAAAATGGATAACTCCTCAAATATCTGAGGAGTTTTTTTTTGCTTTTTTCGTCTATATTGAGATAATAGCAAAGAACAATAATTTTTTAAAAGATGAGGGATACAAAGATGTCAAAACAAAAGAATAAATCGCGCCATTTAGCGACAATTTCTCTAACTGTCATGGGAGTAGGTTTTCTTGCCACCCTTCCATTTCAGGATTCCCTTTGGGGTACATTCCTTCAAGGAGGATTTGAAGCAGGACTTGTAGGCGGACTCGCTGACTGGTTTGCCGTAACGGCCCTTTTCCGTCATCCCCTCGGGCTGCCAATTCCTCATACCGCACTATTGCCAAAAAACAGGAAGAGATTAACCTCTGGAATTATCAATATGCTAGAAAATGATTGGCTAACGAAAGAGAGTATCAGAGGGAAAATTGCTAGTATTCCATTCACTGCTAAACTTTTCGAAATTGCGGAAAAGGAAGTAGCTAGTGAGGGGGTACAGAAAAATGTCATAAATGTCATTCTCCATCTGCTCCATTCAGTCGACAGTAAGAAATTAGCTCCAATTATTGAAAAAGAACTAAAGTCAATCATTAGCGGAATGGATATTAGTCATTACCTTCCCCTTATTATTGATCGTCTATCAAAAAGAAAGTACGATGAAAAAACACTAGATTTTATCCTAAATGAAGTTGATGAATGGTCTCAAAAAGAAAGTACCAAAGATAAGCTTGGAAGTCTGGCTATTGATGCCATTGAAAACATTAAGGTTGATGGTTTTATGCAATTTGCTTTAAAATCATTTACCAATATTGTTAACGAGGATAAACTTGGAAGTATTATTCAAAACCTTATACAAAAGGGTGTAAAAAGCTATAAAGATCCATTTAATCAAAATAGACAAACACTCCTGTTTCACATAAACACGAAACTTCAAAGCATAAAAAGTGATGAAGGCTTGTTACAGGAACTGAATAACTTGAAGGATCAAATTGGTTCTGAATGGGAGCCTGAAGAAAAAATCATCCATTTTCTTGAAGAGTTAAAACAAAAAGCGATTGAATATATCCAGGACCCGCAGTTCTTTGAAGGATATCTTTTACCGCAAATTAGATATGCCCTTACTACACTAAAAGAAGATGAAGAAAAAGTCGAATCAATGGAAACTTGGATTAAGAAACAAATTTCAATATTTATCGAAAAAAACCATTCAAAGGTTGGAAAACTCGTCGAGGAAAACCTAGAGAAATTAGACACTAAAACACTAATTGATATGGTTGAAACAAATGTAGGAAAAGACCTCCAGTGGATTCGTGTCAATGGAGCTGTCTGCGGATTTCTCATCGGACTAATCCTAGTTGGATTACAATTATTAATTTAAAAATAAGACCAGTCAGGTCTTTTTTTTATGTCCACTAAAGGTATTATATTTTCTAAAATGTAGAAGCTATTAAGTACTAGATATAAGGAGTGAGTTTATGAAAAAGGCAACCTTATTTATTTGTATCTTATTGGTCTTTTCATTTAATACCCATCCAGTTTTTGCTGCGACACACACCCAGGGTCCAATCAGGGGAATTTATGTTAAAGCGTCAAACACGCAAGGACCTAAGTTCGAAAGCCTACTTTCACTAGTTAAAGAAACAGATTTAAACGCAATGGTGATTGATATAAAAGATGATCATGGTAATCTTACTTTCAATCCCTCAAAAGCTTCACCATTTTATCCTGCCAGTCGTCCATATATTAAAAATCCAAATAAACTAATGGATACATTAAAGGCTAACAATATATACACAATCGCTAGAATCGTTGTCTTTAAGGATAATGTCTTAGCAAATAGTAATCCGCACTTGTCATTCAGGACCAACAATGGGGTATGGAAGAATGGACGCGGTGATTCCTTTACAAACCCCTTTCTAGAGGAAGTTTGGAAATACAATATCGATATGGCTAATGAAGCAATTAATATTGGTTTTGATGAAATTCAATTTGATTATGTACGATTCCCTGAGAAATTTGAATCCTTTGAACATCAACTTAGTTATGAAAAAGGGAAGTTTCAGTCTAATGGTAAAGTTCAAGATAGAGCAAGAGTCCTGGCTGTAAGTGAATTTGTTAAACATGCTGCACAAAAATTAAAGCCCTATAATGTTAAAATCTCTGTTGATGTCTTTGGAAATACTACTGTCATTCCAGAAGCACCGGGGATTGGACAAAACTTCTCCCATATAGCAGAGTCCGTTGATGTCGTATCCGCTATGATTTATCCAAGTCATTGGACAAGCATATTCGGTATTCCTAAACCTGACTTAGCCCCTTTTCACCTGGTTAAAGAGTATGCCAAAGTTGAAAACAGCCGAATAAAGAAGTTAGCAAATCCGCCAACTTCACGGCCGTGGCTTCAGGATTTCACAGCCTCATGGCTTGGAAAAGGAAACTATAAGGTCTATGGAAAGTCAGAAATCGAGGATCAGATTCGTGCCTTGCATTCACAGGGGATAAATGAATTTTTATTATGGAATGCAAATAACACCTATACACCAAATGTTGACTACACGCCATATTAAGCATATGAAGGCAGCTATTCTTTAATAGCTGCCTTCAACGCTTTTACCATCGTACGTAAACAGCATTCCCTTTCTTCGATTCACAGGTCTTTCCCACAGTTGTTGGACATATTGCAGAACCTTTTCAAGGTATTTAACACCTAATCCTACAAGAATTCTTTTAGCGATTGGCCGTTTGTTATAGTGATTACACTTTACAATCTTTTTTTACAAAAAAATGTACACTTGTCCAAACTAATAATTCATTTCTGAATAAATTAAAGTAAGACAGTGTAAAGGGGTGAAATAATAAATGAGTAAAGTATGGAGAAACGAAGATATCTTCGGTAATAGAGGACGTAAGAGAAATAATCAAAATGAAAATGTACGTAGTGATGTTGATGTAGATGTTGATTTTGATTCTAGAGTAGATAATGACGCAGATAATGATACTGATGTTAATGTAAAAGACAAAAACACAAATATTGCTAAAGCACGAATTAATAATAGCGGAAACTCTAGAATTGACCTTGACATTAACGTAGATAGCGAATCACGTGCAAGAGTACGTTCAAGATCAGAAGCAGATTCCGACCAGGAACAGGAGCAGGAACAAGAACAAAGACGCTAATTTAACTTTAAAAAGGGATACTTGGTTTTAGATGTAATATTTCCTAGTATCCCCTTTATATAGGGGGAGGAAAAATGGAGAAACCAGTTCTAAATAAACTAAGTACATTGGTAGGACATAGCGGAAACTCTGATGTTGATTTAGTTGTAAATATCGATATTGATACCAAAGCGATAGCATATGGAGTGTTATGCAGTTTATATGCTAAGGGTGAGATAAATGAAAAAGAATTAGAAAAGGCAATTCAAAAACTTGATACATTAATCGAAAGGGATAAGAGAAAAAAGAAATCCAATAATAATACTAATATTGAAAACAAACCAAAATTATATGATTTTCCCTTAAGAAGAAATTGGCTTTAAATTATTTCTTCTTTACATACGTTAGTATTACAATTGGAAACATCTCACTCTTTTTTTAATGACGGGGTGCCCAAAGCATTATTGATACACCATATTTACCTAAATAAGAAGTATGATATGAATCCTGATAAAGCACTAGCACCAGCTGGAATAATAATTCTCGTTTGAAAATCTATTTCCGTAAAGTCTCTCTCAAGCATCCACATCGCCAAAAACATTACAATGATCATTATTGAAATTATCAAAGGTAACCTTTTCATAATTCTCCCCTTTCATTTACTCGTCTTATTTGTCTTTTACCTTCAGAAGTCGTAAAGCGTTTAATGTGACTATAAGAGTTGCACCCCTATCAGCTAAAATAGCATGTTAATGTTAATGTTAATGTTAATGTTAATAATATATCCGAGATCCTATTATAACAAAAATAAAAAAGCAGCCGAAGCTACTTTTTTACACGCCAAACAAATATAATAATTAAAGTAAATGCTGTTAATGACATCATTGGAATAGTGATGAATCCTAAATAGTTTACATAATCGACGGTGCATGGAACACCTTGCTTGCATGGTTCAAGTGCCTTCATTGCAGGTATTTTTTGAAGTAAAACATGATAAAGTGCAATGAACCAGCCAATAATTGAAACTAATAAAATATATTTTCTAATACTATATTCATTATAGTACATTGCAATTCCTAGAATTAATGCAAGTGGGTACATAAATATTCTTTGATACCAACACAAACTACATGGGATAAAATTCATTACTTCACTGTAAAATAAACTTCCTAATGTTGCAGTAATAGCTACCAACCACGCAGCGGCATAATAATATACATTGTAATTTGAAGTAGAGGTCCTCATTACTTTAACCCCTCTTGAATTAGTTCATCTATTTTGTCCATATCAAATGGGTCAGTTAATTCAACTCCGTTAATAAAGATACCAGGTGTTAATTTTAATCCTGTTTCCTCTACTAGTAAATCGTCTTTACTTATTTGGTCAAGTACTTCTTGACTATTCATTTTTGTAATAAATTCGTCTTTGTTAAAATTAGGGATTGTTTTATCTGCAACATCAACAACTACATCTTGGTTTATCCAAACCTCATCGTGATTAGAAGTTGATGGTTGCTCTTGGTAGAGATTATGAACATAATCCCAAAAATAATCTGGGTATAAATCATAAACTGCTTCAAATGCTTGGGCTCCTATTTTTGAAGGTTCTTCATGAAATAAAACATTGGTGAATGAGAAGTTTGCTTTTCCAGTATCAATATATTTTTCTTTTATAACAGGAAAAAACTCAAGACTCCAAACTTTACATGCAGGACACATTATATCTCCCATTTCAACAATTTGAACCTTGGCATCTTTTTCACCAATAGTAGGCTGTCCTTCCATTTCAAGCGGTTTAGCATTTTCTTTATCAGGTTCAGGAGTATAACTAAATACCAATATTATACCAATTATGGCCACAAGGCCTAAAGCTATTGCAAAAATTTTACTTTTATTAGAACTGCGTTTATTTTTAGATTTCAATATTAATTACCTCAACTCTCTTTGTTTATTTGATTACAATATTAAGTATAAGAGATATAAACAGTAATTAGTATGGATAGATTGTGAAACCATCTCCAAAATAAGGTTGATAATAACCAATAGACAGGACTAAAAAATATTTATTAGTTGAACCCCTATCGGAACTCAATTGAAACGCTAACACGTTTATCTAACACTAATAGACCACCTCAATATATCTTGAAGTGGTCTGTTCTTTCACCTTTATAAGTTCATTGTTAACATCAAGCCAAAATACATCGCAAAAATAAAACTACATCCGAAAAAAACAGCAATTATCGGTTTTACTTTTTTAAAACTACTCACGATCATTGCTAAAAAAATGAGAGAAATCATTATTAAAAATACAGCATGAAAATTTGTTGTTAATCCAATATTTAATGTCGTCAGAATGTCCTTTCCTAACAGCCATTCCACCCATTTTGAAGCCCCTTCTGATCTTACCGTGAATTCAACCTCATGAGGTGGTGATAACGTACCTAAAACACTAGTGAAATAAAAAACGATTAAAATAATAAAACTTTCAGCTTTTATCCAAGGACGTGGATTAAAGGAAGGTATTGTCGCTGCCTTTTTGGCGAGCACACCGTTTATAAACGCAAATACCAGTACAGGAATAATACTTATATGTTTTAAGAGTAGCATTTGTCCATAAGGTAAAACCCATGACTTAACATAATCCTTCGGTTCAACCACATTAAACATAAGAATTAGACCGCTTATGCCGATGATGATTACACATACAATTGCAAACGGAGTAAACCAACGTAAAAATTGTGACCATTTCTGTTTATCTTTTGAAAACCATGCAACATGTATCAATATGCCTGTCCACAGTGTAACGATTAAAAAATGTATGGAGTGGGCAAATAAACCAACCCAAAATGACAGCGATGCAACATGGCTGGAGTACCCAACCGCTAGAACCATTAATAATAGCCATAGTGCTTGTAAATATTTAGAGCCATTTAGCAGTATGGTCATCCATAAGAATACTGACATAAATCCAATGAACATCCATGCTTTTCCTACTTGAAAGTCAGTCAAAACTGAATAAATCGCTAAAGTAAGTCCAACACTGTCGCTAAAATAGGAAATCGTTTGAACAACAGGTCCTAAAGTAAAAATATAAATACCTAATGTGGATAAAAGTAGACTTCTTTTAGAAATACTAATTTTTGGTTTATAGGAATCGGGTACAAATTGTAATGCAACATACCCTACTAAGATTGAAAATACTATATAATTAGCGATTTCAGCTAAAGGAATGAAAATATTCATCTTATCTTTTCCTTCCGTAAAGCAAGAACAACCCAATGCCCAATATCAATATCACCACAACTGGAATAATTATTTTTATCAATGAATTTTTGTCATTTTGTACCGAAGAATTATCGTTTTGTTTTTCTTCTTCCACTTTATTGTCTTTTATTTCTGAGGTATCTGGCTCTTTCGTTTCCGTCTCTTGTTCTACTTTTTGTTCTACTTGAACTGAGAATGGGATTTCACCTGTAATCAGATGCCCGTCTTCCCCCGCAATACTCCAATCAATAACATAGGAGCCATCATCTAGTGGAGTAGATAATGTACCAATCATTTGTTTTTCTTGTAGCTCAACGTTTAATGGTATCTCCTGTCCATCCTTCGTTAATTTCATCGTACTTAATGATTCGATTTCCCCTGCAAATGTTAGGACTAATTCTGCTAGATTATCCATTACAACTTGTCCAGCCTCAGGGTTAGAAAACGTTAATTCAGTATGTGCATTAGCAATAGTTGGAATCATTCCTAATGTAAAAATGATTAAGAAAAATAATTTCTTCATTGATGTTTCCCCTTTCTTGATAGTATAAAACTCTCCCATTTACATCACCATATTCTATCATGAATGAAAACATTTTTGAATTTCAACCTTTAATCTTTGTTTACCTTAAGAAACTTTTTTTCATCCCTTTTACAATGTTAGAAGGCTGACAAAAGGTTTCTCTAGACCCACTAGATATTTTTGTTCCATAATATATGAGGAGATAAAGCGAGGGAAATATTATGGAAAAACAAGCATATTTGGATTTAAAAAGAGGAGAACGTGGAGCAATAATAAGTATTATTGCTTATCTTTGTTTGTCCTCATTAAAATTAATTGTCGGGTTTATGACTAATTCCGAAGCCTTAAAAGCTGATGGATTGAACAATGCCACTGACATCATTGCCTCTATTGCCGTATTAATTGGTCTAAAGTTATCCCAAAGACCAGCAGATGATGATCATCCTTATGGACACTGGAAAGCAGAAACCGTTGCCTCAATGGTAGCCTCGTTTATTATGATGGGCGTTGGCATTCAGGTTACATTTCAAGCATTTACCAGTATATTTAATAGAATAGAAGCATCTCCAGATTTAATTGCAGCTTGGACAGGACTTTTTTGTGCAATTGTTATGTATTTTGTGTATCGTTACAATAAAAAACTTGCAAGTGAAATTAATAGCCAATCTGTCATGGCAGCAGCAAAAGATAATCTTTCAGATGCGTGGGTCAGTGTAGGTACCTTCATTGGAATTATCGGTGCTCAATTTGGTCTCCCCTTGTTAGACCCCATTACTGCTATTATCGTTGGCTTAATTATTTGTAAAACCGCTTGGGACATTTTCCGTGATGCCTCCCACCATCTCACTGATGGATTTGACCAGAAGGAATTAGATTCTTATAAAACAACCATTATCAATTGTTATGGTGTTAAGGGTGTAAAAGACATTAGGGCAAGAAATTACGGTAATAATGTGGTTGTGGATATTGTGATTCTTGTAAATTCCAATTTAGATGTAAAAAACGCTCATGATATTGCCTCTATGGTTGAGGATAAATTAATTAAGGAACATTGTGTCTATGATGTAGTTGTTCATGTTGAACCAAATTAAATTAATTAAAAAATGAGATCATCCTCAAACTTCAAAGGATTGTGGTTTGAGGTAAACGGATTCCGTTCCCTATCACAAAACTCAGATTTACACTTTAAAATGCACATGAATTTGTATAGCAAATTGCAATGAATTTTTTGTGATATTTTTAATTAAAAATAAAAAATCTCAGTTCAGTGAACTGAGATTTTTCTACTACTTATTTTCAATTTCCTCTTAACTAACGCACCCCGTTACTTTAAGTAGAATGTTTCACAATCTTTCTTACCAATTTCGGAAAGGAGCGAGCTTTCTAACAAGGAACATATAACATTCTAAGGGATGGGTGGGAATTTGAGTTGTAAAAAAGTTAGGGAGACCAAGCTTTTTTGTATGATTCAACAAAAATGTCAAATAATAAATGAAAGTACGGTTTTATTTATTGAGGTGATATAATGCCAATCCTCGAAGTTGATGAAAGTAGCCTTTACTACTCTGTAAAAGGAAAAGGGATTCCTATCATTTTTATTCATCCGCCTGTTCTAACTTCCACAAACTTCATATATCAGGAAGAAGAACTATCCAGTTATTTTCAGGTCATTACCTTTGATATACGTGGACATGGAAGGAGTCCTTTTTCAATCAAACCCGTTACTTATCCACTCATTGCAGAGGATATAAAAAAACTAATGAACCATCTGGACATTAAACAAGCCTTTTTATGTGGCTATTCAGCAGGGGCATCTATCCTATTGGAATTTTTGTTATCAACATCAACGGGGCGTATTTTAGGTGGAATCATTATTAGTGGAATGTCTGAGGTTAGTGACTGGCGCCTAAAAAACAGAATACTTCTTGCTAAAAACCTTGTAAAAATTGGGGCATTGCCTGCTTTGGCTTGGTCAATATCAAAAAGCAATTCAGATACAGAAGAGTTATTCGAGAAGATGTTACTAGAAGCAAAAAAAGGAGATGCAAGGAACATCTTGCAATATTATGATTACAGTTTGGACTATAACAGTTCGAATCAACTTGAAAAAATCAATATGCCTATTTCCCTCATATATGGCGAAAAGGATAAACCATTTTTTCGTTATGCACAACAATTACATAGTAAACTTCCTCAAAACGAAATAACCTTTGTTGAAGGCATTAAACATCAGCTCCCAACAAAAGCAGCAAGTGAATTGAATAAAGTTATTTATCAATTTATTGAGAAACATTCTAGTAAACGGGGTGAATAAGCTTGGATGTCAAACTATTTCGTGTAATAAATTTACTTTCTGGACGTTATTTGGTTATCGATAAATTAATGATACTTACCTCCAACAAGATCAAATTTGTTTTCTTTTTTATTTTAGTGTTTCTGCTTTTTAGAAAAAGGAATGTATTTTTTGAAGCAGTAGTGTCTATCGTGATTACATTATTCATGCATTTTATAACTAAGTTATTTTATTTTAAGCCACGTCCATTTATAGATAGGAGAGTACGTATACTTACCCCCTCTAAATTCGATTCTTCCTTTCCGAGTAAACATACTTTACTAACTTTTGCCGTTTCAACAATAGTCCTCTTTTATCAACGCATCGTGGGATCTATTCTGTTGGGGTTCTCGGTTTTAACGGGATTGTCACGAATTTGGGTAGGACAACATTATCCCTCTGATATTGCAGGAAGTGCAGTTTTAGGTTCTTTTACAAGTACGATCATCCATAAATTATTTAAAATTTCAAAAAGAAAATAGAGCTGACTTAAAAACTTGAACTCTCAATCATCCTACGACACATTATCTATATGGCTATCATAATATCCAAATGGTACCATCCGTATTTTTTATTAAAAGGGATGTTCGTACTTTACGGGGGCATCCCTCGTCAGATATCCTGACCGTTAGTGGAACAACAAAAAAGGCTTAACCCTTGTTAAAGTAAAGCCCCCGTTACTTTAAGTGAATTGATTCACAATCTTACTGGAAATTTACCTAAAAAAAGCTGAATTAACTTAATAAAAATAAAAGGACTCCCTTTTGAGGAATCCAATGCATTCAGTACCTCATTTTGGTTAAAGGCTAATCTTCTCGGTTCGTAACACTGTCATTTGTCTCATCGGCACCTTCGCCGACCTTATTGTCCAGCGCTCTGCCAACAACAGCACCTGCAACAGTACCAAATGGATCAAGAGCAGAAGCCATGGTATCCCCAGTAAAAGCACCTACACCAGTTCCTACTGCCTCGCCAGCATCATTATCGATACGATTGCGTTGGTTTTTATCAGCCACTCATCTCACTCCTTATTTAAAATAGGCATGTGCTTTCCAGCACAATCCCGTAACATATTTTGCCCTATTAGGACAGATTTACGCGAAGCTTAAATGAGTTCTTAAAACGTTGCAACTTTAACTATCCTTCACCGTTGTACAAAAAGAAAAGCAGCCATAATGACAGCTTAGATATTGAACTCTTGCACCCCGTTTAAGTACAAAACTTCACAATCAAATTAATCGATTTCGTTATCTCTAATTCCTTTTCTTTTTATCATGAAGGAGGATTTTATTAATAAAAGACAATTTATGGGGAGGTCTTGTGAGTTCTGGTTCTTTCTGTATTTTTATGACTTTCCATGACCCATCTTTTACGGAAGGATCAATTAAGATATCGATATTAAAATGAAGGCAATACTCTTGCATATCTTTATTGTCAAAAAAATCGGAGTCTTCGTCTTCTAAAACAGACTTTCTACCAATTGGGGACTTCTCAAAAGGGAGTGGTTCACCGTATTGTTCGATACCTAAATAACCTTCACCACAGTCTATTTTACGTATTAAATCTCCATCTTGAAAAATATTTAAATTATATGTATCTACTGTACTTTGACCTATTGCATTGATGACTAACGTATTGAAAGTAGCAGACAGTCTGGAAGTTAAATCAATAAGCTGGTCATAGGAATCATGAAGGATAGATATCCAATCTTCATACAATACACTTAAAGCAAAATGTGTCGGAACTTCATTTTCAAAGAATGGGAAGAAGGAATCCTGATTTAATTGAAGTTCAGGTTGATAACCATATTTATCCTCAAGCCAATTAACTAAAAAATCCTTAATTTCATCCATCTTGTCAGTTTTAATATGAATTTGATAAATATTAATCGACAAATCTCCACCTCCATACAGTACTATAGGAATTTTATCATTTTTATCACAATCTGAACATGTGCTTTGATTTAGTCATATTGTCATATAAATGCTTTCCAGCAATCCTGCATTCAGCATAAAATTCTGACACATTTAGACAAAAACGGACAAAAATAAAGATATAAATACGAATTAACTATATTGTCTTATGTCATTGGTTCTATAAATAGATTAAGGCAAACTTCTCGAAAGTTTAGGAAGTAAAAGTACAGATCTAAAGTACCTACTTTGATGGCTGAGCTTTCTATTTGATGAAGTGACATTTTGATTGTTATTAAAAAGAATTAGATGAAGAATGGGGAACTAATTTTAAGTACTCCCTTTTTGTGAGGTGTGAATATGTCGTATAATATAAAAAGAAAAGCATCGGAGAAGAAAACCAAGAAGAAAATACTGGTTTGTAGATTAGTCTTGTTGTTGCAACAAAACAGAGGAGTGCAAGAGACTTATCTAAAAAATCATTAAATTCCAAGCATAAGAAAAAGGCTGCTATTTTTGCAGCCAGATCTTTAAGGAAAGCACCCGATAGTTTAAGTACATTCTTTCACAAAGATGATCTTCCTTATGAAATAAGAAACCATTACTTTCATTCATTACAGGAATGCTGCCCCGTTTGTGGAATAACAAAAAAGGCTGTAGCGTTATAAAAAAGACTGATTAAAAGTTCTCTTCAACCTTTATTTAACAACAAATAGAAAAACTCCATTTTGAAAAAAGATTGATCATAATGGAGTTTCTTTTATAACTAGGTATGATTTTTTTATAAAAAAGTTTGATTATTTTAATGCTCCTTATTCCACTAAGGCCCCTTTTAATTGAATAAAAAAACAGGGATTTAGGAGGTTATATAACCATCTGCGAATCATTTAAACTGGAGACGAATCGTTTTTAAACGTTTCAACGTTTTTTTCTAATCCTGCTGCGGCATATGAAACAACTTCATTAAACAAATCATATTGGTTTTATAATGAGGGTACAAGAGTCTAGTACTGATTCCTGCAGTGTCTGCAATATCCTGAACACTAGTTGCAGCAAAACCTTTTTTTGCAAATAGTTTAATTGAAGCAGTATGAATTTTGTTTTTAGTTGCCGTTCTCATTGCTTCATATTGTTCATTTATTCTAGGCCAGAACTCTCCCTCCTTTTCGCTCTATCATCTAGCGGAAAATCATTCTTATTTTTTCACATATTTCAAAGACAAAAAATTATTGATTCCAATTTTTTTCGCTACCTTTTGCGGGATAGCCTTCCGTTTATACTCCTCAAAACCCAATTTTTTATATAAATTCATTGCCGGAGTATTCGTATCAGCAACTTCTTCAATAACGTAATTGTTGTACGTTGTATTTTCGAAAATATGCTGGATGATTTGAGATGCTACCCCCTGTCCTTTGAATTCGGGAGCTGTTCCAACAAATTCAATCGAGCCTGTATTGGGAGGGGAATTTTCAAAAGAGGCTTCAAACTCCTTTTTTAAAAAGATCCTGGCCATGCTTCCCTTGAAGAAGCCTAAGTGCTTTCTCAGCTCTTTTTTATTTAATCTTACCGATGATGTTTTCCCGTCCGTACATGCCGTCACTCCTGCAACTTTATCATTTGCTATAGCTATATAAAATTGATCTAATACAATCATGTGGGCAAAAGCCTTTGCAATGATGTTTGTATCTTTGGAAAAAAAAACAAGCCATTGAGTGAAGCCTTCCGCAAAAATTTCAGACATTTGCGTCCTTACATCTAAATCAACTTCATCGGCTTTTACAATTAGAAACTTATTACCTCCAGATTTCATATAGCATTTTCCTTTCATTTTTAATGAATGAATATATTTTCAATATAAATTCATACGACACATCGTCAAATTATATTCAACAATCTGGCCTTTTAATGAAAATAAGCGCTGTTCCTTGTTACAGAAAAGAGCGCCCTATTGTGGAGGAAAATGTGTTATCTCTAATTTCATTTAGTCGAACTGAATGGAGATTATCCAATACTTCTTTTTGGTTTTTTTACAGTATTTTTTCTTAACTATCCCCATTATTATAGTGTTGAATGAGAAGTTCCTGAAAGGTCCGTGCAGCCAATGATAAGTATCTCTTTTCCGACCAAGATAGATAATAGATCCGTTGACTTTCAGATTCCTCTATGTGCAAATAATGAAATGGAATATCTTTTTCCAACAAGGATTCTAACCAAAAAGCAATTCCCAGATTTGATTTCAATAATTCCTTTATTGTATTTGCATCGTCTGCTTCACACACAACATTCATTGTAAATCCCGCTTTTTGGCATATTTCATCTGTTGCATCCCGAAAGGAATGTCCCTTTTTAAAGTGGATGAAATCTTCATTTGAAATTTCACTTAATTTAACGCTCTTCCGATTAGCTAGGAGATGTTTAAAGGGAACGGCAATCAACATTTCTTCAGTCTGAATTGGAATATTTGAAATTCCATTTTTGTTAATCGGTTTGCAAGAAATAGAAAAATCAATAACGCCGCTTTCTAGGAGCTGCTCTTTCTTTTCTATTGTTGTAGTCTGGGAAATAGTAAATTGAACGTCCGGATAGAAAGTTCGAAAAGAATTGATGACATCAGAAAAATGAGGCAAAAAAGTGCTGTCGATAGAAACTGTTCCCCGTTCCAGTCCTGCCATATCAGCTATTTCTCGTTTTCCTTCTTCTAATGCATTAAGTGCTATCTCAACTTTTTTCAAAAATACCCTTCCATACTCATTTAGATTAATTTGTCTCCCTGTACGGTTAAATAATGGTACTCCAATATCTTTTTCCAGCCTTGCGATGGTTTGGCTAAGAGCAGGTTGTGAGATATATAGCTTGTTTGCAGCCTGTGTCAAATGTTTTAATTGAGCAACCTTTTGAAAATACTTTAGCTGAAGCAAATCCATTTCATTTTTACTCCTTTCATAAGCTTAACATTATCATTATATAAACAAATATATATTTTCCATTATATGTATTCAGAAATATACTGTTAATGTGGTGACAATCCTTATAGGGAGGTCTGGAAACCATGAAGCTTTCAGTCCTGCAAGAAACTCGTGTCATTCGTTTGCTTTGTTTCATGGTCCCATTTGCGATAATAAACAGCTTTATGTTGAACGTGGCTTTACCTGATATATCTGAACAGTTTACAATATCTCCTTCTATTGCCAGTTGGGTGGTCACTGTTTCGGGAATCATTTCAGCAATAGGTGCCCTAATATACGGAAAATTATCAGATCACTTTGGAATGAAGAGTCTTGCTGTTTTTGGGGTTCTTTTATTTTCCGCCGGATCCATCTTTTGTTTAATTGCTCCAGATTTCTCTCTGTTAATTGTTGGCCGTGTGATCCAAGGAATTGGTGTATCATCTATTCCCTCTTTAGCGATGATAGCCCCTGTTCGCTATGTTGATGCAGAACGCCGTGGAAAAGCACTTGGGATTCTAGCCTCTGTCATGGCATTTTCAGGAGTAGTTGGCCCGATATTGGGCGGGATTTTCACCGGAATCTTGCATTGGCGTTTTTTATTTCTATTTTCTACGTTCATTATTCTAACTCTTCCTTTTATTCTCAAATGGTTCCCGAATGATGTACAAAAAAATGCCGGAAAAGTGAACCTTCTGGGTGCAGGATTACTCACAGTCTTTATTATTTGTCTAATGGAAGCTATTACCCTACTGAATGTTTGGCTTTTTATTGGATCAGTATGTTTATTAATCTTATTCCTTATTCAGCAAAGTAAATCTGTTAATCCTTTTATTCCAATGCACCTCTTTCAAGATGCTACCTATCGTTATGGAGTCATAATGGGTGCAGTGAATACCTCTGCCAATTTTGGTGTATTTCTGATCACTCCATTGCTTTTCAGTCAATTTTATGGATTAAATGGGTTTTGGATTGGATTACTATTGGCTCCTTCAGCTATTACTTCAGGCTTGTTAGGGTCATATGGCGGGGCATTGTCTGATCGAAAAGGAAGCAGATATGTAATAAGGCTATCTCTCCTCCTTCTTAGTATTGGTTTTCTTTTACTCTCATCTCTTTCGGGATATACGTATTGGGTCATGTCTTTATGTCTTATTCTCACGGAAATTGGATATGTTTTTATGCAACCATCTCTAACCAATTGGATATCTAGAAAACTATCTATAGAGCAATCAGGCATTGGTATGGGTGTATACAGTTTGTCAAACTTTATTTCCATTGCCATATGTGGAGCAATTACTACCAAATTAATCGAGTTAAACAATTTCCCTCCCTTAAACCCTGTTGCCTTCGATAGCCAAACAGCAATATACAGTATTATATACTTTGGATTTTTCATACTGGCAATGTTAAATTGGATAATTGTCACATTTTATGTAGAAGACGAAAATGGCCGACTATTACAAAAAAATAAAGAAAGGATATGATTCATTATGATGAAAGCCATTCGAGTTTACCAATACGGTGGACCGGAACAATTAAAACTCGAAAGGATTCCTATTCCGCAGCCCAGCTCTGATGAGGTGTTAATTCGGGTTCATACCGTTGGAGTACTTCCGTATGATTGGAAATACCGTGAAGGTTACTTTAAGGATAGTCGCCCCGCAATCTTTCCTTATACCCCTGGGACAACATTTGCAGGAACTGTGGAGAAAATTGGCCGCAATGTACATGATTTTTACATCGGACAGGAGGTCTTTGGACGGAGCAAATATGGAACTTACGCTGAGTTTACCATAGCATCAAGAGAAGAACTTTTTCCTAAACCTTCAACAATAACATTTCAAGAGGCAGCAGCAATCCCTGGGAGTGCTATTTTAGCGTGGCTTACTCTATTTAGGGACGGAGAATTAAGGGAAGGTGAAAAAGTGCTGATTCATGGAGCAGCAGGAGGATTTGGTTCTATTGCAGTCCAATTGGCTAAATGGAAGGGAGCACATGTTATTGGAACCAGTTCAGGGAGAAATTTAGACTTCCTTTCCTTATTAGGAGTAGACACTGTCATTGATTATACTTCCGCCTCTTTTGAGAACATAGTCCAGGATGTAGACCTGGTTGTCGATACGGTGGGCGGAGATACGTTAGAAAGATCCTGGTCCGTTGTGAAAAAAGGAGGGAAACTTCTATCTTTAGTTGAACAGCCATCAGCTGATAAAATACGTATGTATGGACTAAAAACAGTAAAACCGTTTATTCCGTATTATCCTGAGGAAACGAAAATTATTTCTCAGACAATTACCCAAATGATTGCAGATAGAAAGTTAAGGATCGTCATTTCAAAACTTGTTTCATTAGAAACAGTGGATGAAGCACATAAAATATCTCAACAAGGTCATGGGCGCGGTCGCATTATTTTAAAAGTATATGATGGTGCTCAAGGTGATAATGATTAACAACCCATATTGCGAAATATGTTTACCCTGTAAGACCGTTATAGTTTGATTAGCTTTTTACTTAATTTAATACTTTATTATCAACAAAAATAAAAAATAGAATGAGAAGAACAAGTGGCTTATCCGTCCCGATAATTTCTTGTTCTTCTTTCATTAATAGCTCCTATAACAAATTAATGACACAGTCCATCTTTGTATAATTCTTACGCCCTTTTATTTAATAAGAATTAGGGTAACCGTGAAATCGTTCAAATACCAATTATTTTAATTTAAGAGTAACTTGCTCTGTAGTTGATACAGAAGCTCCTAAGTTTTAGATCATCTCTTTTAAATCCTGCTGATCTTCAACAATTTGGCCCGATTGTTAATCGAATAGTACTCTTAAACTAAACTGCTTCTTTAGCATTCCTGTAGTGAGTTAATTATTGACTTTGATTAAAAAGGAGCTCCTCAGTAAGATATGAGTATAGACACCACTCTAACTCAAAATCTTAGGAGGAACCCCTACTATGAAGTTTAAAATGCAAGATAAACAAAATCAACTAATAGAAAGAATTTCCGATAAACACCTTGTTGTTGGTGTGGACATTGCTCAACAATTTCATGTCGCTCGTGCTGTAAATTTCCGTGGAATTATTGTCGGCGATCCTATCACATTTGAAAATAACATGAGGGATTTACTATTTTATTAAACTGGATTAACAAACTTAAAAGGACCAATAACTTAGATACAACTATAGTCGGCATGGAACCGGGACGTTACTGGATTAATCTATCAAAATGGCTTTTCGAACAGAATATTGATGTAGTAACCGTAAATCCGTACCATGTAAAAAGGAACAAAGAGAATCGAGATAATACCCAGTCAAAAAGCGATAAAAATGATGCACTAGTTATTGCTGATATGGTGAAGAATGGTTACTATTCCATCGTTCGTCCAACTTCTGAATCATTTGAAGAACTTCGAGTTCTTATGTCTAACCGTGACGTGATTGTTAAGCGTCTAGTTAGTTCAATCAACCAATTAAATCGTTGGGTAGTTGTTGTCTTTCCAGAGCTCCGACAAGTGTTTAAAGACGTGAAAGGTAAAGGGGCAATCGCAACCCTTCGCTTATTTCCTACCCCGATGGAATTGCGTTCAATGCAACCTCAAAACGTTGTTAACGGGTGGAAGTCACTGATGAAGAGACAGCCTGGATTAAGAAAAGCCCAATTACTTATACATTTAGCCAAACATTCGATTGGTACTAGGCAGGCACTTGATGCTTATAAATTTCATCTACAACAATTACTAGAGGAATATGACCTCGCAACAACACAACTCGAAAGAGTTGAAGAACAAGTAACAGAAGTACTTAAACAAATTCCTTATGCCAATCATTTGCTTACCATTAAAGGAATTAGTGAAATTTCATTGGCTGGTATTTTAGGAGAAGCTGGAGATTTAAGTGGCTTTGCCCACGGCAATTCTTTACTACGTCATGCAGGATTGCACCTAGCTGAGGCAAGTTTGGGAAAGTGGAAAGGTCAAATTGTCATTTCTAAACGGGGAAGATCTAGACTGCGGCGTTTCATCTACTTAGCGACGATGAGCCTTGTCATGAACAACCCTGAGTTTAAAGCTATTCACACATTAAATGTAAAGGTAAAAAATATCAAGAAGATGAAATCAATTATGAAATTGGTTGGTAAACTGGCTCGAATATTTGTAGGAATAGCCAAACTAAATGAATCCTATTGCCCAGAAAGATTACAACCCTTAACTTCCTTAGCAGCATAAGAACTAATAGATTCTTAGAAAAACTCACTAGTTTCCCCGAAAGGGTAAACTTCAATAATCATAATAATAAAGTGTGATTAATAGTTTTACACTTATCGAATGTTGGCTTATTCGCAGGATTTCAAATATGTACGGAGTACCAGATTTATTGAACAAAAGGGCATTGACCCATCACTTTAGCATAACTGGCCTCCCCCCCTTGGATAGGCATGACGAAGGAATGATAGGGCAAATGACCCGTTGAGACATGGGAGGGAAAGCCTCCAGGGGCGGCGTGGAGAATGTACATCACATGGTAAAATATGGAGTTTCATTTAACTCCTTTATTTCACTATGCCTTCACGGAGCCGTAATGATCTGAACTCTTTTCAATTAATCGTTAAATCCATATCAAGGGTTATGAAATCCTGCGAATAAAATGCTTGGAATCCGTTATAAGCAGTAACATTTTCAATGATTTTTTCCGCCCTTGATTTCAAAGACCAAAATGGCATCGATGTTTCACCGTCTATATTTGTTGAGGTAGGGATACCACCTTCGTCCCTAATAGTCCATACTTTGCGATGTTCAATAATTTCTTTTATAAATGCACTCCATTGTGCCGACGATTGAGACAAACTAACACCTACTTTTTAATAAAGGTTAAGGTATTTATTCTCCATTGCTTTTACAATACCTTCTTATGCTAACCTGCCTGTTAGTCCAACAACAAAATGCCATAGCGGTCATCTTAATTAATAACGATTTAGATTATTTTATTAATGGATAACCATCGCTTAAACTGCTGTACTCCAATATCATAATCGAATTCTTTATTGTCGATGGAAAATATTCTGGTTCCAAATGGTTCTAAAGTCAATTCGTTTTCTGGTGTAATATTATTAATCCCATACCCTTTAAAATCAAAGAATACATCCCATACATCCTCAGATTGTCTTTTAAGTGCTACCGACTCATAATCACAGTTATCCTCGTAATAACCTAAATGTAGATGATATTTATCATCATACAAAATATCCATTAAGCACCACTATTTTTATCATTTAAATTACACAATAGGGCAGATAGAATTAACAATCCTTCTTCATGTAACCTGCCAATTAGCTTAATAAAAAAAGGGCTGCATCAGCAAGCCCTCTTTATTGTAGTAAAGCACCCGTTTGTTCAAGAAGTACCTGTTTTTATATTGTATATAATGTTCAAACTTGTTTATGCTGGAATATCATTTTTCTTCTTTTTCCCTTCTTTTCTGAACCTCTATATGAAAAGCAAGATAGGTAACCCCTATTAATCCAACCATTCCAAAAAATATTGCTATAATATCTTTTTTTGAATATGTAAAGTTAGTAAAGCCAATAATCAAATTTATCACTACAAAGATAATTAATAGCCAATGTATATTCTTGGATAAAAATTTCTTCATAACTTTCTCCTCCATTTAATAACTTCTCAACTTTATCTTTATACAGTACTATATTTCCCTTAATATGTTATAAAAAATACCCTGCATCGTTAGTAAAAAAGCGTCACTACAATTGAAGAAACGCACCCCGTTAGCCATCCATGCAGCCAAAATCAGTACTGCACCACAGAGAATGAAAATGGTTAGGAAGTGTCAATACTGATACTGACCTTAATCCAGTCAACCCTAATCCATAGACTTTTTAATTACCACTCTCCTCTTTTTTTAACGATTGAGCAGGGTCTTCTTAAGTATTGTCATTTTTCTAATGTTGAAGAAACTTATTTTCATGGTAGTAAAATTAGCATATTAGATTTCTATACTACTTTTTTTCCAATCCAATGAGCAAGCAAAGCAACTGGGATAATTAAGAGACAAAAAGGTAAGCATAGAAAAATAATTTCCCATGTAATTACTTCATTCACTAATAATGAACGATATAAAACTAAACTGTATGGAATGATAACAATCAACGAAGTAAATGCACCGGGCGTAACTGAACGAAGAATGATAGATTGACCAATATGAGTAAAAGCGTGTAGAAAAAAAACCGTTGTAATAATGGTAAAAATATAAATATTACCAAGTAAACCTTGAATTACATATTGGTTGCCATAACTGTTGAACTACTTACGAATAGGAAAATAACTAATACGACAACTGCAAACTGGGCTGTTGACATAGAAAATTGTTTAATTACTCTATCCGCAATTCTTTTCGGCAATATGTCATATATTATAGTTGAATTTCTCTTCATCCACCTTTCAACCATAATAATTTCTTCAAAATCATGAAGGATAAACATAATTGGAAATAACCAGATAAGTGTTTGAACATCAACCCACTGTTCCATAATCCCCATCCTTTCCATAAAACTTCTCTTATTTTATTTTAAATTTACTTGGCATTCTTTCTTCAACTAACCAGCACCTTTAGTTGAAGAAGAAAAATGTCTGTCAAAGCAGCCGTACATATTGTTCTTAACCACTCCTTACTTTAACAGATCTTTTTATAACAGTTTAGACATATAATATTCATCTACAAATTCACCTTCAAAATATAGCGAATGCCT
The DNA here is from genome assembly GCF_038592905.1 of Neobacillus sp. FSL H8-0543. Classification (GTDB taxonomy): domain Bacteria; phylum Bacillota; class Bacilli; order Bacillales; family Cytobacillaceae; genus Neobacillus. The sequence goes on along the minus strand of NZ_CP151943.1, from coordinate 3,701,755 downwards.
TTTTGTTCCTTCAATTTTAAACCCCATTTTCTTATATAGCCCATTTCCAGCAACATTTCGGGTCATTACGGTCAATTCTAAGCGGTGAATATTATGTTCTTTTGCCCAATTCTCTAATTGTTGAAATAGTTTTGTTCCGATACCACCCCCTCGATATTGAGCCAAGACACCAATAACAAGATATACGGAATGCTTGTTTTTTTGGGCGTAGCCGCCAATAGCAATTAAATAACCAACTAATTCATTATTTTCTTCTGCAATGGAAATGGTCGAATTCTCAGTTTTCCTCATTGCTTCAATTCTTTTTTCCTGCTCCTCTGGACTAATTTTTCTTTCTCCTGATTCGAAGAGCATAAAGTGGGACTCACTTTCAACTTGATAAATTAATTTCACTAGACCTTCAGCATCATCAGGATTTATTTCTCTGATTAACATTTGATTCCCCCAATCAATTAATAACCAATATTATACAATATCTTGTTTAACTAACTTGACCGTTTGTTGAAAAACAAAAAAGCACCTTTTTAACGCAATGCCCTTGGTGTATACCTTTATAGCTGCATTAATGAGGTTAAAGCGTGCTTCCTAAACATATAGTGAGTAAAACTACTTCAACTGGGTAGTATATGTTTAGAATGGTGTCCGTTCATATTTAACATATTCCCTATTAATAAACGAGGAAGTGAATAGATGAATCACAGTGACGAACGCAATAACTTTGGTGGGAATGTAGAAGAAAGTGGCAACAACCAGGCTGGGAGTAATGCTAATCAAGGTACCAGTGACTTTGGTGAAGCAGTTGGAACTTTTAATGATGCCGTTGCGGGTGCTATGATAGGTGCTCCATTTGGACTAATTGGTACTGTTATAGGCGGTGTTTCAGGCGGTGTTATTGGTAACCAGATGGTGGAGATGGTGGAGACGGCTGAAGCAGATAACAATACAGCATCCAATAATCGTGATGTGAGTAATAATATTAAACCTATAAATAAGTAGCTATTTTTCATAAAGATTCCAATCAATTTAACAAGGAAATGTAAATTCCCCGTTAACCTCAGATGTTGAAGAACTGCTGCATGGGTGGCTAACGGGTGAAATGTCTAGAGGAAGAACTCAATAATGGGTTCTTTTTCTTTTGATATTATATGCACCAAGAACGTTTAACAAAAAACTCATATTCTTCATGTTCTTCACCTAACCTTCCCAGTTACTTGAAAAAGAAAAAGCGATCCTTCGTAATTGAAGCATCGCCCCCATTAGCATTAAGTACAAACTTCACAATCTTGCTTCGAATAAATTAAAAGTGTGAGACTAAATCACAAAAGAACAGCATAGTTTCAATATCCCTTTTACTTTCAATTTGACGAAAAAGGTTCATTACAGATATTTCTAAATAGTGTAAAATATAGACTGATAGAAAACTAAGGAGTTGTTTAAATTGTTATCATTTTATTATCAACGCTATAAGTCGTGGGTTTGGCTTATTTTGTTCTTAGCTTTTGAAATAGGGGCAATTTCTAAATCCTTTTACTCTCCATTGTGGGAAGTTATACTCAACGCTATTATAGGCTTAATTTGTTTAGGGGTATATATTCGCTTAAGGTTTCTCAAACAAAAACAAAAATGAATCTAAATTAAAATGTACTATATAAAAATCATTCTTCAATTAACCTGCGTCTTTAGTTCAACAAGAAAGAGTCGCCTAAGCAACTCCTTATACTTTCACTAAAGCCCCCGTTAGTTGGGTAAGAACCTTATCTTTTGTTTAGTTAACAAGGAGGACATCCTGATATTAATCATTTTGTTTTGTTTTAATTCTATCAACAATTATTCGTGTCAGGACAAAGGATATTAAAATAGGAGAAGTAGTAATTGCACTCCTAAGATATTCATTTAGAGAAGGATTAAAATACCAAAGTAACCCAAATATTATTACTGCCGATACTGAATAGATTGATAATCCTAATATTAACTGTTTACCTACACTCATATTGCCTCCTAATTGATAACGCCAATAAAGTTTCAACGTTAAAAGTGATAGCCTACCGTTATTTTTCCATTTGAGAATGAACAATGCAAATTTTATTATGGACCCGTTTTGCTTATTAATTAAACGCACCCGTTAGTTGAACTAAGATGTTACAAATGCAAAAGTCTTTTCTTTCATACCTTCTTTTTAAAAAACAATATAAGGAATACATAAATGCTCCATTGTATTAAAAATCCACCTATTGAATTTTCGCTAAAAAAGTTATGAATCCCATTGTCACGAAGTATAGCACGAATAACTATGACAAGAATTGTAGCAATAAATGCAGAAATCAAGACTCTTTTGCCCATAAAATTTTTCTCCGTTCATAAAAAGTTCTCCGCTTTTTTTAAATCATACCATTTATTAGGTTCCGTTCCTTTATTTAGAATGAATTTTTCTTGAACAAACCTGCCCTGTTAGCTCAATATTAAAAGGAGCTGCCGCAGCACCTCCTTGTGTAACTCTTGCCCCCGTTGGATAAGACAAGATAGTTTTAACAACAATTTAAAATATGGTAATAACCGCAACTTCGTCCCATATATCCCTCAATTTTTTTCCATTTATCGTTCCGTTATCCAAAAGTTCTTGAGGGGTTTTATAATAAACAATGTCTTTAAAATCTCCCCTAAATCCATACCCATCTTTTGCATTAATATTTATATATACTTTCCCTTTATACCTAAACTCAATTTCGTGCCCCATTTCTATATCTCTTTCATACTCCGCGAATGAATAATCCATACTTTTCCACTCCCACAAAACTATGTCGTAAATTTACTAAAATTAATTAAACAATCTTTAAATTCCATGAATTAACGTTAATATTATTGCATTTAACATCTTTTCCAGAAAATTATGGATTAGGGGATGCTCAGAGAAGTTGGAAAGGTTATCCTTTTGATTCACTAAATGAATTAACAGAGAATGATTACATTCGTGGCAGCAAGCAATCAAAATCAGTGTATCTAGCAGAAAAAGGAATCGAACAAGCCTAGAAACTGATGAAGAAATATAATATAGAAGAACAATAAGGGGTCTCTCAAACGAGATTTTCCTGTACCTTTCGTAAAAAAAGTGTTGCGTTATTTATTAAGCATACCCTTGAACTCAAGCCCCCGTTACTTTAAGTGAATTACTTCACAAGCAATAAGAAACCCTTGATTAGAATAGGCGATACCACCTGAAAATATCGCCAACCTTCTGTCTCTTCGTTATTATTCCTTAATAGTTTTCATACAGTGATGACAACTTTTCCCTTTGCGTTTCCTTCTCCAAGATATCGAATAGCCTCTTCAACCTCACTTAAAGAGTACCTTTTGTCAATAACAGGTACTAACTTGCCAGCTTCAAAAAGCTCAGATAGAAACTTTTGGTCTTTTCCGTTAGGTTTGTGTATAAGAACATTCATATTCTTACGTTCAGTTTTAGAGATTATTGGAGCAACGAAAATTACTTGTAAAATTCGAGAAAATGAACCTCCCACCATAACATAAGTGCCCAAAGGTTTTAATATACGCTTGTAATCAAGGGCTGATCTATTTCCTACTACATCAATAACTAGATCATAACATTTACCTTTCTTGGTGAAATCCTCTTGTGTGTAGTCAATAACATAATCCGCTCCAATTGACTGAAGCATTTCCAATTTTCTCGAATTGTCTACACACGTTACCTCAGCCCTATATTATTTTGCAATCTGCAATCCAAAAGTCCCTACGCCTCCCCCAGCACCATTTATTAGAACCATTTGTCCTTCCTTAATTTTCCCTTTATCACGGAGTGCCTGTAACGCAAAGACAGCAGCTTGAGGTATTGCTGCTGCTTCCTCGTAAGACATAGTAGCTGGCTTAGCGTTAAAGCCTCTTCACGTACACTTATGTATTCAGCATATCCACCCCAACCACACCAAGAAATGTCACCAAAAACTTCATCACCTGGTTGAAACTGTTTTATGTCTTTACCTACAACCTCAACTCGCCCTGCAATATCTGCACCTAAAATTTTATATTTTGGCTTTATTAATCCTCCAATACGAGATAAGAACGGCTTCCCTCTTAGTAGATCCCAGTCCCAAGAATTTACCGATACCGCTTTAACGTTTACGAGGATTTCATTGTCCTTTGGTTTAGGCACATCTAATTCTGTAAGTTTAAGCACGTCTTTTGTACCATATTTATGGTAAACCATCGCTCTCATAAAAATTTCTCCTTTTCATTTGGGTTGTAAGTTGAGACGGCATACTACTCATTTATATAAACAATTAACATTTTGATTATACTTTATATTTAATGTAAATTTATTAAAAATTATAATAATTCTTTATGTTTTTGGATAAATATAAATAGAGTTTCCAAAGAACTCATCTAGTCGTTGATAAATTTTCAAAATGATTACCCACTTTACTTGCTATGAATCCTTTTAGTCATATTATTGATGGTATCAATGGATTAAACCACCATTGAACTTTTACTGCCACTTTAGTTCAAAAAGAAAAAGCCGCCTGAAATGGCAGCTGATCTGGAAGAAACGCCCCCGTTTGTAACTTATAACAGTATTGCGGCACATATTTTCCATTCTTCGCTAAATGTTCACTTTTTTTACTAATGTCCGATCATTTTCTTTATGGAACTATGCGAGGAATTTTGTCTGTTTCCTCTTCAAGTACATGAATTCCTCCGATTACTTCATAAGCAGAACCAATTGACACAAGCAAATCTCCTGTGATGGCGAGTTTTTGTTCTTGCAGCAGTTTTATTAAATCTGTTTCTCCTATTTGACTTGATACAGAAATAGCCTCTAATATTTGTCCAATCGTCTTAATCCAAACACCAGTTAGTATTTGTTGTTCACCAATTGTATTTGCATCTTCCTCAATATGCAAAAGCCCTGATAAACCTTTAATTTCAATGATCTGACCTATTACTTGAATCCAAAGCCCTAATGCAACCTCTTTTCCCAGTCCTAAAATTTCATTACTTTTTTTCTCGCTGAAATCTTTTCTGGTATTGCTCATATTCTTTGGAAGTTCCATTATTACCAGCCCCAGAACTAAAATTTTCTTTATTTTATGTGAATCAAATGCTATTGTGAAACCTATTTTGCTCATTCTTCGCACTTACATTGTTCTTCCGTCTTGAAAAGCAATGGCTAAATCTCAAAGGTTACTTTCAATCCAATGAGTTGCTGAAAGTGTATTCTACTAATTTTGAAAGTCATCTAATATGCAATAAAGGATTGATATTTTAGGGCTTTGTTGTTTATAAGCAATGAATTGATAATGATCTACAATTTTTGCTACATCCTTCGGTAAAGTATGGATTTCATAAGCCACCTTTATGTCGCAATATTTGTCAAACCGACATAAAGGGGACATTTCTCTACTTCAACTAAACTGCCCCGTTCAATAAGAAAAGAGGTTGCCGCAGCAACCCCGTAATAACACTCTTGCACCCGTTAGTTTAAGCACATAATTTCACAATCAGCTATCGAATGTAATATCTTTACTTGGGTAAACAGCGGCAAACCAACGTAATACTTCGTTGTGATGGTTAATAATTTGTTGGGCAGTAATGTCCTGTGAATCCCAAGTGCTGTGTGTATCTGAAACTAAAGTGACCTTATATTCCATACTAAAAGCCCTTCTGCAAGTTGTATCCACACACGCTTCTGTTTGAATTCCTGCAATAACCAAATGGTCAATCCCTTGTTTTTTCAGTTCTTCATCTAAAGAAGTATTATAAAATGAATCAGGAGTTGCTTTTTGAATGATTACATCCTGATTTTTTGGAGTTATTTCAGGATGAATCTCCCACCCCTTTGTCCCATACTCTAAAGGTTTACCAGCGGGTGCGTTATGCTGTATATAAAAAATAGGTGTCTTAGTAGAGCGTGCTTGTACGATTAAATCTTTTAAATTTTGTAGCATTCTTTCCCCTTTAAAGACGACATTACCTTCTTGAAACATTCCATTTTGAACGTCTATAACCAGTAGTGCTTTCTTCATTTTTCTCCCCCTAAAAAACATACGTTCGTTATTATTTATTGTACACTATTCATTAAGATTTGCTGAACAAACCTGCGACTTTAGTTCAATAAGTTCAACATAAAGAAGCGTTAATCCTTCTTGGATCAACGCACCCTTTAACTTAAGTGCAATATTTCACAATATTGCTTTCTTGGATAAAATACTAAAAGTATTGTTTTATTTTGTGTAAATATTCTAATTATGTAAAAAAGCTAACTCATAGAGTTAGCTTAACCTCTATAAACACTATCACATGTTCCAGGTTTTGGTTCATAAAAACAATGTTCTTTAAATTGACCAGTATGAGGTTGATCGTACCATGTAGGAGGACACCCTGGCGCCGTTGGATTAAAATACCAAAGAGCATATTTCGCAGGATGATCTCTCCAACTATTAATATTTTGTTGTGCTAATCTTCTTTCAGAAGTTCTTGATCTTTGATAAAATACATTCCCTTTTTGCACTGCTTCAAAAGAATAATTTCCTCCTTGTACTTGAAATATTACATCATGAATAGTGGGTACACCTTTGAAATCTAAGCATTGTGCTACAACACGATTTATTATTACATTTCCAACATATAACATTCCTTGCTGTCCTTCGCCTTCTGCTTCTGCTCTCATCATTCTTGCCATTTCATCTACTTCATGACTTCTAGCCCTTACTCTTGCCATTTCATCACCTCACAAATTAATGTATGAAAAAAAGCCTACATCCATGTCATTGTTTATATAATAAGAAGTCTTAGTTTTTATAGCATACAATTTTTAAGGAAAATGGAAAATATTGCATTCTTTTTATACCTTTATACAACTATACTGCCATTTACTTGAATAAAAAAATTAGGCATTTTTCAGCAGCGCTCGGCTCACTATTTACTGCTTTAATCATATTCCCTAGTTTTGTCCTCATAAAAACTAGGGAAATAGCCCTTCCCACCTTAATTTCTCAGCATATTTTATAAGGAATATGTATATAAAGGAGGGCTATCTAATGTTTGGATATGGTGGATACGACGGATTTGGTGGTTGTGGTGGATACTGCTACGGCGGCGTCGGTTTCGGTGGCGGTTGTTTTGCATTAATCGTTGTATTATTTATCTTGTTAATCATCGTTGGAGCAGTTATCTGTTTCTAAGAAAAACCAATTACACTTTTTTGTATTTGAGAATTCCTTTTAAGGTGTATGTGCAAGGGAGGTTAAGCGGCTATGGTGCTTCGGCTAACCCTATCATATGCATCCGTTCATGTTAATTCCCAATAGGCTAAGCCCTTTTTGGGGGAAATTTTTTTACTTTAAATCAGCACTTGTTCACTCGGCTTTATCACCTTCACCTTGTACATATGGTTTACTAACACCAAATCCAGCAGCTGTTAAAGTAAAGCACCCGTTATCCATCCATGAAGCGCAAAAATCAGCGCTTCACCACAGAGAATGAAGATGGTTCAGAACCGTCAATACTGATTCTACGGCTGGATGAGGAAGGTCGATCAACTATGAAATTGAACAAAGAGGAATATACGCCTTATTATTTGAGACTAGTTTATAAAAACTAGTCTTATTTTTTCCGGAGTTTGAGTTAATTGATAGATATGTCAAATAATGGTGGTTCTTTTAAATTGTCATACACCATAAACTCTTAGAGAAAGCCTCTGTCAGCTTATTATGGGACTTTGACTACTCTGTTAAAGGAGTGGTCTTTTTTTCTTTTTTCTGTTTTTCAGCCCTCTAAAGTTTGCGTATAATGGGTCAAATGCAACATAAAAGAGCAATGGATTTGCCGCTCTCTTGTTAACCTAAACTTCCCCGTTACTTGAATAAGAAAAGCGATCCTTCGTTATAGAAGCATCGTCCCGTTAGTTCAACAAGTACATCAAAATAATAAGGTTTATATTCAATTAATAACACGATTTATATATAATACAATGTAAGAATTACATATTCAGAACTTTTCATTATCAGAAAGGTGTTAATAAAATGGAAAACTTTTATCTGTTTGTTCTTATGTGTATTTTTCTAATAATATTACCTGGTCCCGACACTGCAATTGCTACAAAAAATACTGTCACCGTTGGGCGAATCGGTGGTCTTAAAACTGCTTTAGGTACCTGTTGTGCCCTTCTTATCCATACTTCTGCTGCCGTTTTAGGACTTTCAGCCATCATTGTGAAATCAGCGTACTTATTTTCAGTCTTCAAATACGTGGGTGCTGTCTACTTAATTTATCTGGGTGTTAAGACATTATGGTCTTTGAAGAATAAGGAAGAAGCAGCAAGCCTTGAGATGAACACAAAAAGCCAGTTTGTAAACACGTCTTGTTTTAAACAAGGTTTCCTTACAAATATACTAAATCCCAAAGTTGCTGTCTTTTTCTTAACCTTTTTGCCTCAATTCGTTGACTCTGGAAGCAATACCTTTTTCCCGTTTCTAATAATGGGTATCACTTATACTGTATTGACTGCCGTATGGTTTTTACTTTATGTCTATTTAATTAATCAGATTAGTGCTTTTATGAAAAAACCTAAAACACAAAATATTGTTGAAGGAATCACAGGTACTATACTGATAGGTTTTGGTATAAAACTAGCTCTTGAAAAGACCCATAATTAGATTATTTTTAAATATTAGGTAAGACCCTTGATTTTCATAAATCGAAGGGTCTTATTTTTTGCCAAAATCATTTGATTTTTTGTTGGCACTGTTAATGTATGATGTTGATATTCTTATTTAACAATAGTAACAAACATAAAATTATATCAAAATAATTTTTAATGAATTTGTAATTTTGCTGTGATATCACTGTTACACCTTTCTAGTATATTTAAACTACCAAATCACACTAGGAGGTAACAAACATGCTTAAGAAATTCGTCGTAGCTTTTATCATTATAGTTTCTTTCAGCTCTTTGTTTGCTAACATGGGTGATAAAGCGGAAGCAGCTTATTATCATACAAAAGCAGTTTCGGTTGCGAAGTCTAATATTGGAGTACCTTATCAATGGGGTGGGATGTCACCAAGTGGTTTTGATTGTTCAGGATTTATTAAGTATTCCTACGCAAGGGCTGGAAAAACACTAAATCGCACAGCCGCCCAAATGTTCTACGGTAACGGATATCGTATCTATAATTATATTCAACCAGGTGATTTAATGTTTTATGCTCCAACCAAGGCAAGTAGCCCAACACATGTTGCCATGTATATCGGGAATGGTAAAATGATTATGGCTTCTTCATCAAAAGGAGTCATGATTACAAGCACAAACAACCCATATTGGCATCCAAGATATGTTGGAACAAAACGCGTATAAAGACCATCCTTACTAGATGGTCTTTTTCTTATCCATAAACACTAGTTCATCTCAAAAAAATGGTACAATATGCGATTCCCTTATTGAACATACGCCCTCTTACTTTAAGTAGAATACTTCTAAATCTCCCTTAAAAATCGAGCAAGAAAAGGTAATGAAAGTTACAGGGAGCTTATGTCGCTAATCTCCCCTTTAGCAGAATAACAAAAGTCGTTGAACCTTGTTAATAAAGTACACACTTTACTTTAAATAAAAACTTTTTAGAGCTATATTTGAAGCAGGAATATAAAAACCTTAAGGCATAAAAAAGAGGAGAGTGTGTCTCTCCTTGTTACTGAAGTTCGAATCCGTTAATGGGCGAACCAGTTGATGTATGTTCATTTACCCAATCAAGAGATACCTTTGAAACGGCTGACCAATTAGGGATTGGGTTGCTATGTTTCTCTACCCAACTCATACAATATTGCGGGTCCATTTTCTGTTTGATATCGTTTGCCATATTTGATTCCTCCTTGAATTAAATCTGACTAAATAAGTTTGTCCAAGGACAAGAAAAATATAACAGAGCATTTTAGATTTAGAGTAAAACAGTTCAGATCTTTAAGGAGAGTAATGTCACAGGACGTTCATTATCTATTTATTGACGAAGCCTCACCCATTATCTGAATAAGAAAAATCCACCAAGAATTTTTGGCAGCTGGTTCTTCGTATCGTGCCCCCGTTAGTTCAAATTCAAACTTGTCACTTTCATCTGAAGCATTCCTTGTTTCTTGGTAGACCATTTCCATCACTTTTTTACTTTTATTTTCTCGGGTATGGTCGTCCAGTACATTGGGTCTTCTAAGCCAAGTCGCCAAATTCCGATTCCCCGTAAGTTATATTTTTCTACAAGGTTTAGCTTAAACCGCAGACTGTGGCTATTCTCAAACCAAGCCTGGTGGCTATGATGTTTTTTATCTACGTAACTGAAATGAGGTGTTTGCGAACGAGAGTCCCATATAACTTTAGCTTTATATTTTGTTATCTGACCCATTAACATTGCATGGGAGCTATACAAAGTTTCATTTGCTGTTGTATCCCAGTCCCATCCATAACTAGCGACACCGAGTAAAATTTTTGATGGTGGTACTCCATGCTTCAAAGCATAACGAATCGTTGCTTCTGTCCAATTGACTGATGCTGTTGACCCGGGTGTTGTTCTTGGGTTGTGCTCATCGTATGTCATAATCATTAAGCTATCTGAAAATAAACCAAGCTTTTCGTAATCAAACCACGGAGACCAGGGATTAGCACGGGAATCACCTGTGTTTGCCGGGACCGAAACTGTAACCACTTTTCCATCTAGATGCAAAGCGTCAGACAATTTTTTTATCAGCAGACTAAAGGGATCTCGGTCATTCAAATACAAATTTTCCATGTCAATATTAATACCGTCATATTTAAACTGATTCATTTCATTCCGTAAGTTCTGAATGAAAACATTGCGGTTTTTATCGTTATGGAGTATATTACTCGCTACCTGCTTTCCCTTCTCCTCGGTTTCATAAAAGAGATTATGTACAACCATATATACCTTTATGTGTTTTTCATGAGCACTCTGAATAACCTTTCTTTTATGATCTACTGTAACTGAATCTATAAGATTGCCTGGTCGTTTATCATCAAGCTTATACCAAAAGGGTGCAATGATGCTTAAATTAGTGAATTGTGAGTTAACTGTAGGTTGAGACCTTGGTAATGTTCCTTCCTGTTCTGTATAGAAACCTAAAACCTCTCGGGGAGTTTTATTGGTCTTGTATTCTTCCTCTTTTCTTTGTGATTGACTACAGGAAGACATTAGTAAAAATACCATGCTTAAAGAAATGATAGTGAATGACCAATAACAATTTTTCGCCATAATACACCTTCTTCTAATTTGTATACTTCTTATGTTGATTAGAAAAGTTGCAACTTATTCACGAATTGTCTTTCCCCCGTATAGGATCTCGGGAAAAAGACTACCACAAGTGAATTTAAGTAGTTCGGTTTTGAAGTACAAAAACGCATTTAGAAGGCAAAATCGAAACAGAATTAGCAACAGATTTAACATTGTAAATAACATTAGAATTGGCATAAAAAAAACTTAGAGCGAAAACTCTTAGCGTTTTTTATACTATTTATTCAATTAAAGCACTCGTTACTTTAAGTACAATTCTTCACAAACTCATACCGTTGAATAAGAAAATGGCATTACACCTTGTTGAACCCCCAAATAGCTAATCTCAAATAAAGCCTCGAAAAGAGCAAGGAAATGTATGATTTGAACAGTTCAAATACAACATCTGAATAGTCGAAAACCTAGTATATCCTTATAAACTGTTGTGAAGTGCAAGTGCTTTTCAAAAATTTCAAAGAATTTATCATCAATATTCTCCGAAAGTGAAAAATCCGTAACATTTTGCACATCATTTTCATCCAACTCAAGTTTAAACTTCTCTACACTAACTTGTTTAATACCGGCTCTTTTGAATAAGTTATACCATTCATTTTCAGTTAGTAATCGAGAAACTCCATAAAAATTAACGATAGATTTCAATTCATCTTCAGAAAGTGATTTTTCAAGTACCATTTCAATAGCAAGCAAAACACCATTTGGCTTTAATACTCTTTTAAATTCAGGAATTGTTAAGGAGACATCTGTAAAGGATATTACTGATTCTGAAAGAATAATATCAAATAAATCCTCATCGAAAGGAAGATGTTCAGTGCTCCCTTGCTTAACTTCAATTGGTAAATGTAAGGATGAAAATCTTTGACTAGCCTTATCCAACATGATTTTATTACAATCTAAGGAAGTAACATTACATTGGTACTGTTCTGCAATATATGCAGAGGTTTGCCCTGTTCCACACCCAGCATCAAGAATCGACTTTGTTTCATCTATTTTTTCCCTTGATAAGAGCTCTTTTGTTAGTTGAAGGCCTCCAGGATGGGCACCTCCAACTCCAAATATTGCTAAACAATCAAGATAAGTGTAATTCAAATTCAGTCACATCCTTTTTAGAAATTGTACATTATTTTATGAAAATGGGATAAATTTGTTCACGATATATTAATAAACACAAATGAACTTTTAAAGGTCTATTAGGGGGGAATAGGAACCTTTATGTGATAAGTGCATAATGTATTTTTAAACAAAATGCGTCGTAAGGGGGGGTTATATGGGCGTTATTAGAACAGATAAGTGGTTGCACGATTCGTATCATAAACCAATTGAAATATGTGAAAAGTTAACAGTTCACTTTGAGGGTGCTCATGCTTCCGAAATCTACGATTACTTAACTCTACATGGAATGTATCATCCTTTTGGGAACGGAAACGAGGTAGTGAAAGAATTACAAAAAAATAAGGTGTGGGAAATTGTCCAAGAAGAAAGTCTACGACTTCAAAAAGCGTGGGAAGGACCAAATATCCCTATTTTTATTTTTCCATCAGATAAAAACAACCTTAAATTAAAACAGGGCTTTAACGGAAAATCAGGTTTGGCCTTCAAGGATAAACTACTTTTATTTATTTCAGAGGATAACATGGAAAAGGAAATAAGGGCATTGTTTACACATGAGTATAACCATGTTTGCCGATTATCCAAGTTTCAAAAAAACGAAGAGGATTACGTATTGCTGGACACAATCATTTTAGAAGGATTAGCTGAAAATGCAGTAAGTGAAAGATTGGGTGAAGAATTCTTAGCTACTTGGACATCGTATTATTCCAATGAAGAGCTAAAGAAAATGTGGAAAAATTTAGTGCTCCCAAATAAAGATGTTCCAAAAAATGACCTTAAACATCAAAGCATATTGTATGGATCACGTTTCTATCCGAAAATGTTAGGGTACTGTGTTGGGCATTACTTGGTTATGAATTATATTGAAGCAACTAACAAAACAAGTAAGGATCTACTTAATATCAAAACAGACCATATTGCTCAAATAAAGTGAAAGACTGATAATAAGGAAAAAAACAGACGAAAAACAATTCTCGTCCGTTTTTTATTGAATCAAGTAACGATCAAATGATCCTTTGTTGATCACTTTGAATGTAGTTTATCGGAATCTAGCTCCAACGCCTAGCTGATCGAGGTTCTTGCGCTTTTATGCTTTAACACTTTATAAATCTTACAACATCATTTTATGAACTACCAAAAGAATAGAGAAATTACAGCTAATGACGCAATAAAACCTAGTGCAATTCCAGCGCCCCAACCCCAGCCCCAGCCTCCATAACCAAAACCGCCTAGATTTCTAGGTCGTCCAATTGGTTGAAGATAAACTCTGTTGTTGGAAACTCGATGAATGATTCCCCTATGAATTCTCCCGTCATGGGTTCTGATTTCAACAGCCCTACCCATATGTCTGTGACACAGCCCATGAAAATGTTCAATTGACATTTTTTCACCCCCATTTACTTATCGCCATACGACATTATATGTATTGACATAAATTTCGTAATGGACAAGTGTAATAGGGTATTAGCGGAAAATTAAAATCAATGATGAAAAACAAATGGAACAAGGCTGCCCCATACTGGTGGCTTTTATTATGAGACAACATAATTGCAAGCAAGATTTCTAGTTCGAACAGTATGGTGTATCCATTAGAATCAAAGAACAGCTAAGCCTTGCGACCCATAGTATGGATAGTTAGTCCAGGCGGCAACCTGCAATCTTACTAAACTACCATCATCTTGAATATTAAATACTGAAACTGTTCCCTGATTTCCGTTAAGGGTGTTTTGCCCTTTAAATTCCCCAAATGGATGTAAATTGGTTTACAGACAGAGGTGGACGATCATTCACATATCCACTAACCTGCTGCGTTTAAGTGTAACATTTCACACTGGATCGCCGAAATCTACTTCTAGTTTTGGACGTAAAAATAGACCATCGAAATGATGGTCTTGTTTAACTAAAGCGCACGATTGCTGAAGATTGAAAAATTTAAAAGAACTTCAAAAATTGATTTTTAGTTGTTGTGCTAACGCACCCGTTAGTATTTCATTTTACCCTGCCCGTGAGTAAAACCCTCGCCCATTTGAGGGTTGTTACTTGTCAGGTATAAATATGATTCTATATTCTGAGCCTATTTCTTCTTTCACCTTTTCAGTAAGATTTTGCCCGATTGCATTATGTTCATTAATTGGGATTTTCTTACATTGTTCAGTCCATTGATATAAGGCATTTTTAAGATTATCTGTCAACGGAAAGTCATCAATATCGAGATTCCAGCCACATGCGTTGCACCAAATTGGGTCAGCCACAAAATCCGCCTCTAGTTTAAATGAATTGGTAAATTTGCAATTACAAACATCTTTTAACATCAAAAGCCATCTCCCAAAAATAAAATATTCTACCCACCATTTCTTCAATTAACCTGACCAGTTAGTGGAACAAGAAAAAGAGCTGCCGCAGCACCCCTTTGTTTAACTCTCGCTACCCGTTACTTGAATATGCCCCTCGAATTTATTGCACTATTGGTTCGAAAGCTGACGTAATTCCGTAATTGTTATACCAAAATCACAACTAAAAAGTGATTGATCTATATATTCAAAATTCCATGTTTGTCCATTTCAGATTTACCATCATTCCATATATTATATAGATTCTATAAAGAGGTGGTGATACATTATGTCATACGATGGCGGATATGGTGGTGGATCTAGAATGAACTTCGTACTAATCGTGGTTCTATTCATTCTTTTAATTATTGTTGGCGCAAGTTTCATGAGCGGGTACTAACCTTGTAAAAGAATCACAGAACAAAACACACTACTTCTTTAGTGTATAGAAGTGTCAACCGACGCTTCTATTTTCTTTTTAATTTATTGGCTCTGTTAAAGTTTAATGTTGATATTTAAAATTAGAAAAAACGCTGAACAATGAAGTTCGGCGTTTTAATATTAATCAATCTCTGGTCTTCACATTTGGAATCCTTTTTTAAAATTCAGATATGAATATAGATTTATCTCTCGGCGAAATTTTTATACTACCAATACCTTCTTTATAGTTTATCACTATGCCATCTTTAGATGATAAGATTCTATACCCTGCCAATAGATCTGCTGTTGTAAAATTAGATGACTTAAGCATTTAATTTTTTGCAAATAGTTTATTCACGAAATTCCCGTTTTATCTTGCAGGATTTATAATTAAATATTCTTTGAATGGAATATAAATCTTGTTCAACTTAACTGACCGTTAGAGCAGAATAAGAAAAAGCTGCCTCAACGACAGCCCAGATCTTCAACTCTTGCACCTGTTAGCGTGATAAAACAGTGTGAATTTACCCTGATTTTTCACACTTTGCTTACGTCGCATTTTCTTCCATGTGTTCAACTTATCCATAAACGTTGCTAAATCAACATTTGTAAACATTTATGGAGAGTAGTAAATACAAGTACGACGTAAATAGCTATTCAAAAAAACGAGGCTAAATAATTCTCCAAAACAAAGGGGGTACCAGAGGCTAGTATCCCTAGAATCAGTACCCCTATTTAAGGCTATTAACTAACTACGTCTTCTACGCTCATTTTCCTGTTCTTGTTCTTGTTCTTGCTCCTGATCAGAATCAGCTTCAGATCTTGAACGTACTTTAACACGAGATTCACTATCAACTTTAATGTCAATATCGATTCTTGAATTTCCACTATTATTAAGAGTTGCTCTTGCCATATTTTTGTTTTGATCTTTTAGTCTAACATCAGTATCATTTTCTGCTTCATTTCTGTTTCTAGAATCAAAATCAACATCTACATCAACGTCACTACGTACATCTTCGCTACGATTATTTCTGGAACGATCACTTTTTCGACTCATTGTTTAATTCCCCCCTTTACCCTGGAATACTTTAAATTATTCTTAAGAAACTTTTATGTTTGGACAAGTATCACTGTAATGTGGAGAAAAGTTAATTTTTATTTCCACAAAGAAAAAGGCACTCAAATTTATGAGCGCTTTTTGCGTAATTATTCCATCAGCCTTTCTTCCTCAACGAATTCTTCCGTTTAAACTTGTACCCAGGTCGAAAACTTAATTCCCTTTTTAGCTGCGTATTTATAAAACTCATCGAATACTTCTGGATCTACTGTGATATTTGCTCTTTTAACGACCAACCTTATCCCCTCTAGGACACGTCCTTTTAGGATAATTGTTAACTATTCCCATGTTTTTTATCCAGCTGTACTAGATGATCCTTTTTGGTTAATATTTAATAAGTAAAAGGACACTTGTTGATTTAGGGTTGAGCGTACAATAATATTAAAATCACTACAATCAAATACATCTATCTCATTTAAAATTATAACTGTGGTATCAGTTATGGCTAAAGCTGATTGCCAAGCTACTTCAAAATTACTGCCCGTTAGTGGAACAAGAAAAAAAGCCGCCGAAGCAGCTGGTGATCTTAAACTATCGCCCATCGTTAGCTGAAGAAGCTATAAATTTTTATAATAGCCCATATTGTAATTAAACCCCAAATCAATACTATTATTGAACCTACTATCCAATTCTTCGGCTTACCGTTTTTCATCATTTCTTCTGCCTTAGTTTCACAGTCAGATAATACATCTTTCGGAATCATCTTCAATGCAAACATTATCCCTAACGGAAGGATAATTACATCATCTAAAAAGCCAAGAATGGGTATAAAATCTGGTATGAGGTCAATCGGACTGAACGCATAAGCGACCACAGAAGCCGTAAATACTTTAGCGTACCAAGGTACTCTTGAATCCTTACAAGCAAAATAAAGAATAAATATCTGTCGTTTTAAATTCCTAGCCCAAACCTTAATTTTCGCAAACATTTTATCTCCTAATAATAGTTAAGATTTTATTTCCATTATAACAAAATAACAAGGATTGCTTTATTTCACTAACCTGCCAGATAGTTCAATACCTAACTTTTTCATTTCCATAATCAAGGCAATAATTCCTCTAAAATAACCGATAAGGAGGAATTATTTTGTTATTATCAAAAGCCTAGGAACTTTATGAATCCGATAAAAGGATTGAAGGATTCTCTCCTCAGACATTAAAAGCGTATAGGCTCCAATCTAAGCTACTTATCCAACACATTAATGATGTGAATATTGAATCTGTGACGACTGAACAGTTGAAGGAATACTTAGCAAAATCCAGTGAACACCTATAGCCATCAAGTTTATCTCATCGAATTCGATTCATTAAATCGATATTTCGTTAGTCACACGAGGAAGGTAATATACCCAAAAATACAGCTGTGAAAATCAAAGAATCTAAACAAGGAATACGGATTCCAAAATTCCTAACGGAAAAAGAAATTGAACATTTGAGGGAAGCCTGTTTTACTCCAATGGAAAAAGCATTATTCGAATTTATGTTTTAAACAGGTTGTAGAATAGGTGAAATTGTTTCTCTTGAAAAGAATTGTATTAATTGGTCAAATCGTTCTGATGTTGTCCTTGGAAAGGGAGATAAAGAAAGGGAGGTCTATTTTAATATACGGTGTGAAATCTGGCTCAAACGATACTTAGACCTTCGCCAGGATAAAGACCCAGCTATTTTTGTTACCGAAAGGCAGCCACACAAAATGAGTATTGCACAGATAAGGTACATCATAAAACGAATATCAAGTCGTGCAGCGATCAACAAAGAAATCCATCCACAACAACTACGCCACATACCTATTGAACAACGGAGCTCCCATTGATGTTATTCAAAGTTTACTTGGGCACGAAAAAAGCGAAACCACAACGGATGCTCCGCTGCCTTTTCACTACTGCTCACTTTAGCTTAATGAGAATAGAAAAACTACTTCAACTCTTGTTCCATAGTGTTAAAGAACATAAGAAAACCTCTCATACTAATTCAAAAGTTCAAAACTAGATACTTCTTCTTTACAATTTACACAATATCCTTTTCCCTTTGTTAATGGAACTGGACAACCACATTCACAATACTTCAATTCTGTTCTATTTGTTTCTAAAGGTAAAAATCTATTGCCGCAATATTTACATTTTGTTAAGTAGCTATTATTTTCTTTATTGCATTTAGAACATTTCAATTTTTTCCTCTTCCTTAACAATTTAGGTTTTTACCAAATGCTCCCTTATTCTTAGATTAGCAAAACAAACTTGCCACATTAGTGAAAAGCATATCTGCTGCTTTTTGTAGATATGCACCCGTTAGTTCAACAAGAACTTATTTAGATTTAAAGTATATTATCTCTGGGTCTCCTTCATCTAAATTTTCAATAAAACCACTTTGTATGAATCCATTTGCTTTAAAAACTTCTTGCATTCTTTGATTTGATTTATTGGTTGAAGAGAAAATTTTCTTTGTTGGCGAGATGTTTATAAAATACTCAATAAGCGATGTAGCGTATCCTTTACGTCTTTCAGTTGGTCTAACAATTATCAGTGAAATAAAGCTACAACCAAAGAAATGAGTATCAAATATTAAAAAACCAACGATAAGATTCTTATCATTAGCAACTATACATCTCTCTTCTTCAATGGCTTTCCTAATATATTCACACCTGCAATTGTTACCGATTACTTGTTTATCAATTTTCACTATATCATCTAAATCAATTAATTGAGCTATTTCTAGGGATTTCAAAATGTAGTCTCCTTAACTTTTTAGATTACTAAATTCGCTACAAAATATAACAAATCCTTCTTACACTAACCTGCACCTTTACTTCAAGAAGAAAAGGTGCAGGTTAGTTCAAGAAGAAAAGGCGATTACCATTGTTCAACAATCGTACCCATTTAGTTTTAGTTAATTTCTTCACACCCTAAGTAGGAAATGCATATTATCTAATGTTTGTCTAACCTTTTTTTCCTTTATAAAAATATATTTGTGTGTTAACAATTACTTAAACTAAACTGCATCGTTAGCTCAATAAGAAAAAGCCACCATTAAGGCAGCGGGATTTTCAACTCTTGCACCTATTAGTTGAATAAGGTTAATCAATTAAACTGAGTTCATATTGAATACGTTCCAAAACCTCTTTTGGCTTCATATCATAACCTGTTGCCCGCTTGCCACTCCAATTTACTCCCAAATATAATCCATCTTTCTCCAGACCTTTTAACCATCGATTAAGAAAATCATCAAATTTAATTTCATATAGCTGGAATCCACTATAAGCAGGAACATTTTCAGTAATTTTTTCTGCCCTTAATTTTAAAGACCAAAAAGGCATTGATGTCTCACCGTCAATATTTGTTGAAGTTGGAATACCACCATCGTCCTTAATTGTCCATATTTTACGATACTTAATAATTTCCTTTATAAATGTACTCCATTGTACAGCTGATTGAGACAATAATAACACCTACTTTTTATAAATATTAAGGTATTAATTCTCCGTTGTTTTGCCCCATACCTTCTTGACCTAAACTGCACCGTTAGTTGATCAACAAAAAAAGGAGCTGCCGCCACAACCCCATCTTTAACCCTAGCACCTGGTTGTTTAAGTGTTTTTCTTCACAAACATTGTAAAAGGTATGCTGAAGTTAGGCATAAACATAGTAATTAACTTTACTTATTTTTTTCAATTTTTTTTGTTTCTGAATAAACACAGTAGATGACAATAGATAACAGTAATAATGGAAATATTATGAGACCGTGATTATATTTTGCTGATTGTGTTGCATATAACCCATATAAATAAATGGACATCCAAGACCCACAACAGATTGCTATAACACTAACCAAGAAATTCACTAATATCCCCCCTAAAAAAAGGAATTTTTATCCTTTGCTTTGAAAAATTCTACACAGCATAATAAAATTCCTCTTTTCTTTATATAGATAGGTAAGGGTTTGAGATTATCGCTCCCTTTTCTCCCTGTTCACACCGTACATGAGACTTTCATCTCATACGGCGTTCCAACTAATCCAATTTGATTTAATCATCAACACTTCTGAATTCGTAGCCCCATCCATGTCCCAATTCCTCCGTTTTAATAAGTCGGTGCCTCCCGTAGGAGGTGAACCTCTATTAGTCTCACAAGAACCTTATTAACCGATAAAGATTTGCCTTGCATGATTAAATGATTCTTCCTTGGTCTAGTGGCTATCCCTCCAGGCTGATTAGACCTTTCATTGGTACTGTGCCACCACTTTCACTGATATAAAGACAAGTTATACAATTACTAATGTCATAATTGCTTTCCTTGTCAACGTTTCTTCGGGAGTAAGCCCTCCACGTTATCAGCTTACAACGTTGAATTATATCTATTATAGAATGAACTTAGGTGCTTCCTGTAATCCTGTTAGCATTCATACGCCTGTAACGTATCTTGGATTTTCATATTAGTTAGTCTTACTCATCCACATCTAACCTCACAATTTGGTGATATACACATTTCTATGTGTCGCAGGTGTAGACCCGTACATTCAGAAGTTCGTCAGCTTAACCATTTCTTTTAGGTTTATTCGCATTCTCACCATATTCTTTCTACTCAAGCATCATGATTTACGCCACCCCATCGGGTAGGCTTTCGTCAGCTTAACCTGTTACGGCAAATTTTTACGCCTTTTCGCCGAGCTTATAACACTATCATTCTTTCCAAATCCAGTGCTATTCGACTAAGAGAGAACCCTTCAGGGCGTTACCCCGTCATTTGATTCTTACTAACCTGCAATGTTACTTAAAGAAGAAAAGCGATCTCCATTGAAAAACCGCACCCGTTTGTTTAATAAATTTATTGGTTATCTTTCTTGTTTCTTGCGATGAAAATAGCACAATTCGACGTTCTTCTTGAATTAACCTGCTTCGTTATTTCAATACCCAAATGTTTCTATTTCTATAATCAAGGCAATAATTCCTCTAATATAACCGATAAGGAGGAGTTATTTTGTTATTATCAAAAGCCTGGGAATTATATGAATCGGATAAAAGAATTGAAGGATTTTCTCCACAGACATTAAAAGCATATAGATTACAATCTAAGCTACTTATTCAACACTTTAGCGATGTGGATATTGGATCATTAACGACAGATCAACTGAAAAGGTATTTAGCAAAATCCAGTGAACACTTAAAGCCGTCAAGTTTGGCCCACCGAATTCGATTCATTAAATCGATATTTCGTTGGTCCCACGAGGAAGGGCATATACCCAAAAATCCAACTGCCAAAATCAAAGAACCTAAACAAGGAAAACGGATTCCAAAGTTTTTGACAGAGAGAGAAATTGAACATTTGAGGGAAGCGTGTTTTACTCCATTGGAAAAGGATTATTTGAATTTATGTTTTCAACAGGATGTAGAATAGGCGAAATTGTTTCTCTTGATAAAAATCGTATTAATTGGTCCAATCGTTCTGCAATTGTGCTTGGGAAGGGTGATAAGGAAAGAGAGGTCTACTTTAATATACGGTGTGAAATCTGGCCCAAGCGATATTTAGACCTTCGCCAGGATAAAGATCCCGCTATTTTTGTTACTGAACGGTACCCACATAGAATGAGTATTGGACAGATGAGGTACATCATAAAGCGAATATCAAATCGAGCAGGGATCAACAAAGAAATCCATCCACATCAACTACGCCATAGCTATGCTACCCACCTTTTAAACAACGGAGCTCCGATTGATGTTATTCAAAGTCTACTAGGGCACGAAAAAAGCGAGACCACTAGGATTTATGCTCAGTTAAGTGGCAGCATTAGAAGAGAATTTTATAGAAAGTATTTTTAAAGATGTAGTGAGAAAGGCAACGGATATACGCTGCCCTTTTCACTATTGCTACCCGTTAGTTGAAGTACATTTCTTCACAAACTAAAAAAATAGAAAGTAACAAAGAGTCGTACTTTCATTTTAATTAACATTACTTATTTGATTTCCTCAGCCAGCTCCAAAATAATTCCCTCTGGACCACGAACGTAGCATAATTTATAACTTTCTTCATATTGCTGTATCTCACTAAAGATTTCCGTACCCTTCTTTTTCAATTTGGCAACAACAGCTTCAATATCTTCAACAGTAAATGCAATATGTCGGATACCCAGTGTATTTGCAAAGGGTTGCTGAATATCTTTTTCATCTGACGGCGTATAAAATTTGATTAGCTCTATCCATGTCTGACCGTCTGGCATTCCCAATCCTACACACGCTACTTTAACGTCATTAAGCCCAACTGCATATCCCATCAACTCTCCTTCCATTTCCCATTCCCCTTTCACCTCAAGTCCAAAATCGAGAAAAAACTCTTTAGCGGCAGAGAGATCATTTACGATTACACCCACATGATCTATTCTTTGGATCTTCAAATTTCATACCTCCTATTTCCTGTTATTTTGCAATATCCTGTTTCAAATTCTAGTATTAACAAAGGGACGATTAATATAATTATAAGATACCAGCATTGCCAGTGAAGAAAAGAATCATTTCACTAATTTTGTATTAAATTATTTTTAACTCCTTCCTCAATTCCCTAACGGTGTCAATTGGGGGTAATTATTCATATACTTTCCACCTATTTTTTCTCAATGTTTCCCTTTGATTATTGAACAATACTGTCCCGTTAGTACAACAAGAAAAAAAACCGCCGCAGCGATCACTTTCTGTAATTCTTGCTACCCGTTAGTTGAAGAAGAATACGTAAATTAGTCAGATTAAGGTAACATTTTAATAAAGTATTCTGGTGATTCAGTAAACCCTTGTCGCCTATAAAACCTATGTGCATCTTTTCTCCTTGAATGGCAATGCACTTCGATTCTATCGCACTGTCTTTTTATGGCTAAATCAGTACAATATTCTTCAATTTTACGTCCTATCCCCTTACTTCTAATGTTTTTATCAACTGCAAAATAACTTATCCTTGCGAAATCTCCTTTTACAGCTAATTGAGGTATAAAATGAACCGAAATTAAAGCAATAACACTTTTATCATCTTCAAACACTAATAAGACCTCATTCGGGTCCATAAGAAATATTTCAACTTTTTCTTTTATAAAAGGTTCTGTATCTTGATAGTCCAACTGGTTTAATAACAAAGAAATTTGCTGGAAATCCTCAACATTCGCATTTCTTATCCCCATTCATTCCACTCCTCAATTTTATCAGCTTATTTATACCTATAAAAAGCTTTGTCTTTTTATTCAAGTAAACTGCACCGTTAGCAGAATAAGAAAAAAGATGCTGCCGCTGCAACACCTTGTTTAACTCTTTCCCCCTTAGTTGAAGAGTGGGGGTTTTCTATATTTTGTAATTTGTTCAAAAGAATACGCTAGCTTAATTAATGTTCCTTCACTAAAGGCACCGCCAGCAAAAGTTATTCCGAAGGGTCTTCCATTTTCCATATAACCTGCGGGGACTGCGATGGAAGGATAGCCAGCTTTAGCACAAATAGTAGAACCGATATAAGAAGGAAACAATATTGCATCCAGATTATACTCTTTTAAAGCAAAATCAATACCTTGCACTTGGGAAAAATATAAATCTTCTAGTTTTGCATTTAAATATTCAGGATTCGCCAATGTGTTATGTTGTAATCCCTGTCTATAATCTAGCATATTCTGCCCATACTTTAACGTCTTCTCTTCATTCTTAGTATTAAATTCAATTAATTCTGTATCTGAATGTACAGGCAGATAAGAAGGAAGCTGGGAAAGGTAATTTCCTAATGCATGTTTCATTTCATAAATAGGAACCCCCCAACTCCATTCCCTGTGAAAAGATGGGATATCAAGTTGCTCGATAACTTCTGCTCCTTTACTTCTCACTGACTGAATGGCATTTTTAAAAAGGTCTTCATCGTACTCACCTGAATCCCTATAATAATCTTCAGAAGCATTGTTAAAAACACCAATTCTTGCACCATTTAGTCCTTCTTTATCTAAAAAGGCTGTATAATCTTGACAAGAAATACCTTCACTCTTATATGTAGCTGGGTCAAACTGGTCGACACCAGTTAAAGTCCCTAATAAAATAGCTGCGTCAGTAACTGTCCTTGCAAAAGGACCTGGGGTATCTTGTGTGTAAGTAAAAGGAAGAATTCCACTTCGGCTAATTAAACCAACTGTTGGTTTAATCCCCACCACCGAGTTTTGAATGGCAGGACTAAGAATGGAAGCGTCAGTTTCTGTTCCGATGGACAATATGGTTAAATTGGCTGCAACCGCCACAGCCGAGCCTGAACTAGAACCCCCAACAAAAAATTCACCTGGACCATAAGGATTTAGCGTTTGACCACCTCTTGAACTGTAACCTGCCCACATCGTTGTAGACATTCCATTCGCTAATTCGGTCATATTAGTCTTTCCAATAATAACAGCTCCTGCTTCCCGTAGTTTTTCTACTAAAAATGCATCTTTTGTACTCAAATGATTTTCTAAAGCTAAGGCTCCTGCACTTGTATGCATTTTATCTTTTGTTTCGATATTGTCTTTAAGCAAAACAGGAATACCGTGAAGTAGACCTCTAGCTCCTTTTATTTTTCTTTCATGGTCTAAACCCTCTGCAATAAAGATTGCGTCAGGATTTATCTCAAGTATAGAATTCAACTTGGGCCCACTTTGGTCATACTTAGCTATCCTGTATAGGTAGTACATTACGAGTTCTTTTGAAGTTAAAACTCCCGTCTCGAATGCTTCTTGGATTTCTTTAATTGTTAATTCTTCTTTGAGAATTTTATTAAAAATTAACTCCAAAAATTATTCACCCTTTCACCTTATGCATAAAATTATATTCATTATTTTATCACGTTTAGCTTTTGTTTCTTCAACTAAACTGCCCCGTTAGTGAAAAAAGCGTTCCTGCATATTACAGAAACGCTACCCAATCAATCCTTATTTGTTTTTATTTTTAGAGAATATATTTGAATAGAGATTATTAGACAGAGTTGTATTATGACAATCATAAGTAACGAACCATAAGCATCTCCACCATCTGGTAAAAGCAAATTAATTATTAAAAATAAAATATATGAACTTATAATTAATAAAAGGAAATACAAAAATAACCTCCACATAGAGAGACCTCCAAATAAATTTATCCTAATACATTATTCTCCAATTAATTGTTAAATTCCTTCTTGAACTATCCTGCTTCAATAGTTGAAGAAGCGACAGTTCTGTACTGCTATCGCCCGCGTTACTTTAAGAAGAAAAGTAAGGTTTACTCCACAATCGCACCCAATTGAGGAAAATAGTAATTTATGAATAATTTTCTTCTTTATTGCTGTAAATTTCATAAGCAAAATATCCTAATAATAAACCTATTCCAGCTCCCAAACCAATTGTAGATAATAAAGTGATTGGGAAAAATATGCTAAGAAGTATAGCAACAGCACATCCAATCATCATTCCGAGTGGTATTAGACTATCTAGTAAATTTTGAGCACCTTTTGACTTTTTCTTACACAGGGTGCCTTTCTTGTATTTATGTTTCATTCTTATAACTACAAATACTGCAATCCCACCTACTAGTACAAGAGGTAGTAAAATACGCACAATTTCCAAAGCTAAGACCATATTAGAACGCATCTTTCTTTCGCTTTTAATTGAATCAATTTTAACATTATTTATTCCATTAAGTGGACCGATTGTCGAACACAAGTTAAACAACGCTCTTAAACTAATCTGCACCATATATACAGTATGATTTTTGTCCGTATCCATCGTAAATAATGAAACAAAAACAGCCACTTTTCTAACTTTGCTTACTTAATATCTTCAGTAAGTAAATATAGTTTTCAACGTAAACAACGATAGGACTTTACTTGGAGAGGTGGGTATGATAGGCTCGTTTGCCTGCTGAAACAACTGCTTCAGCCTTTCGAGACAAATCGTTCCCACTGAGGCTCCAAGTCAAGTCCTTAAACGCTTATCTATGAATACATATAAAAAAAGATAAAGGGTCCATCAAATCAATGTTTTTTTGCTGATACTGTATATATGCACCCTTTAGTTTAAGAAGGTATAACCAAATTCCTATTTTATTAACTGATTTTGTTACAACCTGCATATATTGGCAAAAAGGACCTTATCATCTCCAAAAAATGGTATATTAAAAGATATATAGTTGAAAGGTGATACCCAATGGTTCGAGTTTGTACAATACATAAAAAAAGTTGCCAAGAACGAATGTCTGAAATAGGAGACATAATAGAATTTTATTGCCCAGATTGTGAATTAGATGAATTATGGAAAGATGAAGAACGAAGACATAACATAGCTATGAATTCAAGGAAAAGAGATTTAAAGTACGGAATTATTTGCATAGTAGCAGCCATAATCGGTTTATTTTTTTGGCAAGATTTTTTTTATAAATGGTGGTATTGGTGTCCTCTCTTAATATGCTTAATGTGGGGTATAAGTGGTGTCTCTAATTATTTTACTGTGATTTTGACAAAGTCTTATGATGAAGTAAAAGAGGAATATGATAATAATCGTAAACGTATCCAAGAAAAACTAGAAAGATTTAAAACCAAGAAATTTAAGGAATATCAATTAGAAGTAGCAGATATTTCAGTTATAGACTCCTTTAGTGGTTTTGAATTTGAAGAATATGTTGCTAACTTATTAAGAAAATTAGATTACAAAAACGTACAAATAACTAAAAAGACCGGGGATCAAGGTGTCGATATTTTAGCTCAGAAAAATTCTCGAAAATATGCAATTCAATGTAAACGTATTACACCCCGAAATAAATTAAGTAACTCTGCAATTCAGCAAGTCTATACAGGAAAACAGTTATATAAATGTTCCAAAGCTATGGTTATTACTACAAGTTATTTTACAGAGCCAGCTTGGATAGCTGCAAATGAGCTTGGAGTGGAATTGTGGGCTAGAAACAAATTAATCGAAAAAATTAATCAAGTGGCTACCCCTTATCAAACTTTCGAACAATACTTAGAACCTTATTATGATAATATGAATAAAGAACGGGTAACAATCTACCAATAGAATAAAGATTATATTATGAAATTTTAATTTTATTAATCAAAGACAAAAGGACCATTTTGGGTCCTTTTCGCTTCTTCAACTAAAGCTACCCGTTAGTTTAGGTACATTTTTTCACAATCTTAGCTTTAATATAGGAATGCTGCCCCGTTTGTTAAATAAGGAATTCAACAAAAAAGGTGATTAGCCCTTCCTGGACAACGCACCCTATGGTTTTGAAGAAGAGACCAGTCCAACAATATGCATAAGCAACAATTAGTTATTTACGATTTTAATTTCTTTTATTGGATAATAAACAACATTTGTTGTCCCTATTACCTTTTCCATTGGTATCGCTCCAATATCACGGCTGTCGTTGCTATGCTTTCTGTTATCTCCCATTACAAACAAACTATCTTTAGGGACAGTATCACTACCTACCGCGGTCTCTTTTAAAGTGAAAGAGTATGTTAAAGTTTCATCATTAAGTCTTTTCTTATATTTTTCTAAATAAGGTTCGTTGTATGCCTTCCCATTTATATATAAAACATCATTCTTATACTCAATACTGTCACCTGGGAGTCCGATTACACGTTTTATGTAATCCCTACCGTCTGGTGCGTGAAACACAACAATATCAAATCTTTTCGGTTCCCCAATTTTGGTTACAACCATACGGTCCTTGTTCTGGAGAGTGGGATTCATTGATTCACCGTCAACAACAATGGGTGTAAAGAAAAAAGAGCGAATAATAAATGCTATAACAAGTGCACCCATAATCGATTTAACCCATTCAAACGTTTCATTTTTCTTCTTTGTCATTACTCATCCTCCCTTAATATTCATCCGAATTCATATCCTTACTTTACCATAAGTGTTTGGGTATTTACTATTATTCTTAAGCTAACCTGCCTGTTTGTTCAATAAAGAATTCAACATACAGGTGCCTTATCCTTCTAGATTAAAGCACGTTTATGTTGAACACAAAAAAATATTATAAAAAAATAGAAAATTTTAACATTCATTGTATAATTATTATAAAATCAAATTAACAAATTAAAATACGAAAGGGGAATAGATTCTATGAACCAAAAACTTAAAATACTAATTAAAGTAACGCCTTTTCTAAGTGTTCTTTTTATCTTAACTGGCATAACTATGGCAATATTAGCTGTATTTGACCATAATGTAATGACATTGACTGTATCATTAGTTCTAATTTCACAAGCTGTACTTTCATTAATATATACTAAGTTATTTAAAAAAATATGGTAGATATAAATCCTACTTATGAGGAAACAAGATTATTAACAATTAAACAAAAGCAGAGAAACCCAGATTAACAAGGTTACATTCAATTTTTAAGATTATCAACATTATTAAGTAAAGAAACAACGCAGCAGCGTTGCTTCTTATATTCTCGCACCCGTTTGTTTAAGTACAATATTTCACAATGTATTTAAAAGTCCCGTACATCTACTTTAATGTTTTTTCTCTACACTAATTAAAAAGTTTTGAAGATTCTTGGAACAACCACTTATTAAATACTCGATTTCGTCTTGTATATTTTCTTTCCCAATTACCTCTTTGCAAACATCAGTCTCTTTTCCTTTATCTTTTCCAGCATATTCATCATTTGAATTGTCATATATGTAATGAATGACTTCCCCATCAAAACGTAAATCTTGGAATATAGGGTCTCCTTCGTCAGTATAGCCTGTAACTCGTATAGTGTCTTCTTTCTTGTTAGATATGTTAATTAAGAACTGTTCAAACCTTTCTAAGTTAACAACTTCATTTTGGTAAACAATATCGCCTCTTTTAATCGCTTCCTCTGACCCATAAGCCTCACTCTTTGAACAACCAATAATACCAATAGCAACCAATAATATAATTACAATAATTATAAATTTTTTCACTTATTTCCTCCCCCAATTCAATTATCTATTTTAATATATTTCATCACTCTTCTCGTATATACCTTCTTTTACTAACCTGCTTCGTTAGCTCAATAACAAAAAGGATCGCCGCAGCAACCCCATTCTTCAACTCTTGCACCCGTTAGTTTAAGTGCAAACTTTCACAAACTTACGTGATACAACGAAAAAATAAAATTAATTGATTATTAAATAAAATAACAATTTACATTTTTTTACACATATACTAAAATATAATTAAGCAAAAAAATTTTTTAGTAAAAAATAATTTATTATAGGGAAAGGAGAATTTTAAAATGAGTCTATTAGATATTTATCTGCAAAAGAACAGGAAAAAACGATACGATGTATTTAAAGAAACTGGAATCAGTCAGCAAATGCTTTCAAGTGTTAATAAAAAAAGTGTCAATCATTATTCAGTCAAAACAATTCAAGCTATTGCGAAAACAGTAGAGAAAAGTGAAGGAACTGTGCTAGATGAATTAATACAATTAGAGAAGGAAAATGCTTATTTCGAAGTTTATAATGTTGAAGATTTACTATTAGCCTTTAGAAATAAGGAAGAATATATTCTAATCAAAGGCGAATACAAAAAAGAAATGGATGAATTAGTGAAGTCACAACTTTCTGATACAGAAACATTAGGTTGGGAATTTGGGGCAGTATGGTCAGGTGGATTAGTAACTGTGTTGACAGAAGTAATTTTGCACTTAGTAGATTTATTCAGTAGTAAAGATGATGACAAAAAGAAAATTGAAAGCCAAGTTCGTAAGTATAAGTTTAAAAAACTAAATGAAAATGAAATCTTATTGTATTTACGTCAATTAGATTATTAGGAGTTTAAGATGAAGTGACACTGCGGGATAGTTGTTAGTAAAAGAAAAGTGACTGGAAGAAGAATCCTGCCAACTAAAGAATGTTTAGATAGCTAGAATTACAAATAAATCTATCCTTGGAGAATCCCTCTTGGATGGATTTATTTGTTTATTGGCTAATAAATATATCCCCGTTCTTAAACAAAACTGCTCGTTAGCTCAATAAGAAAAAGCCACCATTAAGGCAGCGGGATTTTCAACTCTTGCACCTATTAGTTGAATAAGGTTAATCAATTAAACTGAGTTCATATTGAATACGTTCCAAAACCACTTTTGGCTTCATATCATAACCTGTTCCCCGCTTGCCCCATACCTTCTTGACCTAAACTACCCTTTAGTACAATAAAAAAAGGCTGCCGTAGCACCCCTTTGAAAGGTAACTAAATTTAGATGGAGAAGAAAAACTACATTCTTTAACAGATCCAATAAATAAAAACAGGGCATAGGAAATTTCTATGCCCTGTTTTATGGTTAATGAAATTTGTGGTCAGCAAGATTCTTTGGTTTGCCGTTTTCAAATTAAAACGGCTCGATGGCTTTCTCGTTTTTATCAGTTTGAGGCTGATTTTCAATTCTTCTTTCTTCGGCTTCTTTGGGAATTTCTTTAAGGTGTTTATTAACTTCTTCGACTTGATTGGTAGTTCGCATTTCATCCATTTTTAAAAACCTCAATTCATTAAAATATCTTTGATAAATATAATATGCCGCAGTGATAAAGATTTTATGTCCGTTAAATCAGACCTGCAATATTTGAATGGACGCCTATTTATATGTCATAGTAATTACAGCAAAAAAACGGCAACGAGTATGATATTTATGAAGGACGTATTTCTTCAAATTATTTATATTTTAAAGGAAAACTCAGTTACGTAGCGAGGTTCCTTCCCATTAAGAGGAAAAACAAAGGAAGTCGTGGCTTATGAAAATGAAGCAGAGTCCTTCGGAGACTGTTTTTTATTGTCTAGAGGATCGCCCCCAGTAATCTCCTTATTCAACATAAGCACCCATTTAGTTCAACAAGCATTATTTCTTTTTAGAAGATTTATACCCAATAATAATAACAACAGCAACAATTACTGCGAACCATATATACCAATCCATTTGATTTCCTCCTTAACTGACGAAAAATCAATATGATGATTTGTTAAATAGAAGCGACATTTCGGAAAACAGCTATATACTAAGAGTTATGCTCTTTACACCAGAATATTCCTTATTCCATTAACCTGCCCAATAGTTGAAGAAGCGGCAGCTTTGTTGAGCTATCGCACCCATTAGTTTAAGTGAATTTTTTCACAATTTAATAAAAAAGACCGTCATTGACGGTCTTTTTTGAACTAACGTACCTATATTTTAGCCAAGTGAAACAATACAAAAGTGATTTCATATCATTACTATTGCTAAAGAATGCAACATTCCTGCAGCAATGGCAATGCCATTCGTTAATCCACTGACAGGGACTGGTACGTTACTACTTGTATTGGTCCCGTCTCCCAGTTGACCAAATGTATTATCCCCCCAAACTTGAACGGTTCCATCAGATAGAAGGGCAAGGCTATGAAAATCTCCTGTAGCAATGGCAATGACATTCGTTAATCCACTGACAGGAACAGGAACATTACTACCTGTATTATCCCCCCAAGCTTGAATGGTTCCATCGGATAGAAGGGCAAGGCTATGATTACCTCCTGCAGCAATGGTAATGACATTCGTTAATCCACTGACAGGAACAGGAACATTCCTTCTTGTATTGGTCCCGTCTCCCAGTTGACCAAATGTATTATCTCCCCAAGCTTGAACGGTTCCATCGGATAGGAAGGCAAGACTATGATTAGCTCCTGCAGCAATGGCAATGACATTCGTTAATCCACTGACAGGGACTGGTACATTACTACTTGTATTGGTCCCGTCACCCAGTTGACCAAATGTATTATCCCCCCAAGCTTGAACGGTTCCATCGGATAGGAGGGCAAGGCTATGAGCACCTCCTGCAGCAATGGCAATGACATTCGTTGATCCACTGACAGGAACAGGCACATTACTATCTGTATTGGTCCCGTCTCCTAGTTGACCCGCCCCATTAGCCCCCCAAGCTTGAACGGTTCCATCAGATAGGAGGGCAAGGCTATGAAAATGTCCAGCAGCAATGGCAATGAGATTCGTTAATCCACTGACAGGGACTGGTACATTACTACTTGTATTGGTCCCGTCTCCCAGCTGACCAAATTGATTATCCCCCCAAGCTTGAACGGTTCCATCGGATAGGAGGGCAAGGCTATGAGCACCTCCTGCAGCAATGGCAATGAGATTCGTTAATCCCCTGACAGGGACTGGTACATTACTATTTGTGTTGGTCCCGTCTCCTAGTTGACCAGAAAAGTTAGCCCCCCAAGTAAAAGCTTTTAATAGTCGAATTCCCAATATTCACATTCCTTTCTAATCTAAAATTATATTGCCTACCATTGTGTATTACTTAGAATATAATGCTTGCAATACCTGTAATATTTATATTAAGGAAAATCTTTTTTTGATTGGACAAGATTTGAAATGACTTGAAAATAGTCAAAAGTTATTAGACAAGAGTCATCTGCCTTTTCCTTTTAAATTATCCTGAAAACGATAGCTCAACAAGAAAAAGACCGCCGCAGCGATCTTGATCTTGAACAAACGCCCCGTTAAAGAAGCAGTATCTTGTTCAGCAATCGCCCCCGTTCGCTTAATAAGAAACTGTCCCATATGGTTTCATCAACCATAAAATATCCCTCTTGTTAACATCCAGCCAACATACACTCATCATTTTGATAAAACCTTAAGTCTTCATAAATATTAACTTCGTGAAAAGCAAAAAAGACTATCCTATTTCAAAGTTAGTCTTTCACCCTAATGCATAATAATTTATTAATGACTAATAGGAATAAGTACAAGATACAGTTTTAAAAACGCCATCCCTAAAAATGCAGCCACCACCATTCTTATGGTTGGATGTTTTTTTATACCTTTCCACAATACCTCGTAAAATGTTACATAACCAAGAGTCCCGATTGCTACACCCATAAACATTGTACGTAGTTTTAATGATTGAAAGTCTAATGTATTTCCTAAAAAAGTATTAATACCTACTGTAAGGGTTAGTAATAAACAAAAAACCAAAAAGTTTTTTAATTTCATTTTGGAATACAAAACCGACACCATCATGACCATTCCCTCTGGAATATGATGAATCAATATCGCACCTAATAAAACGGAGTCTTGAAAATCATGATCTTGAAAATCGATGCCTAATGCTAAGCCAGTTGGGATACTATGAAAAAGTAATGCCAGAAATAATAACATAAACGTCTCTTGATGTTCGATTTGGTTATGTCTTGAATTATGTAAAAATCTGTCCATAAGAAGCATAATAAAAATGCCTAAGGATATCCCAGCCATAATCCCGACTGGTCTGTAATTACTCAATAATTCTGGGACCAAATCAAATCCTAATATCCCTGCTAAAATTCCTCCGCAAAATACATTAAGGTAAAAACTGTTTTTATGAAACACTTTAATGATTATTGTAACTGCTACTCCACCCGAAAGTGTGCCTAAAAAAATAAAAATCATTATATAAAAACTCGCTTCGATAGCCTCTGTCATTGAAAGCCTCCACATATACGTTTGTACATTATATTCGTGTCTATGTTTCCCATGACTTTAACTTAAAATCGAAACACATTATTTTCTCCTCACCTTCTAATGATAACCCTGGGAGGGAACTATAAGATCGAGGGGGAAACAAGGTTAAGGAGTCATACCGATTACTCCAACTTTCACCAATTTCACTTCCTTTATCTAAAATAAGAAATCTTAGGTTTGATTGTTTTTAGTAATATCCTATGGACATTCCAGCCAGACCTGCACCAATTACCAGAACATCATAAATCATGCACTCTCCCCCTTTTTATAAAGTGTCAAAAAGGCTTCCCAAACAATTGGGAAGCCTCTTCTTATTTGTCTTTTACCTTCAGAAGTCGTAAAGCGTTTAATGTAACTATAAGAGTAGCACCCATATCAGCGAAAATAGCAATCCAAAGTGTTAACCAACCTGGAATTACTAATAATAAAGCCACGAGTTTAATCCCTAAAGAAAAAGTGATATTTTGCTTTATTATATTTAAGGCTTTTCTGCTAAGTTTTAAAGTAAATGGCAGCTTCCCTAAGTCATCAGCCATTAAAGCGATATCAGCTGTTTCAAGAGCAGTATCTGTTCCCGCTCCTCCCATAGCAATCCCAACTGTAGATGCTGCTAATGCTGGTGCATCATTCACACCATCCCCGACCATTGCCACTCGGTCATATTTACCTCTTAGTTCTTTTATAAAGGCCAATTTATCTTGCGGAAGCAAATCGGCTTGTATGTCTGAAACCCCCGCCTGTTTTCCGATTGCTTCAGCGGTTCCTTTATTGTCTCCTGTTAACATGATCGTCTTTTGAATACCTAAGGAGTGAAGGTCTTTAATTACCTGGTGACTGTTGTCCCTCATTTCATCAGCAACTGCTAGCAAGGCTAACACTTCTTTTGAGGTACCAGCAACCATAACCGTTTTCCCTTGATTTTGCAATTCATGAATTTGGGCTTTTAGGTCGTTCCCAATTTCATCGGAGAGGATTTCATCAAATAAATTAGGACTTCCAACATAATACACCTTTTCATTGACTCTGCCTTTAATCCCTTTACCTGTAATAGAAGAAAATCCTTCAATCGTAAGATTTTTATAAGGTAATTTTTCCTCATCTGCCTTCTTCATTATAGCGGAAGCTAACGGATGCTGAGAGCCATTTTCCAAAGCAGCAATAATTGTTAGAAGTTCATTTGAATCAGTATTTGGTTGTGGAAGGTAATTAGTTACAACTGGAACTCCCCTAGTTAATGTTCCTGTTTTATCAAAGGCAATGGCTTTAATCGCACCCATCTCTTCTAGATGAATTCCGCCTTTGATTAAGACACCATTTTTTGCTGCATTACCGATGGCCGTTACAATCGCAATTGGAGTTGAAATAACAAGTGCACAAGGACATCCAACCACAAGGACAGCTAAGCCTTGGTAAATCCAAGTGTTCCAATCTGCCGCAAACAACAGCGGTGGTACCACAGCCACTCCTAGTGCAATGAGCATGATAATTGGCGTGTAATACTTAGCAAAGCGATCCACAAATGCCTGTGAAGGTGCACGCTCTGCTTGAGCTTCCTCGACTAAATGAATAATCTTCGCAATCGTAGTATCATCTACATGTTTGGTCACTTTTACTTCCAGAAGTCCTTCTTCATTTAAGGTTCCTGCGAATACTTCATCATCAATCGCTTTTGAAACAGGTACAGATTCTCCCGTAATAGTAGCTTGATTAACGGACGATAATCCCTTTATTACGATTCCGTCCATGGCAATTTTTTGTCCAGGTTTTACGATTAATATATCCCCTATTCGAACATCGTCCACATCTACTGTGAACTCTTTATTTCCACGCCGTATTAAAGCTTCTTTCGGGGCAATATCCATTAAGGAACGAATAGATCTTCTAGCCTTATCCATCGAGTACGATTCTAGAACCTCACTAATAGCAAACAGGATGACAACCGTTGCTCCCTCTCCCCACTCACCAATTATTGCTGCTCCAATAACAGCAATTGTCATCAACGTTCTCATATCAAACTCTAGACGCAATAAGTTCTTCAACCCTGTGGTAAAAAGACGATAACCACCAACTAGTATAGAAGTTCCATACCCTAAGATTGAAGATATACTCTCTTCGCCGTTCATTTGTCCTGATACCCATCCGATAAGCAAGAAAACCAATGAAACAACGACTGTTGAGTATTTTTGTAAAAATGGTTCTTTTTTCTCTTCAAACCTTTGTTTTTCAGGAATGACTTTTATATTTTCAAAAGCACCAGCTTTTTCTAGATCTTCGATTGTTGTTTCACCATAAACCGTAAGTTTTGAAGCACCAAAATTAACACTTGCATTAGAAACACCATCCAGGTGTTTTACGTTCTTTTCGAACTTTGTCGCACAGCCTGCTCAGGTGAATCCCTGTACTCGATAAACGGTCATTTCATTTGATTTCTCTAAAGCGTCACTCATGAACTGCCACCTCCTTTTGATGAGTAAAAGCAATTTGTATTAGTTGTCTTACATGATCATCATCTAAAGAATAAAAAACTAATTTGCCTTCTTTACGATATTTTGCTAAGCCTAAATTGCGGAGAAGACGTAAGTGGTGAGACGCTGTTGCCGTGGTACACCCTACAATATTAGCTACATCGCATACACACAACTCCTCTTCCTCACTTAATGAGTAGGCAATTTTAATTCTAGTGTCATCGGATAATGCTTTAAATATTTGTGATACAGCCAATGTATTTTGCTTGGATACTGATCCTTTAACCCGTTTTACTTTTTCTTCATCTACGCAGGTTACTTCACATATATCATCATGTTTCAAAAGTTACCACTCCTTAATCAAACATCCATTTGATTATTAGTATATGTGGTATTTTTCCAACGGTCAAACGATTATTTGAATGTTTTATTAAAAAATTATGAATTGGTTATTGACAAAAATCATGTCCTTAACATAGAGTATTGACTAAGACAAATAAAGTTGCGCGAAGGAAACTTTTTAGGAGGAGGTAAAAGCATGTCAGACAAGAAAATTTCTCGGCGGGATATTTTAAAAATTGGAACGACTGGAGCATTAGGGATAGCTGGAAGTATTTATTTAAATAAAGTTGCTCCTTTTACAAATGTGACTCATGCAGTGAATCATCCATCAAGTCACAATAATCATTCTGTAAATCACACCACTATGCTTGATTCTGAAAAAACAGAAGGTTATAGAATGGCTGAACGCCTTTTAACTGAGTTTGATTATGGAAAAGTAACGAAACTTTCAGATGGTCGGACTGTACGTGAATATGAAGTTGTAGCGATTGACAAGGAAATTGAAATTGCAAAAGGAATTAAGTTTCCTGGATGGACCTATAATGGAACGATTCCAGGACCAACATTCCGCTGTACCGAAGGAGATCTTTTACGTTTTCATTTTATAAACGGTGGGAGTCATCCACACTCTATTCATTTTCATGGTATTCACCCACCTGAAATGGATGGATTAGACCCAATCGCTCCAGGTCAATCATTTACCTATGAGTTTGAAGCAATCCCATATGGCTTACAAATTTACCATTGCCATGTTTTACCTTTAGCTCGACATATTCATAAAGGGTTATATGGAAACTTTATTATTGATCCAAAAACGCCAAGGGAACCAGCATTAGAAATAAATATGGTCATGAATGCGTATGACTTAGATTTAGACGGTGCTAACGAATTTTATACGGTGAATGGTTATGCTTTTGCCTTTATGAATCATCCTATTAAAGTCAAGAAAGATGAGCTTGTCCGCATCTATTTGAGTAATTTAACCGAATTTGACTTACTAAACTCATTCCATTTACATGCAAACTATTTCACTTATTTTCCAACGGGTAGAAATGACAATCCATCTCAATTTACAGACACCATCATGCAATGTCAGGGCGAACGTGGGATTATTGAAGTTCGTTTTCCATACAAGGGAAAATACATGTTTCACGCTCATGTTAGCGAATTTGCCGAACTAGGATGGATGGGATTCTTTGAAGCTGAGTAGAGAGGAGTGTAAACGATGAAATCAAAATGGCTGATTACTGGGCTTATTCCACTTGTACTATTAATTCTGGTATTAGGGTGGGTGTTTAAAAATGGGGCTGGTGTAGAAAGAGATCCTGCTGCTCCAATAGAAGTTCTAAATGTTGAACAAATAAAAATAGTCCCCTCAGGGTTTGAGTTAGATGTCAGTAATACTGGTCCAGAGACTTTAACCATTTCTCAAGTGATTGTTGATGATTCTATCTGGACTTTTTCAATGACCCCAGATTCCACACTTAAAAGGTTTGATGATGCCAAGGTAACCATTCATTATCCATGGGTTGAAGGCGACCCCCATACCATTTTATTAATCTCTGAAAATGGGATTATTACAGAAGCAACAATTGATGCAGCAACCTTAACTCCTGAATTTTCTTGGGATAATGTGTTGAATTACGGATTTATTGGGTTTTATGTAGGCATTGTTCCCATTACATTAGGTTTATTATGGTATCCATTTATGAAGCGTATGAAGAAAAGTTGGATTAATGCCATCCTTGCACTTACTGTTGGTCTCCTACTATTCTTATTTTTTGGGACGTTATTTGATGGATTTGAAATTGGAGCCGAAGCACCATCTGTATTCCAAGGAAACATGGTAGTAGTTATTAGCACCGTCCTCTCTTTTCTCCTATTGATTGGATTTGACCAGTACCAACAAAAAAGGCAAAAACGAAATGGGTACTCACCAATAGGAATTGCATTATTGATGGCAACAGGGATTGGACTTCATAATTTTGGTGAAGGATTGGCGATTGGTTCCTCTTTTGCACTTGGTGAAGCCGCATTAGGTACGTTTTTAATAATCGGTTTTACTCTTCATAATATTACAGAGGGGATAGGGATTGCTGCCCCATTATTAAATACTAAGCCAAAAATCAGCCAATTTGTGTTATTAGGTACGATTGCAGGCGCACCTGCTATTTTTGGAACTTGGTTCGGAGGATTTATCTTCTCACCTATTTGGGGTGCAGTATTTTTAGGTATTGGTGCAGGTGCAATATTGCAGGTAATCTTCGTTATCTCCAAAATGCTAATGGACGATCACAAAAAGAATAATGAACCTTTCGTTTCATGGATGAATTTCGCGGGATTTACAATAGGAATATTAATCATGTACTTTACAGCATTTTTTGTTAAATTTTAAGCTCTAATCAATGCCAAATTAATAAAAAAAGGACTCTATTGGCACATATGAACACATTTCATTTTGGCTATTCTGCAAAAATAAATAAATGAAAGCGTGAATGGTAATGAGCTTTGAAAAAAAAAGTAAGTTTGGTAAATGGATGGATGAACAAAAAGGCGTTAATATATTTGAGTTAGAAAGAGTATCGAATCTAAGTAAAAGTACGATCTTAACATTATGTTACAATCAGGACTATCGTCCTAGATTTTCCACAATAATTAAGATTAATCAAGGATTAAAAAAACTTGGTAAGGAAATTGATATTAACGGATTTTTTTCCTGAATCTATAGTGATTCAAAGAGGAATTATAAAAAATATTCTAGGAGGGAAACTATGCTTCAAAATATCGGAATACCAGGTTTAATATTAATTGTAATGCTCGCCCTTATTATTTTTGGTCCTTCCAAGTTACCAGAAATCGGAAGAGCATTTGGCTCAACACTAAGAGAATTTAAACAATCAACAAAAGGAATAATGGATGATAGCCACGATGGTGAAAAAGAAAAATAAATAAAACGATCATTCAAGGTGGCTCATCGGTTTAAGACGAAGAGCCACCCTTTTTATGTTTTCGCTCATGATAGATGGATTCCTTCCAAATGTGAAAGTAGCGATATAGTGAAATATTCAAAAATATTCCAAAAAAAAAAGGAGTTGCATAGTGCACCTCTTCGTCATCCATTTAACTAAGTACCTAACTACATTGTTTCGAACTTTCTAAAGGAAGTACAAACAAATATGACACAAAAATAGTTTTTCTTTTTCAGAGAAACTCTTTTTTCTCTTCACTAAAGTTAGATTCGAATATTACTTCCAAAAATTGAAATCCTATATCTATGGAGGTGATTTATATGAAAAAGATGATTTATGGTGTAGTTTGTGTTGTCTTTCTTAGCTTTTTGTCAGCTTGTGGAGGCGGAGCTGATGAAGCAGAACAAGAAAATGCCACTACTGAGGAACAGGCTGGTGATGAGCAAAAGCAAACTACTGATGTAGCTGAAGGAGAAGCCCTATATAAGCAAAGCTGTTCTTCATGCCATGGTGGAGATTTAGTTAGTGGCGGCGCCCCAGATTTGAATAAGGTTGGTTCTACGTATTCAAAAGATGAAATTTTAGGAATTATTGAAAATGGAAAAGGCAATATGCCTGCGGGAATTCTTACAGGAGATGATGCTGCAGCTGTTGCTTCATGGCTTGCTGAGAAAAAATAAGAATGAAGTTAAGAACCAGAAGAGGTGATTACCGCTCTGGTTTTTTATATTAGGAATCCTTTAAAGCAACTTAATTGAAAGGAAATTAATATTGCATTACAATTTAAAATAAAAATTTTAGTAAGGAGTACAACATGAAAGCAAGTGGGGAGAGCAAATTGAAAATACAATTAAAGAGATTAAAAATGAATATAATAAACTAAAGTAGAAAAAATTTCCGGAAAATAATAGGTGTTTCAAAGGCATAGCCTTTGGGGAACTTTATCCTACTCAACAACTAAGCATAAAAAAACGCTGAGATTTCAGCGTTTTTTGTACTAATAGCTGCCTTTATTTTATAAATACTTCCGATGAACGCTTTTACCATCGTACGTAAACAGCATTCTTCTTTCTTCGATTAGCGTTTCGATATGAACAGGTCTTCCCCATAGTTGTTGGACATATGGCAGAACCTTTTCAAGGTATTTAACATCTAATTCTACATCCTCATACCAGTGCTTTAAGTAGAGTTCACCATTTTTCAGGTAGTCACCGTCATTGACGGTAATGTATGGGAAGCCTCCATTTACCCGCATATTAACTAATTGATCTCGAACCTGCTTCCATTGTTTGTCGACAATTTTATAATCCCGGCCTTGTTTTTGGAAAAGATACATGTCCTCGCGCATGACAAGATCCTTATTTAAATAATTTCGCAGGAACGAAATATCCGACTCCACTTCTCGAACCTCAAACATTTTCTCACGGCCAGAACCAGGAATCACCCCTCTTTGTACCATTTCATCCGTTGGGTTGTTGTAACGTTCCTCAATATCCTCAAATATTTTGATGCCAAGGTAATAAGGATTAATACCTGTTTTAGACGGCTGCACAACTCCTGCATTTAATTTTGCAAACTCAATAGCCTCACCGCTAGTTAAATCCATTTCTCTTAATATCCGTTGATGCCAATACGAAGCCCAGCCTTCGTTCATGATTTTTGTTTCCAGTTGGGGCCAGAAATACAGCATCTCTTCACGCATCATTGTCAAAATATCACGTTGCCAATCAGCTAGTTCCCTACTGTAGGTTTCGATAAATAATAATAAGTCCTTTTCAGGTTGTGGAGGAAATTGCTTCTTCTTTGTTTGATTTGTGTCCCTCTTCTCTTTCTCATCTAGCTTCCACAAATCATCATAAGGAGTAATTATCTTCTGTTCACTATCCTCTTCGTCATCTCCGATGGACCAGGCAAGCTTTGGTCTCATAAGTGAAGGATCAATATGCTCATCAATTGCCAAAACCGCGTCAAGGAAGGTTTCAACCTCTTTTTTTCCATATTGTATCTCATATTGATGGATTCGCTCCGCGGTTGCTGCCATACTTTCCACCATATCGCGCTTCGTATTTTGAAAGCGGATATTGTTCTTAAAAAAGTCACAATGTGCCAGTACGTGTGCCACAATCAGCTTATTTTGTATTAATGTGTTTGAATCCAATAGAAAGGCATAGCATGGGTTAGAGTTGATGACAAGTTCATAAATCTTACTAAGTCCCAGGTCATAATGGAGTTTCATTTTGTGAAATTGCTTACCAAAGCTCCAATGTGAAAATCTGGTTGGCATCCCGTAAGCTCCAAAGGTATAAATAATTTCTGCCGGGCATATTTCATAGCGCATTGGATAAAAATCTAAACCAAATCCACTGGCAATTTCAGTGATTTCACTAATGGCGTATTCGAGAGCTTTATGATCTTCTCCATTCATTAGTCATTCCCCCTTTTCCTCTTACCTCAATGTATGAAGGTAAGCCGGGAATGATGAAAAAAACAACAAGCCGTATTGGCTTATTGTTTTTGTGATTCCACCGTAATCGTTAGGAGTTTATTATTAGACAAATCATGATTTACTTTCACGATTACATCAATTTTTTTGCTTTTTTCTTGAACTTGAAAGCGAAAAGAATCCTCTACCTTTGTATCACTTATTTTTTTTCTACCTAAATATTGATAGTCGCGAACTTCTTCTCCCGGATAGTCTGCTACAATTACAGTCATCGCAATTTTTCCGTACTTTTCATAATCTGGTTTTTGCGCTTGTGTAAAGGTGCTAAAACTGAATAAAAATGATCCCAAAAGGATTATAGATATAAGATATTTTTTCATTTGATTACCCCCATTTATTAGTTGAATTTAGTTTTCCCTAACATCTTTTAGTTATGTTAATTTAGTTAAATATACAGTCCATATTGTCCACCTTTCAGAAACTGAGAAAACAATATTTTATACAGGAAAAAGTTGAAAATGGCGCCCTATATGAGTGACCAACATTTTCTGCGGAAGATATCTGCAAAACATCATAAAATAACTTCAACTCCTAATAAGGAGGAGAGATAAAATAAATGAAAAAAATGGATTATGATCGAGCGTTGTATTATACACATCGATCCGAGTGGGACAATTTATTAATATTAATGGTGCGAACGAAGGATCAATTTTTATCAAAAAGGATAGAGCAATTCCTGCATGCCTACAATTTTGAACATGATTACTCCGTCATTCAAAAAAATTTATATTCGCTGCTTAGGTACATCGACCATGCGAATGAAACACTTGACCCTGATAATGAGTTAACGATGTATAGTCTTCCTTAAAATTACAAGTGGATACATTTTTTTGTTGAGAATAGTTTTACCAACCGGACCAAGGAATTCCACCAAAAAAACACTCGAAGGACCCCCTTCGAGTGTTTTTTTAGGCAATCGGATATTGTTGTACAAGCGGATGAAGGACAATTTCATCAATAAGCATGTACTTAGGCGCTGAAGCCATATACACAACCGCATTGGCAATATCACTTACCTTTAGCCAGTCATGTTTTTCAGGTAAACCTTGAGTGGAGTCTGCAAAATACGTATCAACCATTCCAGGGTTGATCGTTCCTACGCGAATACCGTATTCACGAACTTCCTGCGCTACAGATCCTGAGAAGCCTTGCACAGCGTATTTAGTGGAAGTATATGCCGCTCCATTAGGTATCGTGTATTTGCCAACATCGGAGGAAATGGTAATAATCGTTCCTGACTTTCTTTCCTTCATATGCGGAAGGACAGCTTTTGTTGCTAGAAATACTCCTTGAACGTTTACTTCAAATACCTTTTTCCACTCCTCAACCGTTACTTCTTCTGTTAGTTTAAAAAATCCAACACCAGCATTATTAATGAGAAGATCCACCTGCCCAAATTCCTCTATAGTTTTCTTGACCACTTGTTGCATGTCTTCCTCTTTTGATACATCAGCTTGTATCGGAAGAACGTTCTGAAAACCTATTTGCTTTAGTTCTTCAGCCGTTTCGGAGATTTGTGCTGAACTGCCAACAATAGATATTTTCATTCCCTGTTCAGCAAGCTTTACTGCTATCTCTTTTCCTATTCCTCTAGATGCACCTGTTATAATTGCAATTTGTCCTTTTAGCATATTTAACACCCTTTCTTGATGACTTACTATGCTGGAGAAAATACTTACATTTCAGATACTTTTTTAATTTTATCATTAACAAGATCCATGAAATCTTTCTCAATTTCCTGTAATTTTCGCTTACTTTCATCAAGACTATCGCTATTGACTCCAAAATAAAATTTAACCTTCGGTTCCGTACCTGACGGTCTTAAACAAACCCAGGATCCATCTGTAAATGTATATTTTAATACATTCGATTTTGGTAAGTCGATTTTTTCTTCTCCCATTGCTGTTACACTAATACTTGTTAAGTAATCCTCAGAAGTCGAAATGGTTAAGGCTCCAAGGGTTGTTATTGGTTCTTGACGGAAAGAAGCTAAAATGCGCTGAATCATCTCTGCTCCATCCTTGCCTTTTAATGTTAGAGAGCGAAGACCTTCCTGATAGAAGCCATATTTTTTGAAAACCTGCATTAATCCTTCATAGAGAGACATTCCTTGTTTTTTGTAATAAGCACAAACTTCTGTTGCTAAAAGTGCAGCTTGAACGGCATCCTTATCACGGACAAAATCTCCGATTAAATAGCCATAACTTTCTTCATAGCCAAATAAAAAGGTATGTTCACCTGTTGTTTCATAATGGTTAATTTTTTCACCAATAAACTTAAAGCCCGTTAATACATCAATGGATTCTAATTGGTAGGCATCCGCAATTTTTCTGCCTATTTCTGAAGTAACAATTGTTTTAAGGACAACACCGTTTTGAGGAAGAGTTCCCTTGAGTTTCTTTTGTGAAAGTATGTAATCTAACAATAATGCTCCCGTTTGGTTTCCCGTGAGGACCACATACTCGCCCTGATTATCAAGAACAGCGATACCCAAACGGTCTGCATCAGGGTCGGTTGCAATTAATAAATCGGCACCAACTGCTTTTCCGTCTCTAATGGCAAGTTCGAAGGCTGCATGTTCCTCAGGATTTGGACTCTTTACTGTAGAAAACTCTGGGTCTGGAAGCTCTTGTTCTTTAACAGTTGTAACATTTCTATAGCCTAAGGCTGCTAAAGCCTGCCTTACAGGCTTATTCGCCGTTCCATGCAGCGGTGTAAATACTATTTTTAAGTCAGTTTCATCGGCAATA
The DNA here is from genome assembly GCF_038592905.1 of Neobacillus sp. FSL H8-0543. Lineage (GTDB taxonomy): Bacteria > Bacillota > Bacilli > Bacillales > Cytobacillaceae > Neobacillus. Next base: position 3,656,968 of record NZ_CP151943.1, on the reverse strand, counting down.
GAAGGATTCTCAGAAATTGACTTCAATTTTTCAATATAGGCTTGGTCAATTTCTTCTCCAATCGTCTGGATTAAACCAGCTTCTCTAAGGTTCTCTTCACTGTCAGCTTCAACCAGCAATTCATTCTCAATTTCATTAACCTTTGAAATTACAATGTCTGCACTCTCGGGTATAAGCTGACCGCCATCAGGGCCATAAACCTTATAACCATTGTACTCTGGCGGATTATGACTAGCAGTAATCACGATGCCCGAGAATGCATTTAAATACCTTAGAGCAAAGGATAGTACTGGTGTTGGTCTCAATTCATTAAAAATGTATGTTCTAATACCTTTTGTTGCAAGTGTTCTGGCAGCTTCCATACAAAACTCAGGAGATTTATGCCTTGAATCATAAGCAATAACAACACCACGTTGTTTTGCTTCATTACCTTGTTCCTCTATGTAAGCGGCTAAACCAGCAGAAGCTTTCCGGACAGTGTAGATGTTCATACGATTCGTTCCAACACCAATTTCCCCTCGCATCCCGCCAGTGCCAAACTCTAAATTCTTATAAAATGCTTCTTCAAGAAGTTTTTCCTCGGATTTAATTTCTTCTAATTGCTTACTTAGCTCATCATTCAAACTAGAAAATTCCATCCATCGCTTTGCATTTGTCTTCCAGTCCATAAAATCTCCTCCTCTATCCATAACTATATACTATTGTTTCTATCCGAAGGTTTGTTACTCCTCCAAAAATCCATAACTATTCTAATGTATATTTTCATTTTGTTGGTATAAAAGGATTATAGCAAATAATGCTCATTACTTTCGGATTTTTCACAACAAAAAATGCCTGTAAATTTACAGACATTTTTTCATCTTACACTAGAAGTTCATTATCAGCCTTCGTATAAATACTGAGCATGCTGCATTTCAAATGCTTTGCCTCAATAAACTGTTGAAATTCAAAAGGAAAGGATAGACCAAATTCTTCTAGAAGCGTTACATTTTTATTGAAAAGTGCTGCATAATGGTCATATAGTGTCGGAGACTCTAGAATTGAAATCAATGTTTGCAGGCTTGCCATTACTTGAAAGGCATCCTTTAACGTATTGAAATCTTCTGTAAAATGCAATACTTTTAACTGTTCGAATTCATTTATTTCCTCATCGATAAAATAGAGGGGAAAGACCTTTGAATAAATATACCTCACAAGTACACAAATTTCTTCTTCCTGACTTGGGGTCGAGGCAAAAACAATTTTCAACTGTAACCCACCTTTGTGATAGCATTTATCTACCGTAATATATATCATAAGAATAGCATAAATGAGGGTGATTATTCGGTGGTAATAATAACCACGCTATTTTTCGATTCACTAAATAACTACAATGAAAGGAGCGACAATGCTAACAACAACGAGAAAGGGTAATTGGATGGAAATCATCATCCCTAAAAATTGGGAAGGCAAAACGATTGAGGAAATCTTTCGGAAGCACTGGGAGTCACCGCGAAAACTAACCCATTCTTTTCGAATGGAAGATAAAGTTTTAATCAATGGCAATCGAGCCAATTGGAATTTGCCTTTGGTTATTAAGGATAAGCTGCTAATAAAACTATTCGAAGAAGAAGAAACGGATATTATAGCCAACTTTCACGAAATTGAGGTCCTTTATGAGGATGACCATTTAATTGTCATAAATAAACCGCCTTTCATGAATACACATCCAAATGACAAAACGGACAACAACACATTATTAAATTCAGTTCTCTTCTACCTGCAGTCAAAGGGAGAAACAGGCAATATTCGCCATGTCCATCGATTAGACAGGGATACCACTGGGGCTATCCTTTTCGCCAAACATCAGCTAGCGGGAGCAATCCTAGACAGAATGCTGGAGAAACGTGAAATTAAAAGGACCTATATTGCCAAGGTTCATGGTCTGTTAAAAATAAAAAGAGGAACAATTAATGAACCGATTGGGCGTGATCGGCATCATCCAACAAAAAGGCGAGTTTCTCGTTCCGGTCAGGATGCAATTACACATTATCAAGTATTAAAGGAAGAAAAAAATACTTCTTATGTAGCTTGTTGGTTAGAAACAGGGAAAACCCATCAAATTCGTGTTCATTTAAGCTACTTAGGGCATTCCTTAATAGGTGATGTACTATATGGCGGGAAACCCCTCTGCAACAGACAAGCCCTTCATGCCGCAAAGTTGGAATTCATTCACCCTTTTACAGAAGAAAAAATCATTTGCTACGCACCATTAATTGATACTCCTGCAATATTTACTGGGATCGATGTTTATTCTATTTGATATAGAATCACCGGGCGAAAACCAGCCCGGTCCTTTTTTTGTTTAGAGGACATCCGAAATTGTGTCGGTTGGGATCAGGTTAAGCATCCGATCTGATAAAATAGACGGAAAAATTTCGCCTAATAAGCATTTATCATTAAAAATAGCTTAAACATACTAACATTAGTAGCACAAACCAAGGCCATGGTTTGTGCTACTATTTTTTTATAGTAGAAGTGAAGGAAGGTCGATCCGTCTATAGGACCATGTAAGAGTCCGTATTTAAACAGGCCAACTTCACACCCTTGTTTGAATCAGTTTAGTATGTTGGGTCTTAGAGATCGTGTATAAGAAAATGGAATCGATAAGGCACTGTGAAGACTTCTATGATTGGTTATAAAAGGAGAATATTTATATGAAACATGTCATCTCTCTTGATGTCAGTAAAGGGAAAAGTACCATTGCCATTTATGATGGCTATAGACAATGTGAATTTGAAGGGGAATTGTATCATACACGCATTGATTTTGAGCAGCTACACCTTCGTATTAAGGAAATAACGGCTCTTGATGGACAAGCCCCTGAAATCGTATTTGAGGCGACGGGTGTCTATTCAAAATCAGTTGAAAAGTTTCTACGGGATCACGGACATACATACTGTCGCATGAACCCGCTTGAAGCGAACCTACAAATGGCTTCAATGCGTCGAAACAAAACCGATATTAGCGATGCCCATGAGTTAGCGAAAACCCACTTTAAATTAGAACGTGAAACGACGTATGTGCAGAATGAATATTATGAACAGATGCGGGCGATTACTCGTTATTATGACGAGATTGAAGAAGAACTTATTCTTTTACGCAATCGTATGCATGCCATTTTACATCTTTCATTTCCAGAGTTGGAACGACTTATTACACCGAGTTCAGCGCTATTTTTAAATTTTGTGCAATTGTATCCACATCCAGCACTTTTATTAGCTCAGTCAAAGACAATTATTAAAAATCGTTTAAAAAGTAATACACGTAAAAATCTTTCACTAGAACGTGCAGAGAAAAAAGCCATCGTGTTATTAGAAGCTGCGAAAAATTCATATCCTGCCATTGAACCAACGGATATTCGTTGTAATCAAGTAGGCGATTATGCCCGACGTATTGCGGATTTAATGGAAAAGAAAGACCAGCTTGTGAAACAGATGGTTATGATGTCTGAAGGAAGAAAGGAATATACCGTATTACGCTCCTTTCCAGGGATTGGTGATACAACAGCATGCAGACTTATTGGCGAACTAGGTGATATTCGCCGATTTAAAAACGCGAAACAACTGAACGCTTACGTTGGCATCGATATTATGCGCTATCAATCTGGCAATACACAATACCGTGATCGTATTAATAAACGAGGAAATAAGAAGCTACGGAAGATTTTATTTTTTATGATTTGTACGATGCTTATGGCAAAAGGAAAACCTAATCATTTAGTAGACTATTATTACAAATTAAAAACGCAACCTCAGAGAAAGCCTCATAAGGTCGCGATTGTGGCGTGTATCAATAAGTTTCTGAAAGTGATGTTTCAGTTACTGACACACGGCATACTTTACGATTATGAGTCCGCACTACCAGCTCAGAAATCGTAGCCAAGTTTATATTCACTATAGCACACTGACCTTTCGAAAAAAAGAATATCGTGAGGTCTTTTCGTTATGGAAAAATTTAGATGTATTTGGGAGGGGTACCCCTCCCAAATACATCTAAATAAAAAAACATAAATGAATTAACTAAAATACACTTGACTAATCGTAAGAAATAGACGGAGAGATTCCGCCTATTGACTCCAAAGTTTCGAAAAACAGAGATTTTGCTTTGAATAACCGGAAAACCTTCCCTTATATACCCCGAAACGAGCTCCATTCCGCAATTAACCGGAATTTCTCCGCTTATTTTACTTTTGCTATTTACTCGATTAAGAACAAGACATCGTATATAAAATAGAAACGATAAGAATGATATTGTAAAAATAAAAGGAAATTTGATTGACAAAATTAAGGATTCTTTTAAACTAAAAATAGTTCTATCCTCAAATTCTTCTCTAAATATTCTTTGTTGTATTAGCTACTCCGCAAGTCTATATTTGCTTTTCATTCTACAATTGAGGCCACATTAAACAATTCTTTCACTCGCATTATTACTCATTAATTAAGAATCAGTCTGAAGTTCAAATGAATTAATAATGGAAACCATTTATCTGTTTCATCGAAATATATGCTATTAAATACCCTTGTTGTGGAAGTTTGCATTTGAAGATAATCTTTTGTATGTGTTTATTATTACACCAAAACAATATTTGATATAGGGAAAATATGAGGAGAAATGGAGGAGAGATGATATGGGATTTGAAGAAGAATACCAGCCTTTTATTAATGCTCACTTGCAGGCTAGAACTGGTGAACGGTTGCGTCGCTTACAAGAAGGTCACAAACATGCTGAAATATTGTTTTTGAAGCAAGTGTGGTGGCCATTATTTCACCATTTTCAGTATCTGCATCCAGAATATGAAGTCAATGATTTTAAGGATGGTAAGAGGTATTTGGATTTTGCTTATATTCGTCCCGCCATCCGGATTTGCCTTGAGATTGACGGCTACGGCCCTCACTTAAAGGATATCAGCAGATGGCAATTTTCTGACAGTCTGGAACGTCAAAACCAGTTGGTGATTGACGGTTGGACCGTAATCCGTTTTTCTTATGACCAAGTTAATGAGAAGCCTCGACGATGCCAACAAATTGTTCAGCAAGTCATTGGACGATGGCTGGGGGATGAACTGGACCAGACCACTCTGTCCTTAGTCGAAAAGGAAGTTCTTCGGCTAGCGATTCGAAAAGGAGTAGCCATATTCCCTATAGAAGTCGAAAAGTATTTGAAGTTAAGTGACAAGACGGTAAAGAAAGTACTTTCACAACTAGTCACTAAAAAGATGCTGTTTCCCGCATCTGGGACCGTGAGAGTCCGCTCTTATCGGTTGGGGGATCAGGTTAAGCATCCGATCTGATAAAATAGAAGGAAAAATTTCGCCTAATTAGCAATTACCATTAAAAATAGCTTAAATAGACGGAGAGATTCCGCCTATTGACTCGAAAAATTTAAAAAACAGTGATTTTCCTTTGCATAACCGGAAAACCTTCCCTTATATACCCCGAAACGAGCTCCATTCCGTAATTAACTGGAATTTCTCCGCTTATTTTACTTTTGCTGGTTACTTAATTAAGGATAGGACTTCTAATTAAATGAAAGTGGACGGTTTATGTATTGTTTACAAATAGGGAGCATTAATATTAGCATTCTTTTGACATACAAATAATCCAAGAGACCCTCATTTTGATGCATTTCGGGTGAACCGTTTCACAAGTACTGTGGTTTTATATTAATTGTATTCTTAATAAAGAAACTCGCCAGATATGAACTCCACCAAAATTGTTAGACAAAACTAACAATGGAGGTGCAGTTCAGTACTGGCGAGTTTTCCTTTTTATATACCAATTAGCATCTAATAACGGAACACTTTAGAAAACATTCGGGAGGCTATTTTTATTTGGCTCTTCTAAAAGATCTCATTACTAATGATAACAGGAAGACTAATACCACCGATCCGATAATTGCTGGGATAATTGCAAAATCAGCAACAATTGGACCCCAATCTCCTAAAATTAAGGTACCTAGCCACGCTCCTACAAAACCAGCAATAATATTACCAATAATACCTCCTGGTATATCTCTTCCAACAATAAGACCTGCTAACCAGCCAATAACTCCACCGATAATTAATGCCCAAATGAAATTCATTTAGAACACTCCTTTTTTCGATACTTCTTTCACCTATCCATAAGTCAGAAACTGATTATCAGAATACAATTTGTAATCAATTCTGGCCTATACCATTAACGTGTCCAGTTTGTAAATTTGCATTCTAAAAGGAGAGGAATTGTCATTATTAAATACATAAATTTATTTCCAAAGGAGACAGTAAAAAGGAATTTCAAATGATTTTAACACACTAAATTATTTTTTGAATATTCAATTGTTAAGTTTTTGTAAATTACGTTAAATTTTATACATTTACCTGTTTTTTTCAGATAGAATAATTTCCGTTACATAAACATTTTTTTAATGAAAATTTGGGGGTAAAAAGGCGTATGGCAAAAAAGACAGATAAATTCTCCGCATTACTAAGTAATATTTCAGCAAATGTAAAAGAAGGAGCAAATTACTTTGCAGAATATAAATTAAAAAATGTTAGTGATTTGAAAATCTTCTCAGAAAGAATGAAAGAGATTGAAACTACTGGTGACTCTTTTGTTCATGAAGTAATTAAACAGCTAAATGACGCATTTATTACGCCAATTGAACGTGAGGACATACTGCACCTTGCAATTAGTATGGATGATGTATTGGATGGACTTGAAGCAACTGCTGCATTATTTGAAATGTACTCCATAACGCAAGCTGATGATTTCATGCAACAATTTGTTGTAGCAATCCAAGCTAGTGTCCATGAAATTGATAAAGCAATCGAACTCTTATCTAATAAGAAATTACCTCAAATGAGAGAACATGCAATAAAAACTAAGGACTATGAATCACAATGCGATAACATATTACGTCAGTCGATTAAGCATTTATTTAGCGTTGAAAAGGACCCAATTAGAATTATTCAATATAAGGAGATCTACGAAAATCTTGAAGATATCGCGGACAGCTGTCAATCTGTAGCGAATACACTTGAAACAATTATCATGAAAAACGCGTAAGGAGCAACTAACATGAGTGTGATTTTTATTTTAACAGCGTTAATTGTTATCTTTGCGCTAGCATTTGACTTTATTAATGGGTTTCATGATACAGCCAATTCAATTGCAACCGCAGTTTCAACAAAGGCACTTAAACCTCGGCATGCCATTTTATTAGCAGCAGTAATGAATTTTGTTGGGGCAATGACGTTTACAGGTGTGGCAAAATCGATTTCAAAGGATATTGTTGATCCGTTTACACTCCAAAATGGATCTGTTGTAATTCTAGCGGCACTTCTTTCTGCAATCATATGGAACTTACTTACTTGGTATTACGGTATACCTAGTAGTTCTTCACATGCCATTATCGGTTCGATCGCGGGTGCAGCACTCGCAGCTGAGGGCTTTAAAGCTCTTAACTACTCAGGATTTGCAAAAATTATCCAAGCTCTACTATTATCTCCCGTTTTAGCTTTTGTTGTCGGCTTTATCATATACAGTATTTTTAAAGTGGTTTTTAAGAATGCAAATCTAGCGAAGACAAATAAACGGTTTCGATATATGCAAATCGCAACCGCTGCATTACAATCGTATTCACACGGAACCAATGATGCGCAAAAGGCAATGGGAATCATTACAATGGGCCTAATCGCCAATGGTTATCTTGGCGCCAACGCAGATGTTCCATTTTGGGTTCAATTTTCCTGCGCATTAGCAATGGGGCTTGGTACATCCGTAGGCGGCTGGAAAATTATTAAAACCGTTGGCGGTAAAATTATGAAGATTCGTCCTATTAACGGGGTTGCAGCCGATTTAACTGGTGCAGCCGTTATCTTTGGTGCTACATTTATGCATGTGCCTGTAAGTACTACTCATGTTATTTCTTCTGGTATTTTAGGTGTTGGTGCATCTCACCGCCTAAAAGGAGTAAAATGGGATACGGCCCAGCGGATGCTGGTAACCTGGGTAATCACCCTGCCAATTACGGCATTGTTAGCAGCATTCATTTATTTTATATTGAATCTACTCTTTTAAAACCTTTTCATACAGAACTTACCCATAGATTTAGAGGATGAACCTTTGTTCATCCTCTTTTTTATGTAGTATCACTTCTAATTGAAATCCTCGCTCATATTTTTATGTATAGGGACAAGTTTTGGGGTGACGCGTAAATGATTAGAAAAATAGCAGCAGTGTTTGTCGGAAGTTTATTATTGGGCCTTGGGGTTAATGGGTTTTTAGTCCCTTACCACTTATTAGATGGCGGAGTAATCGGGCTAGGACTAATTATTCATTACTTTTATGGCTGGCCAACTGGACTAAGTATGATTATCCTAAGTCTGCCGCTTTATATACTTGCATGGTTTTTTGAGAGGCGTTATTTCTACTATAGTCTGCACGGACTGATTATTTCTTCCTTTTGTATTGACCTCTTTTCCTTTATTAATGGGCAGATTCTAATTGGCATATTACCAAGTACAATTATTGGGGGTGTACTAGTAGGAGTTGGCATTGGGCTTATGCTTCGGTATGAAACAAGCACAGGTGGAACAGATTTACTTGCCCAAATATTAACTAAATTCACCTCAGTAAATATCGGTATCATTATTTTTATGATTGATGGGCTTGTCATTCTGAGCGGACTGCAAGTGGTTGGGCTTGAAAAGTTCTTTTATTCGTTATTAACGATACTCTGTGTTGGTTTAATGACCTCTCTTACGGTAACTGGCCGACTTGAAACACACGAATGACAAACGAATGCATAGAAGCAGACGTTTGTCATTCGTATGAGTTTCTTTAACAATTTCTATTTTTTGATATGGAACCGTGTAATCGTAATTATAGTGATTTAACCTTTGAGGTACAGCTTTCCATAGCCGCTAGAACCGCACCACGAAATTGTTTTTTCTCAAGGGTGGTAACGGCTTCTATTGTTGCTCCACCTGGTGTACATACATTATCCTTAAGTGCACCAGGATGAATCTCCGTTTCCAGAACCATTTTAGCAGCACCAAGTACCGCCTGTGACGCTAGACGATAGGCTTTATCACGTGGAATTCCTTGCTTTACCCCTCCATCGGCTAATGCTTCTATTAAAATATATACATAGGCTGGTGAAGAGCCGCTAATGGCTGGAATTGCGTCCATTAATTTTTCTTCGAGACGTTCCGTTTTTCCGAAACATTGGAATAAACGCTCGACCTCCTTAATTTCTGCTTCATTGATATAATCATTGGGACATATGACAGTCATCCCTTCTCTTACCAGCGAAGGAGTATTAGGCATGGTTCGGATAGCCTTTATTTTATAGGCAAATGCCCGTTCCACATCCTCTAAAGTTATCCCAGCTGCAATCGTTATGACGATCGTTTCTTTCTTCATGTCATTTTTCAATTCTTCAATAACCTTTTCATGGAGGTTAGGTTTTACAGCAAGAATGAGAATATCAGCAAAACGGGAAACTTCTTTATTGTCTGCCGTGGTTGAAATACCATATGTATTGTTAATTTTTTCAATGGTCTTATTTGTCAGAGCACTTGCCATAATATTTTCCTTTGGAATCAGATTTGACTCAAGTATTCCATTTATCATTGCTTCTGCCATTTTCCCAGCACCGATGAATCCTATTGTTTTATTCATCCAATCACACCTTCATTTGAATTCTAACATTTCTTATCTTAATCATAATGTCTATTAAATAACAAGAAAAAGGCGAGGAATAATCCCGCCTTTTTCTTGTTATTGCATAAACTTTGTAATCCAGGTAGCGATTACGCCACCAAAGTAAACTCCAAAAACGCCTACGACTGCTGAAAACACAGGAGGTGCTGGTAAGGGAAGCTTCATAAATTTAAAGAGAATCCCAACAATTAAGCCAGCGATTAAAGCTAACACAATTTCTTTCATCTAATTTTCCCTCATATCTATAATTAATAATTACTTAAAGAAAGTTCACCTTTGCTGATGGAAACACCTGAGCTTGCGCCTATCCGAGTAGCTCCAGCCTCTACCATTGCTAAGGCATCTTCACGGGAACGAACACCACCAGAAGCTTTTACACCAATTTCAGGGCCTACAGTCGCACGCATTAAACGTATATCTTCAACAGTTGCTCCGCCAGTTGAGAAGCCTGTTGATGTTTTAACAAAATCTGCTCCAGCTTTAACTGAAAGCTCACATGCTCTTACCTTTTCTTCATTTGTTAAAAGGCAGGTTTCGATAATAACCTTAGTTAATGCTTTCCCTTTAGCCGCCTCAACAACTGCACGGATATCTCTTTCAACCAAATCATCCTGTTTATCCTTAAGCGCAGCGATGTTTATGACCATATCCACTTCATTTGCACCATTTTCAATCGCATTTTTCGTTTCAAATGCTTTTGTTTCTGGTGTTGCTGCTCCTAATGGAAAGCCAATAACCGTACACACCTTCACTTCTGGAGTACTAGCAAGCATTTCTGCAGCTGTTTTTACCCAAGTCGGGTTAACACAGACAGAAGCAAATTTGTATTCTTTCGCTTCTTCTACTAATTTAACAATTTCTTCTTTTTTTGCATCCGCTTTTAATAATGTATGGTCAATTAAATTTACAACACTTTTAGTCATTTTTGTTATCCTCCCTGTTTCAGTTAAGAAATGATATTTTGATTCACTATTTATTATCATAATGTAACTATATCAAGCGTATGAACAAATGTAAATACTTAAATGAACAAATGTAAAACTATTTTTATTCTGTTTATTCTCTTTTATCTAATAGGAATTGTGCTGTATATTGATCGGTAATTAGAACATTTGCATAATGTGCTTTTATTGCTCCGTATATTCCATCAATTTTATTGGGGCCGCCTGCTACAAGGATTGAATGCTCTTTCTCTCTTAGGTCTTCTAGATTGATTCCAAGAGTTCGATCATTCAAGCTTTCATTACACACATTTCCTTCTTTATCATAGAAACGTGAACAAATATCACCAACTGCTTTCCCATAAAGGGATTCCTTATCACTCTCTGTAAAATATCCCATTTGGAATAACAATGAATCTGTTTTAACGGTCCCCATGGTAAACAATGCGATATTCGCTTTTTTTCCTTGATCGAGAATTTTTCGAATATGACGGTCCGCCTCCATTGCCTGCTTAACGACAACATGATCAACAATTGCAGGTAATGGGAGATTGTGGGGTGCGGTATTATACGCTTTCCCAAAAAGGTATAGGATCTCTGATGAATAAGTATTTGTTTCTGAATAACTTACTCCGCCTTTGAGTTGAACAACCTGTACGTCTCTGACAAATTTCTGTTTTAATTCAACTGCGATATGGTATAGTGTTGTTCCCCAAGTCACTCCAATAATATCATTATCCTTAACAATTTCATCGAGATATCTGGCGGCCTTTACACCGAGGTAATTCTTAATAATATGCTCTTCGTATTGCGGAATCGAGGCTACTAATACCTTTTTTAGGTTGAACTTTTTTTCAAGTTTTGCCTCGAGGTTTTCAACATCCTCCATAGGGTCCATAATTGTAATCTGGACGATCCCATCATTTTTTGCCTGTTGTAACAAGCGAGAAACGGTTGGGCGGGAAACCCCCAAAATCTTAGCAATCTCGTTTTGATTATAATCTAGTAAGTAATATAACTTAGCTGCTTCAATCACCTTACTTAGTTTTTCTTGGTCCACTTTTATCACCTAAGCCTTAGATATTTTCTCTATTGTAGCAAAATTCTTTTACATTTGTAAAATGCGCATTGAACATATTCTCTCTCCCTGTGGTTGTGGTTTGGAATTTATAATAAGAAAAAGGGGAACATTCTTGTAATAATCAAGGTTTTTATTTGCAAAAAGCAATAGACTTGAAAAAGCAATCTGAAACCGTTTATTACCCTTTATAACAAATGCTATAATATGGTAGGAATGCTACAAATAGCTATAAGGAGGCTTCACCATGGAGAAACTCGGGGGATTCATGTACCGGTATCGAAATTGGGTACTAACTTTTTGGGCAGGTGTTATCGTATTCTCAATCCTTTTCGCTATAAAATTACCATCTGTTTTAAGTGGAAACGGTTTTGAATATAAAGGGGAATATAGTGAAACAAGAACGATACTTGAAGATGACTTTGGGCAACCCAGATCATCAATTATCCTTGTGTTTCAAAGGGAAGCAACAGTAAGTGATAACGACTGGTATAAATTTATGGAAGATACCTTCGTTAATCTTGATGAGTCTAATATTACCCAAAATACCACTTCTCCCTTCGATAGAGAAGGAATGGTAAAAGATGAATATGCCTATGGCCTGCTCTCCTTTGACAAAGGAGCAGAAAGTCTTAATAAAGAAATTGAACAACTGAAACAACTATTGAAAAATAAACAAGGACTTACAGTCACAATGACAGGCGAGCCCATTATTGTTCAAGATTTAGATATTGCAAGTCAAAAGGATTTGGCAAAAGCAGAAATGATTGGACTCCCCATTGCCTTACTTGTGCTCATTCTTGCCTTTGGAGGTCTCGTTGCTGCAAGCTTACCAATCATAATTGGAGTTGTATCCATTTTAACCACAATGGGAACCATTTATTTTTTCAGTTACGGTACCGACTTAACTATTTTTATTTTGAACATTGTCCCAATGATTGGACTTGCTTTAAGTATTGATTTTGCTTTATTATTTATAAACCGTTATAAAGAAGAACTACATAATAATAAACCGATTCAGGAAGCAATTGAAATAAGCACAGCAACGGCTGGTCGATCCATTATTTTCTCAGGGCTTTGCGTTTTTATTGGACTATCGGGTTTATGGTTTATCAAAATAGATATTTTTCAAAATGTGGCCCTCGGGGGAATGGTGGTAGTGTTAATTTCTGCACTATGTGCACTTACCTTCCTACCTGCATTGCTTGGAGTACTCGGTAATAGAATAAACAAATTCAGTGTCTTACGGGCAAAGAATAAGCCAACAAATCGTTGGCACGCCTTTGCCAAATTTGTCATGAAGCGTCCAGTACTTATGACAGTCGTTGCTTTGTCGATTTTACTTATTGGTCTTTTACCAGTTAGACAAATGGTTCTGACTATTCCAGGCACTGAATCACTGCCAACTGAGTATCCATCTAGAACGGCTTTTGAACTATTTGAAGAAAATTTTATTCCTAGTGATAAACGGAATGAAAAGAAGGTAACGATTATCTTAGAAGCTAACGGAAATATTCTTGAAAAAGAAAACCTCAAAACGGTAAACAAGGCAGTACAAAAACTGACTAAAGATGAGCTGGTTGAGAGCATTCATTCACCATTTTCAGTCACTGGTATCGATAATGAAGAGCTGCTTTCCCAACTGCTTACATACGGCGAGGAAGAACAAATAGCACCCATCCTGGATTATTTTATACGAGACAATAAAATGCTTATCGAGGTTTATTTAAACACTGCCGAACATTCTTCTGAAGCTAGGGAATGGGTGAATAATTGGTCCACTCAAGACTTAGGTCTAACCACACACTTTGGCGGCTCATTAAAATTTGAGCAAGAAATATTTGATGAAATCTATAACAAGGCACCCTATGGATTATTATTAATCATCATTTCCACCTTCTTTATTCTGATGGTAGCTTTTCGTTCGATTCTTATCCCGCTTAAAGCTATATTAATGAATATTTTAAGCCTTGGCTGTACCTTCGGAATTGTCGTTTGGATATTCCAGCAAGGGCACTTGGGCATCCAGCCTGCTGATATTGCATTGATTTTGCCAGTATTCGTTTTCACTCTTGTTTTTGGCCTTTCCATGGATTATGAGGTCTTTTTAATCTCTAGAATTCAGGAGTTTTATTTAGAAACGGGAGATAATACGGAAGCGACGATATCAGGCTTAACCTATACGAGTAAAATCATTACCTCTGCTGCTGCAATAATGATTGTCGTGACTGGAGCATTTGCCTTTACGGGTGTCATGCCTATTAAGCAGTTGGGTGTCGGAATAGCAATTGCGATTTTTATTGATGCCACCATTGTTCGAATGATTCTTGTTCCATCACTAATGAAACTATTAGGCGACTGGAACTGGTGGTTTTTTGGATATAAAAAGAAAGGTCAGTCAAAGCATAGAAAGAAGCTAGCCTAATGGGCTAACTGGTTCGGTTGACGGGGAGAAAACATTAAATAACAGACTAATTGGGGACATAATTTACATATGAATTATGTCCCTCTTTTTGTTGTTAAATCAATACTTTAATGGATTTAATACACTAATTAGCACATAAATAACCTTACAAATTGGAGACACCGCATAAATTTATGAGGTGTTGTTAAAACCTATGCTAAAACGGTTGCGAATTGGATTTCCAAATGTATGACCAATTTTAGATAGGAGATAGAGCTTAATACGAAGCGAACTTGTTTTGAAGGAAGTTGGAGTTTTACGCTAAAATAAATTTATAGATTGTGAAATGATTTTCTTAAACGGTCAGTTTAGTTGATCAAGATTTATATTCCATTCAAAGGATATTTAATTATAAATCCCGCAAGATAAAACGGGAGTTTCGTGAATAAACTATTTGCAAAAAATTAAATGTGGATTTTTTTATTTCACAGCAGATTATAAAAAAAGAGCCCATAGGCTCCTTGAGACACTGTTTAAATCATTCGCTTAATTAGAATCTGCGTCTTCTTCTTCTCTCGATTTCAAACCGTCTTCTTCTCTCGATTTCGATTTCAATTTCGATAGGGAAAAACCGTCTCCGTCTCCGTCTTCTTCTCTCTATTTCGATTTCAATTTCAATGGGAAAAAAACGTCTTCGTCTAAAGTCGTCACGAAAAAACCGATCCCTTCGACCAAATCCAAAAAATGGCATTTATATCCCTCCTTCCATTTCAGAATTCTCTATATAACAAAGGGCAGTTTAACTTAACCTGCCCTTTGTTCCGTACAATTTAGTAGCCACTCATAAAAGAAGTTCCTACAATGATCAGTAGAATGAACAATACAATGACTAACGTCATACCGTCTCTATGTTCGTGTCTATGTTCGTGTCTATGTTCTTCACTCATTTATAAACAACTCCAGTCCTTGCTTAAATAGGATTTTACTTAGCCCAAATCTACCGTTTGGTTTATTAAACCACGGCAAGAACGATAATCAATAGAATGAACAATACAACGATTAATACAAAGCTGCTGCCGCCATAACCACCGCCGTAGTCACCGCCTTCGTAGCCACCGTCGTATCCACATGATCCCCACATATTCTTTCACCACCTTTTTATTGGAATATTCATTGGAAAAATACTTCTACTATGTATATATATTTTCATAAGACAATGGTTGATTGGACAAACATCTTCTTGTTTGAAAAAAATCAGCGATTTCCTTAAACAATTTCTAAAAATAAAAAAGCGTCTGCAATACATGCAAACGCCTCTTCGGAGGTCTTTCTATGAGCTGGCGGGCTTAATAATAACATATGCACTCAGAATAAATGTGAATGGGACAAGTGCTGATTAAAGTAATTTAAGAATTTTGGCACTACGACTTGTCGAAAATCAACAATAAAATTTATCATAGCCATTGAAACGAATGAATGTTCGTTTGGAGGGCTCGAAATGACGTTAAGCGAATTAATAGCGGAAATTAAAAAGTTAAAACCCGTAGAACAGCATCGGTTAAAAGAATTTTTTATTACTTCCCTTGCTTCATTTTCAGCGAGCGAGCCAGTTTTTCAAGAAATAAATGAGCGTAAAAATAAAGATGGAAATTAAAAAGAAAATAGAAGCGTCGGTTGACGCTTCTATACACTAAAGAAGTAGTGTGTTTTGTTCTGTGATTCTTTTACAAGGTTAGTACCCGCTCATGAAACTTGCACCAACAATAATTAAAAGAATGAATAGAACCACGATTAGTACGAAGTTCATTCTAGATCCACCACCATATCCGCCATCGTATGACATAATGTATCACCACCTCTTTATAGAATCTATATAATATATGGAATGTTGGTAGATCTGAAATGGACAAACATGGAATTTTGAATATATAGATCAATCACTTTTTAGTTGTGATTTTGGTATAACAATTACGGAATTACGTCAGCTTTCGAACCAATAGTGCAATAAATTCGAGGGGCATATTCAAGTAACTGGTAGCGAGAGTTAAACAAAGGGGTGCTGCGGCAGCTCTTTTTCTTATTCCACTAACGATCCCATTTATTTCAATAAGTATTCATAATAAAATTCAACCGACAAGAAGGTGAATATGTTAATATTTAGTGAAATTAAAATTACTTTTATTTAATTAATAAAGAGGCGATATTTTTGAAAAAGGTATTTAATTTTATGATTTCTATGGTTGGTGTTGTTGTAATGCTCGTGAGTAGCAGGTTGGCTGCAAATTATTTCGCAGTTCATACAAACATTGACCCATTGTCAAAAAGTGCTTCCTTACTAACTTTATTGTTTATGCTTTTTTTCATTCTTGGAAGTATTCTAACTGGTGTGTATATGTTTATTTTCCGAAAACAACTTGGTAGTAGGTGAAGATATGGAGTGGATAAAAATCTTGGGTTTAATCCTATCTGTTATTTGTTTTTTGTCAGGGGCTTTACAGTTTTATCGTTTTAAAAAAGAACTTCAACAACTAGATGATAACCAAGTTATTACAGATGAAATAGCGAAAAAGTGGATTAAGCGATTATATTGGGTGACTACTTCGATTATTTTATTAGCAATTTTGAGTATTGTAGCTACAATACTGCCTTATCTTAAGTAACAAAATGTAAAAGATTGTGAAGAATTATACTTAAAGTAAAGGGTGTCTTTAGTTCAATTAGGTTGGTACATATTACGCCAAAAAACGCTCAGAAAAAATCTGAGCGTTTTTACTTGTCATTCATATTCCTAATTTACTGTTAATACATATGTTAATTAGTTTGTTATTTACATTGTTTTTAGCATCTTTCTCCCCATCAACCGAACCCGTTACTAATGGTTATAATGGGTTCCGTTTTGAGTGCTTTTCTTAAAATACGTGCCGAAATGACAGTCGTATTAGAATCGTTATTGGTATATAAAAACCTTATTTATATAAATATATCCTCACATACGGTTCACCGTAATACATAAAAAAGAGGTTCTCCTGGATTTTTAAGATAAAACTCACTCCCTTTTAAGATGTCTTTTCCTTAATCAGGAACCAGCAAAAGTAAAATAAGCGGAAATTTTCCGGTTAGATGCAGAATGGAGCTCGTTTCGGGGTATATAAGGGGAGGTTTTCCGCTTATTCAAAGCAATATCCCCCATTTTAACGTTTTTCGAGTCAATAGGCGGAATCTCTCCGTCTATTTAATCTAAATTCGAAGTTATTTACTAAATAAGCGAAATTTTTCCGTCTATTTATCAGATCGGATGTTTAACCTCATCCCACAACCGATATGAGAGGACCATCTTGATTCTGGATGCAGGAATCAGTAGCTTTTTATCGACCAGCTTATTGATTGGAGCTCTTATCGTTGTTAAGAAAAGAAATAGAAACAAGCCAGCCAAATGTTGGCTGACTTGTTTTGATTGTGATCACTACTGTTTAAATATTTTGAGCGAATTTATCGCTTGGAATTTTACTTAAAACTACATATAAGCTTACTGGTTCACTTCCGCTATTGTTAAAGGCCATTTCTTCCTCTCCTCCAACATGAATCAAATCTGCTTCAGTGACTTGTGTCTCCTCACCATTGATGATGATCGTTCCGGTGCCTGTCACTACATAAAGATAAACCTCTGTACCTGGATGTTTATGGACTGGAAGCTGTTGTCCAGGTAAGAAATTTAAAACAAAGGCTGTTGTTTCGCCCTTCTTAAAGATAATTCTCTTTGTAAATCTTTCTTCACTAAATTCTTGATAATCTTTAACCGAGTTTCTTTCCATCCTTCATTCCTCCTAAAACTATATATACACTGATTATAATTGAAAGTAATTTCCAATTAAGTGAATGTGATCACTTTAGCTATTATGTCAAAGAAATGCCGTAACCTATGCAAATTTGTAATCATTAAAAGCCAGCAGGATTATCTACTGGCTTTTCCAATCTATTATATTGTTAGCACTGGAAGCGAAGCTCCCTTCATCAATGCCTGCTTATTAATTTCTATTAAATGATGCTTATCTTCGGAAAGGACTTTTTTTAATGACTCAATGACAGATTCAGTTGAAACAATTTTTGTCATTTCTAAAAATGCGCCTAGTAAAATCATATTAGCTACACGTGCATTCCCTAGATCATTCGCCATATCTGTTGCAGACACTTCAATCACCTTGATGTCCTTCCGATTGGAAACTCTAGTAACTAATGATGAATTAATAATTAATAGTCCCCCTGGCCGTACTCGAGGCTCAAATTTATCAAACGAAGGATTGTTTAGTACAACAGCGGTTGATGGTGTTGTCACAAGGGGTGAACCCACTGGCTCATCACTGACGACAACGGCACAATTTGCTGTACCTCCCCTTTGTTCCGGACCATAAGAAGGAAGCCAGGAAACACCTTTTCCCTCAAGCATACCTGCATAGGCAATTAACTGACCCAAAGACATGACACCCTGGCCGCCAAATCCTGCAATCAATATTTCTTCAAGCATCAGTTAATTCACTCCCTCTTTGTTTTTAAAAACACCGAGAGGATAAACAGGAATCATATTTTCCTTTATCCACTCAAGTGATTCAAATGGGTCCAGTCCCCAGTTTGTCGGGCAGGTTGATAATATCTCAATCATTGAGAAGCCAAGACCTTTCTTCTGGGTTTCAAACGCCTTTCGAATCGCTTTTTTTGCTTTCTGGATATGCTGTACATCATGGGCTGAAACCCTTTCAATATATGCCGATCCATCGAGTGTCGAGAGCATTTCGCATACCTTCATGGGAGAACCTTGAATACTTACATCCCTGCCAAAAGGGGTCGTTGCAGTTTTTTGACCAATTAACGTTGTCGGTGCCATTTGCCCGCCCGTCATGCCATAGATGGCGTTATTGACAAAAATGACTGTGATTTTTTCACCTCTTGCAGCAGCATGAATTACCTCACTTATTCCAATTGAGGCAAGATCCCCATCACCTTGGTACGTAAAGACAAAACGATCTGGCAGAACCCGTTTCACTCCTGTTGCCACAGCTGGTGCCCGGCCATGAGCAGCCTGTGTCATGTCACAATTAAAATATTCATACGATAAAACAGAACAGCCGACAGATGCTACTCCAATCGTTTCTTCCAGTATGTCCATCTCTTCTAAGACTTCACCAACAAGTCGATGGATGACACCATGTGTACAGCCGGGACAGTAGTGAGTAGGCTTATCGGTTAATCCGCCTGTTTTATTAAATACAGTCTTCATCGTGGTCATATCAAAATCCCCCCGGCAACCATGATAATCTTTTCGTATATCTCCTCCTGGGTAGGGACAACTCCGCCCGTTCTGCCGTAAAAGTCAACAGGGGCATGGCCATTGACAGCCAGTTTAACATCCTCAACCATTTGCCCTGCGCTCATCTCAACTGATATATATCCTTTTACTTTGTCTCTAGACTCAATAAATGGTCTTTCAGGAAATGGCCAAAGAGAAATCGGTCTAATTAATCCAACTTTAATACCATCTTTCCTCGCTTTATTAATTGCATTCATCGTAATCCTGGCTACGGTTCCAAATGCAACCATAATAAAATCCGCATCATCCATTTTATATGTTTCATAGCGAACTTCATTTTCCTTTATTATTGCAAATTTCCTCTGTAAGGAATGGTTACGCTGTTCTAAACTCTCTGCATTAAGTTCTAAAGAAGTTATCGTCTTTGGTGGACCGTCTCCACGCGTGCCTGTTGTTGCCCAACCTTTTTCAGGAAGTTCAGGTACTTTTCGAATGCCAAATTCCACTGGCTCCATCATTTGGCCGAGCATCCCGTCTCCCATGACAATAACGGGTGTGCGATATTTATCCGCGATATTAAAGGCATCCTGGGTTAGTTCTACTATTTCCTGCAAGCTAGCAGGTGCTAACACTGGAATGTTGTAGTCACCATGCCCGCCGCCTTTAGTTACTTGAAAGTAATCAGATTGTGCCGGCTGGATATTACCCAACCCTGGACCCCCGCGGACGATATTAACAATAACCGCAGGCAGCTCTGAACCTACTAAATAGGAGATGCCCTCCTGTTTTAAACTGAATCCTGGGCTTGAAGAAGAGGTCATCACTCTGACACCTGTACTAGCAGCACCATACACCATATTAATTGCGGCAATTTCACTCTCTGCTTGAAGGAATAATCCGCCTACTTCAGGCAGTCTCCTCGCCATATAAGCAACCAGCTCACTTTGCGGCGTGATCGGATAGCCAAAAAAATACTTACAGCCTGCTTGTACGGCGGCTTCCGCTATCACTTCATTGCCCTTCATCAATACTTTACCCATAGTTAAGACTCCCTTCTTGTTATACCGTTTGTAAGACCTTAACCGGACGATACACAGATATCACCGAATCGGGGCAAATTTGGCCGCATTTTGCACAGCTGATACAGTTCTCCTGGTCAACTACTGTCGCGGGACGGTACCCTTTTCCATTTAGATAATCTGCCAGGAAGATAACATTAGTCGGACAAACATGAACACATAAGCCGCACGATTTACATATCTCTTCATTAAAAATAACTCTCTTTTCCAAAGCAATCATCTCCTTTTCACTCCCAAGGTACTTTCATGTACCGTTTGATAAACATTACTTCATGGTCCCTTGCAAAATTCTGAGCATCATTTTCTAAATGATTAGAAATTGTCGAGTATTTCAATGGAATTTTAAGCTCTACTGCTAAATTGCTACTTAATTCATAGCCTTTAAGAATATCCTCCATCGTTGTTTCCCTACCGATATTGGTATTATTAATAATTCCTGTAACTTTAAGACGCGCCGCCGCTTCCACCTGCCTAACAGTATACAGTGCCCCCTCAAGGGTGCTAACGTATGGTCGATTAACGTTTAAGACAAATAGCAGTTGAGGGTTATATTCTTTCCACTCGTTATAATATTGTCCTAAG
Organism: Neobacillus sp. FSL H8-0543; assembly: GCF_038592905.1. Taxonomy (GTDB): domain Bacteria; phylum Bacillota; class Bacilli; order Bacillales; family Cytobacillaceae; genus Neobacillus. The sequence continues at coordinate 3,635,833 of NZ_CP151943.1, read as the reverse complement.
GCAGTTGCACCGTCCTTGTCGCCCCCAGCATCAATAATTACTTTGTAACGATGGTCATGCAATACACGATATATTTCACCCGATACAATTGGTAAGTCTGACGTGGCAAGCTGATTGTTCGGTGAAATTAATTCAATATCTTGTTGTTGAAAGAAGCTTGCTACATCACGAGAGCGAAAGTAGGGATTTATTACATCTAAATCATTAATTGCTACATGATTGTGTATTTTCTTTTCATTAAGTGCTAGATTAATAGCTATTTCCGTTTTCCCGCTTCCAAAATGCCCTGCAAGTATCGTTATCCTATTATTAATTTTCAACGAGATACCTCCCACCTCTTTTATATCTGTGAAAACGCATTCATTTTTTTAAAAAAACACTCTTAAATAAATTATAATGTAAAATTCCCAACTACTGTCTTTATCAATGTCACATGTTTATGACAATGTATAAATTGTTGCGTTTTTCCACTTCTTCGTAAAATATTGATGTCTCAAAAAGATGTAAAATATATGATATTTTTTATCTTTTATATAGTAAAATTAGAATAGTAGGAATTTTTCATTTAAATACATCAGCAAATTGTAGGAGTTGGGAAAATGATTGGTTTAATAGTTATTTTAATTTTGGTCTTATTTTTACCCTTTTCAGTAAAAAAGGTCGAGCACAACCTGGAAATTTTCTTATTTATTATGGGGGTTGCAGCCGCCACGATAAGCGGGATGATGAATCTCGACTTAATCGAAAAGGCATTAGTTGATCCAATTAACATTACACTGGCTGTCTTAATCGCCGGTTTAATTTGTAAATGGGGACAAGTTCAGCTTGAAAAAGGGATATTAACACTAAGCAGAATATTGACTCCGAGGATTTTTTTCGCATTAACAGTCATCCTTTTAGGACTAGCATCAAGCATCATTACCGCAATCATCGCAGCAATCGTGCTAGTCATTATCATCAATGTACTCCCTCTCGATCGAAAATCGGAAATTCGTTTCACCGTTTTGGCTTGTTTCTCTATCGGCCTAGGAGCAGCGCTTACCCCGATTGGTGAGCCCTTGTCCACGATCACGATTAGTAAATTAAATGAGGATTTCTTTTATTTACTGAAATTAATCGGTCCAGAAGTTATACCAGCCGTTGTTATCTTTGGTTTATTAACGTTATTTTTCGTTAAACCGATAGAAAGTTCTACTGGTTTAGAGTCAAATCAAAAAGCAGAAAGTTATAAAGAAATTCTTATTCGATCATTAAAAATTTACTTGTTTGTTATGGGGCTAACTTTCTTAGGCCATGGATTCGAGCCGTTAATTAACGAATATGTTCTTGGATTGCATCCAATGTTATTGTATTGGATCAATATGATTTCAGCTATTTTAGATAATGCTACCCTTGCTGCCGCAGAAATTAGTCCGGCAATGGATTCAGAAACCATTCGTGCCGTACTGCTTGGGCTAATTATTAGCGGCGGAATGCTTATACCTGGGAATATTCCAAATATCATCGCCGCAGGTAAATTAAACATTACTAGTAAAGAATGGGCTAGTTTTGGCGTTCCGATCGGATTGCTAACTATGGTAGTATATTTTGTTGTTTTGTTTATTTTTTAATTTAGATTATGCTCGATAAAAAACGGCTACCACTACAAAAGTGGAGCCGTTTTTTTAATTGATATTATATTTCATAACAGGATTATATACCGTGCAACAATTTCTTCCCTTCTCTTTAGAGTGATACATTGCAATGTCAGCATATTTGATGAGGTTATCCATATCGTTACCGTGCAAGGGACTCACACTTATCCCTATGCTAGGGGAGATAGTAAACTTCTGTCCGTTGATATAAAAGGGAACTTCAAACACCATCTTAACCTTTTCACTTACTACAACTGCATCTTCAAGCGATTCCAATTCGGGCAGTAATAGCACAAATTCATCTCCACCAAATCTTGCAATAATGGTTTTTGGTCCGGCTACTCCTCTTAATCTATTTGCTACAGAAAGTAATAGCTTATCTCCCGCTTCATGCCCAAGACTATCATTAATCACCTTGAAATGATCTAAATCAAGCATTAGCACACCTAACATTGCTTCTGATTTGTGAAATTCTATTTTATTTGTTTGAAGATAAGATTTAATAAACCATCGATTAGGCAATCCCGTTAAGGCATCATGATAAGCCATATGTGTAATTTTCTTCTCTGCTTCTTTTAATTCGGTTATATCTAACCCAAACCCTAGAAGAAATGAATCTTTTGACTCGTCTAACTGTATAATCGTTTTTCCAGTAAGCATATAAACTTCATTCCCTTGAAATTCTGTGATAACTTCATTGGTTTGAAGAGTTTGCTTCTTCCATACCTCAAGGTCAATTTCCCGCTGTTTATCTGCTATATACTCTGGAAAAAAATCAAATACTGTTTTACCCACGAGATCCTCTAATTTCAGCCCGTGTGCCTTACAAGCTTGTTCATTTACAAATATTGTCCTACCATCAGGATCTTCTAAGAAAATATTTATTGGCAATGCATCTAGAACCTTTGAATGTAGTGATTCATTTAAGCGGAGCCTTTCTAAAAGCTCCATTTCTCTCTTTTCCAGCTCTCGGATTCTTATGTGTAATTTTTCCATTTCGTTAACATTTGGGGATTGCAGTTGATCCATAATAAATTCCGCCTTTAAGATGACAATCTTTTTCCACGTAAATATATTTTATACCTGATTTGTTACATGTTTATTAAAATTTCCAACAATTTAATGAAAAATCAACTCAATTAAAACGGACACTTAATGTTCATGAAGTTCACCTATTTATCAATGTTTAACTTTGTTTTATTTTTTATAATGGTAATAGTGCATTTTTACCACCAAAGGAGGATGTGTTTTTAAATGAAAAAATTGCTTTATATAACAGCCAATCCTAAAGGGCTCGAAAAATCCAAGGGTCTTCAAATTGGTGAAGCATTCCTAGAAAGCTTATTAGAGGAATGTCCAGACATAGAGATTAAGAAAATGGATTTATTTTCAATAGATATGGCCCATATGGACCGTGATTTAGTTTCTGCTCGAGGAAAATTAGCAGGTTACGGTTATACCTTAGAACAGCTTTCAGACAGCGAAAGGGAAAAAATAGTCAAAATGCATGCTCTTGCTGATGAATTTGTTCAATATGACAACTATGTATTTGTCTCACCAATGTGGAACTTAAACTCGCCCGCTATTTTAAAAGCTTTTTTAGATAATTTATTTATTTCAGGTAAAACATTTGCCCATACACCTACCGGTCCTAAGGGTCTTTTGACAGGGAAAACAGCCCTGCACATTCAAACACGCGGCGGACAATACACTGGAACTCCGATGGAAGAAATGGAATCAGGAGATCGTTATTTAAAAATTGCCCTTCGCTTCTTAGGAATAGACATGATGGAAACAGTTGTTGCTGAGGGACTTGATTTATACCCACAAAAAGTTCCTGAAATCGTTGCCCAGGCTAAAGAAAATGCAAGAATGGCTGCAAAGGAACTGGCAACCAAAGTGGCACTTAATGTATAAATGTATTCTATAAAATAAAGCCTCCCACTCTAGAGAGGCTTTGTTTTATGATCTTTTATGCAAAGCGATAGTAGAGCAAAAGGAAGGTCGCCATTGTAAAGACAAAATTTAAAAATACAAAAACCATTTGTGATACTTTTAAACGATGCATCCTAATCGGAGGATCGTAAAAGGAAACCCCTTCGATGATAAAAATGATTAATACAACATGGATCATAAAGTGTCCGATAATTTCTGTTGAACCAAATAACATCGTAGTAGAAATAAAAATTAATGTTAATACAAATGCCAATAAGCGATTTAATATCCCTACTATCAATAAATACCCAACGACAAATTCAATAAATGCCGCTAGAACCACAAATGTTCCCTGTGCAAACCCAAAGGTAGGAACTCCATGTTGTTGAAGAATATCTATGCTCATTGCAGGATATACCCATTTTTCTACTGCAACCCAACAAAGCGATAACCCTGTTCCTAAATATAAAAATGGGAACCCCCAATTCTCTAGCCTCGTCTTTCCGATTAATAATACGCCTATTATCGCTAAATAAAATCCATAGTCCAGCATATGAAACAATCCTGAATGAACAAGCTGATAGATAAACAAAAACAATAAAACTAATGCCCCAGCCTTTGTTGCATAATGAACAGGGATTAATAGTAAGATAATTGATACCCACAGTGCGATTTGAACAAGTGAATTAGTAATTGCAAATTCTGGTGCAAAAATGGTACCTGACCAAACCTGAATAATTAATGCAATTGCTGTTCCATATTTTAATATATACCTTGAAAATGTTCGGTATCGATCTAGAAAGCCATCAACTTTTTTGGAAACATTCCACTTATCTATTAAAGGCAACAACTGTGTTAAGACGGCCAATAGTAACGCAATAAACACGGTTAACGTCATAAACATTGGGGACAAAATTTGTTCAATTGTTTCCTTTTCAGGAGTAACCTCGGTAAACCATTTTACATGGGCAGTTGCAATAATTGGTGTACAGAGTATGACAATAATAAGGAAAATGTAAAAGGCTAATGGTTTTTTCATTGGTTCCTCCCGCTAACATATTTCTTTATATGCTTATCGGTAAAGCAACGAATTATTCAATCTTAGTATCTAAACCTGTAATTGCCTATTCCAAAAGATTGTTTTTACTTTTATAATTAATTGTTAGGGTTCAAAAAAGGAATAAACTGAGAAGAAAAGAACAATTGTATGCTAGGAGAACTTATATGTTTGAAGATTTTATTTTCAATGCTTCACTATTAATTGCTTCCATTTATATAATGGGACAGATATTTAAAGATAGACCATTAGAGCATTCCTCATCCATTTCAACAAAACTATACTGGGGACTTTGTTATGGTGCACTTGGTATCGTTTTAATGATTTTTAGTATCAAAATTAACGCTACCGTCATCGCCGATTTACGTCATTTGGCCATTATTATTCCTGCCGCTTTTGGCGGGTTTCTCCCTGCTTTTATTACAGGTCTCATCATTGCAGTAGGACGACTATTATTGCTCGGTATTAGTGAGACATCATTAATAGCAGCTAGCGGTGCACTACTTATCGCTATCGCTTGTGGACACTTTTCAAAGTTTCCGTTTAACACCACCTTGAAGGCGTTTTTCATGAACGTCATTGGGTTAATTATTACTTCCATTATATTATTCATCATCATTAATGATCCTGTCGTCCTTAACGATATATTAATCATTCAATACCCAATATCTTTGATTGGCGGCCTTTTAGCCTATCACTTTTCTGTATTTATCGCTAATTCAAATGAATCCCAAAGACAATTACAATTAAGTCTTATCAAATTAAAGGAAACGGAAGAACGGTTTCGCTTACTTGCAGAATACTCAAGTGACATGATTACAATGCATGGTGAAATGGGTGAATATAAATATATTTCTCCTGCTGTTAAAGAAATATTACAATTTGAATACCAAGACTTATTAGGAAAACGGATCGCAGATTTCATTCATCCAGATGACCTAAAAGGGACAGAGGAAATGTTCGATGTCGCTCTTAGTGAGGGGTTCGCTGATTATACATACCGATATCGTGCGAAGCATGGCGCATACGTTTGGATGGAATCTACCTTTAAAAGTGTGCCTTATCAGGGAGAAAATAGTAAGAGGATTATTAACGTATCAAGAAACATTACCGAGCGAAAAATGACAGAGGAGAAATTACAAAAGGCGAATGAACTTCTTAATCGTCTTTCCTATATGGACGGACTAACTGGGGCAGGAAATAGAAGGTATTTTGACGTGACACTTAATAAGGAATGGGAAAAACTATCTTCTGCAAAATCACCCTTAACATTACTAATGTTTGATATTGATTATTTTAAAAAGTTCAATGATACATATGGGCATCTTGCAGGCGACCATTGTTTAAAAGCGATTGCAGATGCTATCAAAAATCTTAAGTCAACTGGCACAAATTTTAAATTCTGTCGTTATGGCGGTGAGGAATTTGCAATTATTTTACCTTCCACTGACATTAATGAAGGAAAGAATTTTGCAGGAAGGATTCAGGAAACAATTCACTCGCTGGAAATTCCGCATATTGGGTCAGAAATATCCAATACTGTTACCATCAGTATTGGAATAGCGACTATCGTTCCCAACACAGAAATAAATTCCAAAAAGTTAATTCAACTCGCAGATATGGCGCTATATGCCTCTAAAAAAAATGGTAGAAATAGAATATCCATTTCTACCTGACAAAATTACGTCTTATTTCCGAAAAATCAGTAAATTCGGTTGTATCTAGCTTAAATTAACTGTAAAATTTTCCTATGAGCCTTTATTGGACGGTGAAATTAATGGAAATAACGAAACACCTTTTTCTAAATCTTTCCATTTTAATCATATTGCTTCTTTTTTGTTTAATTTGGATAGACCAAAGCAGAAAATTTTCCATATCCAAATCAAGTATAATTATATTTTTTATCCTTTTATTATGGACAAGTATTCACTTTGCTTACATTCCAGTCTCCTTTGCTCGTTATGATTTGCGGATTATTCCTTTAGTAATCGGCGGACTATATTTTGGTATCGGTCCGATTCTTGTATTAGCACTGATTGGTATTAGGAGTTTTTATGGGTTTGACAGTGGTTTTATTGTTTCCCTAGTCATTTATGCGCCGTTAGCCCTTATATTTTTCCAGTTTCATCCCTGGTTTTGGAAGCAAAGCCCGCCCCGCAGAATCCCCATTTCCACTTGTTTTGGAATGATATTAGGGATACTGACAGTTGGAGGAATGGAGGTTATTAGCTATACTCGCACCCATTGGGTGGATGCTTGGTTTGCCTTCCTAGTCCTTCCGCCACTTGGGATTGGGATTATTGCTTACTCGATTGAATTTATTAAAAGAAATGTTAAAATGCGTCTTCAATTAATCAAAGTGGAAAAATTAAAAGCGGTGGAACAAATGGGTGCGGCTATTTCCCATGAGATACGAAACCCGCTTACAGCGGCAAGCGGGTTTGTCCAATTACTTGATGATGATTACCTCCCCAGACATAAACGAAGAGAATATCTTTCCATCGTTAAGGAGGAGCTCCATTCCGCAGAACGGGTCATCCAAGATTATTTGACTTTTGCAAAGCCGTCCTTAGAGAAGATTGAAGAACTCAATGTGAAGAACGAACTAAAGCAAATCCTTAAGATCCTCCAGCCAATGTCCAATCAGAATTCCGTGCAAATCATCACGGACTTTTCCGTTATCGGTTTTATTAAGGGCGACAAACAAAGATTCCGTCAATGTTTTATTAATATTCTCAAAAATGCTGTTGAATCAATGCCCAATGGAGGACATCTATATATAGAAACACAATTTAGTAAGGAATACGTAACCATACTAGTTAAAGACACAGGAGTGGGAATGACTCAAGAACAGATTAGCAGACTCGGAGAACCCTATTATTCAACAAAGGGTTCAAAGGGAACTGGTCTTGGGATGATGGTGGTTTATAGTATCGTCAAAGCAATGGAAGGGACCATTAAGGTGCAGAGCAACAAAGATTCTGGAACAACCTTTTATCTTAAGTTTCCTACAATTACGACTGTAAAGAATCAATAATAATCCGACAGGAGATTGGTCCTGTCGGATTGTTTTATGCATACATCTGATTTTCTTGTTCTTGGAAGAATCCCTTCATTGCATGGAATACATCCGCTTTTTGCTTGAGGATATAATAGCGAAAACGCTCATCTTTAATATTTTTATAGGCTGACATTAACGTGGAATGACGGTTATACTGATTGACCTCACCATATCCGAACATGCTTGATATTTTCATTAACTCCTCAACAAGCTTGACACAGCGGGCATTGTCAGATGTAAGATTATCACCATCAGAAAAGTGGAATGGATAGATGTTGAACTTTCGCGGACTATATTTATCGTCGATAATCTCCAATGCTTTACGGTAGGCAGATGAACAAATCGTTCCGCCACTTTCTCCTTTCGAAAAGAAATCCTCCTCAGTGACTACCTTAGCTTCTGTATGGTGGGCTATAAACTCAATTTCAACTGTTTCATACTTTGTTCGTAGGAATCGTGTCATCCAGAAGAAAAAGCTGCGGGCCATATATTTTTCCCAAATCCCCATACTTCCGCTTGTATCCATCATTGCAATAACAACTGCCTTTGAATCTGGTTTAACGATTTCATTCCATGTCTTAAACTTCCAATCTTCCTTATAAATAGGGTGGAAGGAAGGTTTCCCGTGCATGGCATTTCTTTTGAAGGCCGCCATCATCGTTCGTTTTTTATCAATATTCCCCATTAATCCCGTCTTGCGAATATCATTGAATTCAATATTTTCAACTAGATGTTCTTCTTGCTCTTTTCTTTTTAAATTTGGAAGTTCTAATTGTTTAAATAATGCTTCTTCGAGTTCCATCATGGACACTTCAGCCTCAAAGTAATCTTCACCAGCCTGATCTCCTGCACCCTGCCCTTTTCCAGGCCCTTTTTGTCCATTTGATCCGTCACGTGCCACTACGTCACCTACTTGGCTCTCACCGTCACCTTGGCCCACGTGTTTGTTTTTGTCATAATTATAACGAATTTTATATTCGTCCAATGAACGAATTGGTATTTTTACCACATCTCGACCATTAGACATAATAATACTTTCTTCTGTAATTAAGTCTGGAAGATTGTTGCGAATCGCCTCCTGGACTTTTTCCTGATGGCGTTGCTGGTCATCGTGGCCTTTACGGTGGAGGGACCAATCTTCTTTTGAAATCATATATTGATGTTTATTGGCAGTCAATGTAAACCCCTCCTTATTCAATTTTTGATTTTTGATGCACATTTTATTTCTTACAACATACAATAACCGGAAACATTAAAATTTCATTATAATTGTTGATTACTTTATCCTATGCAGAAGCCGCAAATAATTTACAAAAAATTTCGTCAATTATGCTTTTGTCATTAAAAATGGACGAGTATTACTCATTTATAAATTACTTAAGTGAAGGCTTTGTTAAACATAATTGTTGATTTTTCTAACCCTGTTGATGGGAGCGGAAGGCACGAAGGACTCCTCGAAAATGCTATCGCATTTCCTTCGTGCGGTGTAAATTCTAGGAAGCTTATTCAATGTCCTGCGGGAAAAGCAAGTCACGGGAGACCCCGCAGGAGCGAAGCGACGAGGAGGCTCCCGGACTGCCCGCGGAAAGCGAAGTGCCTGGAGCTCCCATCAACATATAAGTGAAAAAAATAGACTGGCAGATTCCTTCCGCCAGTCCCAATAACTATCTGTTTAATAAACTACCAACATAACGTAACAAATCATTTGCAGATGTTGAATTATACCCATGTTCATCAACTAATCGAGCGACAACATTATTAATTTTCTTTAACTGCTGCTCATCTGGTGTTTTCGAAGAAGTAGTAATTTTAACAACATCCTTAAGATCGGCAAATAACTTCTTTTGGATTGCTTCACGAAGACGGTCATGAGAGTTATAATCAAAACGCTTGCCTTTTCTCGCAAAAGCAGAGATTCTAATTAATACTTCTTCCCTAAATGCCTTTTTCGCATTTTCTGAGATACCAATCTGTTCCTCTATAGAACGCATTAGCTTTTCATCCGGGTTTATTTCCTCACCAGTCAATGGATCACGGAGCTTTGATTTGTTGCAATAAGCTTCTACATTATCCAAATAATTATCCATTAACGTTTTTGCTGACTCCTCATAGGAATAGACAAATGCTTTTTGTACTTCCTTTTTCGCGATATTATCGTATTCCTTGCGTGCTAAAGAAATATAATTCATATAACGGTCGCGGAGTTCCGCAGTAATGGACGGATGCTGATCAAGACCGTCTTTTAAGGACCTTAGTACATCTAGAGCATTAATCGCTGGTATTTCTTTACGGATGATTGTCGAAGAGATTCGGTTAATGACATAACGCGGATCAATCCCGCTCATTCCTTCATCCTGGTATTCCTTTTTCATTTCATTCACATCCGCAGTATTATAGCCCTCAACGTTTTCCCCATCATAAAGTCGCATCTTCTTCAGTAGATCAATATCACCCTTTTTCGGCTCCTTTAAGCGGGTTAGAATGGTAAACATTGCTGCTACTTTCAATGTATGCGGTGCAATGTGAACATCGGATACATCACTTTCATTAATCATTTTTTCGTAAATTTTTTCTTCTTGAGACACTTGTAAATTATATGGAATCGGCATGACAATAATCCGCGAATGGAGTGCTTCATTCTTTTTATTGGAAATAAAGGAACGGTATTCTGTTTCGTTCGTGTGAGCTACAATGAGTTCATCCGCACTTATTAACGCAAATCGTCCTGCCTTAAAATTTCCTTCTTGAGTTAATGAGAGCAAATGCCATAAAAATTTCTCATCGCATTTCAACATCTCTTGAAACTCCATCATTCCGCGGTTTGCTTTATTCAGTTCCCCGTCAAAACGGTATGCCCTGGGATCTGATTCTGAACCAAACTCAGCTATTGTTGAAAAATCAATACTTCCTGTTAAATCGGCAATATCCTGTGATTTCGGATCCGATGGGCTGAAGGTTCCAATTCCTGTTCGTTTATCTTCGGAGAAAAAGATTCTTTCAACGAGTACATCTTCAATCCTACCGCCATATTCTTCTTCAAGACGCATCATATTTAGCGGTGACAGATTTCCTTCAATCCGAATTCCATACTCTGCCTGAAAATCAGGTCGTAAATGATGAGGGATTAAGTGCAGCGGATCTTCATGCATGGGGCAGCCTTTTATCGCAAATACGGAACCTCTCTCAGTATGAGAATATTGCTCAAGCCCTCTTTTTAGCATGGTAACAAGTGTAGACTTACCGCCACTTACTGGACCCATTAACAGCAGGATTCTCTTTCTTACATCGAGCCTTTTGGCAGCAGGATGAAAATACTCTTCCACTAGTCTTTCGAGTGATTCCTCTAACCCATATAATTGATTGCTAAAGAAATTGTAACTTTTAGCCCCTTTTACCTCTTCAATACCTGCATCTTTGATCATATTATAAACCCGTGAATGTGCTGATTGAGCTACCCATGGCTTTTCCTTCAACAACCGTAAATAATCTCCAAATGACCCTTCCCAGCGTAGCTTTTCTTCTTCTTCTCGAAACATCTCAATTTTTTTTAGAATATCCATAAGGCCCTCCCCCTGTAGCGTTGTCAGAGACGATTAATATAATCTATGCACCTGACCTATTGAACATGCGTAACAAGGGAGGATTCCTCTCTATCTTTTTTTGTTTTAGCAACGGTAATAATATGCTTTTCATTTTTTAAAGTTAGGCTATAATAAAGTTATATATGACTTTAAATATGCAAAAAAGTTGAAAAAAGGGGGCTTTACATAAACATGGGACTAACACTAATACTTTTAGTAATGGTAGCATTTTTAGCAGCAATCTTCACTGCTGGGTATAATGATAAGCCAGGTACGAAATAAATTCTTCTTTCGGGAATAGAAAAAGGCAGCCGCAAAAATAGTGGCTGCCTTTTTCTTATTTAAGATTCATTTTATTTTTTTCAATAAATTCTTTCATATACATACGAGTTGGTTTGTTTAGCATATTTGTGATTTGTTCTGTCCAACGATCCGTTCTTTTCCCATCCGAGCGTTTTGTATAATAGCTTGAGATTACTTCATCATATTCCTCGAGCTGGCTTGCGTAGACTGCTTTGTCTTGCTCATATTCATCCTCATGGTAGATATGTTCAAACGGCAGTCTTGGCTTTTGATCCGTACGTTTTTCCGGATAACCGACTGCCAAACCAAACAACGGTATTACATGTTCTGGTGTTTTTAGTAAGGCTTTTACTTCTTCAAGGTTATTTCGTATTCCACCTATGTAACATATTCCCAACCCCATTGATTCAGCAGCTATGGCTGCATTTTGTGCCGCCAGGGCAGCATCAATCAGAGCGACCATAAATTTTTCTGTACTTTCAATTGATTGACTAATATTTTCACCTTTATTCTCTCCGATAAAACGATGCCGGTGAAGGTCAGCACAAAAAATGAAAAAGTGACCATTTTTGAAGACATACTCTTGATTTCCTGCAAGCTCAGCAAGCTTTTTCTTTTTTTCTACATCCTTAATACCAATAATGGAGTACGCTTGAATAAAACTTGAGGTGGAGGCTGCTTGTGCACAGGATACAATCGATTTTATTTGTTCATTCGATAAAGGCTTGTCCTCAAAATGCCTAATCGAGCGGTGATTCAGAATAGTATATATAACATCATTCATATTTTTCTTCCTTTCTCTCTTAACAAAAGAGGCCTAAATAAGGCCCCTTGACAGATTAAATTAGCCTTGGATAGTCTTGTTGCCGTAGTGCCTCATAAATTAGAATAGCGGCTGTATTAGAAAGGTTTAATGAACGAATATTGTCATTCATCGGAATCCTTAGAGCTCTTTCCTTGTTATTTTCAATCACTTCTTTTGGCAGTCCAGTTGTTTCACGCCCAAAGATAAAATAATAATTTTTGCCTACATGGCTAAAGTCGAATTCACTATGCGGCTTTTGACCAAATTTAGTGATGTAGAAAAATTCACCGCCAGCATTCTTTTCATAAAATTCCTCTAGGGAATCATAATATGCAATTTTTACATGTTCCCAATAATCTAACCCTGCCCTTTTTAACATTTTGTCATCAGTCGAAAAACCTAATGGGCGAATTAAATGTAAAGCCGTATCTGTTCCTGCACATGTCCGTGCAATATTCCCTGTATTAGAAGGTATTTGTGGCTGATATAAAACGATATTCACTGTCATGTTGTTCACCTCATATTAGAACCTATAAAAGAATTATACCACTATGATTAAGGCTTTCAACATTGAACGCTTAACCATCTACAATCGTAAAAAACTTATATTTCATATTTGGGGTGTAGGCGGATGAATCTTCATATGCCCAGTATCTCTGCCGGCTATTATAAGTATGTGCATTCACCAACGGCATACCAAATGCATCCTTACCCGTGACAATCGTATTATGATTAAACCTGCCGTCCCCTTCAAAGTCGTAGCAGATCACATCACCTAGCAATAACTGGTCCGGACTACTGACCTGCCTCGTCCGTAAACCGCTTTTCGAATGACCCAAATGTAAACGTAAAGCATGTGCCACCGCCCAGCTATAACTCCAATTTTTATTTCTGTACCACCAGCCTGAACCGCGGTTAGGATGGCCCCTCATCGGTGCACCCCCAGCATCGAGACATTGTGAAATGAAGTTTGTACAGTCATTCTCAAATTTGTGATAGGCTGGATTGTAGGTATTCCACCAGCGCTCAGCATATTGAACGGCTTTTAAGCGATTATATTTGTAGCTTATCCTTATCTCCTCATCCTCAGATTCCTCGAGTGGAAACGGAGGATGACTTACCCCGGATTCATATGGATTCATTTCTTCATCGATGATTAAAATATCCTGATTAAAAATACCCGCTCTTACCTCAACCTCCTCTTCCTGATATAAGTTACCTTTTTGGTTTATTAAATATTTATAATGGACTTGGTAGGTTACCGTTTTAATATCTCCATCATCTATTGTCTGTATGATGTTACCCGAAGCATTTACTTTTACAATCTCTGCTGACCTTTTGGCTAGAGAGGCTATTTTTTTTTCAGCCTTAGGATAAGTACTATTACTGATTCTTTTATTAGATACAAATTGCTCTAAACGCTTCTCAAATAATTCTTGGAGTGATTGACGCATACCTATCTCCCCTTTCTTTTTCATACATATGAAAGTAAAAGGGATTTTAATCAAAAAAAAGAGCAAAACGGTTAGGTTCGCTCTTGGATTAGCTTTTATTTACATCTAATACTTTTTCAATTTCCAGCTGGACGACACGATCGGTTTCCAGCTCTCTTGCTTTTTCTAATGAGGAGATTGCTCGTTGCCCGCCAATTTTCCCAAGCGCCCAGACAGCCGTACCTTTCAAAACCGGACCTGAATCATTTTGGAGAACCTCAATCAAATCTGGTATGGCCGTTTCATCCTTAAAATGAGCGAGGGCAATGATTGCGTTACGTTGAATAGGTTTTCTCCCTCTCCATGATCCCGCAACATATCCAAACTTGTTTTTAAATTCACGGTTACTTAATTTCAAGATAGGTTTTAGCAAAGGTTTGGCAATTTCCGGGTCAGCCTCCATCTCCTCATGAAAGTGAAAGTCGAGTCCTTTATTTTTAGGGCATGACGTTTGACAGGAATCACAGCCATAAACACGATTGCCGATTTTATCTCTAAATTCCTCTGGAATGAGTCCCTTTGTTTGTGTTAAAAAGGCAATACAATGCTGCGCATTGATTTGTCCGCCCTGAACTAATGCGCCAGTTGGACAGGCATCGAGACAAGCCGTACAGGAACCACACTGATCCTCCAACGGTTGATCAGGTTCAAAAGGTATACTTGTAATCATTTCACCCAGGTACACATACGAGCCAAACTCAGGTGTAATAATCGCACAGTTTTTCCCGCTCCAGCCAATGCCAGCTTTTTCCGCGACAGCGCGATCAGAAAGTTCCCCAGTATCAACCATCGATTTTAAGCGGGCATCTGGAACCTTTTCCAAAATAAATTCCTCTAATTTTTTTAAACGGTCCCTTAAAATATGATGATAATCCAAACCCCATGATGCGCGTGAAAAGAAGCCTCTTCTTTCTCCCTTTTTACCTTCGACTCTATTTTTCATTTTTGAAGGGTAGGCAAGGGCAATGGATATAATTGAACGAGGCTCCTCAAGAAGTAACGAAGGTGTTACTCTTTTTTCAATATCTGGCTCCTCAAAGCCTGATTGATACCCAAGCTCCTGTTGTCGGATTAACCTATTCTTCAATTCAGTAAAGGTATCGGCTGCAGTAAACCCAATTTTATCAATCCCGATCTCTTTACTATAAGCAATAAGCTCTTCTCTCAGTTTATTAGCATCCATTATGGTAACCTCCCCTCTTGGTAATTAATTTATGGTAAGGTGCTATATTATTAATTCGATATCTTTTTATGATAAACTATTTTTAGTGAAATTTGGAGGTGGTATCGCTTGGAAATTGAACTTTCAGCGGATGTAATTAAGAGGATTCCTAATTTTAAACTAGGAATTATACTATACAAGGATATTATTGTAGGTGATTCTCCACAAATGGTGAAAGGTAGACTGCAGCTCTTTCAGGAGTCCATCTACTTTGAATTAGAAGATAAAAATGTGACTGATCTTCCTGGAATCGATGAATGGAGAAAAATATTTAAACTGACTGGTAAGGATCCAAACCGCTATCGACCTTCAGCCGAGGCTTTATTTCGAAGGATTAAAAAGCAGAATTACCTTACCCCCATTCAAAGTGCCATTGATATTAATAATTTTTTCTCCTTACAATATCAAGTTCCGATAGGGATTTATGATAGTGATCAATTGAGCGGTTCGCTTAAGGTTCAACTAGGTCAGGAGGGGGAAGAGTATCTCGGCCTTAACGGACGGATTAACTCTTTAGAAAACCTTATAGTATTATCAGATCAGCAAGGAGCCTTTGGAAGTCCTTTCGTAGATTCAACTAGAGCTCCTGTAACAAAGGAAACAAAAAACGCCTTACAGGTCATTTTTTTAAGACCCTCAACAGATATAGAGAACGCGGAAAAGCTTACAGTATCGTTAATGAATATGTTCACTCAAATCCATGGCGGCGAAGCGTCCTGCCAAATACTCAGCTGATGATCGGATTTTTGGACAAAGAAAAACGCAATACATCGTTCTCTAGTAACGATACACTGCGTTAGTTATGTATTGGAGCGGGTGAAGAGAATCGAACTCTCATCATCAGCTTGGAAGGCTGAGGTTTTACCACTAAACTACACCCGCATATTTAATTAGTATAACCAAATTACGTAAAGCAATAATGCGAACTGACCTCTATAATACTACACGCTTTTTATTTTATCGTCAAGGGTTTTAGCGAATTTTGTCGAATTTCTAAAAATGAGTGGCATCAAAGATAAAACAAGCAGAGCAGTGCTGCTCTGCTTGTTTTATAGTATGAACATTTTAATGTTCTAGTTCCCTAATCATAACATCACTGTTAGTTTCACCTGCAAAGTTTTTAAAATCATTCCCAGATGGGTTCTGAAAGACTCGAAGTCCAAATTCCGGTGCTACTGCAAATAGATGGTCAAAAATATCTGATTGGATCGTTTCGTACACTGCCCACCTAATATCATTTGTAAACGCATAGATTTCTAAAGGCAAACCATTTTCGCTCGGAGCCAGCTGTCTGACCATTAAGGTCATTTCCTTACTGATGCCAGGGAGATTTTGGAGGTAATTGCTAATATAAGCCCTAAAAACACCAATATTCGTAAGAGCCCGTCCATTCACTCGATTGTTTTTATTTATTTCATACTTAGCGTTGTACTCTGAAATTTCACTTTCCTTTTGAATGATATAGTCAGAAAGAAAGTGGATATTTTTAAATTTTTCAATCATCGCCTCAGTACAAAAGGTGATACTGCTGGTATCTATAAATAATGATCGCTTGATTCTTCTTCCACCTGAACTTTGCATTCCTCTCCAATTAATAAAAGAGTCGGATATAAGTGCATAGCTTGGTATTGTAGTAATCGTTTTATCAAAATTTTGAACCTTTACTGTATTTAATGAAATATCAATGATATCCCCGTCTGCGCCATATTTCGGCATTTCTATCCAATCTCCAACCCGAACCATATCATTCGCAGTCAACTGAATTCCGGCAACAAGCCCCAGTAATGAATCTTTAAAGACTATTATGAGCACAGCAGATAGAGCACCAATACCACTTAGCAGAAGTAGAGGACTCTTCCCCATCAAGTTTGCAATAACTAAGATGATCCCCAGAGTGATAACAATGATGTTAACGACCTGAATATATCCCTTTATAGGCTTAATCTTCGATATTTCAAAGGTTTGATAAATATCATTAATAGCATTTAATAGGGTATAAATTACCACTAATCCTACAATAATGATATAGGCAATGGCACCTTTCTCGATGATATTTTGATAGCTTGGGAAGGTAGGTGCAAAGTAATAAATAATAATAGCGGGAACAATATGTGATAATCTATGAAAAACCTTCCTTTCCAAAAGCATTTTATCCCACTTGTATTTGTTTTTTGTAATGAAATGAGTAATGATCCTCATCACTATTTTTTTTGTAATAAAATTCACTATTATACAGATGAGCCCTATAAAAAGAATCATGATAATCGCGGAAAGGTACCTGACTAAGGTAGGATCCAATTCCAATTCTAAAAGCCAATTAGTAATAAATTCCATCTATTTTCCTCCATTTATTATGTATGTCTAGCGGTGTTGAAGAAGTAGGTGTTATTTAAAAGGAAACACCAATAACTCAGTATAACAAACATCAGAATTTCCATCATCCCATAGGATTCGTATTGATTGCTAATCGGCCTTACCATTTCTCACTCTTAGTGTGCTTAACATTAGAGTGTCCTTTTCGTTTGTAAGTAATTATAAAATACCAGTTATTCCTTGGGTCCGGTCGATGAAACCCTTCTCCCATCGACCGAACATTCGTTTACTCCAGAGAGTTTACAAAAAAAGTCACACCCACCTTCCAATTTTATGGATGTTACCTGGCACTCTTGTTCGTTGATATAAAAAAACAGGACGAGAGCGAGTTGCTTAGATTGGCATTGAATGATTATCCAAGAAATTAGAAAGTTGAGTAAGGCAGACCAATACCGTCTAAAAGGGAGTTTAGTTAAATAAAGTTTCGGGGGAGTTAATCATGTCATTGAAGGATGATTTTTTATGCAACCATTCATAAATGATCGGAATGATAACGAAAGGTACTTCAATCAAATTGGGCAAGTTAATGATATAAAATAAACCTGTATATTCCCCTAATAAAACATTATTATTTCATTAAAATGCAAAATGTGCGTTTCACGAATAACGGAAGAATATATAGAAAATGCTATTTAAATGGGTGGAATCGCTAACGTTTATTTTATCCATAAACCTATTTCTTCTTTTAATTAATAATTAGGAATCCATTAATATAGAAAATGCATTCATTTATCGTGCTACATTGTATTTAAATAGAACGAAATTGAAAGTTATTTACCATTTGAATTGGTTTTGTTCAAAAAAATGGAGGCATTTATATGTCATATTTAATAAGTTTATTTGAACAACACAGTTACCTGATCTTATTCTTAGGTATCTTTCTTGAACTCTTGGCTCTTCCCATTTCTGGTGAATTCTTAATGAGCTACGCTGGATATTTCGTCTATCAAGGGAAAATGAATTACCTTTTGGCACTCCTAATAGTTTTTGTATCAGGGGGTGTAGGAATTACTGTAACTTACTGGATTGGGAAAGCGGGTGGATATAAACTAATTGAAAAATACGGTAAATATATTCACCTTGGACCTGAAAGATATAAAAAAGTCTCTGCTTGGTTCGAACGGTCTGGCAGTAAATTATTAGTATTTGCTTATTTCATTCCTGGGATTAGACATTTTACGGGCTACATTTCAGGAATATCTAGAATACATTTTCGAAAATTTATCATTCCTGCTTATACAGGTGCATTTCTCTGGGGTGTTTGTTTTATTACTCTGGGAAAAGTGTTGGGACCTGAATGGAAGGTTTTCCATGAAGCAGCCAGTAAATATTTCGTCATTTTCATTATTGTCTTCGTTGTACTGTTAGCAGGATTTCTTGCTTACTGGTTTTATAAAATTCAAATTAAAAACTTTTTTATTCACCTGATAAAACGGTTGATTGAACGATTTAAAACAATAAGAACAACAGAAATATTTCTTATTTTCCTTACTCTAGTTTTAATCGCAATGGTTAGCTTGATGCTTGGACTTGCTCAAGACTATTTATATGGTGAATTTAGTCAGTTCAACGATATTGCTGAATATATGGTGGGTTCCGTCGTATATACGAGCTGGATGAAAGGATTTGTAGTTTTCCAAACTCCAATTGCACTGGGTTCCATTATAGCAATAACAATGATCCGTATTTGGACTATGGGACGGAACATGTTGCTGGAATTTCTTTTACTTGGAGTTTCAATAGTAGGTGCAAAACCTTTTCATGATTTAATCACTAAGACATTCTCTTACCTTCAATCATTCGGGTTCTTTGGGAAATTCCACTCGGCGAATTTTCCTGATATGAATGCGTTTGTTATGTTCATTATTTTCGGGACATGCTTATTTTTACTTGTTCGTCATTCAAAAAAAAGTTATACGCCAATATATACTTCTATATTGGTACTGTTAATATTAGCTGGAATTGCTATTGTAAACATTGCAACGACTAATACCCTTCCAAGTGATATTGTGGGTGGATATGTATACGGGGGTGTCTGGATATCTTTTAACTTCTTGTTGTTTGAAATGTTGAGACTTGTATTGGAAAAGTAGTAAGAGCGGATGAGTGAGAATTGAAAAAAGTGAAACCTTTGACGCTGAAAGCGAAAATCCAATTGAGATGCAAAAAGGTGGATGGCAAGCGATTTTAGACAACATCCTTTTTCACCTTGGGTTCGGTGGATGAAACCCCTTCTCCATCGACCGAACATTCGTTATTCCAAAGTTTACTAAAAAGTCTTTAAAAAAATAAAGAACACCCACAAACGTTGATTTAACAACGTCTGTGGGTGTTCTTTCGTATATAAATCGAAATAAACTTGATCAAAAAGATACTCCGCACTGCAGTATAGGAACTAAGAACAATCCTTTTTTTTCTTCTTTGATGATTTTTTTTTCTTTTCTGGTGGTTTTGGAAAAATTTCTAGCTTGTCCGGACCCATCTCAATAATCAAACAATCTATTAGTTTATTGAGCTTTCTGACTACATTTGGATTGTTGTGATTGTGATTGTGATGATGATGGTGACCTTCAGAGCAGCCGCATGAATTACTGCTCTCTATTTGATCAAATGATTCATCGTCTTCCGCTGACCTGAATTGATTTCCATTACCTGCAAATCCGCTTCCAGCTACGGCGCCTGCATCTGCCATCTCTGAAAAACCTGCTGTACTTGCTGCGTTTTCCAATATCACCCTGCTTTGGCTTGCAACGTTACACTGTAAGCTATTTAAGAATGGATTCATGGCAGGGACGGATGGGAACATGATATTTTGGGGATTATTGTTATGGGCATCGCCTGGGTTCGAAGGATCATTCACCGTAAAACTTTCAACACTATCGTTCAAAAAGCGGCCAAATAAAACGTGTCCAACTTCATGTGCAAGTAAATATGTTTCAAAAGCACCATCACTTAATGCAGCACGGCCAATGATTGTATAGTTGGTGTTGTTGAAAAAATTTTCAAAACTTGGACCTGCATTTCCTACGGAAAGACCGTCACTAAAAAATTCTCCACTTAAATAAACGAGATAGATAGCCGTTGCGTTATTTACCTGGGTTCTGGTTTCACGAATAAGATTATCAATTCGTGAGTCCCCAACACCATCTGTCACTGTACCAGCATCGATGGTGATTTCCGGCCGATAAAACTCACTCAGTAAAACAAAGTTAATTCCACAGCTTACGCCTGGTGAAATACCAGTTCTCCATACCTCATTTGCTCTTCTAATATCTGCCTGAACTCTAGAAGTGCGTAGTTCTGGCGTGTCACTAGAACGTGCACCTCTTGTAAAAATACTCACTATAGAAACTGTTGTCAATTATGATAACACCTCCTTTATAGAAAATTGCCTTACAAATTAGTAGATGCAAAATAATAGAATACGGCTTGTACTTTTAAACTAGGGTATTTAAATCATTTTTCTAAAATAACAAATAAATATTTCGTATGTTCTTAATAATGGGAAACAAATAAAAAAGAGAATAGTAGAATATTTAAATTACTATAATAACAAGCGTATAAAGCAAAAATTGGCAGGTATGAGTCCGGTTCAATACCGAATCCATACCAGCCAATTAGCTGCCTAATATAAAACTCTAACTTTTGGGGGTCACATCATTAACGGGTTCTGTTTTGAAGTACAAAATTCGAATTGGTGGCTAAAATTACAGTAAAATTAGCATTTGAATTAACAAGCTAATAAGCATAATAATTGGCATAAAAAATGCTCAGGTCATATAAACTCTGAGCATTTTTGTATATATTAGCTTATTGAATAAAAGCCCCCGGTAGTTGAACAAAGACTTCTGTCTTTATAACAAGTTTGCTTTTAATTTAAGTGGTTATTATAGGCCACATCCAAGTGCTATAACGGATACTGCAGCAAAAGAGCTATTTGCGAATCCCGTTATATTTATTAATGCAGTATCTGTCGTAACGTCTCCACCATCTACATAAACTGCTTGAAATTGTCTAAGTACTGTTTCACCTTCCACCATTCCCATACCAATAACTGTTATCGTGCATACACCATCCATTGCTTCACAAAGAACAGATTGAATCTCGTTTGAATTAAACTCGAAAGATCTATCTCCCCCAACGCCGTCAGTATCCATAAATACTACTCCAACAGTGCTAAGGTCTAGCCTGTCAGCACAAACATTAGCAGAATGAGTAGTACCCCCGTTTGCTCCTTCAGGTGGATCAATAAAGACGAATGATGTAGCAGGATCTGTCCCTGATACCATTGCACCACAAGTACATCTAATACCCATTACTTCACCTCCCCCGTATAGATTAATACTATTCTATGTTTATAGGATGCAACTGTTTGGACAAACATCCATTCAGATAATGTACATTTTTAGCTACAATCTTTTCTATCTATAAGACAAAAAGGAGAAAGCGTAGAAGGGCAAATTTCTCTTACTGTGTCATTCCCTATCTTCAACTAACCTGACCGTTAAAGAACATCTGAAAGTCAGTAAAACTTTGGCAACCGTTTTAACATATGTATTAGCAGAGTGACACAAACTTCTGTCACCTTACTAAAAGTGATGCGATTTAGGGTGCTACTTTACTCGTAATTCAACTGATTATCCCGTTTTATCAACAAAAAGAAGAAGTCTAATTCATATACAAAGCGAAAAAAGTGCCAGGCACCTTCCATTTTTATGGATGGTGCCTGGCACTCTTGTTCTCTATTTAATCTTTTATAGTTTAACAAGCGTTCTTCCACGTACTTTTCCTTGCAAAATAGCACCTAATACTTCTGGCAGCTCGTTTAATGAGATTTCATTTACCATATCTTCATGTAACGTGGTTGGTTTCAAATCATCACCTAGTCGATTCCAAATTTCTAAACGCTTCTTCATTGGATATTCAACCGAGTCAATGCCAAGCCAATTAACACCTCTTGAAATATGAGGAAAAACGGTTGTGGAAACTTCCATCCCTCCTGTAAAACCACATGTCGCTACAGATCCACCATATTTCAATGTACTAAGAATGTATTGCAGCGTTTTCCCGCCTACAGGGTCGACAGCTCCAGCCCATTTTTCTTCACGCATTGGCGCCTCGCCGTTATCTACAATTTCATCACGATCAATGATTTCTTTAGCGCCTAATCCCTTCAAATATTCTTCTTGATTGGATTTGCCTGTACTAGCTACAACATCATAGCCTCTTTTAGCTAAGATATTCACAGCGATACTGCCCACTCCTCCGGTAGCACCAGCTACCAAAACAGGTCCATGACTAGGCTCTAATCCATTATCTTCAAGTCTTTGAACGGCTAATGCTGCGGTAAACCCTGCTGTTCCAAGGATCATCGCTTCCTTTAAGGATAATCCTTTTGGAAGTGGAACAACCCACTCTGCAGGTACACGTGAGACTTCACTAAATCCGCCAAAATGCCCTGTTCCTAATTTGTAGCTAGTAACAATGACTTCATCACCTGTTGTAAATCGTTCATCTTTTGAATCAATTACCGTTCCAACTAAATCGATTCCCGGTACGATAGGATAGGAGGTAACAAATCGATTTAGGATAGCTACGGCTCCGTCTTTAAAGTTCACACTGGAATATGCCACTCTAATGGTTACTTCCCCTTCTGGAAGATCATCCATACTTAATTGTTTTATTTCTAACTTCGTTTCATCATTCACTTTATCCAATACCATTGCTTGAAAATTATTCATTTCTTCATCCTATCCTTTCTATTCACTTCTTTTTAGACCTAATCCCCGTTTATTTGTATATACAAATGATTACTGAAAAAAAGAGTTACATTTTCCCTTTTTTTAAAAAATTCACTTTTAAAAGTATTTTTCAACGATGCAGGTGGAGATGTCCGCCCTCTATATTGCTTCATTTGTATTGCCTATGCGAACTGCGGGTATAGAGCCGAGACTCCGCCAGCCAGACCTTTCTGAACCTTTCCGCTTAACTCGTCGACAAGAATTTCATAGCTGCCAGCCTGGATTCCGTCGATAGCAATCTTGGCGACGTCAGCAGCATTCAACTTAGGTGCGGAGATACCAGCAGTCAAGTCCGTGTCTATGTACCCGACATGAAGTCCGGCAACAAGTATCTTCTGGTCAGCCAGTTCTAAACGAATGGCGTTGGTGAGAGCCCACTCGGCCGACTTCGCGGCAGAATATGCTCCTAAATTCACAGTACTGAACCAGGACAACACCGAAAGAATGTTAAGAATAGTACCGCCCCCGTTCGAGGCGATTTTCGGCGCAAAGGCGCGAACCATTGAAAGAGTTCCGAAAAAGTTCGTATTAAATTCGGTGTAGATGTCCTCCAAATTACCATTGATAAGGGTGGCGCCTGTCGACACTCCCGCATTGTTTATCAGCAGAGTCACGTCGCCCGCGACCTCTGCCGCCGCTGCCACAGAGTTAGGATCGGTGATATCGATTTGCAATGGTTTTGCCCCCGGCAGTTGGATGCTATCCGGGTTGCGCGCCCCCGCATAAACAATAGCGCCGCGAGAAATGAGTTCAAGAGCGAGTTGTCGACCGAGTCCTCGGTTTGCGCCAGTGACGAGCGCAGTTTGTTTTGAAAGATCCATAATCATCATTCTCCTTTCAGATGTTTGAACCTACAACTAAACGATGAGGCAAACTATGTCTGCTCATCAAACTAGTTGAAGTCAACGATTGAATCCCCTCATTTACTATATTTAGAACGGTCGTTCTCAAAATATCAAAAAAAGAAAGCTTAATCCAAGACAGACAATGTCATGTCGATAATGCTTTCCAGTTTTTGTTTGTCATCGGTGGTTTTCGCCAATACCCGTAATCCCACTAACGAATTATGGATAAACTGGGAGAGTCTTTCCGCATCATGATGATCGGATATTTCCCCCGATTTTTGACCACGCTTCAATAGCTTGTACAGCAGACGTTCTGTCTTGGAAAAACTCTCGACAACCTTTTCTGCTGCTTCTTCGTCATGCAAGGACAATTCAACTGCTGTATTCACTGTCAAGCATCCAATTGGTTGTTGTTCATTTTGATGGATCGCCATCTCAAATAAACTCCTGATAGCCTGCTTGACCGAAACCAGCGGCTTTATTTGCGTTTCTATTCTGGTTTCTATTATCTCGCCATAGCGTTCCAATGCTTTCATGAACAACGCATGCTTGTCTCCAAACGTATCGTACAGGCTTCTGCGATGGATGCCCATATGCGTCACCAAATCTTGCATGGAGGTTTTTTCATAGCCTTGTTTCCAAAAAAGTTCCATAGCTTTTCGTAATACTTCATTTTCATCATATTCTTTGTTTCTAGCCATACTATCCCTACCCTCGAACGCATTACAGCATATTTAAGAATGAATATTCTCGTTATTTTAAAAAAATGTGGCTTATTCCCCTCCACACAGCTATGATAACATTTCGAGAACGAACAGTAAAGAATTAAATCAAGTAATTAATACCCCCTTTACCCGGTTTTCCAGAATCACCAGGACAGTGCTTTTTTCTTAATTTATAGCTCAATACCACCATATCGTTAGAATAGTTAGAATATTCTTTACTGAACGTTCTAAAAATGATACAATTTTTTTAATTAAGTTAGCGATAGGAGGATTATTTGAAATGACCGTTTTCTCTAATCATGGAAAACCCCTGGATGTTTAATTATACATTCAACAGTAGAATGAACCTTGCATAACCAAAGAGAAACTTCAAAACATCATCGATTCCACTTTAGCGGTATTGGATTAATATTTTTAGAATGAACGTTCTAAAATGTTATTGGTTTTGTCAAAGCTAATTAATTTTAATATGGAGGGTGAAAGAATGAATCATTTAGAGAACTTAAAGAAAATGGCCGCAGGTGAATTACCGGGACCTCCTATTGCACAGGTATTAGGTTTTCACGTAACAGATGTGGAAGAAGGCATGGTTGTCATCGAAATGGATGCTGCGGAAAGATTACATAATCCGATGGGTACGCTACACGGGGGCATATTATGTGACATTGCAGATGCCGCTATGGGTTATGCATTTGCTAGTACATTAGCAGAGGATGAGCTTTTTACGACGGTTGAAATAAAGTTGAATTTTCTAAAACCAGTTTTTAAGTCAAATCTTCGAGCGGAGGGAAGATTAATTAAAAAAGGCTCTACAGTCGGATTACTGGAATGTCATGTATATGATGAAAAACAAAGTCTCGTGGCCCATTCTACAAGTACATGTATGGTTTTGAAGGGAAACTCGGCTGGAAAAAGAGTGAAAATAGACTAATCTTACTTGCCACTTGTGAAAGAAAGTCCATTTTGTGAATATCTAAAAGGCAAGGAGGGATCAAATGTCTTCTATTTTAACAGCTTCTTCCAAAACGGAAAGCGCGGTGCACTTACAAGAGAATAAACTCATTTTAGTATGGAGTGTTACCATTTTGCTCGTGGTAATGAATACAACCATGTTTAATGTTGCATTACCATTTATACTTAAAGACTTAGCATTAAATTCATCCACCGCCTCATGGCTGGTATCAGGTTATTCCATCATGTTTGCACTTTCAACGATTACTTTTGGCAGACTATCTGATTTTGTTCCCCTCACAAGACTTCTACTCTATGGAATTTGCCTATTAGGAATCTCATCAATCATCGGTTTCTTTTCAACTAATTTTTTTCTCTTATTAGGAGTTCGAATTCTTCAAGCAGCTGGAGCAGGAGCCGTTATGGGATTAAGCATGATTATGGCTGGGCGCTATATCCCCCTATCAAGGCGCGGAAAAGCAATGGCCATGATTACTTCAGCCGCCTCTTTAGCATTTGGGTTAGGTCCCGTATTAGGGGGAGTAATTACTCAATATTTAGGATGGAATTATCTTTTCATTGTCACGATTTTTTCTGTTCTGTCTATTCCTTTCTTCCTGAAATTATTGCCGAATGAGGTGATCAAAAAAGGGCATTTCGATTTATACGGCGCTATCCTTACGGGACTTAGTGTGACAGGTCTGTTACTTTTTCTATCCACCTTTTCGTATGGGATTTTATTAGGAACAGTCGTTCTTTTTGCAATGTGGTGGAAATATCTTAATAAGACGGAAGAACCGTTTATTCCGCCAATCCTCCTGAGAAATAAGCAATACACAAAGCTCCTTTTTGTTAATGGTACAGCTTTTTTCATAAACTTTTCAAATCTGTTTTTAATGCCGATTATTCTTACAAGCGTATTCGGAAAAGGACCAGCAGAGTTAGGAATGATTATTTTTCCAGGAGCCATTATCGCCGTAGTTGCCGGTCTATTTATAGGAAGATACATTGACCGTTTTGGGAATGGACCGATAATTATTTTTGGGCAATTATTGCTATTAGGTGCCTCCATCCAATTTGCATGGCTTTCTACCGTCAATCCTTATTTCATCCTTTTTACCTATATGTTCGCAAGCGTTGGCTTTACCGCACTTGCATCAAGTATTTCGAACGAGATAACAAGGATCCTGCCAATCACTCAAATCGGTTCAGGGATAGGGATCGCCCAATTAATGCAATTTTTCGCTGCGGGGCTCGGAGTGACCATTTCCGGATTATTATTAACCATTCAAGAAAATTTATCTTCCGAAATTGTTTATAGAACAATTTATATTTGCTTCTCCTTTGTTATCATTATGGCTGTTATAATATACGGTTTATATTATCGAAGAGCTAAGTTACAGCAGTTTAGTTAAATTCAGCGAAAAAGTGCACAGGCACTTTCCAGTTTTATGGAAAGTGCCTAAAATTCCTTTCATAGTTTATATATTGTTTAAAGGGGAAAAAGGTCAGGTGGTTTTTGGGGAAATGTGAAGGTTTTGTGGCAAATTGATTATGGGTACGATTACTCCTCCCCTTTAAACTATAAAAAAATTGTATGCTAATTTATTTCCACAAATAAAAAACTCTAAATACCCAATTGTATTTTTCCATAGGGAAATGACAAAAAATATTGAAACAAAGGTATGATTTCTGTAATGATGGATCCATCCATTTTTTGTGAAATGTTTAACGGAAATTAGTATAATAGTAGTATGATAAGGAAAAAAGGATTCTTCGGAACTTGCAACTCATAACAATTCAAGAAATGAGGGGATAACATGGGAGCATCTTTTTCATTCGGGGCTGTCGCATGGAAGCGCATCGTGTTTTTTTTATTCCTACTTCTACTCCCAAATTACCTCGTCATGCAGGTACAGCTTGTTGGTCCTGTTGATGACTTGGTGGGGCTTGGTACAGCTATTGATCTTGTAATCATCTTGCCGTTAGCACTTTATTTTTTTTGTTTTAAGAAGCGCGTTTCCTGGCTGGTGCTGTGTGCTTTTGTATTCTGGGGATTACTTCTTTCGAATTGGATGATTCCGAATGAAGCAGATGCATTCCTGACCTATTTCAACCATTCTGTTATTCTATTAGAAGCAGGAATTATTTTATTCGAAGTCATCCTGTTTGTTGCAATCGTAAAGAGATTTCCATTGCTGATAAAAAACTATAAAAATGAGAAGAGTGTACATTATCACTTTTTGTTATGTTTTTCCGAGGCTGTTCAAAGAACGTTTTCATTCAAGAATGAAAGGTTGAATAAATTCCAGTTCATTCTCCGAGTTTTGGCAACTGACCTAGCAGCCATCTACTACAGTCTTTTCAGTTGGAGAAAAAAAGCTCCCTTTCTTGAACATAGAAAAGGCCAGACTTTTACTTTTCATAAGAGTGGGAGTTACTTAGGCGTATTCTTTATGCTCGTCCATGCGATGGTTATTGAAATTGTCGCAGTGCATATTCTGGTTGCTCAATTTAGTCACATTGCTGCCTGGATTGTTACAGCGCTTGATGTTTATTGCCTTTTATTCATCATTTCTGACTACCAAGCCATCCGCTTATCCCCGGTGGTTCTTGATTCAAAAGGGATTCATTTTCAAAAAGGGATTCGACTATATGGATTCGTTCCATGGGAACAAGTAAAGGAAATTGAGGAAAATACGTTATCTCCAAAAGAAGTGGAAAAAGAACGCAACAGTATTGAGCTTGCTTTGCATGGACTTGAAAGAGAGAATATGCCTTTTGTCATTAGATTAAACGAACAAGTAGAGATCAACCGAATTTTTGGTTTTAAGAAATCGATTACTTCCATCTATGTAAAAATGGATGAAGCCCATACGTTCAATGACACGGTCCGTTCATACTTA
This sequence comes from Neobacillus sp. FSL H8-0543, assembly GCF_038592905.1. Taxonomy (GTDB): domain Bacteria; phylum Bacillota; class Bacilli; order Bacillales; family Cytobacillaceae; genus Neobacillus. The sequence goes on along the minus strand of NZ_CP151943.1, from coordinate 3,607,141 downwards.
AAGAAATATTGAATATGATAAAAAGCCCTCTGTTAGATTAAATAATCTCTCAGAGGGCTTTTGAGTTATGTGTTTTAAACTTTCTTTATACAAAAGATGTCAAAGCTAAAGACGGTACTCACTGAATATGGTGCCTTGCCCCCATAGTGCAAAGCGTTATCGCATCGGGGGCACCATTATTCCAGTTGAAAGGAGAAAAAGGTCAGGTGGTTTTTGCGGAAATGTGAAGGTTTTGTGGCAAAATGAATTAGTAGTACCTATCACTCCACTGTTAAGCAGTATGATGTATTTATTTTCACAAAATAAAAAAACACCTACAAACGGTTATTAGGAAACGTTTGTGGGTGTTTTATAGTTTAGAAATTTGAGCAAGAGCATGTACACCTGAATCCGTTCTTCCAGATTCAATAATTTCAATCGTTTCTCCTGCCAACTCTGTTAATACATTTTCAATTTTTCCTTGAATAGTATTGTCACTATTACCAAGTCGTTTCCAACTATGTAACGGCCACCATCATACAGTTAAATTCTATTAAGAAATACGTATCTCTCAGTTTATTTATTATTTTATATTCGCTTCATAATGCTCTTCATTAAGTTTCACTACTTCAAGTTCTTTCATATTCTCATTCAATTTCAATGCTAGGCTTTCAATTCCAAAGAATTCTGTGAAAGTATGACTCCCAATGATAAGATTTATCTCTTTAAACTTTGCATATTGAATCGTATACAAATTACATTCACCTGTAATGTATACATCACACTTATTTTCAACTGCTTCCTTAAGGCAAGCTGTTGGCCCTCCATTACCACAGACTAAGCCCACTCGTTTCACCTTTTTGTTATTAAACTGCCAGTATCTAACTGGTTCTTCAAGTAGATTTTCAATATTTTTTACTAATTCATTAAATTCAATTTCCTCATCATATTCTGCGATTCTACCAAAATATAACCCTTCCCATTCGTGGGTTTTTTTAACAGTTTCTAAATTCAATTTTTTTAATAAACTATCATTTGTTCCAAAGTTACAGTCATCAAGTGGCAAATGGTTATAATAGTGACTTATACCAAACTCTGCTAGTTTTTCTATGCATGCCACTCTTAATCCATATATTTCATCCCATGCATCGTGGTGTGTCACCATCATATCAACTCCATGAATTCTTGCTTCCTCTATAGTTTCAAGCGTTAGGTTAACACAGTATCCTATTTTTTTAACTTTTTTATCTGCATGGTATGTAATCCCAGATTCACTAGAATAAATTTCCTTATTTGTTACATTAAAAAGATCATTAATACCTTCAACAATATGTGAAACATCCATATACTTACCTCCTCAATTTCATCATGTTTTGCCTTCAATTCTCATCATTACCTTGGTTGTAATCTGAAATTCCTCTAAACTCTTAGCCCTTAACCATTTTATCACACCCATATATTTCCTACACAAAACAATGAAATTTATTCTTTCTCAAAGCTATCAAAGACAATAAATCTTTACGCAAAACGTCTTTGTTATACGTAAAAGTTAGACCCCATAAAGCAAAATTCCCCCAAATTTTTTAGTCCGAGGGAACATAAATCACAATTCAATATTTTACTAAAACCCATAATCTGGTGCCTGACCCCCATTGTGGCAAAGCGTTACCGCATACAAAAGTGGTGCCTGCCCCCCGGCGCTGAAACGCTTTAATTCACCGGGGGTCAGGCACTAGAATTTCGATAGTAAACATGTATAATTCTTTAATACAAATAGGAGTGTCTATCATTATCTCAAATGATAAGCTCTCCTATTAATACATTCTACAAATCTCGACATAATCCAGGTGGTAACAGCACTTAAAACTCATTTTATTATTCAATACAGTCACCTAATTTTTAAAAATGGGCGTATTAAGAAAATAAATTAATCTGCAGCAACACAATAAGAAGCTGACCAAAATTTTGATCAGCTTCTTATCATTTATCTTACTTATTAAAAAGTTTTAGAAAAATAGGTTTGAAGGCTATTCTGCATCTATATGAAATCACTACCTATCCCACCGAGCCTTAAAATCAGGTAACTTTGGAAATGGGTTATGTGGCTCGAGCTGATACCAGTAAGCAACGGAAGCAATGTCTTCACTAATTGGTTTATATTTTTTATACTCAGGAAAGTTTGGATACCACCCAAGAGTCTGCACAGTAACTTTTAAATCCGTTTCAAACCCAATCGAATCGAGCAAATGCCATCTATATAAACTGTATTTTCTTGGTCCAGCGGGATTATTCGTCTTCGCTAGTGGCATTCCTACGTATGGATAGCTAAAAGCTTGTTCATTATTTTGAAATGTTTCCTTATTCGAATTAATATCAGAAAATCCCCATGCTCCACCAAAATAATCTTCGGTTCCTGTATCTGCCATCGTTGGGTACTCTTTATCTCCATCTAAATAAAACTTCACTTCCCCCTCTCCCCACCAATTACTGGACAATGCGTTCCAAGCTAAATATGTACCAACATAGCTACCTTTACCTATGATATCACTCACAATTGTATGGTTAGGATCATCAAGACTCGTTATGCTTCTTCTGTATTGTGCATGGAAGTAACCCGTGTTTTCCGGAACTTCTTTTAGCTTATACTGAATTTTGTAAGCCACTATAAAGGCATCAATTGGACCTTCATTTGTTAATGTTATATAAGCTTTTTTGCGAAATGGCATCTGCCAATAACAGGTACAACCTTTCTTAGGAGCGACAACCACAGGTATAGAATTCACCAAATGTGCTGCAAAATCATGACCCATTGCAAAGAATGCTCCTAATGGAACTTCAACAGAAGGGACTTCTTCATTATCCCAATAAATTCTTAATACAAGTTCGCTATAATTTTCTAGACTACTAGTTATAAAAAAATAATTGATAATACCCATTCCTTCAATATCTGCCAATACTGCTGTTTCACCCGATCGAATATTTATAAACGGTCTTACTTTATAGCCTTTACCCAAATCCTCAGCAGGACCACTATGTTCGAGAAAAGGATCCCCAGGATTGGGCTCCCATAAGCAGGCTTTTCCTTTTTCACCCTTAGGATTTTCTGGTGAAATTTGCCGAGTAACACCACCGAGTTCAAATGGTAATTGATTTAATAAACTCATATTTTCACCTCTATTTACAGTAGTTTATTCTTTAAATTGATAAAATCTTGATAAACTTCATTATATAATTCAACGTTTTGAATAATCGGACTAGCGACAACTACCATTTTATCTTCAAATAATCTAAGAACGGTTTGAAGAGAATCAATAACAGATGTAGCGAGACCAGCAATAATTGCTGCTCCTAGTGCTGCCTGTTCTTCCGTTTTACAAACATAAATTTCACTGTTAAAAATATCTGCTTGCATCTGTAAAAGAAGAGAACTCTTGGCCCCTCCTCCTGAAGCAATAACCCTATTAAATGACAAACCTAAAGCCCAAATTTCCTCTAACTTTATGCGTAAACTTAATATCATTCCTTCCATTGCTGCTCGGAAAAGATGTTGTTTTGAATGGTGGGTAGATAATCCGTAGCATATCCCTCTAATATTTTTGTCTTGGTCTAAATTCCGTTCACCATTAATATATGGTAAAAATCTTAAGCCATCGCTTCCAACATTTACTTTTTGAGCAAATAAATCCATTTGCTCATATGAAATATCCCTATCATACAAGTTATTTAACCACTGCAAAACAATTCCACCATTAAGACTCGTTCCAACCATATTATATTTATTTTCAATTGCATGACTAAATATGTTTAGTTGCTTAGAGACCTCATACTCAAAATCATTGGTTGTAATACTAATTTGGCTTCCGGTTCCAATGTTACAATTTATCATTCCTTCCGAAAATATCCCATTTCCAATTAATTGCATGGAATGATCGGATCCGCCATACACCACAACTGTACTACCACCCAAATCAAGTTCCTTAGCAATATCAGATACTATCATCCCAGCTACATCCATCGATTGATTAATCTCTGGAAAGATCGAAACATTAAGTCCTAATTTTTCAATTAATTCATCATTCCAATCCTTCCTTTCAAAGCTATAAGCCCCCGTTGCACATGCATCACTATGATCCGTTCCAATTAGTCCGGTTAATTTATACCGAATATAATCTTTTGGCAGCATCACCTTATATATCTGTTTAAAAAGATTTGGTTCATTTTCTCGTATCCACAAAAGGGAGGGAAGTAAAAAACCATTTGCAATAAAATTAGTAGGATCTGAATTAATTACCTGGATTTTTTTGGTTTGCTCAACTGAACGATTATCTGACCATATAATTGCTTGCCGAATCGGATTACCATCACGATTAATAGCCACAATTCCATGCATTTGACCTGATAATCCAATTGCAGAAATACAGTCTTTATTTGGAATGGCTTTTATACACTCACATACAGAATTCCACCAAGTATTCGGATCTTGTTCAGCATAATTTAAGTTAGGGATTTCAATGGTATATTCTTTCCTTTTTGTTGAAATCACTTCTAAAGCATTATTAACAAGTATTACTTTTGTACTTGAAGTACCAATATCAATACCAAGTAGCATAATCTGCTACCTCCAATTCGTAATTTTCAATAACTTTAATAAAGGGGGCTGCCGTTCTCCAAAAGGTTGGTAAAACTCTATTCAATTGGCAAATATCCTTTTGGCATTGACAGCCCCACTACTAAATAATTACCTTTAAGTAGATATCATAATTCTGTATATCAAGCCAGCAAATCCAAACAAAGCGGAAAATATTACGATATACCGATCATATTTTGTCCTTTCCGGATTTCTAAAATGTGTTTTTTTTATATTTGCATTAAAACCTTTGCTTTCTAATGCAATAACTTGATTTTGAACCTTCATTAAAGAATTTGAATTAACAAGTATTACTTTTGTACTTGAAGTACCAATATCAATACCAAGTAGCATAATCTGCTACCTCCAATTCGTAATTTTCAATAACTTTAATAAAGGGGGCTGCCGTTCTCCAAAAGGTTGGTAAAACTCTATTCAATTGGCAAATATCCTTTTGGCATTGACAGCCCCACTACTAAATAATTACCTTTAAGTAGATATCATAATTCTGTATATCAAGCCAGCAAATCCAAACAAAGCGGAAAATATTACGATATACCGATCATATTTTGTCCTTTCCGGATTTCTAAAATGTGTTTTTTTTATATTTGCATTAAAACCTTTGCTTTCTAATGCAATAACTTGATTTTGAACCTTCATTAAAGAATTTGAAATGAGTGGAACCATTATTGGGATAAATGCTTTCATTCTACTTAACAAATTCCCATCCGTTTCAAGGCCTCTTGACTTTTGAGCATTTATGATATGATGCATTTCCCTATTAAATACAGGAATAATCTGAAATGTAGACGTTAAAACAAAACCAACCTTATATGGAAGTCCTGCTTTATTTAATGAAACCCCAAATTCTGTCATATTGATTGTTCTTATTGCTAAAAATAGAACTCCAAATAATGGCATAATTCGTGAATATACATTAACTGCAACAATTAATCCCTCTTTATAAAAAGTAATGTCCGTTCCGGGTATGACATTCCAAACAACCGTTTCATTAATTGGATTAAGTATCCCTTGTATTAAAAATAAACTAACCCCGATGAGAAGCCCCGCTATTAGAATAACTTTAAATTCTTTTAACATACCTTCTATTAAAATAGCAACCATAGCAAGTACAAACACAATAGTTGAAATATAATAGTTTGTGAATAAAAAGATCCCCATCACTATCCCCAATGATGCCCAAATTTTCGTCATTGGGTAAAGTCTTGTGAAAAATGTATTTTTATCCTTTATTTGTAACATCTAATCAAACCCTTTTAGGAAAGAATATTTTTACATGTCTACTGTATTACTATTTTTAGTTTTTTTCGGAGGCATAAGGTTTTTCATATTGTCTGGTAATTTCAGTAATATTAAGAATGCGATAATAACGGCAATACCTTTATCAATTAGGTTAACTGGTAAGCGTGCAACAAATGCAGATGAGAAAATATCTTGACCAGCAGCAAGGAATCCGGCCACGACAAGGTCTATCCCAGCTCCACTAACACCTCCATAAAGGAAAACGACAATTGGGGCAGCAATTAGTGAATTAGATAATGTTAGGAGAAGCGTTGCAATGACTAAATGTATCCAGTTCCTAAACTTTCCATGTTTAGCCATAAAACCCACTATAATACCGGTTGTCATATTAACTAATCCAAAAGCCATTCCAAGTACATCACCATGCATCAAACCTAATACTACGTTCGTAGATAGCCCTGTTATACCACCAATTAACGGACCAGCAATAATCGCAATGATAACTGTTCCGATTGAGTCCATGAAGATTGGAAGTTTTAATTGGCCAGCAATGACTCCACCAACAATATTAATGGCAATACCAATCGGAATTAATATTAAACTATAAGTTCCTCTAGTTTTTGCATTGATTTGGGCAGTTTTTCTTTCCATTCTATTTCTCCCCCATTTTTAAATTATCTTATTTAGCTTATTTTTATATGCCGAAACAAATTCATTTACACTTAAATGCGTTATTCTGTCTGGGTCAATGGCTGAACTTAGCATTGCGATTTGAGGAGGTTCAATCCAAGCCTTATCTAAGATTTCTTGTTGCTGGAAAACATGATTAGCATTAGAGTCCAATAATATTTGTCCTTCCGACATAACAATAATACGATTTGTGTTCTCAGCTACAAAATCCATATCATGTGAGATCATAATTATGGTATTTCCTTGTTCATGAAGCAACTTCATAGTATTTTTTAATAATTCTCTTCCGTCTACATCCAGTCCACCTGTAGGTTCATCTAATATCAGAACTTTAGGTTCAAATGTCATGACAGATGCAATCGAAACAAGCTTTTTCTTCGTATAATCAAGGGTCATAGGATGTTTTGTTAATATGTCTTGAAGATTAAATAAATCAACAACATAATCAACCTTTTCTTTTGTTTTTTCCTTAGTAAATTTAAAATTAGTAGGCCCCACTGTTAATTCCTCAAAAACTGTTTTACAAAAAATTTGGTGATTAGGATTTTGGAAAACATATCCAACCTTTTTTGATAAATAACCGACACTCTTATTTATTGCTTCTTCTCCTTCAATCAAAACCTTTCCCCTTGTTGGCTTCAATAATCCATTAAAATGTCTAACAAGGGTCGTCTTTCCACTCCCATTTTGCCCGATAACACTGATGACCTCATTTTCAAAAATATTAAGATTAATTCCCTTTAGTGCCACAACACCTCCTTTATATTCGTGGATTAGATTTTGCGTTTCTATAATAGGTTTCATAACTATTACTCCCTTAACTATTACTCTTAAATATTTGGATAGCCTCATCTAGGTTAATAGGCAATTGATTGATTTTATATTCCTCTTTTAAATAGTATGCAGCATCTGTTACTTGGGGGAGCCTAATATGATACTGATTTAAGAGCTCCTTCTGTTGTAAAATTTCTTTTGTTGGTCCAAACATTTTGAGTTCTCCATCAAATAAAACCATCAGTTTCGTGCTATACTCAGCAATTTTTTCTATATTGTGATCTGCCATAATGATGGTTCTTCCTTCTTTATGAAGTTCTGCAACCAAAGAAAAGATTTCATCTCTTCCAATTGGATCAAGTTGAGATGTCGATTCATCTAGAATGATTACCTTTGGTTTTAATGCCAACAAACAAGCAACCGCTAACCTTTGTTGCTGACCACCTGACAATTGAAAGGGCGATCTATCAAGGAATCCTGTCAAATTGCAACTAATGGCTACTTCTTGGACTCTCTTAATCATTTCTTCTCTCGCAAATCCCATGTTACACATGGCAAAGGCAATTTCATCTTCTACTGTTTCTTGAGTGAATTGACTTTCTGCGTCTTGAAAAACAATCCCTACTAGCTCTGTAACATCTGATATATTTTCTGCACTGACTACTTTCCCATTAATCTCGATATCGCCCACCCATTCTCCACCAAAAACATGAGGTATGATTCCTACCATCGATAGACAGGCAGTCGATTTCCCAGCTTTATTTCTTCCAATCAGGCCGACAAATTCGCCCTCTTCAATTGTTGCATTAATTTCTTTTAGAGCAGGTAAATCGTTACTCGAGTAGAAGTAAGAGAAATTTTTAAACTCGATTATTGGTTTTTTCAACAAAAATCACCATCCAATTACTTTGTATCTTTTTGATGAAGAATTTTAATAGCTTGAATTCCAACTTTAATTGTTTCTTCCATAGATCCATCAATATTTAAGATGCACCCAGCACGTAGTTTTCGAATAGAAGAAACAACATAAATGGCTGCGGCTTCCATTTCTGAAGCCAATGCTCCGCCTTCGATCCAACAATTCCATCGTTCTTTTAATTGTCTCGCCAATGGCATAGTCTCTGGTTCTACTTCACCATAGAATGAATCCTTTGATTGAATAACACCAGCATGATAAGGTTTTTCCATTTTTTCTGCTGCCTCACATAGTGCATTTGAAACTGCCAGATCTGCAACAGCAGGAAATTCAATTGGCATGTATTGTTTACTTGTTCCTTCATCCCTAATCGCTGCTGTACCTATCACTACATCACCACGATTTATATATTTTTGAATAGGACCTGCTGTACCTATTCGAATGAACGTATCTGCTCCTACTCTACTTAACTCTTCGATTGCGATACTAGCCGATGGTGCACCAATCCCTGTAGAACAAACGGATACTTTTATTCCATCTACATAACCAGTATAAGTTTTATATTCTCGATTATCTGCAACTAACCATGCTTCATCAAAAAGGCTCGCAATTAGTTCGACTCTACCAGGGTCTCCAGGTACAAATACATATCTACCTACATCCCCTTTCGAAAGTTGAACATGGTATTGTTTGTTTTTATCAATTAGCATAAATTTACCTCCTATAATTGTTGAGAGCGCTTACTTTTTTAGACGATAGTTAATAGATACATAATTTTGAGACATGTTCTGGTTGGGAAACCACCCCCTTAAAGTATCAATTTTTGTGGGTAATCAAATTCCATATAGTATGTAGGGAAAAATCTGAATTTTCAATGGCTGACACTTGATGTGAGTTTAAGTTTCTTAACATGGAATACTTATGTATTTACAATTATGAAGATCCTGAGAGGATTTTATGATTACTGAGGGAATACCCTTAATTTTGTGAATAGTTTAATCTATATTGTACTTATTACACAATACACTCTTTATCAAAAAACATTTATGCATGGAAATTTGAATATATATTATTCGGAATCTAATTTAAATAATATATATTCAAAATCAGTATGCCAAAATCTTTTGTTGTAATAACACATTGACCTCTTCATTTATCAAAAAAAAATTGAAGAAGTAAGTTAATATCTTTCCCAAGATTGCTAATTGCTTTGAGAACTTTAATTTATTTAATCACCTTTCATGGTAATCCCTCAACGTATGGATTAGCGTAAAAAGATGGCTGGATTTTTCAAGAAATTATCGGTTGCTATAGCAGCTGCCCCGTAAAGAATTGGATCATTGGTAAATTCGCTTAATTTAATTTCTACATTTTCATAAAGACTAGATACTAATCTCGGCTTAATAGTTTCAAGAATTTTAGATAAGAGGATCTCGCCTCCACGAGCCATTACGCCACTGATAACGATTAAGTCTGGATTATAAACGTTAACTATATTCACTATTCCATAACCCAAATATGCCCCGATTTGTTCAATCATCTTTATAGCCAATGGATCACCTTGATCCATAGCTTTAAAAATATCGCTAACTGTTATATTGTCTGTTTGATTCAAAATGCTTTTTTCAAAATTACATAAGTCTTGGATAGTATCATTTAAAAGGGCAAATGTAGAGCAATAACATTCTAAGCAGCCATAATTCCCACAGCTACACTTTCTCCCATTAAAGTCGATAGTCATATGACCAATCTCACCTGCAATTCCTTGACTGCCTACAAATAAATGCCCATCTTCTATTATTCCTGCTCCTACACCATCATTCACTAACAAATACACCATGACGTTATTTTCAAGTTTTTCGTTGTTAAACCACCACTCAGACAATGCCGCCGCATTAGCATCATGTTCCATAAATACAGGAACATTAAATTCCTTATGAAATTCATCTCGAAAATTAATACTCTCCCAGCCTGGAAATTGTGTAATAAGAGCTATTTTTTCATTATTTTTCAAGAATGGACCAGGGATTGCAATACCTATTGCAACGATATCTTCTTCTACTTTTGTAAAATCACTTACAATTGACTTCATTCGTTTCAAAATAGTAGTGGGATTTGTCATCGCTAATATTGGCTCTGTATGAACTTTATATTCAATTCCAGAGATGTCATACAACCCAATCGAAAACGACTCTCTTGTTAACTTAATCCCAATTACTTTATACAACTTACTATTTAGGGATAAAGCAATAGATCTTCTACCTTTTAGCCCTTCCACCATTCCAACTTCCCGAACAACACCTAGATTAATGAGATGCGAAATAATTTTAGTAATGGATGCTTGTGTTAACCCAGTTTCTTTGGCAAGTTCAGCTCTTGTACATATTTCATTTTTTTTCAGTAGTTTTAAGAGTAGGGACTGATTCATCTCTTGTACATCTTCAAAATTTGTCCCTTTCTTTTTATTTAATAAAGTTTTCATAAAAACACACCTATTAATTAGTTTTTAATAACAGAATTAATTAATTAACTCTGTTAAGTAAGAGTATAAAGTATGCATAATTAATTGTAAATAAATATTTTGATTTTTTTGAAAATTATTTCTGTTTATTCCCCTGCAAACTACTTGAATACATTGGGGGTCAACACAATATTAAGTACTTTCTTAATTTCTGGATAGAAGAAATGAAAGGCACCTTCCATATATTTGGATGGTCCCTGTCACTATTCTTGGCCAAGGGCTATGCCCTTGATCTGGTTATGGTCTATTGTTGTTTCATAATACCTGCTGCTTGAAGCTTAGCTAATAGCTCATTAAAGTCTGCTACTAACTCAGGTAGTGTACCTGCAGTAGAGTCAGCTTGGTGCTCTATCTGAAAACTAACCTCATCGGGTTGTATCTTACCTAGAGTGCCTAATCCTGGTATTAACTTTTTCACTCGTGTGCCAAAGTTATCACCTCCTTTCAAAAAGAACTGATTTCCTAGAGTACATGATACTATTACATCTCTTTATCTTACTTGAAACGGTAATAAGTGCTATATACAAGGATAAACAGATAGGTATAAACAAATAGTAATAGCACTATTAAATCTATATCCTTCAAGGCAAATGCTAACATTAAGGCTCCAAACAAATTGGAAATGGCAATACCTAATAAGGACGCAGTTCATTCAATGAGTTTACACTTGTTTTAAAATATTTATAGTTTAGGCAGTGTTAAATAAGTCTGTTGATTTGCGCTTCAGTAACCAGCGAAAGTGAAATAAGTGGAGATTTTCCGGTTATTTGCAATATTGGAGCCCGTTTCGTGGAATATAAGGGGAGTTTTTCCGGTTATGCTAGGAAAAATCCCCCATTTTTATGGTTTTTATATAAATAGGCGGAATCTCTCCGTCTATTTAGGCTATTTTTAATGCTTTTTACCAAATACGCGGAATTTCTCCGTCTATTAAATGAATAAAATCAACAATAACCTTTTACATAGCCATCGTTTAAAATTCAACCAATTTTCACATTTTTTGTATAGTTATTCCCACATAGAAATAACTCATTTCTTGCCTCCAGGTTCGGTTGTATAATAGACTTTTATCCTATTGTAATACACCCAAATCAATAATCTAATTTAATTAAAAAGGGAAGACTTCAATATAGCCGCCCCAAAAATTGAATACATTTTTCACAAAATATAACTTCAAGATAGAAAATGCAGCCAAAATCTAGTAAAATATCCACATGCGATATTAGATAAGGGGTTAAAAAAATGAGCGTATTAAACGTACAAAATTTAAGTCACGGTTTCGGTGATCGTGCGATTTTTAATAATGTGTCTTTTCGACTTTTAAAAGGAGAGCACGTTGGACTAGTTGGGGCAAATGGTGAGGGTAAGTCTACTTTCATGAATATTGTTACTGGGAAGTTGCAACCCGACGAGGGAAAAGTTGAGTGGTCACGAAAAGTTCGTGTTGGATATTTAGATCAGCATGCTGTACTTCAAAAAGGCACTACGATGCGTGAAGCTTTGAGCACTGCTTTTCAATATCTTTTTGATGCTGAATCAGAGATCAATGAACTTTATGCAAAAATGGGAGATGAAGGTGCTGATATCGATGCCTTACTTGCAGAAGTTGGAGAGCTGCAAGAAACGTTAGATAGTAATGATTTCTATCAAATTAATTCAAAAGTTGAGGAAGTTGCTCGTGGTCTAGGATTAGACGAAGTTGGACTCGATCGAGATGTAGATGACCTCAGCGGTGGGCAACGTACGAAAGTTTTACTAGCTAAGCTTTTGCTGGAAAAGCCTGAAATCCTATTACTGGACGAGCCTACGAACTATCTGGATGAACAGCATATCGAATGGTTGAAGCGCTATTTACAGGAATATGAGAATGCATTTATCTTGATTTCACATGATATTCCATTCTTGAACAATGTTGTTAACTTGATCTATCACATGGAAAACCAAGAATTGAATCGCTATGTGGGTGACTATGATAACTTCTTAAACATACATGAAATGAAGAAGCAACAGCTAGAGTCTGCTTACAAGCGTCAACAACAAGAAATTGCGAATTTGAAGGATTTCGTTGCTCGTAACAAGGCAAGTGTTGCGACTCGGAATATGGCGATGTCTCGTCAGAAGAAGCTCGACAAAATGGAAGTTATTGAATTGGGGAGAGAGAAGCCAAAACCAGAGTTTAACTTCAAAGAAGCTCGTGCAGCTAGTCGTTGGATTTTCGAGACAGAAGATCTAGTTATTGGTTACAATGAACCACTTTCACGCCCTCTGAATTTGAAAATGGAACGCGGACAAAAAATTGCATTCGTTGGTGCAAATGGTATTGGTAAGTCTACTCTTCTAAAAAGTATTCTTGGGTTGATTAATCCGATTTCTGGTAAAGTGGAACGCGGTGAGTATCAATACGTCGGTTACTTCGAGCAGGAAGTTAAGCAGTCCAACTACAACACTTGTATTGAAGAGATATGGAGCGAGTTCCCAAGTATGAATCAAGCTGAAGTCCGTGCTGCTCTTGCAAAATGCGGATTAACGGCGAAACATATTGAAAGTAAAATCGAAGTTCTTTCCGGTGGTGAAAAAGCCAAAGTTCGTTTGTGCAAAATTTTAAACACACAAACAAACCTATTAATTTTAGACGAACCTACCAATCACTTGGATGTGGACGCAAAAGAAGAATTGAAGCGTGCTTTAAAGGCATATCGCGGAAGTATCTTGATGGTATCCCACGAACCTGAATTCTATCGTGAAATTGCGACTGATATTTGGAATTGTGAGGATTGGACTACGAAAGTGTTTTAAATAAAGATTAAGGGGTACCCAAGTGGAATTTTACTCATTGGGTACCCCTTTTTATTAACAATCCATGCCAGTGTGCCTGACCCCCATTGCGGCAAAGCGTTACCGCATCGGGGGTCAGGCACCATTTTTTTAAAATTGCTTATACTTTTCTTTTGCTATACTCAGGAATGTAAGAGCGGGAGCAGACAAGGATTCCCCTTTTTTATAACTGACCACTACATGATTTTTATAAACCGGGTTTCCTAAAGTGTAGTAAATAGAATCAGTAATTATATTATCTCGAGTAACCAAACTCTCTGGTATAATGGTTAAACCAACGCCTCTATTTGCTAATCGGAATGCACTTTCGATATTCTGCGTTTCGATTACAATATTAGGATTAATGGAGTATTCTTTAAATATCTCATCTGTGAGTCTTCTTAAACCAAGCCCTTTTTTTAGTAAAATGAATTTTTCTCCGTCCAGAAGATGAGGATTAAATGGAATATGGGCAATTGGTTTCTGATCAGGATTATAATGCTTATGATTAGGGGAAATAACAAGATACAGTTTTTCTTCATAAAGGATTTCATAGACAATTTCTTGATTAAATATAGGAAGCATGTTTAAACATATATCAATTTTCCCCTCTAAAAGCAGAGATTCCATATCATTCGCAGATTCCTCAACCAGTTCAATTTCAATCCCAGGGTAATTCAAGATGAATTCAGGTAAAATATTATAGAGGGTATGAGAACCTAATATTGGGTTTATACCAAGCTTTAGCTGCCCTTTTTCCATATTTGAGATTGACTCAATTTCATGATGCAATTTTTTATATGTCTGTTCTATTTCATTCATATAAGATAAATATCGTTCCCCTGCATATGTTAACGTTAAAGGATTTACTCTCCGGTTTACTAACTCAATTCCTAGTTCATCCTCCAAATTCTTAATATATTTGCTAAGGTATGGCTGTGATATATAAAGGGCCTTTGCGGCATGTGAGAAATTCCCGTATTCAGCAATTGACTTTAAATATTTTCCAGATAGATCTTTCAACATCATAAAACCTCCTCGTATTAATTTATCATTTCCCGGCAGAAGACTCCCTCCTCAAGGTATGAGAAGGGCGTAGACCAATGAGTAGGCGGGAGATGAATGTCGGTTGGCGCTAGCCAAAACTCCCTCACTATGATAAAATAAGAACAAATGTTCCTTCTTGAGGTGAGGTGAAATTTGTGTTAAGATATAAAGCCTTTAAATTTAGGATATACCCAAATAAAAATCAGATAGAACTCATTAATAAGACAATTGGCTGTTCAAGGTTTGTTTTCAACTTCTTTTTAGGTAAACAAAAAGAAAAGGATGCCTATTGGTCTATCGTTGAAGAAATGGTCCAAAACGGTCAACTTTCAGCAAACAACTGGAAAGGAAAATGCTTAAATAAATTCGATACCGTTAAATCACTTCCCGAATTAAAGAAGCAGTATTCTTTTTTAAAGGAAGTAGATAGCATTGCTTTGCAAAAATCTGTTGAAAACTTAGCTGATTCTTATTCTCGCTACTACAAAAAACAAAACAAACAACCTCGATTTAAGTCTAAAAAGAACCCCATCCAATCTTATACAACCAAGCATACAAACGGAAATATCACAGTCTTTGAAAATAAAATAAAATTACCGAAAATTGGTCTTGTTCGTTTTGCGAAAAGTCGTGAAGTAAAAGGGCGCGTCATGAGTGCTATCATAAGGCGGAATCCGTCAGGCAAATATTTTGTTTCTATAGCAACTGAAACAGAGGTGACAGAATTACCTAAAACCCAATCGGCTATTGGTATAGATATGGGCGTAAAGGACTTTGCTACTCTTTCGGATGGCAAAATCTACCCCAATCCAAAGTTCCTACGTACCTTAGAAACAAAATTAATAATAGCACAGCGAATCATGAGTAGACGAACCCCAGGCGGTGCGAACTGGTACAAAGCAAAGGTTAAAGTAGCACGTATCCATGAAAAGATAGCAAATGCAAGAAAAGATTACTTAGACAAGATTTCAACCGATATTGTCAAAAACCACGACATCATTGGTATGGAAAACTTGTCGGTATCTAATATGATAAAGAATCATAATCTTGCAAAAGCAATCAGTGAAGTATCTTGGTCACAATTCAAAACAATGATTGAATACAAGGCGAATTGGTATGGCAAGCAAGTCGTGACCGTAGCTACAAACTTCCCTTCCAGTCAACTTTGTTCTTGTTGTGGCTATAAAAACAAAGACCTTAAAAATCTCGGATTGCGTGAATGGGATTGTCCGAAGTGCCATTCCCATCATCAAAGGGATATTAATGCAGGATTAAATCTTAAAAATGAAGCAACTAGACTTCTAACCGCAGGAACTGCGGGGATCGCCTAATCATAATCAACCGATAGGTTGGTGTTCTTAGGAATCTCTCCCTTCAAATTTTCTTTAGAAAATTAAGTGGGGGTAGTTCAATATATCCTCAATTTCCAATAGAAACAGCGATGTGTTAGTAGCTTCAATGAGTATGAAGGTATTATTCATCAATTTATAACCTAACAGGTATAGATACCATAACTTTATTAGTATTTCTAAATGTGAATATTTTGTGACATACTTTATTGGAACCGTTAGGGAAAAACATTTTATTAAATATTTAAGGGGGATCAATACAGTACAGATAACAAAGCCAATGGAGATATCATTAACATTTATTGCTTTTATGACTATAGTGGATTTTATTTTTGGAAGATTATGCTAGTAGAAACCGATTATAAAGAAGGAATTTGCATTTAATTAGTTTTTTTTATCCATATATCTCGATTTTGAGATATATGAAATAGAGATAAATAAAAGGTAAAATATAGGAAACACTAACATATAAAGTAAAAATAATGAGGGGAAGATAATTATGGATATCATTCAAGTTTTTGGAATATTACTTGGAATAATAGTAGTCATATATGGAGCAATGAAAGGCTTTAGTATTTTGATTGTTGCTCCAATTGCATCGATTATCGTGATCATAACAAACCAGCTAGACTTTTTCACTTCCTTAATTGGAAAAGAGAATTCCTATATGACGGGTTTAACAGGATTTATTATAAACTTCTTTGTTGTCTTTCTTTTAGGAGCAATTTTAGCTAAATATATCGATAAGAGTGGAGCCGCCCAATCTATTGCACAAAAAATTCTTGAAAAAACAGGTACAAAAAATCCTTTTTCGGTATTAGTTGCACTACTCATAATTACGGCTATTTTAACATACGGAGGAGTTAGTTTATTTGTTGTTATATTTGTACTTATTCCGCTTGCAAAACCATTATTTAAACAATTAAATATTGCATGGAATTTAGTAACAATTCCTGTTCAGGTCGGTTTAGGTACGTTTACGATGACGATGTTACCTGCTACACCATCTATTCAAAATGTTGTTCCAACGGCTTATCTTGGTACAACCCTTACGGCGGCACCACTCTTAGGGATTATTGGAGCGGTTGTAGCAGCTTCCTTTGGTTTATGGTATATGAAATTTGCATTAAATAAAAGTATAGCAAGAGGAGAAACATTTGCTGATTTTAATGTGAAAGATTCGAATGAAGAATTAAAAGAGGAAATCCCCTCCTTTTTCTTAAGTGTTACTCCCATCGTACTTTTGATTGCTATTATCCTCGTTGGCAGTGTTTTAAAAGTACCTAATATTATTGTAATCGGATTAGCTGCTGCTGTTATTGTCTCAGCTATTTTATTTAAAAAATATATCCCAAGCCAAAAAGCAGTGATTAATGAAGGCGCAAGCGGTTCTATTATGCCAGTTTTCTTCACTTCATCAGCCGTAGCTTTTGGCGTGGTTATCACGTTAGCACCTGGCTTTAAGTATATTTCTGACTTTATTTTAAATATTCCGGGTAATCCGCTTATCAGTTTATCCGTTGCTTCGGCTCTTTTTGGTGGGATAACAGGTTCTGCATCAGGAGCGTTAGGAATTGTTATGCAAGCATTCGGTCAAAGTTACTTAGATATGGGACTTAACCCTGAAGTAATCCATAGGGTATCAGCGGTTGCATCATCAGTGATTACCATTATGCCGCATAATGGTGCGGTATTAACATTTTTAGCTTTAACAGGACTTACTCATCAAAATGGCTTTAAGTATCAATTTATCGCAGTAACGGGTGCTAATTTACTTGCTCTAATCGCAGTATTAATTACAGCTATAATTATTTATTGATATCTGAAAAACTTCCATTTAAGGAGGTGAAACAATAGAGAAAGGTCCACACAATTAAGTAGTTAATCATTTTTCGACTAAATTATGTATTTTAATAAAACATTGAAATGTAGGGGGAAATAATCATGACAACTCAAAAAGAACGTACAGTAATCGTAACAGGTGCAGCTCAAGGAATTGGCTATGCTATAGCAGAGGAATTTGTAAAAAATGGTGATTTTGTTGCAATCTTTGATTTAAATGAAGAAGCTGCAAATGGTGCAGCTGAAAAATTAGGAAATGCAAAAGGATACAAAGTAAACGTAGCAATTGAAGAAAGTATGAAAACAGCAGTTGAACAGGTTATCGCAGACCGTGGAACAGTAGACGTACTAGTAAACAATGCAGGTCTTCAGTTTATTTCACCTACTGATGAATTCCCAGAAGAAAAATGGGATCTAGTGGTGGATGTTATTTTAAAAGGGACATTCTTAGCAACGAAACATGTACTTCCTGCAATGAAGAAGCAAAAATATGGTCGTATTATAACAATTTCTTCAGGACACGGTAGAAGACCTGATAAATATAAATCTGCATATGTTGCAGCAAAATACGGACAAATTGGATTTACAAATGTAGTTGCAATGGAAAATGCCGAATACGGTATTACAGCTAATTCAATTTTACCTGGACCAACTCGTACACAACTAATTGAAAAACAATTACCAGTACTTGCAGAAAAAGATGGATCTACAGTAGAAGAAGCATTGAAAACACATATCCTTGGAAACCAATGGTTAGGACGTTTACTTGAACCTTCAGAAATTGCTGCAACAGCTCTATTCTTAGCTTCAGACGGTGCAGCAGCGATTACTGGCGAAGCAATCGGTGTTACTGGCGGAGAATAATCATCCGAAAACCAACTGGAAAAATAAAATTCAAGTGACAGGCACCTTCCATATTTTGGATGGTACCTGTCACTTTTTTTCAGTAAAAAAAGGTCCATAGTATTTGTAATTACTGTGCTAATTCCTCCTGCGTAATAATTAGCATTTTTTGTATTCAAATCATTAATTAGGTTTACTACAAAATATTATTTTTGCATCATTAACATCTTTGCCTCTTTTAAATCAATTTTTGCTTGATGTCCATGTTTATGAAGCAGGTGTAAAAGATTGTTACCATTTAATAAAGTAAGTGGTTTATCCTTGGCAAAATTGTACGCATCTGGACCATAGTCTGCAGTTGAGACTAAAATTCCTTTTGTAGCCCCTTCATTCATCACCGTACCATATAAATCTCGAACAGCAGATACACCAACAACATTTGTATACCTTTTTGCCTGAATGACTATCTTTCCACCTCTTATTGGATCAGGGTCAAATGCCACTGCATCAACCCCACCATCTTTGCTTGCCTGTGTAATTTTCACTTCTCCACCAGAGCTATTAAATTCTTTCTCAAAAATCTCCCGAATCAAATGCTCAAAATCTTGCCAGTCCATTGCAGCTAAATTTGTTTCATTATCAATATCATCAGCGACTCCATATGAATCAACAAATCGACTATCTTCTCTATTTATTTTTAGTATAGGAGCAATTGGAGTAAGACTAAATAATTTACTACTGCGTAGTCCGTATAAGCTACTTTGACCTTTTCATAAACTTCTGTTTCCGTTTCATCATAACCTTTTTCTTTACTTTCATTTATAAACTGGTCAAGTTTAGGAAAAAGCACTTTGTTTATCTTTCGAGAATTCAAATATTGCCAAGCTCCTTTGTATAGCCCAAATCCCAAATTCCATACGAAGAACAAATTGATTAAAGCACTGATAAAATCAGAAGATATATTTTTTCCGACATTATTTATCGCACCTATAATTAAGAAAAAAATAAAAGCAGTTAAAATTAATACCATAACTGCAGTTACAGGCTTAATTAGATATGGTTTTTTTATATCTTCCAAAATTTCTTTTTTATCCTTCGTCATTGCTGAGCCATCCTGTTTCATCAAAATCATTCCCTAAATATTTTATATATAAATAATAATTCGCTGCTTGTTTTTAATTTTCCTTCTCACACTAAACTGCGACTTTACTTCAATAATAAATGCCAAACGTCCTTCTTGGAGTATGGCACCTGTTACTTTATGTGCGATTCTTCACAATTTTATCATTGAAGAAGAATTTTGGATTTCCCTTTTTTGAATAATACAAGGTTGTTTTAGGCTATAAATTATTTTTCTTTCAATTTGATTAACAAACCAATACTAAATATTAAGAAACCAATTAGCATAATTGAATATATGAATCCATTTAATATAGAAACATATTCACCAGATAAGTTTTTATTAAAATAAATGACATCAACTAATTTGTATGCTAAAGGTGTACTAATTAATATTACAATAAGTCCTATGATGAAACACAACACTGAATTCTTCATAAATAACCCCTCCTCCAACATTCCAATTATTTGTAATTAAGGTACTACCTTCCTTATTATACTAAATTTCCAAAGCGTTCCTATAACCTTTTTTCGTCTAATTATTGGCTATATTTGTTAAACTAAACTGCCACGTTAGCACAATAAGAAAAGCCACCAAAATGGCAGCTGGTTCTTCAAGTAATGCACCTTAGCTTATTTTTACCTACACTTATTGATATTGCTTCTTAAAATAGGTGGACCCAATTTTTCATTCTTTGAATTAGAAAGACGAACCTGCACTTCTACATTTTCCAACTTTGCTGTTATTTCATCAAATCTTCCTGCCCAAGTTGGACTATCTATTTCTGAAGTTGGATAAAGTCTAAAACGCCAACTAATTTCACTTGGCTTAAATGCGAATCCTTCATAACTGTCGTAATTACCAAAAGAGGATGGCTCAGGAAGGTGAACTCCAAGGATACTTATATTAGTTCGTGCGAAACTAGGCGGACGCAACCGCACTTTATAAATTAATGCTGTACCCTTTGCATTTTCAAGATTTTTATCAATTGGTTCCAAGACCATACTGCAAGGGAAGGTTGCTGCCTTTGATTGTATAGGATAAATACAAAAAGTTGAGATGATAAATATGCATGAAATAAATCGTTTCATCTTGCACCTCTTACAATTCTTTTGATTAATTTACCCTCATTATATTCTAAATATAGATACTCCTTCTTCATACATGAAATATGGTGCCTGACCCCCGGCGATGAAACGCTTTAATTCACTGGGGGTCAGGCACTAGAATTTTGTTGCCCTTTTCAGAAAACAGTTAGGGCAGGCACCATTTTAGGTACCTGCCCTTTTTTTCTCATAGAACGACTATAATATCTTGTCTTATTTACATAAACGATTAGACGAGTACTTCCTGTTTGCTGTTTTCAATACCTAGTAATGGAGGCAGCGGTGAACCTTCCATTGTAAACCACTCGATTGCTTTTTCCGGGATTGCTAGGGTGTGTAAACGGTTTTCAACGGATTTCGCAATCTCCCCTGCACGGCCTTCCCTTATTTTTCTTGCAAATTCTGGTTCAATTAAAGCGGCTCGGCCAATCGCAACAATATCTCCGTAATTTAGTGCATTCAATGCATCTTCTGCCGTAAAGACATTGGAGACAATCATCACTGGGCATCTTTCGTTTACCACTTTTTTGATTTGCTGACCATAGGATTGATCCATTCCTACAGGTCCATCTTGATAACCGGTAAAGAGAGAAATATGAAGATAATCGATTCCTTCCTCTACCACTCTATCTATTAGTTGAAGAGCCTCATCAATTCTATATCCAACTATCTCCCCATGGATTTCCTCAAAAAAGTGCACAGGCACCTTCCATATTTTTGGATGGTGCCTGCGCACTTTGCCTATTCAAGTTTAATCATTTATGCCCGATCTCATCATTTTAAAGTCTACATTTACATTGACTTTGGCGTTCTTATACATTTTATGCCATTTCTCCTTTGTAAGCTTTGAGTGACGCACAGAGGCTCTATATACTTCACCTAGACCAATCCCATCAGAAGATTAGCTTTTCGTTACATTAACTGAGCCTATCTAATTAAAAATTATAGGAAAAGTAAATGTAACGAAAGCTGCCCAAAGTCCGTAAACCGGCAAATACTTAGTAACGGCATCTTGGATAGTTGAAGGTCCGGATTTGTTTTGTAGAAAACGCATATAGGAGAGCATAATCCAAATTAGATTTGCCCAGATAAGTATGTTTACTCCTAAAACAGCAAGTCTATTAGGCGTAATCCCATAAGAAGAAAGTCTGAACACGATGGCTGACAAAGCCACACTGTCAATGATAAGCGCAAGAACAATTAAGGCAAAATTTATATAATCTGAAATGTTCTTTTTCTCGTCTGAGTCGCTCTCGGTAATGGAAAATATGGTAACGGCCAATACACCTAGGAGTATTCCGTTGAAAGCTATCAGGAAATTGCGGTCCAAGAATGGATTTTTCCCCACCCATATAACCGTTATAAGATAGACCAACAATGTGACTAGGACAAGTGGACTAAAAATTTTAGCTAAATATGGTGTAATATTCTTAGCAAGTTTAAGATTCATTGATACCAGGTATGCAGCCACAATAGCGAGAGCGGCAGCACCAAATAAAACGACATTACTAAAATAGAAGTCTTCTATATCCAAGCCAACAAAGCTAAATAACTGCATGGTTAAGGCCGCTAGTACCATTCCGCTAACTGCCATGCTGGCGTAGAGAATACAAAATTCCAAATTAAATTTAATATAGGCTAATCTTGTACTGCCTTTTGAATATTCATTCCCTGTAAAGGCAAGCCCTACCAATACCCATAAGAATATGGGAAGGTGTAAATAAGCAAGGATAATACTGTCTTTATAATTTAATGGCAGCATATTAAGATAAAACCCGGAAATTAGGAACAACGCTGCAAGGGAATAAATAACACTTTTTTTCGGAGTATTATTGTAAACAAAATAGGCAGCAATAAAGGGAATTATACCAAAAGCCAGGTTAATTGGAGCAATTGCTTCCTGTTCGACAAAATGGAAAATGATCCTGGTGCTTATCCCGGCCAGAATGGCTAAAATGCCCATGAATAAGAAACCTTTTTGAAGGAAGGAAGATTTTTCTGTAATTGCCGTTTCCTTGAAATGCAATCTTTCATACCAAACGCCAAGAACCTGAGAATTAGGATTTTGTTCCCATGCGTGTGAGAATGCCTTTTTAAAAGCTTTCGGGTCTTTTCTATACATTCTCTCCAGCTCATGAGGGTTAGAAATATTTTCAATAATCAAATTGTTAATGTCCATAGTTATACCTCCCCTAATAATTGTTATATTAAGTCTCCTCAATGTTTAACGTTCTTCGTCACTTTTGTATTCTAAAATATCTCCAGGCTGACATTCTAAAGCCTTACAAATTGCCTCTAAAGTGGATAATCGAATCGCTTTTGCCTTTCCATTTTTCAATATAGATAGGTTCGCCATTGTTATTCCAACCTTCTCCGAAAGTGCTGTTACGCTCATTTTCCTTTTTGCTAACATCACATCAATATTGATTATAATTGCCATTGTTTTTCACCTCAGACCGTTAAATCATTTTCTGATTTGATATTAATTGCTTCTTGTAAAAGTTTTTGGAGAACAGCCGCAAAGACTGCGATAACCATCGAAGTAAAAGGAACAACCAATCCGACAAAGATAACTCCTGGTGCGTCATCTACCTCCGCAAAGATATAGAAGAGCGGCCAAACTAGCACATGCAAAATACTGATTGTGATGGCACAGTATTTGATTTTTTTTAAAGCTTTTACAGATAAATCGGAGAAAGCTTTATTTTTGTCAATATAGCGTAAGAGTTTGAAAGCCTGATACAAAGCAAAGTAAAAAGGTATCGCCGATGCATCAAAAGCGATGAAAACGAGATATTTTATAAAAGCAAAATCTGGAAGCAATTTTGCTGCAAGATCCGCCATCTCAGGCACCAAAAAGATGCACAGAGCAAGAACTGGGACTCCTAAAAGAATAACAGCTATTTTTAAAAACAACGTTGTTACTTTTTCCATAAAAGCACCTCACTTATTTATTCTGTTTTGATTTTAATATATATATTATTGATTTACAATAAATATTTATTAATTTGAATAACATTTTTATTGTAGGTTTTTTTTAAGCAAAAATAATAAGCATTCCTCATTCAAAGAAATGCTCTATAACTTTAAACCATTAAATTTATTACTTGTACAGCTAAGCTGCCCCATTAGATCAATAAAGAAGGAGCGATTTCCTTCTTGCATCGCTCGCTGTTACTGAAACAAGGTTACAGCTGTACTCATTAATTAATGGTTAACCCTAATTGTCCAGTAAGTTCCTTTGGATTTAGTTGGATAATAAGGTCATGGATAATGATTGTAGGTGGGGAGTTTACTTTTATTTCTAAATCGATATAAAAACTCTTGATTAAGAATTTACATATAATATATTAGTAGTGAAAGGATGGATAAAATATGAAATTAGATATGGTCGCTTTAAAACAATTAGTACCCTTCATAAATGAAGTGTGTTATCGAACAGGTTCAGAATTAGTAGATCTGTTTAACAGATTTGGTTCTAGAGATGTCTATGGGAGAGGATTCCCTTCCAGAAAAGATTATACTTTAGACAAACTAAAGCAAATTAATGAATCAAAACAACTTGAACTACTTTTAAATGAAATTGTTTATTCAAGGATAAATCTCGAAATCGACATCGATATCTATTCTAGTTTGGTAGAACCTATGAATGAAATTATTAGATATTGTGGGTACAAATTTGAAAAGAATGAACAAGGTGAATTTATCGTAACAGGAGAAGGATTAATTCCCGATGAAACGATTGAAATCCAGGCATCTTTTGAAAATATCCAACGTGACATACGTGAACAGCTAGACCAAGCTCTATTTACCATTTGGGTGTCCGTTGCATGGTTTACAGATAGAGTTCTTTTTGAAAAGTTAAAGGAAATGGCTGCTCAAGGAGTTAATGTTCAAGTTATTATTAATAACGATGATATTAATAGAAGAACTGGTTTTGACTTTGAATCCTATTTTGAAACATATAGGGTAAATGGCTTTGGAGCCTATCAAGATAATATTTTACACGATAAATTTTGTGTCATTGACTTAAAAACTACAATAAATGGGTCGTTCAATTGGACAAATAGAGCCATGTATAATCAGGAGAATATCAATATCATCCATAGCCACACAACTTCTGAAACCTATGCAAAGAGATTTATAGAAAATAAGGAATTATAAAATTCATCTTTACTTACATCCCCAGTTGTGACCGAAATATAAGATGATACAATTCTTTCTTAATATGTTGAATAACCTTTTTTCATTTAGAAACCTTCTTTTACATAGATATGCTGAAATAACAGCCTTAATCATCAAGGCTGAAGTTTTGCTGGTCCAGTTTACTTGATAGAATCATGTCCATATTGTTTCGGTAATCAAGACATCTTGTTTATTACAGTGTTTTATGAATATAAGAGAGCCTAAATATACAAGAAATGCATAAAACCTTATATATTTTTGGCTCTTAAATTTTATTCTTTATATGTTAAAGCACCTGTTTGTTTAAGTACAATAGTTCACAATCTTCCATTCAATGATAAAAAAATGGGATGATTAGCCCGACTAATTACATGATTATTCTATTCTTTTATTCTTTTGCCCTTACATTTCCCATATCTACTACATACACTGCTAGTACACATTGGTAAAAATTGTTCTAACCACAACTTTTTTCTTCACAATAATTACAATTTTTTCAATTATTCATTTTATAATTTAAAATTATAAGGGGGAATGAAATTTTGTCTTTAGCCAAGTTTGTCGATGCTTTGCCTCTGCCTTCGGTAATAAAACCTGTAGGCTTTCGTAATGGAATTCCGTACTTTGAGGTCAGTATGCTGCAAGTTAAACAAAAGTTACACAGAGATTTGCCACCTACAACGGTTTGGGGATATAACGGGACATATCCTGGTCCAACCTTTGAAGCCAGACGGAACCAGCCTATCTTAGTGAAATGGATGAATAAACTGCCTTTTGAGCATCTTTTACCTGTTGATCGAACCATTGACGGAGCAGAACCAAACCAGCCTTCTGTTCGAACCGTTGTTCATTTACATGGAGGACGTGTCCGTCCTGAAAATGATGGGTTTCCAGACGCATGGTTTACCCGAGATTTCGAAAATATAGGTCCGAAATTTCTACATGAAGTTTACTACTACCCTAACTGTCAACGCCCAGCCCCTCTTTGGTACCATGACCACGCTCTTGGGATTACACGACTAAATGTATATGCCGGCCTTGCGGGGTTATATTTTATACGTGATTCCCATGAGGAGAGCTTAAACCTTCCGAGTGGTAAGTTTGAAATTCCTTTGGTAATTCAAGACCGTTCATTTTTCCCGAACGGTGAGTTATTCTATCCGTCACAGCCTGATCCAGTACCCCCTCCAACACCTGAAGTTCCATTTTTCCCAAATCCTTCTATAGTACCGGAATTTTTCGGAGATACCATATTGGTGAATGGCAAAGTCTGGCCATATCTTGAAGTCGAGCCACGAAAATACCGTTTTCGAATTTATAATGGATCTAATGCAAGGTTCTATACAATCCGTTTAAGTTCTGGTCAAGAATTTGTTCAGATTGGATCTGAAGGTGGTTTATTCGAACATCCTGTTCTAACTAATGAGATTATTCTTGCACCTGCGGAACGAGCTGATGTCATTGTTGATTTTTCAAAACATAAAGGAGAACGAATTATTCTTACCAATAGTGCAAATGCTCCTTTCCCAGATGGCACTCCGCCTACACCTGATTTGGCACAAATTATGGAATTTCGCGTTAAAACCCATCTATCTCATTCAGATCATAGTGATATTCCAAACAATCTAAGCTGCTTTGAACGTTTAGACCCTGGGCTTGCTGTCACCACTCGTATAAACACCTTGAATGAAGATACGGATCGCTTTGGACGTCTACTGCTCTTATTGAATCATATGGGATTTAGAGATTTGCCGATCACTGAAACTCCATCTAACGGGACAGTTGAAATTTGGGAACTTTATAATCAAACAATTGATACCCATCCAATTCACTTGCATCTTGTTCAATTCCAAATTCTTGACCGTGCAACTTTCACTGGTAATCCCTTGGATCCTAACAATCCCAACAATCCACTTATTGTCGGTACAAGGGTTCCTCCTAATGACAATGAAAATGGCTGGAAGGATACCGTACGTGCTAACCCTCGTGAAGTCACTCGAATAATCGCACGCTTTGGACCGTTTACTGGAATCTATCCATGGCATTGCCATATCCTTGAACATGAAGACCATGATATGATGCGACCGTACGAAGTGCTCCAAAACCATGATTTTGACCCATGCATTCCTATTCCAGGCGTGTGTCCGGATGATTCGTTTACTCAATGTTGTCATGAAGACCAAGAACATTGTGGATGTAAAGAGGACCATGACCATGATGAATCAAGTTCAGATCATGGCCATCATCATCACCATGATGAGTCAAGTTCTGATTGAGATCATCATCACCATTCATTCCCATCATCACCACTCTTAAAAATAAGGGGAATATAAAGACTAGCTTAAAATCAAAAAAGCTAGTCTTTTTTTCTTATTGCTTATTGAACTAAGCTGCTTCGTTAGTGGAACAAGAAAAAAAGCCGCCGAAGCAGCTGGTGATCTTAAACTCTTGCACCCGTTACTTTAATAACTTTTTTTATATTCTATTTGTAAAAGACCATATATATCGACAT
The DNA here is from genome assembly GCF_038592905.1 of Neobacillus sp. FSL H8-0543. GTDB lineage: Bacteria > Bacillota > Bacilli > Bacillales > Cytobacillaceae > Neobacillus. The sequence continues at coordinate 3,579,553 of NZ_CP151943.1, read as the reverse complement.
CTTCATACTTATTTTTTAGAAGTCTATTTTGCCTTAATGTTCCTTCTTTTTGTAATCCAGCTTTCTCCAAAACTATTTTTGATGCTTTATTTCTGGAAATGGCAGATGCCCCAATTTTGTTTAGATTCAATTGAGTGAATCCAAATTCTATTATCTTATGTACTGCTTCCGTAGCAAACCCGTTCCCCCAATAATCTTTTCCAATCCAATAACCAAGTTCACCTTTATTATTACTATTATCAATCCTTATTGTAATAGTTCCTATTATTTCGTTTAATTCATTTGATACTATTGTTAAAGGGTATTCCACTCCCTTTTCGATTTGTTCTGGCTGGACAGCAATCCAATCCTCAGCATATTCCAATTCGTATGGATGTGGAAGACCGAGAATACTTGCTATTTCTTTGTTATTTGCCAAATCTTTAATTCTACTTGCATCCTCTTTTTTGAAAGGCTGTAAAGTTAAACGTTCAGTTTGTAATTTTAAAAACATAATTTAGCACCTTCTTTTCTTAGACTTCTTTTCCCCAAGATTTATTAATTTTCTTAAACTATCCTGCTGCTTTAGTTGAATAAGAAAAAGGCTATAATCCTTCTTGAAGTAAAGCACCCCGTTAGTTTAAGTATGAATTAATATCAAAAAAGCAATAGTTAAAAAAGGTTGCCTTGTATAACCTATTCTATAAATATTAATATAACTTCTATGCAAAATGGAAAACACTTAGAGAAATGGACGGTAAACCACAAAATAGACTATGGAAGATACAGCGACAATTGTCATTATATAAATCAATTTATTATTTGCTTTTTTATAAAACCAACAGCCTAATACTATCAGACTCAGGAAATCAAAAATCAATTGAAATAAAAAAGTATGATTATTATACAAATAGATACTTATACCAATTGTTTCCGCAACTAATCCGCTTACTGGTAATGCATACAAAAAGCTGCTCAGCTTATTATCTTTATTCCAGAAGTATAGCACGTAAGCAATAGCACTACATACTAAAGCCAAAATATTATAAAGTATAAATAGATTCCATTGAAACCCTTCATCATAAAATCTTGGAACAAAAAAGCCAAGTATATATTTCAAAAAGTAAAAGCTGAAATTCATACCGAATAAGTACAAGAAAACATTAATAGCAGCATTTTTATTTGAAGAACTAACGTATATCACTAATGTTACCGTTAACATCCAGAAGCCAAATAAAGTCGCTATTGAGCTGAAACTCCATAGGTCATCATATGGAAAAAAATCCGTCAACCTTGTTATTATACCCGCCAATAAACCAAGTCCAATCAGAAAAGAGCTGGATTTAATGCTCCCATCTAATTTCTTCGAACGCACTATCACAAACAATCCCTCTCCATTTAGATTAAATAAATAATCTTAATTTCTAATATATTATTATATTACCATAGAATACTTCCATAGAAATTATGCAGTTTGTTTGACAATGCTTCTTCAACTAACCTGCACCGTTAGTGGAACAAGAAAAAAAGCCGCCGAAGCAGCTGGTGATCTTAAACTATCGCACCAGATAGTTTAAGTACATTTCTTCACAATATAAAAGAAAGAAATTGCAAATGGAAAATTTTATTTTCTGTGGTTATTTGACAATATATTTTTTAATATGTTTCTATTTGGTCACGTTACAAAAAGGTAACATAATTAAAGGAGGTCTTAACTTATTAAATAAAGACCAGAAGGTGAGCCAAAATGAATAACGAAGATTTAACATCGGTATTTAAGGCATTGTCCCATCAATCAAGAAGAGACATACTCGATTTGTTAAAGGACGGTCCAATGTCCACTTCGGATATATGCGATAAATTTTTAGAATCTAGATTTGCCGTTATGAAACATCTCGATATTTTGCAGAAAGCAGAACTGGTAGTATCGAGGAAACAGGGACGATTTAGACTGTACTTTTTTAATGCTATTCCAATACAACAGCTTTATAATCGCTGGATAAATCGTTATGAATCACAATTTTCAACATCGCTAGTCAATTTAAAAGAAAAACTTGAAATGAATGAAGGGAGTATACTAACAATGTCAAACCAAACACAGAAACCAGAGGTTAGTTCGTTTCAGATAGAACAGGAAATTTTAATCAATGCACCACGAAATTTAGTATTTGATTCATTAACAAAAGATATTAATGAATGGTGGGCATTTGGGACAAAGGGAGTCCTAGATAAAGGAACACTTTTTTTTGAGCCTAAGTTAGGCGGTCGTTTTTATGAAGATTGGGGAAATGGACAAGGAATCATTTGGGGGATAGTGACTTATTTTAAGGAGTCAGATGAAATTAGACTCAACGGACCTATCAGTGAAATGAAAGGAGCAGTTAACAGTAATTACGGTTTTAAATTAGAAGAAAAAGGTTCAGCAACCGTTTTAAAACTATCCCATCAAGTGGTAGGTCTTTTAGAGCCAGAGTGGGAACAAAATCATCGAAATGGTTGGAATAAGTTGCTGAATGAACTCTTTAAAAATTATATTGAGGAAAAGCTTAAAAAACAAAATAACTAAATTCAATTACGCTAAAATAAAAACGTTTAAAATTAATTCGCTTCTCTATTTTTCGCCGCAGATAAAAGATGAAGCGTTTTTTTATACATCAAATTCAACCCATTATTGAACTAAACTGACCGTTAGCACACAAAAAAAGGATCACCGTAGCAATCCCAATCTTCAGCTCTTCGCCCACGGTAGTTGAATAAGAAGCTCTTAATTTATTTCCAATAACAAATTTGTAGTTTATTGTTGTCTCGATCATAAAAATCAAAAAAGTTGTTTACACCGTCATTGTGCAATTCACTAACATTAACACCTTGCTCTTTTAGTTTTTTATATATTTTATTAATATCTTTTGAAAAAAATATAGGATATGTACCGTTATTAATAGGCTTTACATCTCCTTCTTCAATAGTTAAAGGCACCTTGCTGTTTCCAATGCTCAGAATTCGATAGCCCTCACCTTTATAAGTCTCTTTAAACCCCAAAATATTTTGATACCACTCACTTGATTCTTCAACATTAATTACCTTTAAGCATACAGTGTCAATTCTTTCAATCATCTTCGTCACTCCTTTCATTTATAATATTTGTTCTTGATACGAATGTGAATTTCCTCTTTTTTTTACTAACCTGCTCGTTCGTTCAATAAGAAAAAGCTACCCTTACAGGCAGCCACTTGTTTAACTAAAGCACCCCGTTAGTTTAAGTGAAACCTTTCACAATTATTATATAACAACTTAAAAATAAACCAGTAATCTCTCTTCCAATTCTGTATTCCCAAATTTGATACTATGTTAATGGCTACAACAACGGAAAAAGGAGACGGGCACCCTGCTGCATTAACCTCTGTAAAGGAGAGCGCTGACATATATCCTTCATTTGTAAAGAGACAGAATCATGTAGGTCCCGCTCAAATTGTTCTGTAAGGTCTTTTGCCACGTCTTTACTGTAAAAAAATTCACAAACTTCGTAATTTAAGCGAAAACTTCTCATATCATAGTTTGCTGCTCCTACTTCCGCTACTTCCCCATCGATAACCATCGACTTCGCGTGCAGCATGCCTTTGTTATATAGGTAGATATGAACCCCTGCTTCCAACAACTCTCCGTAATAAGTAAAACTTGCATGTTCTACGATTTTTTGATCCTCTTGACGAGGAACCAGCAGTCTTACACGTACTCCACGTTCAACTGCTGTCTTAAGTCCCATAATAATATCTTGATCTGGTACAAAGTAGGGTGTGGTGATATCAACGGTCTTTGTGGCTTGTGTTATCCCGATAAAGTAAGCCTGCCTAATAACTGGCGTAGGAATACCAGGATTGCCTTCCACTGTCTGTACATAGGCTTGGTGCATCCCATTGGTCGGAACTTCATTCGCGTTTGTTTCTTCAATAGTCCCCAACTCGGTGCTCCATTCTGTCAACATGGTAAATGGGTTTGATAAGCTGGTTGTAGGAGTGATGGGGGAACCATCTTTTCCAGTTTTTGTTTTCATTCTAGATTTTGTATTTATTAGTTCTGGTGAAGCAATATTCCAATGGTCTTCGAAGATCATTTTCAAATCAGATGAAGCTTCACCCACTACTCTTACATGAGTGTCACGCCAGTGTCCTACATTTGGCTTTAATCCGGTATATTCATCTCCAATATTAATCCCACCGGTAAAAGCTTCCCTACCGTCGATTAGAACAATCTTACAATGATCCCGGTTATTCAAAGTTGAAAAAATCCAAGGGGGACGTAAAGGAAAAATAGTCCGACATTCTATTCCTGCATCCATCATCCGAAAAATCAGAGTTTTAGATAATTTTCTGCTCCCCCAACCGTCTCTTATAAAACGGATATTCACACCGTCCAATGACCGTTCAATCAGTAAGTCCGTAATACGCCTTCCAATTTGGTCGTCTTTATATATGTAATATTCCAGGTCAATCGTTTTTTTTGCGTTCTGTATAGATTCCATTAGTATATCATAGGTTTTAATCCCATTTATGAGCACCTGTACATGACCAGTCCTCAATCCATCCACGGTCAAATGTTTCAATGCTTGTGCGATCACCTGAGCTGAACTGCCAAGGGAATCAGGCAGCGTGTCTGATTCGTTAGAAGTAGAAGTCGGCTTTTTACGGCGCTTCTTACGTATGGGATTTGATGTAATTAAATAAAGCCCAAATCCAATTACAGGGAATATAAAACTAATGGTTATCCAATTTAAAGCCACTGCTGGTCGCCGTACCTCTCGAATCGCCATAATTATCATAAAAACAGTATTTAATAAATAAAGTCCAAAAATCCATCCCAAAATAAGCACCCTCTTTTACCTTTTAAAATGTGCAAATAGTAACAAGTTTATAACATATAACCCTGGGATTAACGAAAACAATTGGTACCCATGTTTTTCTCTTTTTTGATATTGAAGGGTTTCCAAATACCTCAATAAAAGTAACGCGTGGTCCTTTGTTTTATTGAAAACTTGGCTTGACATTAATGGTTGGAATTATTAAAAACAATGATATAAGCACAAGAAACGGGATAGGTAAAAGCATATTCTTAATAGCAAAAAGATATGAGGACTGTTTTTATGAATTCAGAAGTACAGGTTATGCCACAACAAATAGATATAACAAATACAGATGAACGAATTATAAGGAGACCAATTTTCATTAGACCGCCTTTTCTAAGACCTTTTTTTTGGAGACCTCCTATTTTCTGGAGACCTCCATTTTTTTGGAGACCCTATCTTGGAAACCCCTTTCTAGCAGGATTACTGGGTGGAGTATTGGGCGGTCTATTGGTTAGTACATTATATGGTCCTTATAGATATGTTTACTGGTATCCATATCCTCCATATCCATATTATCCGCAATACCTTATTTATTAATTTCTTATAAGTCATCCTTTGGGTGCTTTTTGGTGCTAATCAATATTGTGTTAATTTCCTAGTAATATTTAGCGTACAATTTTATTAAAATATAAAATAAAATTTGCCCATTTTCTTTAACCATCCTTTTTTAGGATGGTTTTACATTTTGTTAAAATTGGTAAATCACCCAATACATAGCAAATAAAAATTTCCAAATACTATTTTATTAATTCAAATTCACCTAAAAGAGGGATATTAAATGACTTCTTTAATCACACATACTTGTTGAGAAAATTTTCTTTTAAAGGAATCTTTTTAACCATTTCAAGGAGAGATTGAGACTGTATTACTATCAATTTCCCGCAATTCCACCTATTTTGGTTAATTCCTTGTTCAACTATTCTGCCCGTTAGCTCAATATGAGCTACCGTTTCAATTTCGCAAATCAGGTCAATAATTCCTGTAAAAAAGAATTTTTAGGGAGAGATGAACTTGTTATTGTCTCAAGCATGGGAAATGTATCAATCTGATAAACGTATTGAAGGCTTTTCGTCGCAAACATTAAAAGCATATAAACTACTATACACCTTACTTATACGCTTTTTTAAAGATGTTGATGTTCAACTTGATACGATCACAGCAGAACAATTAAAATCTTATTTAGCAAAATCAAGTGAAAGCCCTAAGCCTGCAAGTTTGGCTCATCGAATTCGTTTTATGAAATCATTTTTTCGATGGTCTCATGAAGAAGGGCATATTCCCAAAAACCCAGCAGCTAAAAAAAAATAACCCAAAACCGGGAAAAGAATCCCTAAATTTCTAACCGAAATGGAAATTGAGCACTTACGGGAAGCCTGCTGCACCCCAATGGAAAAGGCTCTGTTTGAATTAATGTTCTCCACTGGTGCCGAATAGGAGAGATTGTTTCCTTAGATAGAGGCAGAATTATTTGGTCGAACCGATCCACCATTGTCAAAGGTAAAGGCGATAAGGAACAGGAAGTCTATTTCAGTATCAAATTAAGAAATCATTGATTCAACAAAAAAGACGATGGATGATCACCGCCTTAAATGATTGTTTTATCTTTCTGTAAATTTATCGGTGAAATATAGGTAATCAACCTTATGTTTTGTGACCATTAATTGTGATGCAAGTATTGCGGTGTAAATAGTTGTTAATAGTATACCAAAAACTGCTATCCCAAATTATAAGTCCTTGTTATACAAAATAACAATCTCCATTTTTTAAAACAATTTATAGGAATTCATCTTAGATTTATTCAATTTAAGGTTTTAGAATGACTTTTATACAATTATCGGTCCTTGTGTCAAAAACTTCGTATCCATGCTTTGCCTGGTCTAATGGAAGAACATGTGTAATTACATCACCAATATCAACCTTTCCTTCAGATATAAGATTATAAAGAAAAGGCATATACGGAATAACTGGGGCTTGACCCGTTTTAATGTCAACATTTCTTTGGAAGATGTCTCCTAACGGGAAACCATTATAACGTCCCCCATAAACACCGGTAATTTGGATGGTCCCAGCTTTGCGTACTGCCTGTGACGCAATGACAAGCCCGCCCATTGCACCGCCATGAAGCTTCATTCCGGATGCAAGATATTCAAGAGGAGTCATCTTGCCGCTCATACCTGAACAATCAATAACGATATCTGCTCCGCCTTGTGTTATCTCTCTTAAATATTCGCCAACGTTTTCATGTTCCTCAAAATTTACAGTCTCCACTTTATTGGTTCGTTTCGCATGATCAAGCCGGTAATTGATGTAATCGACAGCAATAACTCGCTCAGCACCTTTATACCAGGCAAATTTTTGAGCAAGGAGACCTACTGGACCACATCCTAAAACGATTACAGTATCACCAGCTTTGACACCAGAGTGATCTACACTCCAATAAGCTGTTGAGGCTGCATCTGCAAGTAACACTAACTTTTCATCTTCTACTTCGCAATTCGCCGGTATTTTAAAGGGAGTAAAGTTTCCATATGGAACTCGCATATATTCAGCTTGTCCGCCAGCATATCCACCGGTTGTTTCTGAATATCCAAAGAAACCGCCCATGTCACCATGAGGGTTAGAATTATCACATTGGCTAGTTAAGTCATGGTTACAGTACCAGCAATGCCCGCAGCTTACATTAAAGGGAATAATTACCCGATCCCCTTTACTCAATTTTGTTACTTCCGGTCCAACTTCTTCGACTACCCCCATCGGTTCATGACCTATTACGTAATCAGTTGGCATATTGGGAATCATTTGATGAAGCAAATGCAAATCCGATCCACATATAGCAGAAGATGTTATTTTTATAATGATATCATCGCGATTTTTAATTTTTGGGTCTTTTACTTCTTTAACCTGGACATTTTTATTCCCCTGGTACGTGACAGCTTTCATTTTTTCTTACCCCCCTTATTTATTAGGCGTTGCGAACATTCCAAGTCTATCCGTATCATTCGGGAATAAGTTCATCCCGGCAATCATTAAAGCATTGTCGGCAGATTTAAGATCCAACTCAACTTGCTTGCCAACATCGTTCGGATATAACCAGCCCTTGCTTATCATCAATTCAGATATCTCTGTGTGTAAATCAATGGATTGTTCCATTTGCCTGTATAATGCTTCCCTTAACTCCAGGCTCGCTGTTTCAGTTAACGCAATGGCATATGTATGAATGCCCGTTTTAACTGAAAGAAGAAATTCCAATGCAATGCCTGAATCTGCCATTTCTGGCATATGTTCAGCCCCTTGGGGATCCAAATAATCCATTTCCATTTTTTTCACCTCACCCTATATAATTGGTTCTTGCACCTTTATAAAATTCTTTAAGTTCATTTATCGCTGCGATTGACTGTTGAACATCTTTTTCCATCAGTGCTTTTAAATCATTATCGAAGCAAAGCCCCTGCATAAGCTTTGATTTCAATAAGCATACTGTTTTCAGGTTTAATATCTCATGTGTTTCCATTGTTTCATGATAAGCCAAGATTTCCTTCTCCATGACTTCACCTCCTGAAATTAAAATCCCTATAATATGTTAATATTATTCAATGAAATATTACTGGTTATGGAATATTTTTGGTGGAATATGAATCTCCTGTCTGAAGTAAGATAAGAGAAGTTTTTAAAGATTGGAGAGATACTCTTGACAAAATATTTAGGTCTTCATGAAACACTGGAGACACTCGAGTTAATTGCATTTAAAACAGTATGTTTAACAAAAGCTGTAACTATGAGCAAATTGCTTCCTGATGGAGATCTTAAAACAATTCTTTCTGGTGATTTAGAATCAGGAAGTCAAGGTCTGAAGCAACTTCAGACCTTTATTACAAACCGGGAGGAGACTCACAATGACTAATCTACTGCAAAATATGGCTGGAATGGGAGGCTTAACAGAACGGGCAATCGCCTCGGATTTTCTGATTTCATCTAAATCTGCCGTCAGAAATCTCGCATTTGCTATTACTGAAACAGCTACACCTGAATTAAAATCAGCTCTTCGCGAGCAATTAAGAAATGCAGTGGATACACATGCAAAGATAACGGATTTTATGACTGCCAATGGATATTATCACCCTAATAATTTAGGTGACCAATTAAATGTGAGACTGCAGGATGCACATACAGCTTTAAACCTTAAAGATCAATAGGGGCAGTATCGTATTTTTTATGCAATAAAAAATCAGCTGCTATTAAACAGCTGATTTTTTCCTTCAATATATTACACAGGTAGATCTTCAACCTGCCCGTCACTGTTACCCTTTCATTACCGTAATCATTGTATAAAATTCAAATGAACTTTTCTGGGTTTCTTACTTTTAGTAATAATACATTACCACAGCTAACACAAAAACAAGCATCGACAGGAGAGTATTTCAAAACTGTATTTAAAAAGGGCTCCATATCCCTTAAATTTAACAGTCTGTGTTCTCCTGGACCCACATTGAAACATTCTATCGCCACCATACATACGGATAAGCTCCTGATTTATTGCAACATTAAAAAAAGGACGTTAATCCTCCTGGACCAACGCACCCTTTAGTTGAAGAAGGAATATTTTAAACATAGAGAGATAAAACTATTAAAAAAAGCAATTTAGTGGAGGAGCTATGGCATTTTCAATTTTTTTTGCATTAACACTGATAATAAATCTTACATATGCCGTATCCAAAAAGAATCTTCATCTATTTGAAATATTCTTCATTTGGATGGTAACTAACATTATTCACCATAACTTTATGACCATCTTCGCATTGAATATGGAGATGATCAATTTTAATAGCCATTCAACTAGTTATTGGACAATGGCACTTATCAGGGTCTTCCTTATTCCTGTACTTATTATTTGGTATATAGATAAAACCCAAGGGGCAAAAAACAGGAAAAATTGGATTATGCTATTTATTTTAATACCCCTTTTGATAGGGATTGAATATCTAGCCAATCTTCTTAATGTATATGATTTTGTAAAATGGAATCTTTTTTATTCCATAATAGAGTGGGTTGTCATTTTACTTCCTATAAGCTACCTCTCTACTAGCTTTAGAAAAATTCTTAGAAAAGGGATGAGCTAATTGTTACCATTGCCAGAACAGTTTAACGAAAATGAATGGTTTATAATTCTTACCATTGTTTGTGGTTTTATATTGATTTTGTTCCTCCCAAAAAGATACCCTCTTGTAATTTCTATCTTATTGATTTTGTTCACTGTAACTATTGCTATTATTATGGATCACCTGATTGCAACGCCACCCTTGGATTTATATGACCTTAATGACCTTGAAAAATACGAGGTAACAGACATAATAACGTATTTGATGTATTCCCCTTATGCATTACTATGTGTGTACTTATTTGACAAGTTTGATCCAAAGGGTATTTATATTACTGCATATGTGATCCTTTGGTCTCTTTTTGCTCTAGGCTTTGAATGGTTAGCTGTGTTTTTTAATGTTTTTAAGTTTAGTGGATGGACTTTTCTTAATTCATTTGCTTTTTACCTTCTTGCTACTTCCATATACATACTTTTTTTTAGATTTATTATGGACTCATTAAAAAGTAAAAAAGTCAAAGAGGTATGAAGTAAAATTTTTAAAATAGGCAGACTACAGAGTCTTCCAATAACAAGGTAAAATAGAGCAAAGATGATATCCGTCATTTTTCCTCTATTTTTATACAATCGTTTCACTATTGCTTATTCCGCATTCCTGCCACGTTAGTTCAACAAGAAAAAAGCCGCTCAGTTCGTCAGCTGGTTCTTCAACTCTTGCACCCGTTACTTTAAGTACATTTTTTCACAATCTAATTTATTAATTTCATAACAAATGAATAAGCCATTGGGGGTTTTTCCCTTTGCTTTTAATGCCGTTGTATTACCTTCCTGCATATTCTTTCCCTAACTAGCTATATATGGTTTAATTCATTAGGTTTCTTCCTATTGACAAGTTTTTATTGGTAACCTAACTTCAACCGTAGTACCTTCATTTTCTTTACTTTTTACTTTTATTGACCCATTATGTTCCCGAACAATTCTAAAACATATCATTAAACCTAAACCAGTACCTTTTTCTTTATTACTATAGAACGGCTCACCTAATTTCTGAACTCGCTCCTCACTTACCCCAATTCCATTATCGATTATTTTTATTAGGACATTTTTTCCTTCTATACTGCCTTGGAGTTCTACAAACCCATTTTTAGGAATTGCTTCAATGCTATTTTTAATTATATTAATGAAAACTTGTTTTATTTGGTTTGTATCACACATAATCTGAGGAAGATTTTGTTTATACTCTTGGAAAATTTCTACGTTTTTCAAATTTGCTTCTGGTTTTAATAATGTCTCAACTTCTTTAATTATAGTTTTAATATTAACCTTTTTTAATTGAATTTCTTTTGGTTTGGCAAGATTAATAAATTCTTCAAGAATTTCCTCAACTTGTTTAAATTCTTTGGAAATTACTTTGAAAAATTCTTTCTTCATGATTCCTTCTTCTAAAAGTTGAATGAATCCCTTTATTGAAGTTATAGGGTTTCTAATTTCATGTGCAACACCTGCAGCAAGTTGACCCACAACTGATAATTTCTCTGATTTTGAGAGCTGTTCTTCCATTTCCCTTTTTTCTGTAATGTCTCTCCCCACTAATATAAAATGTTCTGGATCGCCATTTTCTCCAAGGACTGGGGTACCTAGTCCTTCAAATAATACCGATTTCCCATTAATGTTCAATAAACGAGCTTCCATCCTTAATGGAGTCATAGTATTTAGTACATGTTCAAATCCCATCATCACGCTTTGTTTGTCGTCAGGATGTATTAAATCAAACGAACTTTTACCTACATATAATTTTAATGGATTACCCATTACTTTTCCAAGTGAAGGTGATGCACACAAAATCATTCCATTCATGTCCAATAACATTACTATGTCCATCATGTTTTCAGCAATCAGGCGATATTTAGCTTCGCTTTCTTGTAAAGCTCTCTCCGCTTTTTTTCGTTTTGTTATATCAATACATGAACCAATCACCTGGACTACTACTCCCGCCTTTTTAATAGGACGTAAAGTTGCAAGATAATTAATTCCATTTAGCTCGTCCTCATAAGTAACATATTCTTCTCCTTCCCATGCCCTCCTATAGTAGGCAGTTTTATCAATTGCATTTTGATAAGGTAGAAAATCTTCTAACTCTTTTCCTATCACTTGAGAAGAAAGTATTCCAAAACGGTATAATAATTCCCCATCACACTGTGTATGAATAAATCGATTTTTAATTTTTTTATACTTAAATATCATCCCTTGATGCAAACGAATCGTATCTTGTAACTCTCTTTGGGCAGATTTCAATAATTCATCCATCAACATTTGATGGTTTAGATCCTTTGGAATTCCGTGTTTTTCAACTATTTTTTCAATTTCAAACCGTTTTTCTTCTAATTGATAAGGTGTTAATGGCTTACTTAAGAAATATCCTTGACCATCATCACATATATGCTGTTGTAGAAAAACAAGTTGCTCCTTTGTTTCAATTCCTTCTGCCACTACATTCAAATTTAGATTATGAGCCATTGAAATAATGGTTTTAACCATGGTTTCATCATTCGGGTTGTTTCGAAGTTCTTTAACAAAACACTGGTCGATCTTTAGGGTATCAACAGGAAAGTTTTTCAAATAGCTTAATGAACTGAAACCTGTACCAAAATCATCAATACTTACACGGACACCAATCTTTTTAAGCTGTTGTAACATAAAAATTGTACGGTCAATATCGACTGTCATAGTTTCAGTAATCTCAATTTCTAAAAAGTGTGGCTCTAATCCTGTTTTTTGAAGAATGGATTCAATAATATCAATTATATTAGTTTGATTGAATTGAATAGCTGATAAATTGACGGAAACAACTGTTGAAAAACCTTGTTGTTGCCAAGTTTTAGTTTGTTTACAAGCAGCATTCAAAGCCCATTCACCAATAGGTAAAATTAATCCTGTCTCTTCAGCAATGGGTATAAATGTTCCTGGTGATACCATTCCCCATACTGGGTGGTCCCAACGAATTAATGCTTCAACACCCACAATTTTCCCCGTATTTAAATCGATTTTAGGCTGATAATGAAGTAATAACTGATTATTTTTTATCGCCTTATGGAGCTCCACCTCTATTTTTAAAGCGTCTAGTCTTCCTTCATTCTCATCAAAGGCGTAGAACTTATATTTATTTCTACCCTCTTTTTTTGCCTGATACATTGCATTTTCTGCATGTCTTATTAAAAATCCTTCACTTTGTCCATCCTTAGGAAACTGACTAACCCCAACACAGATTGAAATTTTTATGTCATACCCATTTATACAAAATGGACTTGAAAATGATTCGATTATTCGTTCAATCAAAGGTGAAATTTCATTTTCATCAAGTTTTTCCAGCGTTACAAGAAACTCATCTCCAGAGTATCGAGCTATGAAACCAAATTGATCTATTTTTTTCTTTAGTTGTCTTGAAATTTGATTTAATAACTGATCACCTACTTCATGACCATATATATCATTAACAATTTTAAAATTATTAATGTCTATAAATAAAACGGCAAATAAACCAGCAATAGATTGGGATTGTAACTTGCGTTTTAAGTATTTATTAAAGTAAAAACGGTTCGGTATTTTTGTTATAACATCGTAATTAGCTAGAAAATTAATTTTTTGAAACTCTTTCTTTTGTTCTGTAATATCTCTAAAAAATACAGACAAGCCTTCCTCAGAAGGAAATGCCCTTATTTCATACCATTTATTGTTAAAATACTCTTCAAATTCTAGAGGTACTTGTTCCGACAATGACTTTTTATATCGTGTTACAAATTTATGCAAGTCACTGTGTGGTAATACATCATAAATATATTGTCCAATCGCATTTTCAAATTTAATTTGTAAAAGTTTTTCTGTAATATTATTTATATATTCAAATTTTAATTCATTATTTAACGAATAAAACGCATCAGATACTCGCTCTAAAATATCCTTAGTATTGTTTATATCGCTCAATGTTGATCTCCTTTCGTTAGGACCTAAAAAAGGAACTAAATTATTCACTAATATATTATACAGTTATTTTCCATTGCAACGACAAATTTAATATAATCCATCGATATTCTTAAAACACCTTGAGCTTTCATCCATTATTAATCCCTTTTTGAATAGAGTAGAGTACCTAGCATCATGGTATTTTTCGCTCTACAACTAAACTGCCCTTTAGTTCAATAAGAAAAGGCTGCCATTACATCACCCTTCAAGACTGATCTCTGTACAAGAATGCATTTTATGCTCCGAACCCACGAATTCCAATCATAACTATTAACAATCCATAGCCTATAACAATAAGCGAAATCATTCCCATTCCAACAATTTTTAAAGAGCCACTTTCTTTTAATTTGACTCCTTTAACGCCTAACACAAAACTTGTTATCCAAGAAGCAAGCCCTGTGAAGAAATAAGAGTTGAAAACTCCATTATTTCCTTGAGAACCCAAGCAAAATAGCAAAATTCCTGCTATGGCTAAAATAAAGGATAACAGTCCATATTTTCCCTTCAAAGTATCTTCATCCCTCTTCGTTAAGTTATTTATTAATTCAGAACATATTGATTAATTTATATAGTATAACATAAATTCTTACTCACTAAAGCAGCAACAAAGTTTACGAAAACAGCCTTAAACTAAACTGCGACGTTGTGGAACAAGAAAAAAACTGCCAAAATGACAGCTCCAATTCTTTAACTATTGCACCCCCGATAGTTTAAGTACAAGATTTCACAATCTTACTTCTTTCCAGTTATTTATTCTAACCTAGCCTGTTGTTTAGAAATGGTAACTCATTATAATAAGCTCACCTTTTTTTCCCATTCTTCGAACACCATCATCAACAAATCCACATTCTTTGTATAATCCCTGTGCTATTTCATTTTTAAGATTAACCGCTATAACAATAGGAGACATTTAACTGCTTGGGCAAAAAGGATGGTACAAGGTTTTTTTAGCCTGGGGAAAAATTCGTTGCTTAATAAGTATTTTGTTTCTTCCACTAAACTGCCAGTTAATGCAATAAGAAAAAAGGGATCACCGCAGCCATCCCAATCATTAACTATTGCCCCCATTACTTTAAGTACAATTCTTCACAAACTTTATTTATAGGGCTGAAAATCAATCGATTTTACTTGTAACATTTTGTCATGATATTCATAGGTAATAACAATACTACCAACAAAACTTGCAGGAGATATTTGTCCAGTAACACTGGCAATAAGTTGCTTACCATTTACTTCCTATTCGCAAACACTGCCAAATCCTATATCTTCAAATAAGTTTTCAGGTTTGATTTCTAAAGGTGTTATATCAACTTTATATACTTTATCATCAACTCGTACTTCGGCTAGTTCAGTCGTTAACTTTGTTTTTACGTTTATAATAATTGTGTTACTACCAAACTAATTTGTCCAAGAGTTGACGATACCAGCTGTCCTTTTTTTGACGGTATACATGGAAAATAGTTGTTATAATATAATTTTAGATTATTTGTAAGACGGCTTAGAATGGACAGTTTTGTTACTTTTTAAGTTGACCAATTTTGTATGATTTACTATATGATTTGGAAATTAATAATTGACTTTAATCAAGTTCTTCGTCCTTTAATAATTTTTTCGCATTTTTACCATTAGCAATGATTTTACCCCCAATGTTAAGTTCCTTCACTTCTCCGCCTTCCAATGCGTAACTTGTAACACCATCACCGTGTGTAATAATGTCTCCATTAACGGTCAAACTTTCAATTTTTCCCCCTGATTTAATACTTACGGCATTTGCCGCAAGTTTCATGATTACGCCTTTAACTAGGGAATTGCCAACAGAGCCATAGGTTGCGACACTTTCTTCAATAATCATATTTCCAATGGGCTTACTGACTTGTATTCCAATGGAACCATCCCCATAGGTTGTGATGGATTTAAATTTAATATTTTCTACTGCCCCGTCATATTGGTTAAACCCTCTCGCTCCTAATCCATATGTAATAATATCCTGTGCCAAGAAATCTTTTACTGTTCCAAAATTCACAAATCCAATGCCGCTTGGTCCATAAGATATGACCGGACGATGGCTAATCCATTTTTCAACTTTTCCCCATGTATCCAGCACCATGTCATTTACACCGTAAGTCACTATCTCGTTATGATGTTCAACTATTTTTGCTTCCACACTTAACCATTTGAATTTAATTACATTTTGGTCTACAATCACAATCTGGTCCTCCGTCACAGTCTGGTCCACAATCAAAGTCTAGGCAGTCTGGAGGAACCATTTTTCTTTTTTCGGCCAAACAAGTCCATTAGCTAAGCGCCATTCTTTTAATACTGATTTATAGTCCGCTTCATTCATAAACCCTTCATATGGAGATAGTACACCTGTAGCAATCATTTCAAGTGTAATGACAGCTTCCAAATCAACCATAATATATGGTAGCTGCCTTGCCCGCTCCAGCGCACGACCTCGTTCTTCACCAGTTAAAACACGGTCAACTAATTTCCCTCCATGTGGCTGTTGTCGTTATTTTATCACTTTTTCTTCTACACTTATTTCTTTGTTTATTACCAAATCCACCTCATCCCCCTAATTAACTATTTAATAGCTTCTAATGATTTCCCTACTAGTAATAAACCCTATGTCAAAAACTCGTTTTTACATACATTTATTCCGCCTTTTTAAAGCCTGTATGTGCCCGCACAGAAACTTCAGCATAGCGTTTATAATCATTTTCCTTCGAGAAAATGGTTCCAAGATAACCACCAAGAAAGCCTAATGGAACACTCACTAGTGCCGGATTATCTAATGGGAAGATTGGGTTTCCTACAAATAGAGCGACCCCTTCAACTGGAGAAAATACGCTAGGACTAATCGAGACTAGAACTAATGCTGAGATCAATCCGGAAAGAACTGCCCAAATTGCACCTGATGTATTAAAGCGCTTCCAATATACTGTGTACAAAATAACTGGCAAATTCGCACTTGCCGCAATACAAAATGCTAACGAAACTAGGAAGGCTACGTTTAAGTATTGAGCACCTAATGATAATAAAATGGATAGAACAGATACACCTAGAGCTGCATAGCGTGCTGCAAGCATTTGCTGTTTTTCTGTTACCTCACCTTTTTTAATAATTTGTCCGTAAATATCATGTGCAAATGCAGATGCTCCAGATAACACGAGACCAGCTACTACCGCTAAGATTGTCGCAAATGCAACTGCAGAAATGAAAGCAAATAATATATTCCCACCGATTGCCTTCGCAAGTAGTGGCGCAGCCATGTTTCCGCCAGCATTTGCTGCGAGTATTTCACTTTCCCCGACATAAATTGCTGCCCCAAAACCAAGGAATAATGTTAAAATATAAAAAATCCCAATCGTCCAAGTTGCTGTTATAACGGAGCTTCTAGCAGTTTTTGCATCCTTTACCGTGAAAAAGCGCATCAGAATGTGTGGAAGACCGGCTGTTCCAAGCACTAAGGCAAGCATTAACGAAAGCGTTCCTAGAGGATTTGTATATTTGATTCCTGGATTTAAATAATCTGCACCATGACTAGTTGCCGTTTTCACTTCAGTAAACATTGCCCCTATATTAAAGTTAAATTTCACTAGTACCAGGAACGAGATGACAACCATTCCTGCCATCAGAAGTACAGCCTTTGTAATCTGTACCCAACTCGTTGCAATCATTCCACCAAATAGAACGTAAATCGTCATCATAACCCCAACAATTAACACGGCTATCCAATACGGGATTTCGAATAATAACTGTATAAGTGCACCAGCACCAACAAGTTGTGCGATCATGTAGAAAAGAACAATGGTAATAGTACTAAGCGCAGCAGCCCCTCTTACCTTTTTCGCATCAAAGCGCGAATTAATCATGTCCGCTAATGTATATCTACCAAGGTTACGCAATGGCTCTGCTACTAAAAACAATACAACTAAATAAGCAATCAAAAATCCGATACTATAGAAAAATCCATCAAACCCTTTTAAAGCAATCATTCCTGCAATACCAAGGAAGGATGCCGCCGATAAATAATCACCAGCTATTGCTAATCCATTTTGCCATCCAGTCAATCCCCCACCCGCCGTATAAAAATCTCCAGTTGATTTTGTTTGTTTTGCTGCAAAAAAAGTGATGACTAACGTAAGAATTACGATTATGAGAAAAAGAATAACTACTACCGGATCCATCTACCATACCCCCCTATTTTAACTGCTCATTAATGATTTGCTCGGATTCTTTGTCAAAGGAAGCTGCTTTTTTTACATAGATTGAACTTAGCACCCAAACCATCACAAACTGTGAAATGGCAAAAATCCAAGTCCAAGAAATATCTCCAATTGCTGGGGTGTTTAAAAAAGTTGTGTAAGAGGTGAAAATTGGCAATAAAAAGTAAAAAATCATGAAAAATACAGTCATCGGTACTAAAAATTGTTTCTTTTTGCTCAAAAATCGTTTAAATTGTGGGCTACTTTTTACCTTTAGATAATCAATACCTTTCTCCTTGCTAGTAATCAATTCTTTTTGAGCCAAAATCGACCATCCCCTTCCATTAACTTATAGATAATTATATATATTCCGAATATTATATAATTTAAAAATGGATGAACGGTTGAAAATAGATGGTGAACGGTTATGTATGGCTCATGAATGGTTGTAGATTTAACTCTATGATCTTATCATTTAAAATTTTCAAAAATGGATTTATTCGCAGAACGACTTACAGGGATTTTTGTTCGTTTTTTATCTTTTAACGTCAAATTGCTTGTTCCATTAAACCAAGGGGTTATTTCCAACACGTGATTTAGATTTACCAAATAACTACGATGTGCACGGAAAAACAAATGACCAGCTAACTGATCCTCTAATTCTTGTAAGGTCATCCGACTCATAACGACCTTATCCTCGGTATGAATCTCTAGGAATCGTTTATTTGGCACGGCATAGTAAATAGAATCAGGAGATACTACAACCATCCGTTCTCCATCATCTATTAAAATCTTTGATAGAATCGTTTGTTTCTTTTTTCCTGCTGCTTCACTACTATTCTTTCGATTCGCCAAACTTTTGCGAATTCGCTTCATCGTCCTTCGAAACCTTATCTCATCATATGGTTTCAATAAGTAGTCAACTGCCTCCACTTCAAAAGCATCCATTGCATATTCATCATATGCAGTGGTGAACACAAATAAGGGAATAGTGTCGGTCTCCTGTTTCATAATATATTGTGCTGCCTCGATTCCTGTGAAACCCGGCATCTCTACGTCTAGAAAAATAACATCCGGCCGATGTTCAGAATATAACTCAATTAATTGTTCACCCGTTTCCGCATGTGGAGTGAGGATCACTCCCTTCTCATCTTTCAATAAATACAACAATTCCTTTCTAGCCATCATCTCATCTTCAGCAATCATCGCACGAATATTCATCCCATCACCTGCTTTTCTTCAAATTGATTTGGAATTGGAATCGAAAACTTCACTTCACTGCCCCCATAGGACAAATTTCGAATATGCAATCTTGCTGACTCTCCTAATAAATGAACTAATCGTTGGTTTACATTATAAATACCTATCCCACCATTATTATGACTGACTAATGGCTGTAGACTTACAACCGGTAAAATATGTGTAGGAAAACCGCTCCCATTATCCCGAACTAAAACGGCAAGTCTCCCATTCTCCTTTTCTATTATAATTTCAATCTTTGCACCATCTGTTACATTCTTTAAACCATGTTGAACTGAATTTTCAATCAGGGGCTGAATGGTCGATGGCGGAATATAAATATTGGAAAGTTCAGCTGGCTTTACAAAATTAATTTGTAACCTTCCTGTAAATCGCTCTTGAATAATAGACGTATAGGCTTCAGCATGTTCACACTCTTTTTCAAGTTCAACCAGTGATTTCGATACCAAACGTATATTAAACCTCATATAACTTGCTAATTGTAGTGTTATGAGGCGAGCCTTCGCTGGATTTTCCCGAAACAATCCAGCAATTAATTGAAGGGTATTAAATAAAAAGTGTGGATTGATTTGTGCTTGTAAATTCCTTAATTCTGCATCTCGAATATGGGCCTTTAGTTTTTCCGCCCCAAGCATATTCAATTGATCTGAAATAAATTGTCCCAGCCCTTGTGCCATCATCATTTCAACTGGAGAAATATGCTCTGCTTTACGGAAATAGAAAGTAATCAGATACGTTACATTATCATCTTCTATAATCGGAATGAAGATAGCTGCCTCAAGACTGCATTTTTTATGAGTACATATTAAATCAGATTTCACGTGTGTAACTTGAATTTTTTTCATACTAATCGCCTTTTGTGCTGGATGTGCTGTAATCGGATCACCAAATTGATGATGGTCATCTCCCAAACCTTTATGGGCTAAAACCTCCTTTTGATCTGTAATGGTAACAGCAGCAAGCCTCAGACGAGTATATAATAAATTTGCTAAGCCACTCGCAACATCAAAAGGAGAGTCCTTTTTTAAAAATGGAAGTGCTTCCTTCGCGATGGTTAATGCTTGTTTCGATGCTAGAGCTGCCTCATTTTCTTGTTCACGTAAAACAATTCCAATCATCGCTGTAAAAATGGCAATCGCTGCACTATTTGATAACACAAGTGGTAAGCCAATTGTATTGACAAGTGTAATCATATCTAGTCTATCTGTGTACATTATTAGTAGTAATTGCATGTGTAAAACTGGAGGAAAAACACCAATAAATAATGCCTTCAACGGAGAAATAACACGTTCGTTGGAGAAAAATCGTGCCGTTAAGCCTGCCAGTAGGCCTGTAATAGGATTGACAAGAGCATTCGCCAGTCCACCAACACCTCCAAGAAATAGTAGATGGATCCCAGTAATAACTCCAGCGCCTAAACCAAGTATCGGTCCACCTAATAAGCCTGCTATTACAATCGCAACTAGGCTCATGCTAACAATTAAGTGTTGACTCTCTACTGGAAAAATAATTAATTGATGACTGAAGAATCCATCCTCATGTATGACTATTCCTGTAACCGTACTGGCCATTCCAAATAAACCAAACACCCCTGCATGAACGATCGACATCTTCACACTATAATTACGGTATAATAATGACCTGAATCCAGGTGTCCGTGTCATCACAAATGCAATTATAAGAAGTAGTCCCAAACGTTCAAATAAAATAATCGTTAAGCTTTCCATTTCTTTTCTCCCCTTGAAGCAATGCCGGACTGGGATTGAATATAAAACTCGTTAAATTCTGCTATGGATTGGGATTGCCTTCTTGAAAGAATCGTTCCCAAATATGCACCAACAAAGCCAATTGGAATTGTAATAATGCCTGGATTATATAAGGAGAATACTGCCTCACCTCGAATCCATCCATCCTGTGGATTCATAATGTGAGGACCTAACATGACGAATAGTAAAGACGCAACAAGGCCACTAAGCAATCCCATAATGACTCCTACTTGAGTAAAGCGCTTCCAATAAAACGTTAATAAAAGAACGGGGAAAATACTTGAAGCTGCAACAATGAAAGTCATCGAAACAAGAAATGTTACATTAATGGTCTCTAATCGTAGTGCAAATAAAGTGGAAATCAATCCGATTCCTAATGCTGACCAGCGTGCTGCCCTCAATTGTTCCTTCTCTGTTGATTTCCCTTTTTTAACGATATGATGGAAAATATCATGGGCAAAAGCAGTTGTAGCGGAAATAACGAGCCCTGCAACAACTGCAACAATGGTTGTAAAGGCAATCGCAGAAACAAATGCCAACAGGAAGTCACCTCCAACCGCCTTGGCAAGTAACGGAGCAGCTAAATTCCCCGTAGGATCGAGCGCCATTAGCGAATCATAGCCTAAAAATGCGACAGTCCCAAGACCTAAGGCGAGTGTCATTATATAAAAAATTCCAATAATCCATGTTGCGCTTATTAAAGACCTGCGAACCTCATATGTATTACTAACTGTAAATAGTCGTATTAAAATATGAGGCAATCCTGCAGTCCCAAGTACTAAAGCAAGTTGTAGTGAAAGGAATTCCAGTGGATTATCAAATAAATTTCCAGGAAGGAAAAAATTCTCTCCCAATGGCGTACCTGTTTTTACTTCTTCAATTAACTTCGAAACATCCCAATTAAAATGGGAAAATACGATAAGTGTGAGAAGAAATGTTCCTGACATAAGAAGAACGGTTTTCACAATCTGTACCCATGAAGTCGCAATCATCCCACCTACAACGACGTAAATCGTCATTAATCCCCCTATCACAATGACTGATACGGAATAATTGATCTCAAGCAGTAAACGAAGTAAAAATCCTGAAGCAACAAGCTGAGGGATTATGTACAGGATGGAGATGATAAACGTACAAAAAGCCATAATTAATCGCATTTTCCCACTTGGAAATCGTGAACAAATGACATCTCCAAGAGAATATTTACCTTGACGGTGTATGGGTTCAGCAATTAAAAATAAAACAACAAGATAGGAAACTAAAAAACCAATGGAATATAAAAAACCATCATAGCCACGGATTGCCACCATCCCAACAATCCCTAGAAAGGAGGCTGCACTAATGAAATCGCCAGCTATTGCCATTCCATTTTGAAAACCTGTTAATGACCCAGCAGCAATATAAAACCGATTCGTTGTTTTACTTCGCTTGGCTGCCCAATATGTAATAATTAATGTACAAACAATGATATAAATAAGAAATAAAAAATATGTAGGATTCACAACGATTTCTCCTTATCGATTCCTTCCATCTGTCTATCAATTTTATTAGCAGTCCTATGGTAAAGCCCACAGAAGAACCATGTCATCGGAATTTGTAAAAATGCATATAACCATGCCGAAGAAATACTATAAATGAAGCTTGGCCGATTCATCACATCAGGAATGAAAATAAGAGAAAAAGGAAGAAAAAAATAAAACAGTAATGCAGCAGCCAAAGCAGATGTCATCAACTGCTTTCTCTTACGAATCAATTGTAAAATTTGCTCCTCCATTCATTCGCCTCCTGTTTTAAAAATCTGAAAAATCAGTTAAGTGTTTTAATTCAAATAATACATGAAGAATCTAAACGTGTAAAGTTGATGGAAAATAAAGGTGCCTGCGCCCCGCTACGTTAATACTTTAACACACTGGGGCTCAGGCACTAGAGTTAGAAAAAGCGAACAGCCATCGTTAGCTGTTCGCTTAAAAAACTTATCCCCAAATCTCTTTAGAAACATCCACAATATACTTCAGTTTTGCCCATTGCTCTTCCTCGGTCAAGATATTTCCATGATGAGTAGAAGCAAAACCGCATTGCGGGCTGATGCATAATTGCTCTAATGGCACATATTTTGTTGCTTCTGCTACACGTGCTTTAATATTTTCCTTATCTTCTAAGTTCCCATGTTTCGATGTGAATACACCTAACACAACTTGCGGACCACCATTAGAAAAACCGCTAATGGTTTCTCTTAATAAAAAATGGTGCCTGACCCCCGGCGCTGAAACGCTTTAATTCGCCGGGGGTCAAGCACTAGAATTCTTTGTTATTGGTGTGTTTATTGTTGAGGATATTGCAGTTTAAAAACTTGGATTTTTTCGATAGGAAAACATCGATCCCTTTATTATGAATTCTTGTAGTAATAATGAGATAGAAAGAAAGCAATCTCTGAATACTAGCAACAAAAAATCCTTCAAAAGTAGCTATTAAATAGAAGTCGGAATTGTTACACTATTAACAACATCACGGGTCGGCTTCAATTTAATCCTACAGGAGGGAATAAAAGTGGAGCGAAAAGTAAGTTTGATTCCGTTTCAAGTAATTGAACTAGTAGAAAAGGTCAATGAAGTTCCCAAAGGGGTAGAAATGATTCAGGCTCCAAGAATTTGGGATCAAACAAAAGGCAAAGGAGTTACAGTTGCCATATTGGATACTGGCTGTGATTTGACTCATCTTGACTTAAAAGAGCAGATTGTCGGCGGAAGAAATTTTACAGTGGATGATAACGGGAACCCTGATGTTTACAAGGATTACAATGGGCATGGTACCCATGTTGCAGGGACAATTGCTGCAATACAAAACAATGACGGTGTTGTAGGTGTAGCCCCTGAAGCAAAACTGCTTATTATCAAGGTGCTTGACAAAAATGGTTCTGGCCAATACGAATGGATTATTAATGGGCTTAACTATGCAATAGAACAAAAGGCTGATATTATTTCTATGTCTCTTGGCGGTCCAGTGGATGTTCCTGAACTACATGAAGCGATTCAAAAAGCTGTTAATAACAATATTCTTGTGGTCTGTGCAGCAGGAAATGAAGGGGATGGCAATGATACAACGGATGAATTTGCTTATCCGGGGGCTTATAATGAAGTGATTGGTGTAGGCGCCATTGACTTAGAAAGAAATTCTTCAAGGTTTACAAATTCAAATAATGAAGTAGACTTAGTGGCTCCTGGGGAGAAAATTTTATCAACCTATTTAAATGGAAAATATGCTTCATTAAGTGGAACGTCAATGGCAACACCTCATGTTTCCGGAGCAATGGCTCTAATAAAAGTTCTTGCCAATACAGCCTTTGAGCGGAATCTCTCAGAGGCTGAACTTTATGCACAATTAATAAAAAGAACAGTGCCATTAGGAAATTCTCCAAAACTTGAAGGCAATGGATTAATTTATTTAACTGTAACGGAACACTTGTTAGAAATCTTTAATAAGCTATTGATCCCTGAAAAAGTGGAGTTATGATGAATAATCTGGAATTGCTGACAAAAGAACGGGAGAACGCAAAGGCAGCCTATTTGGAATACATCAATAACCGCAGCTACTATGAGGAACAAAGGGATTTAGAAATCCAACAAACGTACTATAAAAATACTAAATTTGAGAGAAACAGTTTTCATTATTTATTAGAAAAAACACATATTAATAGGCTGGATTACTCTCCTCATCGTTATGTTTACCAATGGGTAGATCTTCATGAGAATGGGAAATTGAAAAGCTTATATTCCGGGAAAGGAATGGATCCGCTTGCTGTCATTGAGGAAGATATTCGTATTCTTGAAAACATAGTAAGTGGAAACAGAGCTAGTTTACCTGATGAAATTACTCTTAATTGCGAGCATGTGGTACCACAGTCATGGTTTGATAAACAAGAGCCAATGAAGGGAGACTTGCATCATTTATTTTCCTGTGATCCCGAATGTAACAGCAGACGCGGAAACAGGTCTTATTATGATTTTGCTGACTATGTTCCGGAGAACCTTACTTTAGGAGTTAAGGAAGGCTGTGGAAAGGCAGATAAAGGAAAGTTTGAGCCTGAATATGGAAAGGGAATTGTTGCAAGGGCCACTTTTTATTTTTTAACCCGGTACCAGGGAATAGTAAATAACAATCTTGTGAACCTGCAGGTATTACTGAAGTGGCATAAGCAATTTCCAGTGACTCTTTATGAAAAACACCGGAACCTAGCTATCTTTGAATTACAAGGGAACCGGAATCCGTTTATTGACTTTACGGAAATGGCTGAGAAATTGATATGTGAATAAAATGTTTTTAATGCAAAAAAAATTTTCGTGATTTTCCATTGCCTGGATTTTCTGAAATGCTTAAATAAGAAAACAGCACATATTTAAGTGCTGTTTTTTCATTTAAGCATTTTGACTTTTTCTATTTGCCGAAATACTCACATTACCCTTACGATTGATCAGATGGGCAATCCCATTACCTTTTGTCCCTTTAACAATAGCGCCGTTTCGTTTGATAGTGGAGGAACCACTGGTGTTTGATTTGACTGTTTTTTCCATAAAAGCCGTCTCCTAATTTCCTGCATTCTTTTTCCTTTTGAATTGTCTTAAAAATCGGTTATTCGTTCCTATTAAGATCATTTTCGATGTGTAGAAGGTAAATTCCTTCAAGTTTTCATTCGTAAATATGTTATCTTTGAGGATAAATACTGCTAGTCCTAATTTCAAATTACCATAATTTCGAACGGTAATGAACTGCTTAATAGGACTATCTCGTAATTCCATTCTGCTGTTGACAGCAGATTCTTGTACTCGAACATAAGGCATATCTAGTGCAGAGTTTATTAATTTAGCTGCACATTCGATATCTGTCGGTGTTTTTAAATGAACTAATTCAATGTCGTTGTCTTTTCCTTCAAAGTACCAAATAAATTCAATTTGGCGTTCAGGAAGACCGAATATTCTTTTGATTTCTGCATGATTACTAATCATGAATATCGTGACTTTTTCGTCGATTACTCTAAGAGAAGATTGTTGATCAAATGCTGTTAATATATCTCCTAACTTGTCCTCAAGATCTAAGTATGAATCGTAATCATCGATCTTACGTAAAAGAAGTGCAGGAGGTTTTTTCATAATTACATTTCTAACTATTAAAACAGCATTTACAAAACCCATAAGAAATAAACCGTAAATCAAAATTAAAAGTATAAAATGCAACGCTTGTAATAAGGGACTTTCGTTTTCAAGGTACTTAAAAAAATCAGCAGTAATAAACTTGGACATATTTTTATGGAGATCTTTCAGTAGTTCGGCGTCATTGGTGATTAAATAAAAGGTAAATAGAGATATAATTAGAAATAAAATGAAACCTGGCACGCCAAATTGTTTAAATCTCTCTTTCCAAGCCAAATAAGCACCGCCTCCTTATTTGGCTTAATTTTATAGAAGTAATAGTCCATTTACAAGCGATTGAAGAGGATTTAGTTATTATTTACCAGGAATAATCGGTCGAGTTCTTTGTAAAGTAGTACGGAATACCTTGGTTCCATTTTTAAGGGTTTTTTCCCTCTCGTTAGAAATGGTAACTTGTATGTCAATTTCCAAAAGATGTTTAATGTAGAATTGAATAATAATAACATCTCCTTTCCCTTGGCTATATTATTTTTCATTTTCCCTAGATAGAACATATTATATGTAAAAGATTTAACACTGCTATATCAATATATCTGCGATCACCACTTAAACAACGCCGAGTGTATCTCGCAGTTAGTTTTAAAAAATGATTGAGGGGCTTTAAGCCCCCTCAATCATTTTTAAATTTTTGTTTTTCTTTACAGTATTTTTAATTATTTTTTTCTTATACCAATTGTTCTGCCGACTTCATTAGGCTTTGGCAGGTCTTGATGTAATTTCCGTAGACTTTCAATTTGGGATTGGATCAAAGAAGGAATGGGTGAAGTAAGTCCTTCCTTCATGTTTATGCCCATTAGCATTTGCTCACTTGTCGCGAGGCAAAAATTCAAGTAAATTCAAGTGACAGGCACCTTCCATATTTTTGGATGGTACCAGTCACTTTCTTATTTTGTTAGTTAAAACAGAAACTCGCTAATGGTTTCGCTTAGTTTGTTTTTTGTCTCTATTAACTTAGTTTCCTCTTCTATGTATTCGGCTTCATCATTAGAATAAAAAATAGAAAATGATTGATTTTTATATCTCGGTACGACGTGGCATATGGTAGTAGGTTAATTCATTAAATATCCCGCCGTTTTGGCATATTGTGCTACCATCTTAAAAATAGTGCCTGACCCCGAGCTCAGTAACGCTTTAATTCATTGGGGGTCAGGCACTAGAGTTAGGGATTGGTATTGGAACATTGACCCCTACCATTCCCGATAGATAAGCATTACACTGTAAACAGATTTAACTTAAAAAGCGAACAGCCATCGTTAGCTGTTCGCTTAAAAAACTTATCCCCAAATCTCTTTAGAAACATCCACAATATACTTCAGTTTTGCCCATTGCTCTTCCTCGGTCAAGATATTTCCATGATGAGTAGAAGCAAAACCGCATTGCGGACTGATGCATAATTGCTCTAATGGCACATATTTTGTTGCTTCTGCTACACGCGCTTTAATATTTTCCTTATCTTCTAAGTTCCCATGTTTCGATGTGAATAGACCTAACACAACTTGCGGACCACCATTAGGTATGTATTCCAATGGTCCGAAATCACCAGAACGGTCATCATCATACTCGAGGAAAAATCCGTTTACTTTTTCTTTTGCAAATAGAGTTGGCGCGATTTTCGCGTAGCTGCCTTCAAATGCCCATTTCGAACGGTAGTTCCCCCGGCAAAGATGAGTGGTAATCACGAGATCTTCCGGCTTCGCTTCCAATACTCCATTAACCACTTGGAGAGCTAAATCAATTAATTGTTCACGGGAATAGCCACTATCATTAAATGGTATTTCCGGTGCATTTAGACCCGCAATATAGACATCGTCTAGTTGTAGGTAACGGCAACCTGCATCATAGAAAGCTTTAATTGCCTCGCGATAGGTTTGAATAATATCGTTTGCATAATCTTCAAGGTTCGGATAAATTTCTTTGTTACGGATTCCGGCGTTAAATAATTGATTTGGACTTGGGATGGTTTGTTTGGCAACGGCACGGTCCCCAACAATTTCTTTAAATTCGATAAAGTCTTTGAGATGGGGGTGATTTTGGTTAAACGAAATCTTCCCGATTACACGCACATCATATCTTTCCGTTTCTTCTCCTTTGAACGCAAATCCAGAGTCTGGCACGTAGCCCTCTACCCCATTTAAATGCTCAAGGAAATCGGTATGCCAAAATCTCCGGCGAAACTCTCCATCTGTAACAGCTTGTAGTCCTACTTCAATTTGCTTGTTAACGATGTTTTTGATTTCTTCTGTTTCAATTGCGTGTAGTTCTTGTGTTGAAATATTTCCTGCTTGGAAATCCATCCTAGCCTGATGAATTCTTTCTGGACGTAATAGACTTCCTACATGATCGGCTCTAAAGGGAGCTTTAACAAGTGTTTTTGTCATAGTGAATCTCCTACTTTCTATAAGATTAAGAATCTTCTTAATTTGAACTAAGGCAAGTGTAGCATAGGAAAATCATTATAACGTAACACCTAAAATCTATCCCTTGTTATAGCCTTAAACTATAGCTGTTGTAATTCTTCTCCAATCGATTCTTTTAAATATTGAATGTAGATATTGCCCAACTTACTGGTTGTGACGCTTTTATGGGTAATATAGCCCACATGAATTCGTTCATCCACCTTCAGAGGAACGGCAATTATGTCTTTGCTATTTAATTTATGACTAATCACACCTGTTGAAATGGTGTAGCCATTTAATCCAATCAATAAGTTAAATAAAGTTGCCCGATCACTTACCTTAATATTCTTCGGTCTAGTTAGCGTGCTAAGAATTTCCTCCGAAAAATAGAAGGAATTATAATCCCCCTGCTCATAAGACAAGTATGGATAGGGATCCAAATCAGATAATGTGACATATTCCTGTACCGCCAGAGGATTGGTTGAGCTAATAAAGACATGGGGCTTTGCTTCAAATAGTTCATGGAACTTTAAATTTCCTTCTCTTAGAAATTTTTGAATCACATGTTGATTAAAATCATTCAGATATAAAATCCCAATCTCACTACGGAGGTCTTTCACATCAGCAATGATTTCATAGGTCCTAGTTTCTCGTAAAGTGAACTCGTATTCCTCGCGGTCATACTCTTTTAATAGACGGACAAAGGCACTTACCGCAAAGGCATAATGCTGACCAGATACTGAGAAATTTTGCTGCGGCGATCGTGTTTTCGTATAGCGATTCTCAAGAAGTTCTGCCTGTTCCACTACCTGCCTTGCGTACCCTAAAAACTCCGATCCTTCAGGTGTAATCACAATCCCCTTATTGGTTCGCGAAAAAACCGTAATTCCGATCTTCTCTTCCAACTCTTTTAGTGCGTTTGAAAGACTTGGCTGACTAATAAACAAATTCTGTGCCGCTTTGTTAATGGACCGACTTTTTGCCACTTCAATCACATATTTTAATTGTTGTAATGTCATCTTCATCCCTCTTTTCTACATCATTTACAATTATACACTTATTTTGGGTCAGCCCCCTGTTCAGCGAAAGTGCGCGGGGCTAACGTGTTAAAGTGTTTAGTGATGGTGCCAGTTTCACTTTTCCTTACTTGCAAAAATATTTAAGGGTAGGCTCTGTTATACCTGAATGTTGTTTTCCCTGTGTTTGAAAAATAAACGGAAAAATTCCGGCTAAATTGGGAAATATCCATATTTCCTTAAATATAAGGGGAGTTTTTCCGTTTATATAATCCAAATCATTGAATTTTATCTTATTTAGATCAGTTAAGCGGAATATCTCCGCTTATTTCCGCTTCTTACGCTTTCCTATATACATTAGCAGGAAATTCTCCGCCTATGAATTCTCATACTTACACAAAAATCAATACGGAGAGGGTGGATAGGGGTTATGAGTAAAATTCGCCATTCGAAAAATTAGCAATAAAAAGCAAAATAGCAAGGGTATAAACCCTTGCTAGACTAAAAATTGACCTACATTTTATAGAGCAAAAAGGATTACATTTTGGTTTGCATTTTCCTGTACAAATTGGTGTTTTGCATAGAAAACGGAACCCGTTATAAATATGGTCCTTTATTTATTAAATATCATCAGAACTATTTAACAGAGCCTATTAATTAAATCAAATTTTAGGATGAGTTTGAAACGGATAAAAGTGTACTTTTATTACAACAAAATAGAAATAATACTTGACTCACAATAACAATATACATACTCTGTCCCAATATAATACAAAGTCCTCTTGTGAAAATTCCTCTCTAAAGACACTACTTAATCCCTACTCCCCACTTATATAATTATTCAATAAATACCATTCGATAATTAGAAAAGCGTTTATGGATTTCTATGTTAAATTTAAGTTAACTAGTTGATTAAACCACTTAACAGATTGCCATATTATGTAACGAAAACCGGAGGAGTTATAATGGAAGCACAGAAAATTCTAGTGGAGGTCCGGGAGCAAAATAAATATGATTATTATGGGTTTGGATTGGGTCTCTTACTTACATTTGGATTAGCAGTAATTGCAGGGCAAGTAGCGAAGTTGCCGTTTTTTTCGATTATGGGAATAATGATTATTTCTATAGTACTTGGTGCTATCTGGGGTAATACAGTTTCCCATCACCATTCTGTAAATAACAATCTAGGTATTAATTTCAGTAGTAAAAGATTATTGCGGGTTGGAATCATTTTTCTAGGATTTAGACTTGATTTGACTGACATCCTAAATGCAGGCTTGCCAATTCTGCTAATTGACGTAATTGTAATTACATTTACCATGTTATTTATTCTCTTCCTTGGTAAACTTTTTAAAACGGACAAACAATTAACCACTTTAGTGGCTGCAGGCACAGCAATATGTGGAGCAGCCGCAATTATAGCTATATCTCCTATCATTAGAGGAAAACAAGAGCAAACGGCCATTGCTGTATCATGTATTGCTGTCCTTGGGACTGTCGGTGCCCTACTATACATCTTTCTTTTTCCCTACTTACCAATCACTGACACCGAATATGGAGTGTTGGTAGGAGCTACATTACACGAACTAGCACATGTAGTTGCTGCTGGGATACCGAGTGGAGATATAGGAAGTGATTCCGCAATCCTTGTCAAATTAGGAAGAGTGTTACTTCTAATCCCAGTTGCTCTGTTCATTAGTTTTATTAATAGAAAGAACTCAAAACAGGACGGAAATATTAAGGACTTGCCGATTCCGTGGTTTATCTTTGGATTCCTCTTAATGAGTTTGATCAATACTTTACAATGGATTCCAAAGGGCGGCTCCCAATTTTTTCTTTTATTAAGTACCTATTTATTAGCAATGGGAATGGCTGGCCTAGGATTAAATATTAAATGGGCAGATTTTAAAAAAGCCGGAGTGAAACCAGTTGGAGTGGCAGTACTTGGATTCTTGGCACTTCTCTCGATTTCTCCACTTCTACTATTTATCTATCGTCTTTTTTAAAAGATAGCTCAATTAATAAGGTCACTTTTCTTCATTTCTAGTAGTATAGTGTTAAATGGATGTTGCAACCTCAGGAGGAAAGTAATGAATCTTGATTATTTAAAAGTATTTTATGTGGCAGCAAATAACAAGAGCTTCTCACAAACAGCAAAAGATCTTCACCTCTCCCAATCCTCTGTAAGCATACAAATCAAACAGTTAGAGGACCATTGGGATTGCCAATTATTTGAACGGACAACGAAAAAGATGTCATTAACCCCAGCTGGAGAGATCTTATATAAACAGGTTCAAAAATTGTTTTCGATTATGAACGAAACCACCAATGAATTACAGGAACTAAAAGGATTCGTTCACGGAGATTTACAGGTCGGTGCAAGCCTTACAATTGGGGAGCACATCCTTCCCTTCGTTTTAGCCGATTTTAATAAATTGTACCCGAAAGTAGCTATTCGTTTTAAAGTATTCAACTCAAGATACATTATTGATAAATTAAAAAATCGTGAAATTAACCTAGGGTTTATTGAATCAATGCTATCATATCCATCGTTAAAGCAAGTTCCCTTTGCAGAGGATGAACTGATTGTCATCGCTCCGCCGAACCATTGGTTATCTGAGAAGGAATGTCTATCTATTGAAGAGTTATTCACCCTTCCGTTTATTATTCGTGAAATGGGGTCAGGGACGAGACAAGTTATTGAAGATACCCTTCGTAGAAATCATGTGGATCCTATGAAACTCAACATCGTGATTGAGTTAGAGCAAACAGAAGCCATCAAATCAGCAGTGGAAGCAGGCTTGGGAGTTTCCATTCTATCGAGGCACGCAGTGAAGAAAGAGCTTGAGTTACAGACATTAAAACACATAGAAATTAAAGAATTCCGTTTTCTCAGAAGCTTTTACATGGTTTATGATGAGGAAGCATTGCAGCTACCCAGTAAAAAACTGATTGAACTGGTAAATAACATTTTTTTGATAAAAACCCTTAAGTAAGAAAGTGGAACGATTGGCTCGATTTATCGATCATTCCTCTTCAACAAACGTTTTAATTAATGGTTTCGTATGCTGATAAAGGCCTGGTATTCGGTGCTGATATACCCTCTTGATACAAAATCTCACCATTGCACCTAGATTCATTTAAGTGAGGTTTGAGATAAAAAAACAATCACTAATAGGTATACTGCGAAGTGAGGACATTAGGGTCTCCTATATTCTAATTAATAACTATGTATACTTAACCATATTTTTCATAAATTTTACTCTTTACATTTTTCGGTAGCTCTATAAATAGAGCCTGCCCCCGGCGTGTAATACTTTTATCCGACGGGGGGAGGCTCTTGAATAGTAGTTATTAGAATGGATTTGTAGCCAATATGCTAGCTGTTTTTATGTAGACTCGTTGATTTAATTTCAATTGAGAAACGATCAGTTCAGCAATATCTTCTGGTTGCATATACTTTTCATCGTTTTCAGGGATTAGTTTCAAATCAAGTGCCATGTCCGTTGCGACTGTACTTGGAGTTAAAGCCGTTACCCGGATATTATTTCTGCGAACCTCTTGTGCTAATGACTCAGTAAATCCAATGACAGCGAATTTTGAAGCACTATACGCACTGGATGTAGCCGCCCCATTCAAGCCGTTGGTGGAGGAAATATTGATCACGTCTCCACTATTTTTTTCAATCAATTGAGGAAGAACGGACCGTGTGACATAATAGGTACCCATTAGATTCACGTCAATGATCCTTTTCCATTCTTCTGGATCCATGTCTAAAAGGGAAGCAAATTTACTCGTTCCCGCACTATTAATCAGAATATCGGCTTTGCCTAATTGGTTTGTTAGCTTCTCAATAGCTTGTTGGACTTGCTCTAAGTTTGAAACATCCACTGCTGCATAAGCAACCTTTACTCCTAGTCCTTCCACAATACTTGCTACTTGCTTTAAATTTGATTCAGTGGTTGCAAGTAAACCAAGGTTAACCCCTTCATTCGCAAGTGCGATGGCAGTCGCTTTTCCAATCCCTCTTCCTGCACCTGTTATATAAGCTACCTTCCCTGTTAAAGATTGTACCAAAACAAACAGCTCCTTCTTGTATATACAAATTTACCAATCCACTCTATTATATACGTCTAAAATATTTTTCTCTAATATCTCGTTTATGTAGGTAAAATAAGAAAATGGCTGACACCCACATAAAAAGTGACAGCCTTCCTCATTTAATTATTTTGCTTATCATTCTGATTACAGCTATTGAAATGCACCACTTCTGACATTGTATTTACCACTAAATGACATGAAGTATACCAAAGAATGACAAGACGCTTCCCACCGCAATCTTACTGGTAATAGGAGGAATAAATCTATAGTTTGGAGTATCAAGAATGTTAACAAATTTGATTAAACAAGACCAGCCTTGCGCAGACGGGACTGATTTTAGGGTAGTATTACGTAGTAGACTAAATACTACGCAGCAAAAGATATTTTTTTTTGCTGACTTTGTGAAAGATTGTACTTAAGCTAACGAAGCAGTTTAGTTCAATAAGACCATATGATAAAATTAGCATAAAAGTTTGTATTAGAGGTGCTGTTATGGAAAAGTTTTTCGTTATGGATGGAAATAATTTTTCCGATTTTAAAGGTTTTTGTAAGGCGTTTTCAAATCAAGTGCTTTCAGGGAAATACCAATGGAATGGGAACCTTGATGGGGGGATTCGGAGATATAGATAGTCAAGAAGAATTCACAATTATTTGGAAAAATACTGCTAAATCAAGAAAAGACTTAGGAATATTGCAGTTGGTGAATCAGATTCTACGTAGATTCTATGGTTATGGAGTTTTCTATGAGGTTTAGAGAAAAGGAGAGATTTTAAAATGGATCCAAAGAAAATCGTTTATTGGTGGACAGGTAAAGAAGAGTATGAATTTAAAGACGATCATAAAGGTGAATGTGAAGCCTGTGGTGATGAAGCAACTTTAAACGAGGATAATGTTTGTGAAGATTGTTATATTATTTCTATGAACGAAGATGAAGATTTTTAATAAGAATACTAGATAAGAATAACCTTCCATAATTGGAGGGTTTTTTTAAAAATAAGCGTACAATCCTTAATATATTGGTAGCTTATTCACTTTATACGCGAAAAAAGAAATAATATGTTCTTGTAAAAATAAAAGCTAACTATCTTATGTAACTAACGGGGGCATTACTTAAACAAAGGTAATGCCCCTTTCTACTTCAAGTAACGAAGCAGGTTAGTTGAATAAGCAATGTTTGTTTAATTCAGATGGGAAGGGGAGTAGATAATGAGGGTCCTTTACTAATGTTTTGTTCGTTGTTTTATCATCTGGCTTTGAAATAACGTTTGTTTCTCTATAAGAAAGAACGATAATTTATATAAAAGTTTGATAAAATGTTATTAATAAAATGAGATTGTGAACTATAAATGAACGGGGTGGAGATTTAATGAATAACAATTCTTATAAAATTGTCGTGCATGTTGTCAATTTAATCCTATTAGGAGCTATCGCTTTTCTTGCGTTTTTCTCTGTAGTAAATATTAGCCCAGCCCAAGACCCCATCTCTGATATATTTAAATTCGGTCTTATTGGTTTTCTGCTCGTCATGTGGGCAGTTAATTACTGGTTCCAATACAAGAAGCAAAAATGGATTCTACCAATAGCCGGAACCATCCTTTACGTCGCCATCGCTTTGTTTGTCATGGGGGTTGTTATGCCATTCCTACGCGACATTGTTTATTAAATAAACCCGCAGCCATGCCAAATAACAATTAAACAGATTTATCACGTTTGGTAAGCTGGATAATAGAAGCTCAGTTCTTATTGCATTAACGGGGGCGATACTTGAAGAACCAGCTGCCATTTTGGTGGCTTTTCTTATTGTGTTAACGGGCAGGTTAGTTGACGATATTGTTATAAAGATTTGTTAAGGATTATAGGGGGAAATTACATGATAGTAGAGGAACGGTTAGGTAAATGGATAGAAAGGTACGAAGAAAATAGTTATTTGAATGGTTCAATTTTAATAGCTTCTAACGAAAATATTCTTTTAAACAAAGGTTTTGGCATGGCAAATTGGGAGCATGCTGTACCCAATAAACCTACTACTAAATTTCGCATCGGCTCACTTACTAAGGCTTTTACATCTATGGGTATTTTTCAATTACATGAAAAAGGGAAATTATCTATAGATGATTGTATAGGGAAGTATCTTCCTAATTATCCACAAGGTGAAAAAATTACAATTTATCATTGTCTAACAAATACTACAGGGATTCCAAATTACACAAGTTTCTCTGACTTTTGGTCTAAAACTATGAGACTTCCGATGACTTTACATCAACTGATCGATTCATTTAAACACCTTGATTTGAACTTCGAACCTGGTAAGAGATTTGAATATTCAAGTTCAGGCTACACATTACTAACAGCAATTTTAGAAAAGGTTTCAGGTATGTCATTTGCAGAGTACATACAAGCAAAAATATGTCTTCCCTTAGGTATGAATAATACAGGCTGTGATGACGGAATTGAGATAGTTGCAGACTTAGCTTCAGGCTATTCATTCTGGGAAAAACCAATTCACTCAGCATACGCAGATTTATCCTTTCCTTTAGGAGCCTATGGTTTATATTCTACAACAGAGGATTTATACCTTTGGGATCAGGCATTAAAATCATCTCAGCTCCTTTCCAAAGAACTAATGGAAAAAATGTCTACTCCAAATCTTAGTTCATACGCTTCAGGCTGGGTGGTATCTGAAATATTGGGCAGAAGATGCATGCACCATTTTGGAGATATTAGTGGTTTTTGTAGCAATTTTTTCAGATTTGTCGATGAACAAGCTACGATAATCTTTCTAAGCAATATGAACATTACTCCTGTAACACATTTAATTCAAGAAATGGCTAAGGTAATTTTTGATGAACATGTATCACTACCTCTTCCTACTCAACAAATTAACTTTATAAACAAGGAACTTATTGCTGGGAAGTATTTTATTGGAAATGATGATAGCAAAATTTTAGACATCTCTATAAATAATGGTGAACTATATTTAACTGTTCCTAAAATGTACGGGGTATTATATAAGTTTAAACTTGTGCCAGTCAGTCACAATGCATCAAAAACAACTTTTTTAACTGAAATGGTTAATGAGCAACTCATATTCAATTACTCATTGTCAGGTGAAATAGTAGATGTAGAGTATAAAGATTTTAATGAAAAAAAATATATAGCTACTAAAAACTTATAGTTTCTAAATGTTATTCAACTAACTGGTGCGATTGTTCATTAAGAGCAGTCGCATTTTGTTTACTAACGAGCAGAATAGTTCAACAAATGATTGGGTTTGTTTGTTACGATGTATTGTAAGGGAGGGAACACTAATATGAGTTTAATATTAATGTATATACAAAATATGATAGGATATATTATTGTCGCACTACCTTTTTATGTTGTTGGTAGAATTATTCTTTTAAAGAAGAGACAAAAACAAATAATGGTAATGAATGAAATACTGATGTTAATTTTCGTTTTATATCTTGTTGGTTTAGCTTCCCAAACCATCATTCCAAGGTGGGATATAGGGATAGTTAGTGATACTGGTGAATTCTTTTTTAATGTTCATTTAGCAAATGAAATTTCTCAAGTAAATCTAATACCTTTCCATACTCTCTATCAATACATTTTTGAAACAAATACGAATGTTGATTCTTGGAATAGCGTATCACTTTTGAATATTTCCGCCAATTTACTGTTGTTTTCACCATTAGGTTTCCTTGTTCCTTTAATATGGAAGAGATGGGATTCTTTTAAAAAAGTAATATTATTAGGTTTAATAGTGACATTATTTGTCGAAATTATTCAAATGTTTATTGGGCGTAGCACTGATATTGATGATGTTATACTAAATACACTTGGAATAATAATTGGTTATGGAATATTTTTATTATTCAACTTAACTCTTTTAAAACTAATTCATAAAAAAATACCTCAAAATAGAGTGCTTTCTGAGTAAAACCAGCCGTTATCTATGGTGATAATACTTTACTATAAAGAGTTTGTGAAAAATTATACTTAAACAAACGGTGCAAGAGTTAAACAAGCCAGTTAACTACAATTGTGTTATAGGTGCTGTTATCTTGAAAAAAGACATAAAAAAAGACATGATAAAAGTGATATCTGTTTTTGGTATAGGTTCTATTTTAGTTTTATTGGTTCCTATTCTATTTAATTATTTTTTATAGTATGTCTGTCCCCCAAAGGGGGTGATGCCCATTTATGCTGAATTATCTTATTGAGGCAGCATTCCTGTATTATTTGAAGATAGGATTAACATTAAAGAGTAAGTTTGTGAAAAAATGTACTACTTAAACAATTGGGCGCTTTCCTGTATTAAGGATTACGCTCTTTTTGCATTTAAGGGAGGAAGAATCTCAAGAAAAATTGAATACTATGGTAATGGTAGTATGGTGTTTGTGAAAGTTTGTACTTAAACTATAGGGCAGTTTAGTTGAAGAAGAAATTGGAACCCCTATGGAAGAGTATCGCTATTTATGAACAAAAATGTATAAATATTTCTCTGTATATAAAATTGAGACAGGTAAGGGAGTTAGGAAAATATGAAACCATTACAAGGGAAAATTGCTGTTGTTACAGGAGCATCCCGTGGTGCGGGTAGGGGAATTGCTTTTCAACTAGGCAGTGCAGGAGCGACGGTGTATGTGACAGGTCGGAGTGTAAAGGGGGCTACAACCGATAATCGACCAGAAACCATTGAGGAAACTGCCGATGGTGTTACTTCACGAGGAGGTAAAGGCATCGCAATACAATGTGACCATACAAGCGACAATGACCTAAGGAACCTATTTGAGCAAATTGAAAGGGAACACGGTCGGATTGATATTTTAGTCAATAGTGTATTTGGTGGCTCCGAAAGTTCTCTACCATCAGGAGATGGACGGCATTTTTGGGAACGACCACTGGAGCATTGGGATGCTATGATGGTTGCTGGACCGCAAGCTTATTTGCTGACTACTCGATACGCTGTACCTCTGATGGCCCATCACCATAAAGGGTTAATTGTAAATATCACATTTTTTATCAAAGACAAAATCTCAAGTAATTTATATTACGATTTAGCTATGAATGCTATCAATCGAATGACACTAGGAATGGCAAAGGAATTAAAGGACTACAACGTTTCAGCCGTTGCTGTTTGCCCAGGTTGGATGAGAACAGAAAGAGTTATAGATTCAGGTTTTGGACCAGAGGATGGAACAACTGAAACAACAGCGTATGTAGGTCGGGCGGTTGTGGCATTGGCATCAGACACTACGGTATCTAAGTTTTCTGGAGAAACAATAATGGTGGCTGAACTAGCGAGAAAATATGGTTTTACCGATGTCGATGGAACACAACCTTTGCCGTTTGAATGATAATCAGCTTCCTGACGATAGGGGGGCAAGAGTTGAAAATCATTTAATTTCTAATACAAAAGAATGATTGTGAAATAT
This sequence comes from Neobacillus sp. FSL H8-0543, assembly GCF_038592905.1. Classification (GTDB taxonomy): domain Bacteria; phylum Bacillota; class Bacilli; order Bacillales; family Cytobacillaceae; genus Neobacillus. Next base: position 3,540,170 of record NZ_CP151943.1, on the reverse strand, counting down.
TGTACTTGAACGAACGGGTGCTCATGTTTAAGATCATAAATAAAAATACCAAGTCATTGCTGCACAGTACAACGATACTGTGCAATAAAAGCTGGTAGCCCACTTTCTGGCGCGATTACGGAAAGCTTAACAAAAGCCTAATTCCTCGGTAAAAATAGGAGGATTAGGCTTTTTTAATTCAATATCTCTAAAGTTTATCTATTGGTAAATGCGTTGACAGCAAGTGGTAAATTCCATGGCAACTGATGGTACAAAACATCGCAGAAGTGGTACATTCTTGTGGCTGTAATCACATACACTCCACAACCAAAGTCCAAAATTGAATGTGCCTGCACTCGGATATTTTGATTTACGCTAATGAGGTTAGTCCAGAAGATGCGTCCCCTTGCCATTTTCAAATAGAAAAGCTGCCTAAACGGCAGCTTCCATCAACAAATATATTAAAATTCCAAGCACAAATTGCTCAAAGCTCCAAAATCATACGTTTGATTTAGCACCACCGGTTTCTTGTTTTCATCCCCACTCCCTAAAGCAATAAACAACGGAACGAAATGTTCAGGTCTTGGTACAGCTAACTCTGCATGTGGAGCTAATTGAAGATATTGATTTAAGGAATCAATATCCCTTTTTTGCACATGCTCGATAATCCAATTTTCAAATTCTACTGCTTCTTTAATGGGTTCTGTAGCATCCGGGAAAAACCATTTTAAATTATCAACCGTCGTTCCAAATGAAAAATGACGGTACCATCTAAACTCCTCCTAAAAGCGTCCGATTGCGACAAATAGTGCAAATACTAATAATATAATATTCATCCCGATTGCTTGATTTTCCTTCCTCTTGATATGAAAACCAGCTGCCAAAACCATGATTACTGCAAGCCCAAGAGCTGCAATCGGTGTTAAGATAGGTGCAATTCCCAGCGCTAGTGGTAAAATCAAGCCAATTGCTCCAAGTACTTCAGCAAATCCGATGAAAACAACCAACCCTTTTGAGGACTCCTGTACCCATGGCATGCTGGCTTTCGCTTTTTCATAAGAAAAAGCCTTCGTTGCACCAGCAAATAAAAACATTAAGCCCAAAATGATTTGAACTGCCCATAACGCAATATTCATCCTTGACCCATCCCCCTTGTTAAAATATCCCTTCTAAGTATATTGTAAGCACCAAGGAATACATTTAGAAGTAGATACTTTAATGTGCCATAAGCCATAGGGATGGTTCTCCTGGTCTTTTTCGTTCATTTGACGAACCAAAAAAGCCACCAGAAGTCTTTTCGTTCATTCTCCATCACTTCTTATGCAAGTTAGTTGTTTAACTATTTTATATTTACAGGCTCGCGATGTGAGATATCTCCTTCTAACAATATTTTAAATTTGGTTTCAGTCATTTCTACAACTGTAAGACTTGTGTCATGAATAAATGGCGGTTCCCATAAGGTTTCAATAGAAGTATTCTTAAAAAAAGAATATAAGCATTTAATTACTACCGCATGGGTAACAATTAATATATTCCCAGATTGATAATCTCTTTTTATCCGATTTAGCACCTGAATAGCTCTTTCCCTTGTTTTTTCAAACGTCTCTCCTTTATCAGGGGTATATAGTTGAGGAGAATTCCAGAAAGCCTCATAATCTTCAGGATACTTTTCTTTAATGGATGAATGAGTTTTTCCTTCCCAGTCACCCATATAAATTTCCCTTAGATTTTCATCGTACATGATTGGAATATCTCTATCCCCACGAATCAAATTAGCGGTGGCCATCGTCCTTCCACTAGGACTTGAAAATATGGCTGCTAACTCCGTTTTCTTCAGTCTTTCACCTAAAGATACAGCATTTATTATTCCATTATCTGTTAGGTTAGAATCCAACCAACCTTGCATTCTTTTTTCCCGATTCCACTCTGTTTCTCCGTGCCTTGTTATGTATAGTGTGATCATAAACATACCTGCCTTTTATTGATGTAGTTAAAACAAAAACTCGCTAATGGTGTTTCCCTACGCACTCCATTTAAACACACCCATTATTTCATAAGATTCTCTCAATATTACAATAACAAAAAAAGGCCGTTAAGCTCGACCTTTATAATAAATTTTGTAGTATTTCTAAAATATATAAAATGAATTGGTAGACCAATGCTATGAATCGGGATAAAAATTCAAACAAGGAGTCGAACATGAAACACACTCCCTTCCAATTAGGAAAAAGCGTTATTTCTTTTTCCCTCGTCCTATACTATTTAATGCATTTTAGGACGAGTTTGAAACGGTTAAAAGTGTACTTTTACTTCAACAAAATCGAAATAATATTTTGGCTCATACTAACGATAATCATACTCTGCCCCAAGCCACTCACGATGCCTGTTGATAATCTTAATGAGTTATTGCTCATTCGGAATTTCCTTTTTTGTGTCCATCCATCAATCACCATTGGCAGATTTAATAAAATCCCCAGCCATAATGGAAAAGTCATATCAAGTACCATTATGAATGGGAAAAATAAATAGCCTGCTAAAATTCCTGTACATCTAGCACATAACGGCAGCTTATACCCTTTTATCGTGATACTTCTCGACTTCATCCGATGACATGGTACAAGATCAATTAACCATTTGAATTTAATTACAGTTTGGGCTACAATCACAATCTGGTCCTCCGTCACAGTCTGGTCCACAATCAAAGTCTAGGCAGTCTGGAGTACAATCATTTTTCTTTTTTCGGTACTTCTTTTTGCTGTAATAAAACAATACAAACACCAGCAATAAAATTCCTATACCGGTTGCAATCGAACCATAAACGATTTCACCATTTACCATGAGGGTTGTACCAACAACAAATGAAATAATCATTCCTGTAAGTAGTAGAAAAAACATAAAGTCCACCTTTTCATTCAGTTATCCTCTTATTCTTAAATATCGGTATTCTTCTTTTAACCTAGTGGTTCTTCTCCAAACCTTGTCCATAGAATAGGAAATAAATTCTCTAGATCATCTTCCTCCCAATCAAATTCTATGTCAGTTTTTGGCTGTAATCCCATTTTGTCAAGAGCTTCTACTAGCTCATCATATATATTGTCATCCCATTCAGTATTACCAGTCCTTATCAGGTTATAGGCATCTAATCCAGCCGAGAGCAATTCTTCATTTTGTGGGTACCCTTCATCATCGAGATTATCTTCATTTATGTATTCTGCTAAAAATTCAGGATCTTTCATTACCTGATTAAATATTTCTTCTCCCTGTCCAATCAGCCATCCTCGAAAATAATCAAAAGCATCATCAGAGCAGCCACCCATCAAAACAAATGCCGCTCCCCATAAACGAGATGTATAACTGGCATTCATTAATTGCTGAAATAATAATTCAAAGTCTAAAACTTCATCTAATCCTATTTCAGTTAGTACCTCAATTAACGATTCCGCTTGATTATCAAATTCTCTGGACTTTTCGATTAAGCGCCAAAATTCTTTCTGTTCCACTATATAAAACCCCCAATTTATTATTTATATATGCTAAATTCGACATTATACAAGTCGCTTCCTTCTTCTAGTAACCAGGACATTTCTACTTCTCTATTATAATTTGCTCCTTTGGTGGTCCTGAGTCAACGGTATCGCTTTTACAAAGTAAGAGTTATGGACAACGACAAAAAACTTTTTTATTTTAAATGAACCTTATTGCCATCTCATTTGTATAGTTAGTAAAGAAGGTAGATAAGGGGATGTTACAAATGGATATAGGTTGGATTGTTTCTCTTATTGTTGCAGGTTTTTTAGTGGTATTAATTTTAGCGATTGCTATTCCAATGGATCGCAAGTATGTTGTCCGTGAAAATGGTAAAATCAATTATAAGAAAACGAAAATATATTTAAGATGGAACATTTTTGATACACTTACTCTTGGTCTAGCCATCTATTCCATTATTTGTGTTCAAGTTCTAAATTTTCTTGTCTCTTTCGGCGAAACAGTCGAGAATGTTTTTGTCCAATTTTTTACAAACCAAGCACAAATATGGACACTAGTATCTATTATTTACTTAATTAGCAGGGTATCTATGACATTAAAATCTATCAAGGAACGCTGGGGCGATGAGATTGAATGAGCGAGAAGATGAATGGATGATCGCTTATCAAAATGGAGAAGACGAAGCGTTAGAAGGCATTTACAACCTATTAAAACAGTCTCTTTATTCATTTATTTTCCGTTATACGAGAGATGAGCAATTAAGCATTGATATCGTTCAAGACACATTTGTTAAACTTCAGAGTTATAAACATGATTTCAATCCAAGGAAGGGAAAGCTAAAATCGTATCTTTTTCAAATTGCCTATCGATTGATGATAACAAAATTAAATCGTCGCAAGAGATGGAGGAACCTTTTGCCCTTTCTTACTCCGATACAGACCGAAGAATTCCATCATTCAGACAGAATGACCATTAGGGAAGCCGTTGCAAATCTCCCTGAAATACAGCGTGCCGTTGTATTGCTTTTCTACTATCACGATATGCCACAAGAGGAAATAGCCAAAATTCTTGGAATTCCGAAAGGGACGGTTAAATCCAGATTACACATGGCAATGAAAAGATTAAAAGAAGAATTGGAGGGAAACGAATATGAGTCAGGATCCCTTTAATAAGGATCACTATCTGCGTACAAAGTTGGATGAATATCACGTAGAGATACCCAATTTTCCAATGAAACCTAGTAGGTGGGAACGATTTATCAATCTTTTAGCTTCACCTGCAAAAGACCCGATTGATCCAATAATTTCAACTCCAAATGGACTTTTATTACTAAAACTTGTTCCAATAATGGGAACAGCCGTATTCACATTAATACAAGTTTTTTTTCTATAAGGGATGCGTCAAGAAGTGACAGCGTATAATGGCTAATAAGCCAACCACCATTTTTCTTTAAAAAAGACCGACCTTAAGCAGAGCCCTCAATATCCATTTCTTTGAAAGGATCAACTATCACAGAATGTATCATAGGGCTCCTCTGGAACGTGAATGGACCTTGCGTCACTGGCCTTGCATGTGTTGAAAAATAAAACAAATATGTAATAAAAAGTATTAACTAAACATAAAAAAACTCCTATTTTAGAAGTTATAGACCTTGTTATGCTCCCTAAACAAACAAGTCTTCTACAAAGGAATTTTAACTTTGAATAATAAAAGTATAGGTCAAGAAATGTTATTGTGTCAATGCTTATCGTAGAGACAGACACAAGTATTATTTCTTATTTCGTGTCCACGGTGTACCAAAACCTGGTAGTGCCTAGCGATCTAGTTCATATACCATTTAATGGCTTGTTTTTTGTTTAACAATTATTAAAGTTATACTTCTTAGCAGCACAATCGGTTCCTATTTATCCAGTTCAATTAAATTTAGGTGCCAAGTTCACTATTATACCGATAGACAAAATCCGCCAAAATTTTTTTTGCCTTTAAAACTGTTATAATTAAGGAACACATCGTATTCTAGACTAATGGTTTCTATTGATACAATTTTGAAATAATAAGCAATACATAAAATGATGATGCAAAGGAGCTATGTATATATGAAAAAATATATAAATGCGACTATATATGGAGACCCAGAATCTCATGAAATTTTAGTAGAAAATAATCGTTTTAAAGCAATAGGTAATGATTTAGGCAACGCTGATGAAGTGATTGATTTAGATGGCTGTTTGGTATTGCCGCCATATGTTGACCCTCATCTACACTTAGATTATATCTTTTCCGGGCTAGGTGAAGGAAATGCAAATGTTTCAGGTACGTTATTTGAAGGTATCCAGCGTTGGAGTGATAATAAGAAATCGTTGACGGAAGAATTAGTACGGGAGCGTGCAATTAAAGGGATTCAAAAAGAAGTGAGTAAAGGTGTTCAATTTATTAGAACACATGTAGATATTACGGACCCTAATCTCACCGGGATGAAAGCTTTAATTAATCTGCGTGAAGAACTGAAAGATATCGTTACATTACAACTTGTAGAATTTCCTCAAGAAGGATTCTTTCGATATAAAGGTGCAGAACAATTAATGGAAGAGGCACTTAAAATGGGGGTTGACGTAGCTGGAGGAATCCCTCACTTTGAAATCTCATATGAACATGGTGTTGAATCATTAAAACGTATTGTTGACATGGCAAAAAAATATAATGTAATGATTGATATTCACTGTGATGAGAACGATGATCCAAATAGTCGATTTTTGGAAGTGTTAAACGCGTTTGTGATGGAAAAAGACTATGGGATATACACAACAGCAAGCCATACATGCAGCTTTGGTTCAGTAGAAAACAGTTATGCAAATAAAATGTTAGGGTTATTTAAAGAATCACAAATTAACTTTATTTCTTGTCCAACTGAAAACGCACATTTACAAGGACGAGGCGACAGTTATCCGAAACGCCGTGGCTTAACCCGAGTTAAAGAGTTATTACATAATGGTAATAATGTCGCATTTGCCCAAGATTCCATTGCAGATTACTGGTATCCATTAGGGAATGGAAATATGATGAACATTTTAGACAATGGGATTCATTTAGCACATTATACACACGTTGATGAAATTAACAAGGCGTTCGACCTAATCACATGTAACGGTGCAAATATAATGAGAGTGAACGATGAGTATGGCATCGAAGTAGGAAAAGCCGCTAACTTTATCGTTTTAGATGCAAAAGACCCATATGAAGCAATTCGTGAGCGTGCGGAAGTACTTGCATCCATTCGTAATGGAGAATATCTGTTTAAACGTAAACCAAGAAAAAATGAAATAGAAATTGATTTCCTAAAACAATAATAACTTTTCGTAAATTATCTCTAAAGCCTTTCCCCCCTCAACACTACTGTCGAGGGGGTTTTTCTTTGAGAAAATTCGAAATATCTTTTAATCTCTGCCCTTGTCCATCCGTCTAAAACATTAAAATTAATAAAACTTAACTAATTCTTCAATCATTTTGGTGCAAAAAAAACGAGACAAGGTATTAGACCCTGTCTCGTTTCTTTTATTTTTGTCTTAGATATGATACCGGTGGTCGGGGTCGAACCGACACTCCTCACGGAACACGATTTTGAGTCGTGCGCGTCTGCCAATTCCGCCACACCGGCAAATTAACATTTGAATAGTAATGCCGAGAACCGGAATCGAACCGGTACGGTAGTCACCTACCGCAGGATTTTAAGTCCTGTGCGTCTGCCAGTTCCGCCACCCCGGCGATGTCTAAATAGATATCGAAATTCAGCATGAATAATAATTAAGGCGGCAACCGGATTCGAACCGGTGGTAAAGGTTTTGCAGACCTCTGCCTTACCACTTGGCTATGCCGCCATACTACTTGGAGCGGAAGACGGGATTCGAACCCGCGACCCCCACCTTGGCAAGGTGATGTTCTACCACTGAACTACTTCCGCAATTTGGCTGGGCTAGCTGGATTTGAACCAACGCATGTCGCAGTCAAAGTGCGATGCCTTACCGCTTGGCTATAGCCCAATAATAAAATTATTTATGGGGCGACTGATGGGAATCGAACCCACGAATGCCTGAACCACAATCAGGTGCGTTAACCACTTCGCCACAATCGCCACAAATAAATTATTTGGCAGGGGTAGTAGGAATTGAACCCACACCAAAGGTTTTGGAGACCTTCGTTCTACCTTTAAACTATACCCCTATAACTGGAAATTTTCACTTTCTTGAGAAACTTGGTTATTTTCACTGTCGTGAAAAAACTTGGTGGTGGGGGACGGATTCGAACCGCCGAACCCGGAGGGAGCGGATTTACAGTCCGCCGCGTTTAGCCACTTCGCTACCCCACCACATAAATATGCGTAAAACAAAAAAATGGTGCCGGCGAGAGGACTTGAACCCCCAACCTACTGATTACAAGTCAGTTGCTCTACCAATTGAGCTACCCCGGCAAAAAAAAGGTGGCGCAGGACGGAATCGAACCGCCGACACAAGGATTTTCAGTCCTTTGCTCTACCGACTGAGCTACTGAGCCATACTTAAAGTGTTTCCTAAACTTTTATTGCGACCGATACCTTTGCTCAAAAGAACTTCCGTTCTTTTTCGCAGATTGCCGCAGAAGCTATATCAGTGATGTGAGCAATCTGCTCTACCGACTGAGCTACTGAGCCATAATTATTGTTGTGTGCCATTTAAATAAAATGGCGGTCTGGACGGGACTCGAACCCGCGACCTCCTGCGTGACAGGCAGGCATTCTAACCAACTGAACTACCAGACCGTATTGCGGGGACAGGATTTGAACCTGCGACCTTCGGGTTATGAGCCCGACGAGCTACCGGACTGCTCCACCCCGCGACAGTAAAAAGTATTAAGTTTTGTCTATGCTCATAGTTACCATAGACTGTATCAATCTTATTAAGATTGAATAAATGGTGGAGGATGACGGGCTCGAACCGCCGACCCTCTGCTTGTAAGGCAGATGCTCTCCCAGCTGAGCTAATCCTCCACAGAAAATGAAAGTAATTTTCGTTAACACGAAAGAACTTTGGTGACCCCTACGGGATTCGAACCCGTGTTACCTCCGTGAAAGGGAGGTGTCTTAACCACTTGACCAAGGGGCCATATAATAAGGAAAGTTTTATGGCGGAGAGCAAGGGATTTGAACCCTTGAGACAGGGTTACCCGCCTACACGATTTCCAATCGTGCTCCTTCGGCCACTCGGACAGCTCTCCATAAAAATGGCTCCGCAGGTAGGACTCGAACCTACGACCGATCGGTTAACAGCCGATAGCTCTACCACTGAGCTACTGCGGAATAAAAAACAGCCTGGCAACGTCCTACTCTCACAGGGGCGCCTGCCCCAACTACCATCGGCGCTGAGAAGCTTAACTTCCGTGTTCGGTATGGGAACGGGTGTGACCTTCTCGCCATAATTACCAGACTATTGATAAGACATATTTTATTATAATGTCTTTTTAAGATTTTGCAAGAGAAAATTAACAAAAAGTTTCATTCCCTCAAAACTAGATAATGCTTGAAGAAGAAAGTAAAACAAGTTCGCCTTTTAAATATGGTTAAGTCCTCGAACGATTAGTATCAGTCAGCTCCACACGTCACCGCGCTTCCACCTCTGACCTATCAACCTGATCATCTTTCAGGGTTCTTACTAGCTTGACGCTATGGGAAATCTCATCTTGAGGGGGGCTTCATGCTTAGATGCTTTCAGCACTTATCCCGTCCGCACATAGCTACCCAGCGATGCCTTTGGCAAGACAACTGGTACACCAGCGGTGCGTCCATCCCGGTCCTCTCGTACTAAGGACAGCTCCTCTCAAATTTCCTGCGCCCACGACGGATAGGGACCGAACTGTCTCACGACGTTCTGAACCCAGCTCGCGTACCGCTTTAATGGGCGAACAGCCCAACCCTTGGGACCGACTACAGCCCCAGGATGCGATGAGCCGACATCGAGGTGCCAAACCTCCCCGTCGATGTGGACTCTTGGGGGAGATAAGCCTGTTATCCCCGGGGTAGCTTTTATCCGTTGAGCGATGGCCCTTCCATGCGGAACCACCGGATCACTAAGCCCGACTTTCGTCCCTGCTCGACTTGTAGGTCTCGCAGTCAAGCTCCCTTGTGCCTTTACACTCTGCGAATGATTTCCAACCATTCTGAGGGAACCTTTGGGCGCCTCCGTTACTCTTTAGGAGGCGACCGCCCCAGTCAAACTGCCCACCTGACACTGTCTCCCACCCCGATAAGGGGTGCGGGTTAGAATTTCAATACAGCCAGGGTAGTATCCCACCGACGCCTCCACCGAAGCTAGCGCTCCGGCTTCTCAGGCTCCTACCTATCCTGTACAAGCTATACCAAAATTCAATATCAGGCTACAGTAAAGCTCCACGGGGTCTTTCCGTCCTGTCGCGGGTAACCTGCATCTTCACAGGTACTATAATTTCACCGAGTCTCTCGTTGAGACAGTGCCCAGATCGTTACGCCTTTCGTGCGGGTCGGAACTTACCCGACAAGGAATTTCGCTACCTTAGGACCGTTATAGTTACGGCCGCCGTTTACTGGGGCTTCAATTCAGAGCTTCGCTTACGCTAACCCCTCCTCTTAACCTTCCAGCACCGGGCAGGCGTCAGCCCCTATACTTCGCCTTGCGGCTTCGCAGAGACCTGTGTTTTTGCTAAACAGTCGCCTGGGCCTATTCACTGCGGCTCTTCGAGGCTATTCACCCCAAAGAGCACCCCTTCTCCCGAAGTTACGGGGTCATTTTGCCGAGTTCCTTAACGAGAGTTCTCTCGCTCACCTTAGGATTCTCTCCTCGCCTACCTGTGTCGGTTTGCGGTACGGGCACCTTTTATCTCGCTAGAGGCTTTTCTTGGCAGTGTGGAATCAGGAACTTCGGTACTATATTTCCCTCGCTATCACAGCTCAGCCTTCACGAGAAGCGGATTTTCCTACTTCTCAGCCTACCTGCTTAGACGCGCATATCCAACAGCGCGCTTACCCTATCCTCCTGCGTCCCCCCATCACTCAAACGATAAAGAGGTGGTACAGGAATATCAACCTGTTGTCCATCGCCTACGCCTTTCGGCCTCGGCTTAGGTCCCGACTAACCCTGAGAGGACGAGCCTTCCTCAGGAAACCTTAGGCATACGGTGGATGGGATTCTCACCCATCTTTCGCTACTCATACCGGCATTCTCACTTCTAAGCGCTCCACCAGTCCTTACGGTCTAGCTTCAACGCCCTTAGAACGCTCTCCTACCACTGACACCTAATGGTGTCAATCCACAGCTTCGGTGTTACGTTTAGCCCCGGTACATTTTCGGCGCAGAGTCACTCGACCAGTGAGCTATTACGCACTCTTTAAATGGTGGCTGCTTCTAAGCCAACATCCTGGTTGTCTAAGCAACTCCACATCCTTTTCCACTTAACGTAAACTTGGGGACCTTAGCTGGTGGTCTGGGCTGTTTCCCTTTTGACTACGGATCTTATCACTCGCAGTCTGACTCCCACGGATAAGTCTTTGGCATTCGGAGTTTGTCTGAATTCGGTAACCCGATGAGGGCCCCTAGTCCAAACAGTGCTCTACCTCCAAGACTCTTACAACGTGAGGCTAGCCCTAAAGCTATTTCGGAGAGAACCAGCTATCTCCAGGTTCGATTGGAATTTCTCCGCTACCCACACCTCATCCCCGCACTTTTCAACGTGCGTGGGTTCGGGCCTCCATCCAGTGTTACCTGGACTTCACCCTGGACATGGGTAGATCACCTGGTTTCGGGTCTACGACCACATACTAAAAACGCCCTATTCAGACTCGCTTTCGCTGCGGCTCCGTCTTTTCAACTTAACCTTGCATGTAATCGTAACTCGCCGGTTCATTCTACAAAAGGCACGCCATCACCCATGAACGGGCTCTGACTACTTGTAGGCACACGGTTTCAGGATCTGTTTCACTCCCCTTCCGGGGTGCTTTTCACCTTTCCCTCACGGTACTGGTTCACTATCGGTCACTAGGGAGTATTTAGCCTTGGGAGATGGTCCTCCCAGCTTCCGACCGGATTTCTCGTGTCCGGCCGTACTCAGGATCCACTCAGGAGGGAACGAAGTTTCGACTACAGGGTTTTTACCTTCTCTGACGGACCTTTCCAGGTCGCTTCATCTACCCCGTTCCTTTGTAACTCCATGTTGAGTGTCCTACAACCCCAAGAGGCAAGCCTCTTGGTTTGGGCTATATCCCGTTTCGCTCGCCGCTACTCAGGGAATCGCGTTTGCTTTCTCTTCCTCCGGGTACTTAGATGTTTCAGTTCCCCGGGTCTGCCTTCCATACCCTATGTATTCAGGTAAAGATACTGCTCCATTACGAACAGTGGGTTCCCCCATTCGGAAATCTCCGGATCAAAGCTTACTTACAGCTCCCCGAAGCATATCGGTGTTAGTCCCGTCCTTCATCGGCTCCTAGTGCCAAGGCATTCACCGTGCGCCCTTTCTAACTTAACCTGAAAGGTTTTGTTTCTTATTGAAAAGAAACGACTTGCTAAATGGCGATTACTTGGTTTTACTATTGCTTCTTCTTACGATTATCTAGTTTTCAAGGAACGAATAAAAAAAGTTTTGAGAGTTTGATCTCTCAAAACTAAACAAACAAGAGTGCGTCAACAGTTATCTGTCACTTAAGACAGGATATTCCTTAGAAAGGAGGTGATCCAGCCGCACCTTCCGATACGGCTACCTTGTTACGACTTCACCCCAATCATCTGTCCCACCTTAGGCGGCTGGCTCCTTGCGGTTACCCCACCGACTTCGGGTGTTACAAACTCTCGTGGTGTGACGGGCGGTGTGTACAAGGCCCGGGAACGTATTCACCGCGGCATGCTGATCCGCGATTACTAGCGATTCCAGCTTCATGTAGGCGAGTTGCAGCCTACAATCCGAACTGAGAGTGGTTTTATGGGATTCGCTTAACCTTGCGGTTTTGCAGCCCTTTGTACCACCCATTGTAGCACGTGTGTAGCCCAGGTCATAAGGGGCATGATGATTTGACGTCATCCCCACCTTCCTCCGGTTTGTCACCGGCAGTCACCTTAGAGTGCCCAACTGAATGCTGGCAACTAAGATCAAGGGTTGCGCTCGTTGCGGGACTTAACCCAACATCTCACGACACGAGCTGACGACAACCATGCACCACCTGTCACTCTGTCCCCCGAAGGGGAACGTCCTATCTCTAGGAGTGTCAGAGGATGTCAAGACCTGGTAAGGTTCTTCGCGTTGCTTCGAATTAAACCACATGCTCCACCGCTTGTGCGGGCCCCCGTCAATTCCTTTGAGTTTCAGCCTTGCGGCCGTACTCCCCAGGCGGAGTGCTTAATGCGTTAGCTGCAGCACTAAAGGGCGGAAACCCTCTAACACTTAGCACTCATCGTTTACGGCGTGGACTACCAGGGTATCTAATCCTGTTTGCTCCCCACGCTTTCGCGCCTCAGCGTCAGTTACAGACCAGAAAGCCGCCTTCGCCACTGGTGTTCCTCCACATCTCTACGCATTTCACCGCTACACGTGGAATTCCGCTTTCCTCTTCTGCACTCAAGTCCCCCAGTTTCCAATGACCCTCCACGGTTGAGCCGTGGGCTTTCACATCAGACTTAAGAGACCGCCTGCGCGCGCTTTACGCCCAATAATTCCGGACAACGCTTGCCACCTACGTATTACCGCGGCTGCTGGCACGTAGTTAGCCGTGGCTTTCTGGTTAGGTACCGTCAAGGTACCGGCAGTTACTCCGATACTTGTTCTTCCCTAACAACAGAACTTTACGACCCGAAGGCCTTCATCGTTCACGCGGCGTTGCTCCGTCAGACTTTCGTCCATTGCGGAAGATTCCCTACTGCTGCCTCCCGTAGGAGTCTGGGCCGTGTCTCAGTCCCAGTGTGGCCGATCACCCTCTCAGGTCGGCTACGCATCGTTGCCTTGGTGAGCCATTACCTCACCAACTAGCTAATGCGCCGCGGGCCCATCTATAAGTGACAGCCGAAACCGTCTTTCAGCTTTCCCTCATGAGAGGAAAAGGATTATCCAGTATTAGCTCCGGTTTCCCGAAGTTATCCCAGTCTTATAGGCAGGTTGCCCACGTGTTACTCACCCGTCCGCCGCTAACCTTTAGGAGCAAGCTCCTAAAGATTCGCTCGACTTGCATGTATTAGGCACGCCGCCAGCGTTCGTCCTGAGCCAGGATCAAACTCTCCAAGAAAGTTGATTAGCTCATTTTGTTACGTTGGCTTAACTTCATATAGAAGTTAAAAATATTGTTTGTTGACGTTCTTGTTTGTTTAGTTTTCAAAGAACAAAATCACGTTATCGCCCATAAGCGACTTTCTTAATATATCACAGAGCAATATATAATGTCAATCTTTTTTTAAAAGATTAACCGTCACTCACGAAAGCATTAAATGTTTGTTTCGCAGCGACGGTTATTAATATACCAAGTATCCTAGAAAAGGTCAATAGATTTTTTACTTTTTTACAATAACTTTTCATTCACTTGATAACATCTGTGGAAGATCCCTTGCCCCTTGGTTTCTAAACTAACAACATCCACTAATCCTTTATCAATCAAATACTCAATTAATACAGCCAAATCTACAGAATAAGGAATTAATTCTTCTTCATTCATGATTTCATTAAAAGTCCAATACTCTTTTTTGTTAAGTATCATCAATAAATGCTTTGACCCAATATTTGTTCTAGAATGAATCATAAACTCGTTTGCTAGAAACAGTAGTTCTAGTCTTTTTTCAATTGTCTCTTCACTATTAACAAGTTCCTCATATAATTTAAATATTTCTGGTTCAATTTGTTTAACCTGTTGCCAAACGGTTAACTCTGGATGAAGCCCATTTTCAATCACCGCAAGTCTTGCGAGGTGATGCAGGGAATGAACGACATGGTTATATGCATCCAGAAACTGCTTTTTCTCAAAAAGACCCTTACCATCCACATAACGACGAACCAATTTAGCGAATTCTAGACCCATTTTTACCTTTCGCCCGTAAAAAGGAAATTCACGCAGTTCAGTTTTTAAATTGGCAACATATTCATTCCGGTCAAATAATACTTTAGCATTTTGTAGCCATTCAAAGACTTTACGATTAGTACCTAATAGAATCCATTCTTTTAAATGAGCCTCCGTAACGATATGCATCGCAGCCTTTTGGTCATTATATGTATAATGTTTAATTAATAATGGCCGTTCTGCTTCTTTAATAATAACCAATAATATTACATCAAAGGTATCTGTCGTATGACTTGATTTTTGTCTTTTTTCAACCATTAAAACTCCAAGTGTATTTGATTGACTGGCCCTCTCTTGATAAATCGGACGAAGAATGTCTTTCATTCACAATTCCTCCATTTTTCTTTGGTAGCTTATATGTTCGACAGGAATAAAATAATCTCCTTCTTTATAAGGAGACAAAATTCGACAACCCTCAACATAACGTTTATTCTCCTACATAAATTATGGTATAGTTTCTCTAGGAGGGAGAAATATGCCTAAATATTCAAGTAAGATAAATAAAATTCGTACATTTGCACTTTCTTTAATTTTCATCGGTTTTATTGTAATGTATGGTGGAATCTTCTTTCGTAATTCTCCACTTATTATGACCATCTTTATGCTTTTTGGTCTTCTATTTATTATTGCCAGTACCGTCGTTTATTTTTGGATTGGAATGTTATCAACCAGATCGATACAAGTAACATGTCCAAGTTGTGGAAAGCATACTAAAATGCTCGGCCGGGTAGACATGTGTATGTATTGTTCAGAACCAATAACATTAGACCCTGACCTTGAAGGTAAAGAATTCGATGAAACATATAATCGGAAGTCAAAAAAATAAAAGCTATTTCTGTTAGAAATAGCTTTTTGCTTTAGTAATAATTAATTATTCCGCCACTAATCAATGAACCTCTTTACTTGTACATTCTGGACAGGAACCATAAATCTCTAAACGGTGATTTGTAACTTTAAACCCCGTTACATGCGAAGCCAGCTGTTCGACCTCGTCTAAGCCAGGATAGTGAAAATCTACGATTTTACTACACTGCTCACAAATAACATGATAATGATGTGTAGTAACAAAATCAAATCGTGCAGAAGCATCACCATAAGTTAATTCTTTCACTAAACCAACTTCACGAAATACTCGTAAATTATTGTAAACTGTCGCCACACTCATATTAGGGAATTTCCCTTCTAGGGCTTTATAAATATCATCTGCTGTAGGATGTGACATCGAGTTTATTAAATATTCAAGTATCGCATGACGTTGTGGAGTTATACGAACTCCTGTATCCTTTAAGGCATCCAACGCTTCTTTTAACTGATTCATCGCCATGCACCTCTTTTCTAAAAAATATTCTTAAATTATAATTGTTATAATTAGTTTACTAACTGATTAATACTTTTGTCAATATTGTAATATCAGAATTAATAAAAGATGCTAATTTTATTGATGCAAGTTTTGCTCGGGATAGCCCAATTCATGATTTACATACCTTGCAGTTACAAATAACAGATCTGAAAGTCGATTTAAATAAGCTAATACAAGCGGATTGACATCATCCCCCAATGTCACTGCACATCTTTCTGCTCTCCTAGCTATCGTGCGAGCAACATGGAAAGCTGCACCCGCTGCATGCCCTCCAGGTAAAATGAAATTTGTCAGTTCTGGAAGATGCTCGTTTAATTCATCAATATGTTTTTCCATTTCCTCTATATCTGAATTTTTAAGAGACCACTTTACTTCCTTTCCTTTAGGTGTAGCTAGCTCTGCACCGACATGAAAAAGGTTTGTTTGTATTTTATGATACATATTATCTATTGATTCTTTTTTCTGTAAAAGTTCTCCTTGTAAATAACTCATTGCTAAACCAATCATCGAGTTTGTTTCATCACAGGTTCCATATGCCTCTACCCGCAAGTCATTCTTTGCCACTCTTTGCCCATAGATTAAAGAAGTAGTTCCCTTATCACCAGTTTTTGTGTAAATTTTCATTGATAACTCCCCCTGTTTTTTATACATAGTAACCTTTGCAATAGATTAATACTCCCATTTCATTAATAATAGCATTTTTCCCAACACTAATTAAATCTGAGGCCAAGTACTTTGGATAAAAGGCATAAAAAAAAGGGCCGCTAACGACCCTAAAAGTTTAATCTGAGGAGGTATGCCCTAATAAAATGATATTCAATTTCCGTATCGTTGCATTGGACAAAAGCCTTTACTATAGAAAATAGGCTAAGAAGTGGGATTAATTAAGGTTTTCACGTATATAAGATAATGCTTCCTCAACATGTCCGTTAACTTTTACCTTTCTCCACTGCTTTACTAAGTCACCTTCCTTATTAATAATAAAAGTAGACCGTTCAATTCCCATATACTCCTTACCAAAGTTCTTTTTTAATTTCCAAACATCATACGTTTCAGCAACATGGTGATCTGTATCAGCAAGCAGCAAGAATGGCAGACCGTATTTGTCAACAAATTTCTTATGACGGTCAACCGGGTCAGGACTTATTCCTAATATAACAGCATCGACCATATTAAATTGTTCCATTTGATCTCGAAAATCACAGGCTTCTGTCGTACAACCTGGTGTCATATCCTTTGGATAAAAATAAAGAACTACATTGGTACCAAGATAATCTGATAATTTCACTGTTTCTCCACTATTTGCCTCTAGTGCAAAATCAGGAGCCTGCTTTCCTATTTCTACTGTCATTTCTAATCACCCCATGAATAAAATTTCTCTCCTCCATAGCGTAACGAAAAATAACTGACATGACAAATATTTGGCGGTACTCCCTATTTCCTTTCCAATATCGCACGCGCAACAAACGCAGCAGGTAACGTATATCCAATTAACGCTTCAACTACAGCTAGTACCCTGCCAACCCCCTGCGGAATGACGTCGCCGTTACCAACAGAAAATAGCGTCATAGCACTGAAGTAAAAGCTTGTTTCAAACATGTTATATTCTTTAGCCTTATTCGTTTCAACAATTAAAGACATTCCCTTTAACTCAAACAACAAATAAATAAGTCCGAATCCGATAATAACCGTCAAATAGATGGACCCTAAATATAGAGCATTTTCAATGGAAACAAACTTTCCTCTTATTGTGTTCGGGATAAATAAAGTTCTCAAACTCATAAATATGCAAAAAATAACGACTGGAAGCAAGAAATAGAACACTAGCAACCACCTCAATTAACATTAGATAGTCTATTTCTATGCATAATAGGATGATAAAATATCAAAAATGAGACAAACATATTTCACTAGATAAGGAAGTCATAAGAAATTCTAAAATTCATTCAATCTTTATCTCGATAAATTTAATGATAAAATAAGAAAGAAATGATCTTTAGGAGGAATAGTATGCAATTTACAAATTCAGAACGGATACATAGTGAAGCACTTGAACATATAGTAGGTGGAGTGAATAGCCCCTCTCGTTCCTATAAAGCAGTTGGCGGCGGTGCTCCGGTGGTGATGGAACGTGCACAGGGTGCCTATTTTTGGGATGTTGACGGAAACCAGTATATTGATTTTCTTGCTGCATACGGCCCGATCATTACAGGACATGCTCACCCGCATATAACAGAAGCCATTAAACAAGCTGCCGAGAGCGGCGTCCTTTATGGTACACCAACACCCCACGAGGTGAAATTTGCAAAAATGTTAAAAGAAGCGATTCCTTCATTAGAAAGAGTTCGCTTTGTAAATTCAGGTACGGAGGCCGTAATGACAACCATTCGTGTTGCACGCGCCTATACCGGCAGAGATAAAATCATTAAGTTTGCGGGCTGCTATCATGGTCACTCTGATCTAGTTCTAGTTGCTGCAGGTTCAGGCCCATCTACACTCGGAATCCCTGACTCCGCCGGTGTACCAAAAAGTATTGCTCAAGAAGTAATTACTGTGCCCTTTAATGATATCGAACCTTTTAAGGAAGCTTTAGAAAAATGGGGCAATCAAGTTGCGGCTGTTTTAGTTGAACCGATTGTTGGGAATTTTGGAATTGTCGAACCAAATCCAGGGTTTTTACAGCAGGTTAATGATCTTACCCATCAGGCCGGCGCACTAGTGATTTATGATGAGGTAATTACCGCCTTCAGATTTATGTATGGTGGTGCACAAGATTTATTAGGCATCCAACCTGATTTGACAGTCCTCGGAAAAATTATTGGGGGCGGCTTACCTATTGGAGCTTACGGCGGACGGCAAGAAATTATGGAAACCGTAGCACCGTTAGGTCCTGCTTATCAAGCAGGAACAATGGCTGGAAATCCTGCCTCTATTCTCTCCGGGATTGCTTGTTTAGAGGTATTAAAGCAAAATGGAATTTATGATTATTTAGACCGTTTAGGAGCCTTACTTGAAAAAGGAATTTTAGAGGCTGCTAAGGAACACAATGTCCCAATTACCATTAATCGCTTAAAAGGTGCACTAACCGTATTTTTTACAAATGAAAAAATAGAAAACTATAAACAAGCAGAAAACACGGATGGAGAAATGTTCAGCAAATTCTTTAAGCTCATGCTCCATCAAGGAATTAACCTGGCTCCATCAAAGTACGAAGCCTGGTTTTTAACGATTTCTCATACCGAAGAAGATATAGAAGCAACACTCCATGCAGTAAACCATGCATTTTCTCAGCTGCAAAGCGAATAAATATACACTATTTTATACATTAAAGGAAGTGAGATTCACTTCCTTTAATCTCTCCTACTCTTTGAAAACGGTTACATTAATAGCTTTTTGAAAAATAAAGAACAATAACAATCGGATTTTATATCCATATTTTTGTATAATTATTTGAATTCTGAATATTCTTATGATAATATTAAAATGTTATTTAATAATAACCCATAAACATTATGCCCCGTCAATTTACCAATTCAATCTAGGAGGTGAGCGGCTTTAGAGGATTACCTGCTCAAAGCCAAACAATATGACTAAAAAATGGAACCCTTCCTGCTTTAAAGATTTCCATAATCATGAACATGATGCCTGCGGAATTGTCGCATCCCTTGAAAAAATAAAACAGCCTACTAGAAAAAATATCTTCGATTGTATAGATGCCCTTGTGACGATGAATCATCGCGCAGGTTTTATCAATGGTGAGGGTGACGGCGTAGGAATTCATCTGGATATTCCAGCTAAACTATGGAAAGAAAAACTACAGAATGCTGGTGTTGACCCAACGCTCGTTGACAAAGAAGGCTTTGCTGTAGGTCATGTTTTTATCAGCCAAAAAGTTGATTGGACTTCTGTTAAAAAAGAACTGATTAAGAAACTAGAAAACTATGAATTAGAGGTAGTTTTTGAAACGAATTTGGTAACCGACTCCACTAAATTAGGTCCGATTGCTATTCAAGAAAACCCTGTTTTCTGGCAATTTGCTTGCCTTTCAACAAAAAAAGGGAAAGATTTAACGAATATCCTCTTTCAGGCATTGATTGATTTAGAAAAAAATGAGGATGTTCATGTTGCGTCACTTAGCCAAAACCATGTCGTATATAAAGTAATGGGCGCTGGGGATATTCTGCCTCGCTATTATCAGGACCTGGCTAATCCACTGGTTGCCTCTACTATGACATTAGGTCATAATCGGTATTCCACTAACACTCTATCCAGCTTTTTCCGTGTTCAACCCTTTAGTGTTCTTGGACACAACGGAGAAATTAATACCATTGCCAAACTTCGTGATGAAGCGAAAATGATTGGTGTTCCTCTCGTTCAAAACGGAAGTGATTCACAAGATCTTAGCAGGACAATGGAAACCCTAATCTGCAGAGAAGGATATTCCTTATTCGAGGCAATGGAGCTTCTATTTCCGCCAATAATTAATGAAATCAAAGCTTATTCTAACGACCTTCAGGACCTCTACACCTATTTGCGTGAGGGCTGGGGACATTTTGCACAGGGACCTGCAGGAATTATTTCCAGATTTGGTGATGAAGCAGTATTCAGTGTCGATGCGTTGGGGCTTCGTCCGCTGTGGATGTTAGAAACAGAGAGCTCTTACCTATTTTCCTCTGAACCAGGAATCATTCCTTCAAGTGAATTCATAAATAATCCTAAGCCTTTGGCGCCCGGTGAGAAAATCGGTTTTAAATGGAATGGTCATATTTTAGAAGTTTTCGAGCAAGACCGCTATCAAAAGGAAGTTTATCGCCGCTTTTCTAGCCGTTTAAATCTACAGGACTCAAGGGTACGTCTAAATACACCCGCTTTAAAAAAGAGTATAACTATGAATTACCCCGACAAAATTCATAATGGACAATATAAAGCCTTTGGCTGGGAACGTGATCATATCCAATTGATCGAGCAGATGGCGGAAAAGGGTGCTGAACCCATTCGTTCTCTCGGACATGATGCACCGCTGGCTGCTCTTAATCCTGAACGAAAAAATATTGCCGATTATATCAAAGAAAGTGTTGCTGTTGTAACAAACCCAGCCATTGACCGTGATCGTGAAACAGAACATTTTTCAACACGAGTCATTATTGGTAAACGACCAACTTTATTCAAGAGTCAACAAACAGAAACGGTTCTTGAACTAACAACACCACTTCTTTTAGAAGGAAAAGCAGGATACAACTGTGCAGAATCCTTGGGTCAGCCAAGCTTTGACCAACTGGTTCAGCATTTCCAAACAGAAAATCTAACAGCGTTTATTTCAACTACATTTACTAAAAATGAAAAGGTTGATGCAGCCCTAACGAGAATTGCCAGTGAAGCAGTTGAAGCAGTCCGTGCAGGAAAAAGCCTGCTTATCCTTGATGATGCAGCAGCACATCAGCATGACTTCTATTGGTTAGACCCGCTTCTTGCTACTTCAGCAGTTGATCAGGCTTTGGTTACTGAAGAACTGCGGAGAGATTGTTCATTACTAGTACGTTCAGCTGCAATTCGTTCCCTTCACGATATCGTAACGGTATTTGGATTGGGAGCAGATTTGATTAGCCCCTATTATATGTTTATGACTGTGTTCGATGAATCTACACAGCCCTTAATCAACTTATATAGTGCTCTATCAAAAGGGATTGAAAAAGTCATCTCGACCATTGGCATCCATGAATTACGTGGTTATGGCCGACTCTTCTCGAGTATTGGATTACATGAAGACATCGCACACGTGTTAAACATTGTTAACTTCTTTGGTTCAA
The DNA here is from genome assembly GCF_038592905.1 of Neobacillus sp. FSL H8-0543. GTDB lineage: Bacteria > Bacillota > Bacilli > Bacillales > Cytobacillaceae > Neobacillus. The sequence continues at coordinate 3,518,449 of NZ_CP151943.1, read as the reverse complement.
ACGAGATGGAAAATGATTTTGAAGCGATGAAGGCAGATGCTATATCACGAGCTGAAGATTACCAAAATGAAAATGAACGAGTTGGCAAAACCTTTCACCTCTTTCCACGAATTTGGAAAGCAATCGGGGAGGTTGCTGCAACAGGTGATTACAGTGTTTACCGTGATAAAATTAGTGAACAAGAACTATCAAACCCAACAACTATACGTCATTTAATTCAATTAAAAGCGAATAACCAAACTGTGTCACCAGAAGAAGTAGACATTCGGGTTGGCGATCATGATTTGCCGTTCCTTATTTCCTCCATGTCATTTGGATCACAGAACGAAACCGCCTTCAGAGCCTATGCTGAAGGTGCTGACCGCTTAAATATGGTCAGTTTAAATGGTGAAGGCGGAGAAATAAAGGATATGTTAGGTAAATATCCTAAAACCAGGGGACAGCAAGTGGCATCCGGCCGCTTTGGCGTTAATGCTGAACTCTTGAATTCTTCTAATCTTTTAGAAATTAAAATTGGTCAGGGAGCAAAACCTGGTGAAGGCGGACACCTGCCAGGCTCTAAGGTTACAGCTAAGGTTGCTGAAGCACGTAATGCAACACTTGGTTCAGACTTAATTTCACCATCAAACAATCATGATATTTACTCAATTGAGGATTTGGCTCAAATGATACTAGAATTAAAAACAGCAAATGACCAAGCGAAAATTGCTGTTAAGGTTCCCGTTGTCCCTAACATCGGAACGATTGCTGTTGGTATTGCTAAAGCCGGTGCTGATATTATCACACTAAGCGGTTTTGACGGCGGTACAGGCGCAGCAAGAATACATGCACTTGCGCATGTCGGTCTACCTGTAGAGATTGGCGTTAAAGCTGCACATAATGCCCTCCTTGAAAGCGGCCTGCGTGATAAGGTGGAAATCTGGGCAGACGGCGGCATGAAGAGTGCCATGGACGTTATGAAGATCATGCTTCTTGGGGCAAACAGGGTTGGTTTCGGAACCTTATCGATGCTTGCCATTGGTTGCACCACTTGCCGCGGATGTCATTTGGACACCTGCCACGTTGGAATAGCAACACAAATTGAGTCAGAGGTTCAAGCTAAGGAACATGGCCTGCGCCGTTTTGTTCCGCGTCAGCTAGAATTAGCTGTTAATGGGATCATGAATCTCTTTACATCATTCGGAAATGAATTAAAGGCACTAGCAGCATCAATTGGTGTTAGTAATTTACAGAATGCTGTGGGTCGTTCAGATTTGTTAGAGCAGGTTAGAGGTAAAAATCAGCTTAGTCTGAATTACTTACTAAAGCCATTGGAAATTAGCCAATTTTCAAAAACTGCTGAAGTAAAACCTTTCCAAGAGGTTCAAATGCAAGTAGCAGCTGGAGCGGAGTATTTGGATGGTAGTGTGGAACAATTAAACTCTGATCGTGAGTTTGATCGTATCACCTCTGAACAGCGTGTCTTAGGTAGCCGGGTTTCTTGTCACCGAGTACGTGATAGACTGGACGGTTCGTATAAGCAGCTCGCTCCGGTTCAACTAAAATACAAGAACGGCTCCATTCCTGGAAACGGCTTAGGTGCCTATAATAGTGAAGGAATTAATATTTCCGTAAACGGCGGCGGTCAAGATGGTGTTGGAAAGACTTCCTTCGGCGGTAACATTTTTATTCTTAAATCTAAAGGGAAAAACGGCCACTATTATAATGGGTCAGTAGGAAAAGGTTTTGGTTACGGGGCACAAAAAGGGATGCTTGTTGCACAAGGTGATGCTGACGCACGTGCTGGAATACGTCTTTCAGGAGCGGATTTACTTGTTGGCGGATTTGTAAAGCAGCCAATCCCTGAGAAAGAGGCTGGAAACATCGGTGCAAAGGCAAATATTAAAGGCTTTGCGTTTGAGTACATGACAAACGGCCGGGGATTAGTTTTAGGAGACCCAGGTCCATGGATTTGCGCAGGAATGACTGGTGGGGTAGTTTATGTCCGCCATCAGCCTGAGGTTGGCTTAACGAAAGCAGCGCTATCAAGAAGAGTCGCAAAAGGCGCCAAGGTTTCTATCACCGAATTAAATGAAAATGGGAAGAGTGACGTAAAGGAGTTATTAACTAAATACACTAATTTACTAGAAAATGATGGGCAGGAAGAAGAAGCCAGTCAGCTTCGTGCATTACTAAAAAACCCAGAAAATCACTTCTTGCAAATTGTACCAGTAAAAGAACAAGCTGACCCAGCTGTATCTACTGAATGAAAAAATAACGTCCGCCACATTGGCGGACGTTACTTTTGTTTAGATTTTTGTCCAAAATTCGAAAATTTAAATTTCATGTAAAATCTCTTGATAATATGTATGAATCCATGTATAGTACGAAGATGTTTAGCATTAATATATTATAGTTGATAATATTCATCTCTGAAAGGAAATTATTATAAATGAAGTTAGGTGCTCGCATCTTTAAAACGGGAGTTGCCATTGTTTTATCACTCTACTTAGCACAGTTATTGCACTCTCCCGCCCCTGTATTAGCAGGAATTGCTGCAATCTTTGCTATTCAACCGACTATCTACCGTTCTGTCTTAACCATTATCGAACAAATTCAAGGTAACTTAATCGGCGCAGCACTCGCAGTTCTTTTTGTTCTCCTCTTGGGAAATCACATAATTGTAATTGGTTTAGCTGCCATCATGGTAATTATTCTTAACCTAAAGCTTAAACTTGAAAATACGATTGGACTTTCTCTCGTAACTTTACTCTCGATTATGGAGACACCGGGAAGTGACTTTATTCCATTTGCTGGTTTTCGCTTTGGAACAATCATGATTGGGGTATTTTCTGCATTCATAGTAAATCTAGTTTTTTTACCGCCAAAATACGAAAATAAGCTTTATTTTAAAATTGCAAATACAACGGAAGAGATTATCAAATGGATCCGCTTAGGTATCCGTTATGACTATGACCATAATCACCTTAAATCAGATATTGAACATTTGAAGGATAGTCTTTTAAAAATAAGTCAGTTTTATTCCATGTATAAGGAAGAACGCAGCTATTTTAAGAAAAAAACTTTAGAAAAATCTCGTAAGCTTGTCATTTTTAGACAAATGAATTCAACTGCCAAAAGAGCTCTTGATACTCTGAAACGAATACACCGATTCGAAAATGAATTACTTCAATTACCAGAAGATTTTCAGCAGACAATACAGGAACAGCTGGACTGTATCATCTATCACCATGAACAACTAATGCTGAAATTTATCGGTAAGATTCCAACACATAATGTATCTTCAGAGCCTAGTACATGTTTAGATCATAAGGAATTGTTTAATCTCTTTTTGTCCCACCAAAAAGACTATTCTGACCTTAATGATCCGCATTTATATCATACAATGCAGATCATCTCCTCAATTATTGATTATGGGGAGCAGGTCGAACATTTAGATACACTCATTACTAGCTTCCATTCTTTTCATCATAATGATGAGTTAACAATTGAACAAGAACAAATGGAATGAAAAAGGAAGAACAACTGCTCTTCCTCAGGCTGTCGAGATACTTTCGCCAGCCTCTTATTTTATCCAACAACTTTAGCAATTCACTGCGTTAATTCATCATGATGTTATTGATATAAGTTCTTTGAACATGTCTGTTGATTTGCGCTCCAGGCACTTCGCTTTCCGCGGGCGGTCGGTGAGCCTCCTCAAGCAGCAAGCCTGTGGGGTCTCACCCTGACCTGCGAGTCCCGCAGGACATTGAATATGCTTCAGTGAATCAGCACCGCACGAAGGAAATGCGTTAGCATTTTCGAGGATCTCGTGCCTTCCGCGCAAATCAACAGAGTTGTAAATTAAATGGCTATGTTAAAGATAAAGGTCGATATTTATAAATAATTATGAATTATTTTACCAAGTGGTGCGTTATTCCAAAATGGATTAACGCTTTTTTCTTGAACAATTTACAATAATGAGGTAGCTTTTAAAAAAGTTTGTAGAAAAATGAACTATTTTTCTAACTAGCTTCGTCTTACTTTTGAAAGCTTTTGTAGAGGAGGGGAACAGGTGGATTATATAAATCGCAATGATTTGCAATATAGTAAGGAACTGTTGGAAACCACGCAAATGAATCCTATAGAAACGCTCGAAAATATTATGAATGAATTTGGTTCAGAAATTAAAAGACTGGTCTATAGTTATATAAAAAATCCGAGTGATGCCGATGATGTTACACAGGAAGTTTTCGTAACGATATATCGAAAATTGAATACATTTCAAGGTAAATCAACTCTACGAAGCTGGGTATATGCGATTGCAATCAATAAATGTAAGGATTATTTGAGAAGTTGGAAGGTTCGTAACATTAAACTTAAGGGGAAGTTAGAACAATTCGTGAAATCCGCAGATCCTCCGGATACTCCAGAGCAGCACATAATAGGAAAAAATGAAGAAAAGCAATTACTTAATCAAGTCTTGTCTCTGCCAATGAAGTACCGTGAAGTTATTATCCTTTTCTATTTCGAAGAATTCTCTGTTAACGAAATTGCAGATTCCCTATCAATCAACCAAAATACGGTAAGAACTCGCCTTAAACGTGGTAGAGGGAAATTAAAGAATATTATCCAATCTGAAAGAGGTGGAGACCTTTGGATAAACAATTAAAGGATTTAAAAAGAGTTTATGAAAAGCAGAATGTAACAATATTTTCCAATAAAGATAGAGAAAATGTATATCGAAAACTTGAATCAGTGCAAACGAAACCACTAAATGACTTTTCTAGGTATGTACCAAAGGCATTATCCTATATTGCATATGGAGTTATGTTTGTTCTTATCTTAGGAATTTTAAACCACAAATTGGATATTTTTCCACAAGATTTAGCTCGTGGCGGTGAAGAAACTCCTAAAATTAAGGAACCACCAGTTACAAATGATGACCCGAATAAAGAAAAAGAAGAACCATATCCCGAATTTGAATTGTACAAAGGAAAACCTCTAAATATAGCAGTCGTTGGAGAATTACCTGAAATTAAAGAGAAACAAGTAAGTTTTAGTGAATTTTCTTTAGAAAAGTTAATGTTGATGAGTAATGATCTTGATTCCTATGATGCAATCTTTATTATGCAAGAGAATCTCACGCAAGCTGCTAAAAGTCAATATGCAGATATTTACCTAAATTCTACGATTCCATTCTTTTTCATATCGGCGAAAAGCCATATTCCTTTTACCGTAAAAGATACTGAATATAATGAGTCATGGGATTGGACTCCTGGTAATAGCTACGCTGTCGGAGTTCTTAAGTCTACAGAAGATGACTCATTAAAAAACTGGGGATTTGGTCTCTATAATGATGAAATGACAGAAGAACACAAAAAAGAAATATATTCAAGAATTTTCAAACAAGTAGAAAAGGAATCGATAACTAACGATGAAGAAGAGGATGGAATAGGAGCACCAGTTGAAGATTCAAAAAGTGTTCAAACAAACATTGAGCCTTCTGCTGAATTAAAGGCATTGTATACGGGATATGCAAGCAAGCAAAATGACCAACTTCTAGCAGGTTTGTCACCATTGGATGTATTTAAGTTGTACTTTTATGCAAAGCACATGGAGGATTCGGAAACGATTTATGCCCTATATATAAAAGGAGAAATGTTTGGTACTCCTTCTGAAGAAGAATATTTTGGTGAGCCTGAATTTTATGGAGCTATATTCAATGAAAATGATAAAAAGTTTTATGCAGGGCTGCAACAAGTTAAAGAATTTAAAATCAATTATTTACACGACAATGAAGCAGTAATTACTTGGAAGGCCCAAGAAGGCTCATTCCCAGCATTCCGAATGTTTAAAGATCCTAAAAAGGATGTTTGGAAAGTCAGCTGGCTTCCAATTCAATAAAAAAATGAACTGTAACAGAGATTACCACACAATTAGCTTAGTTTGAAAAAGTGTGTGGTAATACTTAGGTAATTTGAACCCTGTTGATTTCCGCGGAAGGTGCGCAGACTCCTGCGGGAGTACGGGGCAGGGGGAGACCCCGCAGGAGCGCAGCTCCGAGGAGGCTCCCCGGCACGCCCGCGGAAAGCGAAGCACCTGGAGCGGAAATCAACTGGCCTATGCCCAGGTACAAGTTTTAATGAAAAAATGATATCCTTTGACCCCTGAAAATAAAAAATGCCGAGAAAGATACCCTTTCTCGACAATCTGAGTAAGAGAAGCCGCTCTTACTTTTTTCATATTTTTACAAAGAAGCCTTTACTTGATTTCCATTTTCCTTATGCTCTAGCTGCTGCACTTGAAATAACTTATAATAATTCCCTTGTTTTTCCATCAACTCTTCATGCGTGCCAATCTCAACAATTCGACCATGTTCGATTAACACAATTCGATTGGCGTGGGTAATAGTTGATAACCGGTGGGCAACAATAAACGTAGTCCGTTCCTTTGCAAGCTCATCAAGTGATTCCTGAATATTATGTTCACTCTCTAAGTCAAGCGCTGATGTTGCTTCATCAAGTATTAAGATCGGCGGGTTTCGCAAGAATACTCTTGCTATCGCCACTCTTTGTTTCTGGCCGCCAGAAAGCTTCACTCCTCTTTCTCCAACCTTTGTATCGTAACCCTTAGCCAAATTGAGGATAAAATCATGAGCATTGGCTGCCTTGGCTGCCTGTATAACTTCCTCATCAGAGGCACCCGGTTTTCCTAATAAGATATTGTCTTTAACCGATTCACTAAACAAAATATTATCTTGAAATACAACACCAATTTTGTCCCTCAAGGTTTGAACCTTAAATTGGCGGATATCCACACCATCAAGAAGGATTCTCCCGCCCGTTACATCATAAAAGCGAGGAATCAAACTTACAAGTGTTGATTTACCACCACCGCTCATTCCAACTAAGGCAATCGTTTCCCCTTTTTTTACGTTTAGGTTAATATCCTTTAAAATTAATTCTTCTGTCTCATTATAAGTAAACTGTACATTTTCAAGGGTAACTTCGCCCTTTACATCTTTACATTCTCTAGCATCGGGAGTGTCTACAATATCGTATTTTACGTCCAAGAATTCAAACACCCTATCCATTGAGGCCAAAGACTGGGTAAGGGTTGTCGAGGAGTTTACCAATCTTCTTAATGGACTATAAAGCTTATCAATATAGGCAAAAAAAGCAATCATGGTTCCAAGTGTTAGACTTCCCTGAATAACCAGGTAAGCGGAATAACCGATGACAATTAATGGTGCAATATCGGTAATTGTATTTACTGCTGCAAAAGCTTTGGCATTCCAGCTCGTATGCTCTAACGCCTTTTCTAAAAAGTTTTTATTTTGTTTATCAAACTGTTTTTGTTCAAATTCTTCAATCGCAAAGCTCTTAATAACTGGCATACCTTGTACACGTTCATGTAAATAACTCTGAACCTCCGCGAGTGCTTGCGATCGCCTTTTCGTCAGTCGGCGTAAATTCCCAAAAAAGTATTTAATCGACACTGCATATAGCGGGAAAAGTACAATCGAGACCAATGTTAGTTTTACATCCATAAAAAGCATAATCACAATTGCGATGACAATTGTCGCTAAATCAAGCCATAGGTTCATCAAACCAGTAACAACAAATGTCTTGGTTTGCTCAACATCATTAATTACACGAGAAATGATCTCCCCTGCTCTTGTATTGGCATAATACTTGAAACTTAACTTTTGAATATGAGAGTACATTTTATCGCGAATATCATAGAGAATTTTACTAGAAACCCATTGTGCAAAGTATTGTCGATAATACTCAATCGGTGGTCTTAGTACGACAAAAATAACGATCATAACACCCATAATAAGCAACAAATGACTTACTTTTTCATCGTTAGTCAGAGTTCCGTTCCCAATAATATCATCAATGACATATTTAATGAGCATTGGTATAAGGAGTGGAATGGCAAATTTGAGAATTCCTATCACTATCGTTATTATGATTTGCAATCGGTATGGCTTTACAAATTGAAGGTACCTGCGTACACTGCCCAAGCTAACCCTCCTTATCATCAAACGTTTTTAATTAGCAAACGAAAACCTGTTGATCTTTGAATCAACAGGTATGTTGTACAACTAGCGTCTGTAGGTTAAATACCGTTCATACCATATGTCAATAAAATCCGGTGCAAATGGACCTTTTCGCTGGCGAATCCAGTGAATGAGTTGATCCACATTTTTTTTGAGAATATGGTCAATCACGTCAGGATACTTCATTTCACGGCGATGACGTTCATATTCATCCTCATCTAACAAGTTAAATGTCATATCCGGGAATACCTTAATATCAAGATCATAATCGATATACTTTACTGCTTCGCCATCAAAAATAAACGGTGAGCTAATATTGCAATAATAATATATTCCGTCTTCACGAATCATTCCAATTACGTTAAACCAGTACTGTGAATGAAAGTAACAAATAGCTGGTTCTCTAGTAATCCATGTTCTTCCATCAGATTCCGTTACAATTGTCCGATCATTTCCGCCAATCACCAAATTCTGTGATCCCTTCAGAACGGTCGTCTCATCCCACACGCGATGGATGTGCCCATTATGCTTGTAGCTATGTATTTGTATTGGTACACCTTCGATGGGTACGCCCATGATTCTCCCCTACTTTCGTTCTGAACACATTTGAAACCTTAACTAAATACCAATAAACGACAAAAGGCTACAAAGTTCATTTTCCTATTTCTTCTTATTATAACGTTTGAGTAAAGAATTTAAAACAAAAGAGCCATTGAATTCAATGACTCTTCAAAAAAAATTGCATATTTTCACCAAAATTTGCGTGTTTCACCTATACAGTAGGCTCCAAATTCATATCATGATACGATTGAATGACCTCTTCTGTTTGTTTTTCAAACATTTCTTGAATTTCCTTTAATTCTTTTTTCATTTGATTAATTTCGATTTTAACACTTTCTAGTTCTGTTTCATTTTGCAATGTCTGTAATTGTTCCTCAATTTCCTGGCAACGTTCAAGCTCCGCTTGAAGGTAGAGTAATTTTTCCATTGTCATCATTTGCTCGGAAACTAAACGGTTAAAATGATTCATAACCACACCGCCTTATCATTAGAAGCTTTTTTTTATACTTACTATGTATTCTTGAATAATTGCTATTTTCCTTTGACTTTTTATGTAGACTGAATAGAAGTTTTGTCGAACAGCTGTTGATGGAGCTCCAGGCTTCGCCTTCCGCTCCAATCAACAAGGTTTGTACATCAAAAATAAATAAAAAGAAGGCACTCTATACGATTATAGAGTACCTTCTGCATTACTAATGTTTAATTTAGCTTTGACCTGATTGGCCAGAGTTTTGGCCTTTACGAGCTTCAACTTGTTGGTTTTGTTGTCTTACTTCTTGAGCATTTGTTTCGCTTGCAAATTCAGTGCCGAATTGACCTTGGCTACCAGCTCCAGCTGATTGAGCATTTTGTTGTCTTACTTCCTGGATGTTTGTTCCAGAAGTACTTTTGTTAGGTTGTTGATTGAATTTTGCCATTGTAATCACCTCCACGAATTAATATGACCAAGGTCCGTGGAGTTTATCCAAAAAAAATTAAAAAAAATAATTTTAAACGAGCAGTGAAATACCGCCATCGACAATGATCGTTTGTCCCCGGATCATACTTGATTCTTCTGTCAAAAGAAACATCACACAATTCACCATATCCTCAATTTCAACCATTCTCCCAGCAGGTGTTTTTTCTTTTGCCTCTTGAAGAAGTTCCTCGCGATTTGGAAAATGTGCTAAGGCATCTGTATCGACAGCACCACCAGATACTGCATTTACCACAATATTCTTCGGAGCTAATTCGACGGCCAAATACCTTGTTAACGCCTCAAGAGCAGCCTTAGAAACGCCCACCACTGTATAGTTCTTTAAATAACGGATGGACCCTAGGGAACTGATACTAACAATTTTCCCGCCGCCATTTTTCTCCATCAATTTGGCTGCTTCCTGTGCACAAAATAACAGTGCTTTACTGTTAATATTTAATGTCCAATCCCAGTGATTCTCTTCAAGTTCCATGATAGGTCGCTGGACACCAGACGCAGCATTATTCACGAAAATATCCAATCGCCCAAATTCCTGTTCAATTTGGCTAAACATATCTTTAATTTTATTTACATCGCCAACATTCGCCTTGACGACTAATACCTTCCTACCTAAAGCTTCGATTTCTTCAGCCGTTTGAAGTGCTCCTTTTTTACTCCGTGCGTAATTTATTACAATATCATAGCCTGCTTGTGCTAACCTTAAGGCCGTTGCTTTCCCAATTCCCCTGCTGCTTCCTGTAATAAGTGCTACTTTTTGTGTCATTTGATTAAACCCCTTTGTTTATGTATGTTATCATTTTAGCTTTTCTACGAATAGAAGACAATTGATTATAAAACACTAAGAAGAAAAAAGCATGTGGAAGGAAGATATAAATGTACATTGGACGCGATATGACAGAGCTATCGATGGTAAGCAAGTCAGAGTGGGATAAAAGCGAGCTTGCCTTTTTTCATCATTCCTTACAGCAAATAGCGCCTTATTTAAATAGTGAGGGAGTTACAATCCATCGAGAGATCATTGAAGAAATTGAAGCTCGCGGGGGAATAAAGCGACAAGAAGCAGACTATACACACGGTACTAAAATTAGTTATGACTAATAAGATAAAGAACACCGAATCAAGAGCGGTGTTCTTTATATAGCTTAAGCATTTTTTGATAGGAAACAGGGAAGGCATATTGATTCATTTCATCAAAGGTAACAAACTTCCATTCCTCACCAGATTGGAACTCTTGGGAAATCACCCCTGAATAAACCGTAATATTCCAGATCAAATGGGAAAAGATGTGTTCTATTTGACCAATGCTTTTTTCTAGATTAATATTCATATTATAAGTATTTCTGAATAATTCAGTAATTTGTTTTCGGCCTGCCAGTAAAGGCTCTTGAATTTCTATATTTGGAAATTCCCATAAATTTGCCAGAAGGCCACTTTGAGGGCGTTTATGGATGAGGATTTTCCCATGTTCATTTTTCAGAATTACAGCAGCTAGCTGCACTGCACGTTGACTATTCTTCTTTGTTTTAATTGGGAGTTCTGTTTGAACACCCTCGTGAAAAGCTTGGCAATGTTCACGAACAGGGCATAATAAACATGAAGGAGAAGTAGGTGTACAAATTAATGCACCTAATTCCATTAATGCCTGATTGAATGCTGATGGGTTATCATGCGATATTAGCTGCCTTACCGCTTTCTCAAAGACTTTTCTTGATGATGCTTTAGCAATATCCTCCCAGATCAAAAGAATTCTTGATAAAACCCTCATCACGTTTCCATCTACAGCTGGTTCTGGAATTCCATAAGCAATACTAAGAATAGCCCCTGCAGTATATGGACCTACACCTTTAAGGTCCGCAATCTCTTTTGGGGAGTTCGGTACTTGACCATTGTATTTCTCATTTACTTCTTTTACGGCTGAATGCAAATTTCTGACACGCGAATAATATCCAAGACCTTCCCATGCTTTAAGAACTTTATCTTCATTCGCATTTGCGAGAGTCTCTATTGTTGGAAACCATTCGATAAATCGATTAAAGTAAGGAATAACTGTATCTACTCTCGTTTGCTGCAACATGATTTCCGAAACCCAGACTTTATAAGGGTCCTGGTCTTGGCGCCAAGGCAACTCACGCTGCTCCTCAGAAAACCAGGAAATTAAATCGTTCTGAAATTTGCCAATATCCACTTTTTCTATATTATTCAAGTCATTTTTCACTTTTTTGGTCCTCCTGCTAGATAAACAATACGAAGTTAGGGTATATAATAGTAAGTATGTTTACGATAATCCATATAGTTTGGTTTGACAAGAACTTATTAAAGGAGGATTTTTCCTTTTGGATACTGGAACTCATATTGTAATGGGAATTGCCCTAGGGGGTCTCGCCACCCTTGATCCAACAGTAGCTGCCAGCCACGCTACTGCCACAAGTGTTTTAATTGCAACAATTGCCGGTTCACAAATACCCGATATTGATACAGTGTTGAAACTTAGAAATAATGCGATATACATCCGTAATCATCGAGGGATTACTCATTCCATTCCTGCGGTACTTTTATGGCCTCTGCTTATCCTTGCATTGGTTTATCCCTTTTTCCCGGCTGCTAATGTTTTGCATCTTTGGGCATGGACATTTGCAGCAGTTTTCATCCATGTATTTGTTGATATTTTCAACGCCTATGGCACCCAGGCGCTTAGACCATTTACAACTAAATGGGTAGCTTTAGGGGTAATTAATACCTTTGATCCGATTATTTTCGGGATTCATATCGTTGCCATTTTCATTTGGGTATTTGGTGCCCCGCCAGGTATTACCTTTCTTACGATGTTTGCCGTGATCATCGGCTACTACTTCCTTCGTTTTTATGTTCGCGGAAAAGTTCTAGATGAAGTTAGAAGAATAATTCCTAATGCAACTGAGATCATACTTGCTCCTACAATAAAGTTTTATCAATGGAGAATCGCTGCGATGACTGAGGAAGAATTCTTTGTTGCTAAAGCGATAAAAACAGAGGTTGAGATTCTAGATCGATTTAAACGTGTACCTGTGCCAGAAACTCCTGTATTGGAGGCAGCGAAACATGATAAAAATCTAGCCGCGTTTCTATCCTTTTCACCCGTTTATAGATGGGAAATGGATGAATACAATGACTTTTACGAAGTTCGGTTTATTGACTTGCGCTATCGAAGCAATGGCCATTATCCGTTCGTTGCTGTCGTCCAGTTAGACCTTGATTTACAGCCTATTAGTTCTTATACAGGCTGGGTGTTTAGTGAAAAGAAATTACGAAAAAAGCTAAGTATTTTGCCAAATTAACCTGATAAAAAAAAGCGGTGACATCACATTTTAAGGGTTCCGTTTTGAGGTGCACGAAGACAAATTGACAGATGAATTGGCATGCGAATTGACGCATGCCATTTTTATTAGTATATCAAGGTTTTAGCCCTGTTCTGGGTAGAATTGATCATCAAATTTTCAAGATGTTTTTAGATGACAGTACCTGTTGTACAACGAATAAAAAATCTTACCAATTTTAATGCCAATTCAGTGTAAATTTGAAGTCATAACGACCGGGACTAAGATTTTTCCTACGGGTCGGGCGTTATAAACCTTTCTTAACGACCGGGACTAAGATTTTTCCTACGGGTCGGGCGTTATGAACCTTTCTCAACGACCGGGACTTAGGATTTTTCCTACGGGTCGGGCGTTATAACCTTTCTTAACGACCGGGACTAAGATTTTTCCTACGGGTCGGGCGTTATGAACCTTTCTCAACGACCGGGACTTAGGATTTTCCCTACGGGTCGGGCGTTATGAACCTTTCTTAACGACCGGGACTAAGATTTTTCCTACGGGTCGGGCGTTATAAACCTTCCTTAACGACCATGACTAAGATTTTTCCTACGGGTCGGGCGTTATGAACCTTTCTTAACGACCGGGACTAAGGATTTTTCGGGCGGTCGGGCGTTATAAACCTTCCTTAACGACCATGACTTAGATTTTTCCTACGGGTCGGGCGTTATAAACCTTCCTTAACGACCATGACTTAGATTTTTCCTACGGGTCGGGCGTTATAAGCCTTCCTTAACGACCGGGACTTAGATTTTTCCTCCTCTAAAGTGAACCCTTTGCATCACATAGTCATCGCTTTTCCACTTAGTTTAACTTATCCTTTTTTTCTGTTAGGAAATTTTTATATTTTGGATTGGTTGCTGCAAACTCGTGAAGCTTTGCTCCATACTGTTCAATCCAATGCCTGACAATTCCTTCTGTCATTTCTGCTCCCTTATACTCTCTTCCAGATTTTGCACGTGTCGTCTCAAAATCGTCCCACATAAGCTCCACCCAAGTACGGGCCATATTGGATGAAATTTGATTATTTTTTTCCAATAAAAGCTCTGTTAATCTTTCTTGGTATTCTTTCATGATATCACCTACTTTTCCATTTTCTTATAACATAACCTATATAAAAATGTCGAATACTATTAGCACGTGGTCAGCATTGGCTAAGAAAACAGCTTTGCTTTTCACGAGTTCTCAATTTTGTTTGATGGAGGTAATCATGAGAAATAAAGCAAAGAATTTCCCAAACCAAAATAACAACAAACTAGAGGGCGAACCAAGAGCTAAAGCTGAATATGCTTCAACAAGAGCTGACGGCACCATCAATACCCATCCACAGGAGCGCATGCGAGCATCTGGTGAGCGTGAAAATAATACCGCATCCGAGTATTAATTTTCAAGATTTAGTGACAAGCCAGAGATTTGTTCTCTGGTTTGTCTTTATTTTAACCACTTCAACATTGAAATGGGTAACGCTTCTTCTTTTCCATCGCCCATTAGACGATATCCCCAAGCGAAAACGCCGTTGAGATAATCAATTTTAAAATATTGTCCCGGGTCTCCTTCTAGTTCATAAATTTCACCTGGTGAAAAAGAATCTGGACTTATTAAGTAAGCCTTCGCCATAACCGCTTTTCTTTCAAGAACAGCATATTCACTTACCATCCCCATTTGCTCAGCTTTCCTTGCCATTTCTTGAAGTTTGGCAATTTCCTGCCTTAATTCATGCTCTGTCATTGAACTGTATCGCTTGTCCTGATGCATGTGATCCACTCCTATTTCATATATCTCTATATTTTAGTATAGTTATCTTTGTGTAATAAATAAAGATTGAACTTTGACATATAGGAAGGTGTACTATTGAAAACAATTATTGTAACTGGTTCAGGTTCTGGCCTTGGCCGGGAATTAGCCATTCTATTTTCACAGCAAGGTTATCACCTGTTATTAATTGGAAGATCCTCTAAAAAATTAACTGCTACAAAAAATATGATTGAATCGCTTGGCGGAACAGCTGAAATTGTTGTTTTAGATATTCGCAATGTATCCGATGTTTTAAGTAGATGTGAAGATCTTTCGAAGTCTCACAGTATCTACGGCTTGGTAAACAACGCTGGTGTGGGTCACTTTGGACCTTTTGCGGATCTTAGCAGTCAGCAAATCAGTGAAATGCTTGAAACAAATGTACTGGGCACGATCCTCATGACTCAAGCTGTGTTACCTCTATTGCAGAAGCATGGTGAAGGTAGAATCATGAACATCATTTCCACTGCAGGATTACGCGGAAAGGTTAATGAGGCCGTTTACGCTGCAAGTAAATTTGCGATCAGAGGATTTACGGAGAGTCTGCAAAAAGAATATGAAGGTAGTCAGCTGAAAATTAACGCGGTTTATATGGGGGGAATGGATACGCCATTTTGGGAGGGAAGCACCCACGTAAAGGATACCTCGCGCTTCCGTACGCCCAAGGAAGTTGCTGAAATCATTTTCGAACAATTAGAACAAGATACGATCATTATTGAAAGTAAAAAATCATGACTTAGTCGTCATGATTTTTTACATCCTCTATAAATTTTTCGATTAACTCCATTGAAAAGCCTTTTCGAAAGAGCGTTTGCTTCATTTTTTGTTCATACTCATACCCAGTATAGCCACTAAATTTCCGATGAGCTTTTTCTCCCTGGTATTTAATGGCTTCCATTTCCTCATCAATGTCCTTGTCCATTTCAGCTTCCTGGACTGCAATATTAATGATGTCGAAGGGATATCCTTTTCTAAGCAGCAAATTTTCAGCCTTTTGGTGGATGATTCGCTGTGAATCCCTTGCATTCTTCTGAAAGGACTTTTCGTATATTTTTGTTGCCTTTTCAATCTGTAGCTCAAGAGGAAACTGAGCTAACGCCATTTGACTAGCCAACTCGTTAATTCCCCGTTCCTTTAATTCCATTCGAATGACATCTGGTCCTTTATCCGAGGCATTTATTTGTGTCCTCACATAGGAAAGTGCATATTCCTCATCGTTAATGTATTTATGAGAAAGTAATTTATGAATAACTTCATTAATAACGGGTTCTTCTTTTTCCTTTTGCACGAGATAGTCCCTAATTTCTTTTTCAGACCTCATTCTTCTCGCTAAATAATGAATCGCTAGGTTGTATGCTTTTCGTATGTCATCTTGATATTGAACCTCTAAATACGAAAGGTCATCAAGCTCCATTCCTTTTTTCAGCTGGAATTTTATTAGAACCTCACTGTCGACACTAAAAGCATATTCTTCCCCTTTACCATAATCCATAAAAACATTAAAACGATCTTGATTTTTTTTCTGTGTGGTGATTTTCGTAATAATGGCCACAGCATTCACCTCATCAATACTTTACCATAATCTTTATGCCATGACTTTAATGGAATTTCAGTTTATATAAAAAATCTTCTCATAAAAAGTATCATTCCCATCCTAATAGGCAAAAATGGAAAAGAGTACATATTGTGCTTTATTTTTACTATAAGCTGTTTAGCATTAACAAAAAAATGGTGAAAGGAATGAGCAATATGGGAGGAAAAAAGAAAAAAGATTTAGGCAAAGGAAAATACAATTTATCAAGTACCCAAGAGGTATTATACCAGCGCGATTTTAAAATGGCTGATCGTGCAGGCGGTTATACCGACAGTAAAACGAAGCTTTAATTTTAACACTGTTAACATTAAATTTTTCCATTCATGAACCCCTCTAAATTGTAAATGCTAGTAATGGGAACCTCTACAGTTCCTTTAGGATTAAACTTTGAGAGGGGTTTTTGTAATGGGACGTTCACACGGACATAAATCTCGCGATAAAAATAAAGGCTCACTACCACAGGTACCAAAGAATATGAAATCAGATGGTATTGATGTGGAGTATTCAGCAGAGCTCGCTGATCAAGCAGATCTTGAGGCAACTGCACGGGCAAACGCAGCTAATCAGCGCGTAACCAACAAAAAGAGAAAATAACCACCATAAAAAATAAAGGAGCAGGTTTTCCTGCTTCTTTACATATTACTGTAGCTAATGTGAAAAGTCTGTCGAACACTTTGAAAAATGGTCCTCTTCTTATGCATATACGGCTGGATAACTGATCATTTACTTTTGTAAAAAAGGCTGTGTTAAAGGTAAATGTTGATTTTACTAACTCTGTTGATTGGAGCGGAAGGCACGAAAAACTCCTCGAAAATGCTATCGCATTTCCTTCGTGCGGTGAATATTCAAGGAAGCCTATTCAATGTCCTGCGGGAAGAGCAAGTCACGGGAGACCCCGCAGGAGCGTAGCGACGAGGAGGCTCCCGGACTGCCCGCGGAAAGCGAAGTGCCTGGAGCTCCCATCAACAGCCAAGTTTAACACAGCCATAAAAAAAGACAGAGCCCTTATTAGGACTCTTCATTCACTTTAATAGCCACTGAATGAATCTACTATGCATTTATTAACGTTTTAAACTCTCCAATTATCGGAAAATAACAGAGAGGCTTATGAAGACTAAATATCTGTTCAACATTATTTTTGGTACCATTAATGATGTAGGTCTCATCTGATACATCCTGAATAAAGGATACCGTGGTGTTTAAATATTTCTTTGTCAGTCCGTGGACTAACCAGTATTCCTTTAACTCAGTTTTCTTTTCTCCAAAAGAATTAGCGACAGGTCTCGAGATTTTATTGTTCGTATCGTTTTGACATACGAATACTAAATCTTCAATGACCGCACTTGCAGTTGGAAACATTCCCGCACCTGGTCCTTGTAAGGTAATACCTCCAACGATATCCGACTGGATATTTACTGCATTTTGCACTCCCTCAACGTGATAAAAAGGATGTGATTTATCGACTAGCGTTGGTTTAATGATTGCATTTATTTGACTTCCTTCTTTACTAATACTTGCTATATGCTTAAATCGCAAACCGAGTTTTTCCGCTGTCTCTATGAGTTCACTTGTTATGGTGGTGATCCCTTCAAGCTCAACATCCTTCCAATTTGGCTCTTCCCCAAAGGCAATTCTGCTTAGGATCATGGTTTTATAAAATGCATCAAACCCTTCAACATCATTTGTTGGGTCTGCTTCTGCAAAGCCATTTTCTTGTGCTAATAATAGGGCTTCCGTAAAGGACTGCTTCTTTTCTCGCATTTCTGTTAGGATAAAATTTGAAGTCCCATTTAGGATGCCTTGAATTTGGTGAACGCGATTAATTTTTAGTAATTGCCTTAGCGTTTGGATGACTGGTATTCCGCCAGCAACAGTGGCTTCAAAACCAACCGAAACATTATTGTCCTCTGCAAGCTTGAGTAATTCTTTTCCGTGGTGTGCAAACATCTCTTTATTCGCAGTAATAATGTGGCAGCCACTATTAATAGCCTTTTTCAAATACGAAACCGCTGGTTCTTTTCCGACAATCGCTTCAACTACAACATCTAGCTGTGGCAGTTGTAATATTTCATCAAAGCTATCAGTAACCAGGATCGCATTTGAAATTTCTCTTTCTTTATTTTTATTCTTTATTAGTATTGCTGCAACCTCTACTTCCTTACCTAGAACAGCTGTAAGCTCCTCTTGGTGAGAATGAATGGTTCGATAAACTCCTTCCCCAACTGTTCCAAACCCTAATATTGCCACCTTAATTACTGACATGCTTTTACACTCCTTTAAATAAAGTAAAGTACATAACAAAAAGAAATCCCTCTTCATAAGAAGAGGGATTTAGATTCCTCCCCTTATCTTTCAGGTTAATAAATAACCTGCAGGAATTAGCACCTTTTCAAGGATTACCTTGATGGTTGCCGGGCTTCGTCGGGCCATGTCCCTCCGCCACTCTGGATAAGAGTTTTATTAAATTGTTTGATATATTTTTAGTTATTTATCCGATTTTAGATGATTCTATTTAAATAGTCAATATTTTTTGAAATTTGTACCGAATTATTTAAAGTTTTTGTTATTAATACAAATTAAATGGATGATGCAACAACGCCCTATTGGTTACCGAAATGAAAAAAACCACCAGGAATAGGTGGCATGCATTGTTATCTTTCTAGTTTTCCTTCTGCAAGCTTGATTTGAGCTTTTACTTGCTCAGGTGAGGTTCCGCCAAAACTATTTCTCACTGCAACAACATGTTCTGGGGACAAAATCTTATAGATATCATCCTCGAATAACGGGCTGAATTCCTGATACTCTTCAAAGCTCAAATCGAGCAAAAACTTTTGCTGCTGTATCGCATATAAAACAATTTTCCCAATGACCTCATGTGCTTCCCGGAATGGTAATCCTTTTCTTACCAAATAGTCGGCAATATCGGTCGCATTGGAAAAATCATTATTAATCGCCTTTCTCATCACGTCTTTATTAACCGTCATCGTATCAATCATCGGTGCCAATAACATAAGTGAACCTTCAAGGGTTTCGACCGTATCAAACATTCCTTCTTTATCTTCTTGTAAATCCTTATTATAGGCAAGCGGCAACCCTTTGAGCACGGTGAGTAGTCCAATTAAATTGCCATAGGTCCGTCCCGTTTTTCCTCTTAATAATTCAGGTACATCCGGATTTTTCTTTTGCGGCATGATGCTCGACCCCGTGCAAAACGAGTCATCTAACTCAACGAATTGGAACTCCTGGCTTGACCAAATCACGAGCTCTTCAGAAAACCTGGAAATATGTGTCATAATGATTGAGCCAATCGAAAGGAATTCCAAGATAAAATCTCTGTCACTGACCGCATCCATACTGTTTGGATAAATCGTTTCAAACCCAAGTAACTCAGCAACCCGTGAACGGTCAATTGGAAAGGTCGTTCCCGCCAATGCTCCTGCACCTAGTGGTAGCCAGTTCACACGTTTTAAGCTGTCCATTAATCTCTCTTTGTCACGTTCAAACATCCAAAAATAAGCCATTAAATGATGAGCGAATGAAACAGGCTGCGCCCGTTGCAAGTGGGTGTATCCGGGAATCAGCGTATGCAGATTTTCTTTAGCCTGGTCAATTAAGGCTTGCTGCACATTTTCAATCAGCTTTATTAGTTCCGTTGTCTTTGTTCTTAAGTATAAGTGCATGTCCGTTGCCACTTGATCATTACGGCTTCGTCCTGTATGCAGTTTGCCTCCAACAGGTCCAATTTTATCAATCAAAAGTTTTTCAATATTCATGTGAATGTCTTCATGTTCTACTAAAAAGTCTACTTCATTATTATCAATCATCTTTTTTATTTCCAGTAGGCCATTTTTTATTACCTCTGCATCTTCTGTTGGAATGATTCCGCACTCACCTAGCATTTGAACATGGGCGATGCTGCCGGCAATATCCTCATTCGCTAATTTTTGATCAAATAAGATTGATGCAGTAAATGTTTCTACTAGTTTATTGGTTTCTTTTGTAAATCGTCCGCCCCATAATTTGGACATTTTTATTCCTCCTAAAAACTAAGAAGTTTGCCCTTGAACACAAAATTCAAGGGCAAACGTTTATTATTTTAGTACCTTTTCCTCTTTATTTACCTCTGCATAAACCTTTGTTGGTAAGCCCCAAATTTTGATGAAGCCGACTGCGGCGTTGTGATCAAAGGCATCGCCCTTTGAATAGGTTGCTAGCTCTTCATTATAAAGGCTGTATGGAGATTTTCGGCCAACTACCATATGATTGCCCTTCATAAGCTTAACACGAATCGTCCCGGTCACATTCTTTTGCGTCTCTTCAATAAACGCATCCAGTGCATTTTTTATTGGTGAAAACCATAGTCCCTCATAAATAACCTTCGCCATTTGCTGCTCGACCTGTGTTTTGAACTGTGTTACCTCACGAGGTAATGTGAGAAATTCTAGTTCTTTATGTGCATTAATTAATATTAAAGCTGCTGGATTTTCATATACTTCTCTTGATTTAATTCCAACTAATCGATTTTCAATATGGTCAATTCGGCCAACACCGTGTTTGCCACCAAGCTCGTTCAAGGTTTCAATTAATTGAACTAATGGCAACTTTTCTCCGTTTAGTGCAATAGGAACACCTTTTTCAAATTCAATTTCTAAATACTCAGCCTGATCTGGTGCTGACTCAAGCGGATTCGTCCAGTCAAAAGCTGCCTCTGGCGCCTCGGCCCAAGGGTCCTCAAGTACACCCGCCTCACAAGCGCGCCCCCAAATATTTGCATCAATCGAAAACGGGTTATCTAAATCGACTGGAATCGGAATCCCGTTTTCCTCGGCATATTTAATTTCCTCATCACGGGTCATTCCCCATTCACGAACGGGTGCGATTACCTTTAAGTTTGGATTTAGGGCTTGAATAGAAACTTCAAAACGAACTTGATCATTGCCTTTTCCCGTACATCCATGAGCAACAGCTGCTGCCCCTTCTTTTTCAGCCACTTCTACTAGTAATTTTGAAATAAGCGGTCTGGATAGTGCAGAGGATAGCGGGTACTTCCCTTCATATAAACAATTAGCCTTTAAAGCTGGTAAAATATATTCTTTTGCTAATAATTCTTTCGCATCGATCATATATGCTTTGATTGCACCAACATTTAGCGCCTTTTGCTTGATTGCCTCTAAATCCTTACCTTCGCCAACATCTAGACCTAAGGCAATGACATCATAACCATACTTTTCCTGAATCCATTTAACTGAAACCGATGTATCCAATCCGCCTGAATAGGCTAAGATGACTTTTTCCTTTGCCATGTGTATTCTCCTAACATATATGTGTATTATTATTCAACCAATAGAATTATTATACAACACTTTGCATAAAAATTGCTACTATTCTAGTAAAAGTTTTAATATTGCTTTTTGTGCATGAAGGCGATTCTCCGCTTCGTCAAACACAACAGAATGAGGACCATCAATAATTTCAGCTGTTACCTCTTCACCGCGATGTGCTGGTAAACAATGCAAAAAGATATAATCCTTTTTTGCATGCTGACAAAGTTCTGCATTTACTTGAAATCCTTGGAATGCCTTTAGTCGAATCGCAGCTTCCTCTTCTAGACCCATACTGGTCCATACATCTGTAACGACAACATCTGCGTCTTTGATTGCTTCAACGGGATCATTCGTAATCAAAACACTACTTCCCATTTGTTCCCCTGCTTTGATTACCGCTTCTGTAATTTTCCCATTTGGCAGATACCCTGCCGGGCTGGCAATACTGATATCCATTCCAACTTTAGCTGCGCCTTCCATTAATGAATGGGCCACATTATTGTTTCCATCACCTAAATAACAGAGCTTTAAACCAGAAAACTTCCCTTTATGTTCAAAAATGGTTAATAGATCTGCCATTGCCTGACATGGATGATGCAAATCTGTTAATCCATTGATAATTGGAATGGTTGCATTTTCCGCCAATTCTTTTACTGTGTTATGTGAAAATGTTCGAATCATTATACAATCTATATACCGAGACAAAACTTTGGCCGTATCCGAAACGCTCTCGCCTCTCCCGAGCTGCATGTCTCTCGGACTCAAGAAAATCGCATGGCCGCCCAACTGAAGCATTCCCACCTCGAATGACACCCTTGTACGGGTAGAGGATTTTTCAAAAATCATCCCTAAAACCTTGCCATTTAAATAGCGATGCTGTTTCCCTTGCTTTTGCAGAGCTTTAAGTTCCTTCGCTTCTTCAAGAAGGTAAAGGATTTCGTCTGTTTGATATTCTGTCAGACTTAGAAAATTCTTCCCCTTAAACTGTGGTTTTTTAAAAAAACTTGTCGCGTTCAAATTATACGCATTTGACATGTACAACACCTCTTTCTTCAAATTTTTTCCTCTAAATGCTTTGGAAAGTCTTTTCCAGCTTTGTAACAAATTCATTTATCTCTTCCTTCGAAACAGTTAACGGAGGTAAAATTCGGACAACATTCGGTCCCGCTGTAAGTAGAAGAAGCTGGTGTTCTATTGCCTTTTGAACAATTCCAAGTGCGTTTGTGTCGACAACCATTCCGATAAGCAAGCCTTTTCCTCTGATTTCCTTTATGAAAGAGTACTTTTCCTTAAGTACTTTTAATTGTTTTTCCAAGTATTCCGATGTTTCATTCACTTTAGTTAACAACTTGCTTTCTACTATATGTGAGATCGTGGCTAGCCCGGCAGCTGTCGCTAGTGGATTTCCGCCAAAGGTACTGCCATGGGTACCAGGTTCAAAACCTTTTGCCGCTTCTTCTTTTGCAATGATTGCGCCAATGGGGAACCCTGAGCCCAGACCCTTTGCAACGCTAATCACATCTGGAGTTATACCGTATTGTTCGTATGCGAAAAGCGTACCTGTCCTGCCGACGCCTGTTTGAATTTCATCAATCATGAGGAGGATTTCTTTCTCTTCACAAATCTTTGCCAACTTCTTTACCCAATCTGCTTTAGCAGGAATGACACCGCCCTCACCCTGAATCAATTCAAGCAGAACGGCTGCTGGCTTGAGCTTATCAAGCTGTTCAAGTGCCTTTTCATCATTAAAAGGAAGATAGCGGAATCCGGGTACTAAAGGAAAAAAGCCCTGCTGAATCTTTTCTTGACCTGTTGCCGATAATGTCGCTAACGTTCTTCCATGAAAAGACTGCTGAAAGGTGACTACTTGAAAAGAATCCGTTCCCTTTACCTTCTGAGAATATCTCCTCGCAAGCTTGATGGCCGCCTCATTTGCTTCAGCACCACTGTTGCAAAAAAACACTTGATCACCAAAGCTATTCGCTGTAAGAAGCGCAGCAAGTTTTTCTTGGTTTGGGATGTTGTATAGGTTTGAACAATGCCATAAGCTTTGCAGTTGTTCCTCAAGCTTTGCTTTAACAACATCT
Source organism: Neobacillus sp. FSL H8-0543 (assembly GCF_038592905.1). Lineage (GTDB taxonomy): Bacteria > Bacillota > Bacilli > Bacillales > Cytobacillaceae > Neobacillus. The sequence goes on along the minus strand of NZ_CP151943.1, from coordinate 3,494,716 downwards.
GGAACATGGCCAAGGTTACAGGTGGCAATACCCGAAGTAAAATCTAAAAATTGTGTTCCCTGGTCATCCCAGACATAACTCCCTTTTCCTTTTACAAGGGTGACAGGGAATCGACCGTAGGTTGCCATTACTGGTGAAATGGAGGAAACCGACGAATTTTGTGCCATTATGCAATCTCCTCCTCTAAGACAATTTTTGTTCCTATATTTTTGCCATCTACATAATCTACCAAGCTATGTTTCTCAAAACCGTCGATAATTCCAACGACAGGAATTTTATGAGTCAAACCATCAATGGCTGCATTTACCTTTGGAATCATTCCACCGTAAATGGTTTGATTATTTATTAGTTCTTCTGCAGTTGCCTTTGATACTTTATCTAGCTTAATCTTCTTACCATTTTTCTCAATTAATATTCCTGGAATGTCACTAATGAAACAGAGATTTGCTCCTAATGACTTGGCAATGGCACTTGCTGCAATATCGCCATTGATATTGTATCTTTGTCCGTCAGCACCAATTCCGATAGGAGAGATGACGGGAATATATCCTTGATTGACAATTCCCTCGATCACATCGTTATTCACTTCAACCACTTCTCCTACAAAGCCAAGTATTTCAGCAGCAGGTGTAGGCCTTGCCTTTAACAAACTGCCATCCACACCACTAATACCGTATGCATTGCCCTCTGCTTCAATGATGTTCCGGACCACCTGTTTGTTAACCGAACCGCTTAAGACCATTTCAACGATATCTAAAACTTCGGTGTTCGTTACTCTTAATCCATTTATAAATTCTGTTTCTATATTTAAGTTGGTTAGTAAACCTGTAATTAAAGGTCCACCCCCATGAACGATAATCGGCATCCATTTGCCAGATTGTTGGATTGAGATGACATCCTGATAAAATGACCTTGGGAGATTTTCTAACACACTTCCGCCACACTTAATGACTAGATAATTCATCTTCATCCCCCTTACGTGCGGTAAGATGCGTTGATTTTTACATAATCATAAGTTAAGTCGCATCCCCAGGCCGTTGCACTATTTTCACCTTGGTTTAACTCCACCAGGATTTTAACTGTATCAAGCTCCAAATACTCTTTTACATCCTCTTCCACAATTGGACATGGCAAGCCATTTTCGAATACCTTATAGGGTCCAATGGCAACCTTTATTGCATTCGGTTCTACTGCTACTCCACTGTATCCAATCGCCCCAACAATACGCCCCCAATTCGGGTCTGTGCCGTAAATCGCGGTTTTTACAAGATTAGAAGAAATAATTGCTTTTCCTACAGCTCTTGCAGCGTTTAGGCTATATGCACCGTTGACTTGAACTTCTATTAGTTTTGTGGCTCCTTCACCATCCTTTGCGATTTTCTTGGCAAGTTCCTCACTGACTGTTTTTAAGCCTTGTTTGAAAATATCCCAATCTGGATGGTTCTTTGTAAGCTGGTCATTACCTGCTAAGCCGTTGGCCATAACCAACACCATGTCATTCGTACTTGTATCGCCATCAACGGTAATCATATTAAAAGTTTGATTGGTAATTTCTTTAAGCGCCGTAAGTAAATCCTCGTGTGCGATATTGGCATCTGTGGTTACAAAGGCTAGCATGGTTGCCATATTAGGATGGATCATTCCAGAACCCTTAGAGGCTCCTCCAATGCTTACGGTTTTTCCATCGATTTTCAATTGTACTGCTAGATGCTTTACGCAAGTATCAGTGGTTAAAATAGATTGCAAAAAATTCGTCTCAGAAACATTTTGCGGCTGCAGTATTTGGTTAATCCCCTTTTTGATTTTTTCCATCGGCAGCGTTTCACCAATTACTCCAGTAGATGTAACTGCAACAAAATGTTCCTTAATCCCCAACTCACTTGCAAATTCTTTTTGCATCTCATAGGCATCGAGTAACCCTTGCTCACCGGTACAAGCATTAGCGTTACCTGAATTCACGAGTATTGCTTGGATTTTATTTTCTTTTGCAATGCTTTCTTGAGTGACTAAAAGTGGAGCTGCTTGAAAAATATTTGTCGTGTATACGCCAGCAACCGTTGCTGGAACATCTGAAACAATATAACCCAAATCCAGCCTTTTTCGTTTTAAACCACAATGCATGCCACCTGCCTTAAACCCCTTTGGCAAAGTGACACTTTCTTCTTCAAGTACAGCGATTTGATTATTTGATATTGCTGGCAACAAAATAAATCCCCCTTTTCAGTTCAATATTCTCGTTTAAAAGCTAGTTAACTAGCAATTTATTATTATGGATAAATTGGTATGCTATCAAGACCTGTCCTGACATCCCATCCATTCATCAAATTAACATTTTGAATTGCTTGACCGGCAGCCCCTTTTACTAAATTATCAATAACAGAGATAATCGTTAGCCGATTCGTTCTTTGATCAACATGTAAACCGATATCACAAAAATTACTGCCGCTTACCTCTTTTGTAGAAGGCAGGTTTCCTGTTGGTCTAATTCGTACAAATGGATGATTTTCATAAAACTTGCTGTATAAATCATTTACTTCTTTTGAAGTCAAATTCTCTGTTAAATTCACATAAATCGAGCACATGATTCCTCGTGTCATTGGTACCAAATGCGTTGTGAACGAGATGGTAATCGGCGAATCGCTCTCATCAGTAAGAACCTGTTCGATTTCAGGAATATGCTGATGTGCCCCTAGTTTATAGGCTTTAAGATTTTCATTTATTTCAGCGTAATGTGAAGTTAAGGAAAGACCTCTGCCTGCTCCTGAAACGCCTGATTTTGCATCTATTATGATTGACTTATTATCTATTAATTTACCTTTTACAACTGGCAAGAGCCCGAGTAATGAGGCTGTTGGATAACAGCCAGGATTAGCAATAAGTTTAGATGACTTAATTTCTTCTGGATAAATTTCGCTTAATCCATAGGTTGCCTGGCTTAAATATTCTTCTTTCGCAGCGGGGTGCTTATACCAATTTTCATATTCAGCTTGTGACCTTAGCCTAAAGTCTCCTGAAAGGTCAATACATTTTACTCCTTTATCGACTAGCTGCGGAACTAATTTATTACTGACACCTGAGGGTGTCGCTAAAAAGACGACATCATTGTTAGCAGATAAGAAATCTGCATCAAAACTTTCAAGTTGTTGATCGTAACTACCAGTTAAGTGCGGATACGATTCACTAAACCTATTTCCTGCCTGGGAGTTGGATACAACGGACCCAACCTCTAAATAAGGGTGCATGTTAATCAACCTCATTAGCTCAATCGATCCATAACCTGTTCCACCAATAATTGCAGCTTTCAATTTATTCAACTCCTAAGTTGCTTACATAATGCATTATTATACATACACACAAATAATTATTCAACTAAAAAAGTGCTAAATTTTCAGTTTTTATTGAAATTCACCGCCTTTATTTTTGGAAACGCTTACATTTCCTCTTAGAAGATTATACAATTTTTATGCAACGGTGCCTGTCACCACAGAAAGACATTTCTGCCTTTGTGTACGTCTCCAGTGGACAGTGTTGTGTTTTATGGTAGGATAATCTTAGTGCTATTGAACACTCTTATACTATTATATGATTGGATTTGAGGTTATGAGTTTACGTAAAAAGTTGCTGGTTGTTGCGGGTGTATTCTTTATTATTTTGCTTATATACTTTGCCTTTCTACATATGAAAATAAGAGAGCAGATTAATAGTGGGGTTCCTAAAAGTACTGAATTCATCATCATCTTAGGTGCTCGCGTTAAAGGGACTGAACCATCCTTGTCTCTTCAATACCGGATTGATGCAGCAGCTGATTACTTGAAGCTTAACCCTAATACGGTTGCGATTGCATCGGGTGGAAAAGGTCCAGGTGAGGACATTAGTGAGGCTGAAGCAATTCAGATTGGGCTAATTGCTCATGGAATCGATGAGGCAAGAATCATACTCGAAGATAAATCGACTTCTACGGTTGAGAATATCAAATTCTCACAAAAGATGATCCCAGACAATCTTAATAAAGGTTTGCTTGTAACGAATGATTTTCACATCTATCGAGCCAAATTAATTGCCAAAGACCATGGTTTAAAGGTTGAAGGTCTTCCTGCAAAAACCCCGACAATTGCCATCCCGAAATCCTATCTTCGGGAATACTTAGCGATAACAAAATATTATTTAATTAAGCCCCGAGAAAGCTAATCTGGGAAACGTCCAAAAAACCGACTAGAGCTATTCTTAAAGAGTTCCGTTTTCGGGTGCTTTCTTATTAAAAGACACAAGAATTGACGTATGAATTGGCATACGTCTTTTTCTTTATTTAATAAGGTTTCTACAAAATTCCATTAACTTTGACATAACAATTGGTCTGATAAATAGACGGAGAAATTTCGCTTAGTTAGTAATTATTATTAAAAAAGGCTTGAATAGACGGAGAGATTCCGCCTAATGACTCAAAAAATAGGAAAATGGGGGCTTTTGCTTTGCATAATCGGAAAATCTCCCCTTATATCCCTCAATCTGAGCTCGATTCTGCATCTAACCGGAAAATCTCCGCTTATTTTACTTTCAATAGGTTACTATTTAGGACATTGTTTGGGTGAGTTCATTACTATTTTTTCATGCCTGTATAAATATGAATGGCATCTCTTAAAAATGCTGCTGTACCTGGCTGCTCTTTGTCATAATAGGCCGTAAATCTTTCATCATCGACATACATTTGAGCAAGCCCTGCGTGTGCCTCCTTACTATATTCACTCCAATAAAAAGTCAGCCACTGCTTATGCAAATCTGCTGCTTTTTGAGCAATGTCACTTGCAGGGTCGCCTGTTTTAAAAGCCTCTGCCAAGGTATTGTGCAGCTCTTCCGCAAGGGTCGTAACCTCTTCATGTTGTTGCTCTGTCATATTCATGACCTTTGCATTAGACTTCTCAACCGTTTCCTTACCATATTTTTCACGAACTTCTTTCCCGTATTTCTTCTCATTGTCATCAATCATTTTCTTCTTGAAGCCTTCAAACTTTTCTTTATTTGACATGTTCCTCTTCCCTTCTGTCAAGGCTATTGTTTTATCAACATTAGAAATTAATAGCTCTAATTGTTCTTTTTTTTCGAGGAGTTTTTCACGATGCTCCCGCAGGGCTTTTACACCGTCAAAGGATGGTGCGGTCACAATCTCCTTGATGCTTTCCAAGCTAACCCCTAATTCTCTGTAAAATAAGATTTGCTGCAGACGATCCACTTCCGCTTGACCATATATCCGATATCCAGACGAATTAATTCTTGCTGGCTTAAGAATTCCAATTTCATCATAATATCGTAGTGTTCTGGTGCTAACACCTGCGAGACTACCTAGCTTCTGGACTGTATATTCCACACGTTCACCTCCTCATAGCATTACGATACACCTTTACGCAACGTTAATGTCAATCACTAGTTTGCCTATTTTTGATAAAAAAATTAAAGCCTGACCTCCAGTGTTTGATTTACACCAGAAGTCAGGCTCAATAATCTTTATCTTATTTCCGTCAAAGCAACCTGTTGATAGGCTTTAAAGAAAGAATCGCAAAATGCATCCCATTCAACTGCCGCTTCCATCGAAGCCTCGTTTACTTCACCTAGTACCGGTCTTTGTAGTAAATCTTCGAGCTGCTCGGAGAATTGCTTCATACTTGCCTGCGAAGCACCCTCTAAAACACTGCCGACAAATTCAGAAGGAGTATACCATTCGGATACTCTTTGAAGATCACGGTAAATTTGTGTTAATAATAGATTACGGGGTCCTTCCCACTGTTCATTGACAACGACATCACGGAAAATCCGCGGCAATGATGAAAACTCTTCCATTACCCCATGCCCGGCAAAAACAGAAATTGCTTCCCTTAACACTTCCGCTCCCTCGTTTGTCGCACAAATCTTTTGTAATAATACAAGTTCTCGCAGATTAAATAACTGTTTTCTAACTTCCAACGGATGCTCTGAATTTAGCCCAGGGTTAAGCGGCTTCTCCAGGCGTAAGAACAGGTCATAAATTTTGAAGGCACCTGCTGTCGTCCGCTGTGCTGCATTTTCAATTCTTTTTAGCTTACTAGCTGCCAGAGGATAGTCTTTTACTTTTTTTCCAAAGGCTGTTCGGAAGTCACCGTAAAGGGCAGCCTCCCTTGATGCCCGCAGCATAAACCCTGCACAGGCAATACCGATTTCAAGGCGTGAAAGTGTGAGGACAATTCCAACGGCAACGGCAATTCCCTTATCTTTCGGCCCGATTGGATATGCTAGTGCCCCATGATAAAGAATTTCTGCTGTAGGTAATTCAGCGGTGCCTAGCTTCCATTTAATCCGATTGATTTGGTAGCCATTTCGGATTTCCTTTTCTTTATCACCTGGGAGCCAGGCAGGAACAATAAAGGTTGATACTTTGTCAGAACCTGAAATTTTTGCTGTAACAACTGAATAATCAGCATGTGCAGCTGAACAGAAGAATTTATTACCGTATAAACGGTAGTTCTTCCCATCCGGAACAGCCTCAAGCACATTCTTAGGCAGATCAGAGCCGCCTTGTATTTCAGACATAAACTGGGCGCCAATGGCAAACTCTCCATTTAGCCCTTCTTTTGTATGTAGTAGAATCTCATGAAGTTGAGGATACTCTGGATTCGGAAATTCATCCAATAAGGCAATTAATCCATGGGTACATGTTAAAGGACAGGTTACACCGCCTTCACCAATCTGATGAGTTAACATTCGTTTAACAAAGCTTTCCCAAGGTGGCATTTTACTAGAAAAGAGCCCTTCACCAAATACTTCTTTCTCTAACTGATGTACTTCCATGGGGCGAACAATCCGGTCAATTCGGTGATTAAAGGCATCATAATGGAGCATGTATGGACGGACCTCTGGCCTGGCGATTCGTTCAGCAAGTTGATTCCATTTGGATGAGACAACAGGTGAAAAGGCTAAAATTCTTTCATGAGTCTTTTCGTACTCAGCACCGGTAAATTTCTTTACTGCCTTTTGTAGGAAAGGTTCATCACGATACCAATCCAGCCCCTCCCGTTTCAAAACAAACTCATTAAAACTATACGAATTTTCCCCGCGTTTTCCAGTCACCTGAGATGCTACATTCATCAAGCCCTCACTCCTCCCAATTACTAATAATCACAATTTTCAGTATAATTATACCATCATTCCCCCAAAAAAAATAGAAACAGGAAAATACATCCTATTTCTAATTTCGGAGTGTCCGCCTGAGGTGGACAGTGTCCACGAGTGGTGACAGGCACCATTATTGTTATTTGAACCAGCCCTTTTCTTTCGATTGGGTGATGGCTTCGATTCGGTTTTTGACGTCTAGTTTGTCTAGGATGGCTGAGATGTAGTTGCGGACGGTTCCTGTTTTGATACTTAGTTGTTCTGCGATTTCTTGTGTGTTTTTTCCATCTGCAACTAGCTCTAATACTTCTTTTTCTCTCTCGGTGAGTGGATTTTCTTCCCCATAGACATCATCCATAAGCTCTGGTGCGTAAACTCGTTTTCCTTCCATAACACTGCGTATTGAGCTCGCAAGCTCTTCACTTGGACTGTCCTTTAACAAATAGCCTCTAACCCCTGCTTTTAATGCGCGTTGAAAATAACCCGTACGGGCAAAGGTGGTTAATATAATTACTTTACAGTCTAAGCCCTTTATTTCTTCAGCTGCCTCTAGCCCGCTCTTCCCGGGCATTTCAATATCCATCATACAAACATCTGGTTGATATTTCCGGACCAATTCTACCGCTTCCGCTCCATTCGAAGCCTTTCCGACCACTTCCATATCCTCTTCTAAGTTTAATAGTGAACCAAAGGCACCCAATAACATTTGTTGATCTTCAGCAATGACGATTTTAATCATTCATTCTCTCTCCTTATCACTAGGCTTAACATCATTTGGAACTCGGATGATTAAGGTCGTACCCTCATTTGTTACAAGCTCCAGGTTTCCGTTTATAAACTCAAGCCGTTCTTTCATTCCTAATAAACCGTGTCCCTTTGCTAAACTCTCGTCCTTGCCTTTGAAAACACCATTATCCTTAATGGTCAACACCGTCTCCTTCCAAGATTGACTGATGGAAACAGAACAGGTTGTAGCACCACTATGTTTGACGATATTCGTTACCGCTTCCTTCAAGCACATGCTAAGGATATTTTCTATCAGTAAGGAAACATCCTTTAGTGTAAAATCTGGCTCATTATCGAAGGTTATTTGCGCAGCTTTGAGCATTTTTTTAACCTGTACCAATTCATCCTTCAAGCGTATCCCACGCATAGACGAAACCATTTTTCTAACTTCACTCAACGCAGTTCTTGCTGTCTGTTGAACATCCTTTAACTCACTGCGTGCCTGATCTGGGTCTTTTGTAATTAATTTCCGAGCTAAATCACTTTTCAAACCAATAAGTGATAGTTTTTGTCCCAATGTATCGTGAAGATCACGGGCAATCCGCTGCCGCTCCTCCAGTTTAATCAACTCTGATATTCGCTTATTTGCATCCTCTAGTTTTTCTTCAAGTTGTCCCATCTCTTTTTTATTTCGAATATTGAATGGAAGTAGAATGACACCAATCCATGTAATTACAACAAATGGCAATTGTTTTAAGAATAATTCATCCTGCTGCACAATACTAAAATTTATCGATGCAGAGGTGCTAATCAAATGGATAAAATAAAGGGTTAAAAAGGTCACACGTTCTTTGATATTACCGATAAAATAAGCTAGGAAAAAAGCAAAATAAACGTAGCTGAAAAGGCTTGTTGATGTAATGGAGATTCCAATTAGAATGAAGGTCCATAGGTAAACAGGCCATCCTTTGACACTCAAGGCAATTCGGAAGAATATCAGAAATAAGACCGTAAGAATTACTCCAACGAATATTTTAATCGGTGAAGATGATTGGAAAATAAAATAAAATGGCAGGATACAAAGGATCGTCCAAATATAAGGAGAAATACCATTATTTTTTTGAAAGTTCATATACCGTTTAAACATATTTTAACCTCATTTTTTCCCTAGAAATTGATAATCTCTCTGAATTTTACCACAATTACTCAGATATGATAAAATTAATTGAAGTCTAGTAAAGGGGGGATTTTTATTTCTTTAAAAATTAAAGTTAAAGACCTTCCAACATCCCCTGGAGTGTATCTTATGAAAGATGCAAATGGCAGCATCATTTATGTAGGGAAAGCGAAGAATCTTAAAAACAGAGTGCGAACTTACTTTCAAAACTCAATAGCTCACTCGCAAAAGATAAATAAATTGAAAGCAAACATAAAGGATTTTGAATACCTTCTGACAGATACAGAATTTGAAGCCTTTATACTTGAATGTAAACTCATTAAAGAGTTAAAGCCTTTCTATAATAAAAGGATGAAGAGCCCTTTAGCCTATACCTATCTCGTGATACATATGGATGATCATCCTCGTAAGATTGAAATAACCAATCACCCTAAAGAGAAGGATGGCAATCTCTATTTCGGCCCCTATACAAGCAAGCATACGGTAGAAAAAGCGATTTTCGGCATAAAAGAAGCCTATAAAATACTCTGTAGCAACCCATCGAAAAAAAGTACAGCTTGTTTAAACCATTCTCTGGGGCTATGTATCGGGATGTGCTTGGGTGGAGCGGCACTTAACCAGTATAATCAAATTATTGATAAAATTATTGAATTACTTACTGGCAGGGATACAAGTATACTTGAAGAAATGGAGCAAAGGATGATTGCTTATGCCGATAAATTCGATTATGAAGCAGCTTCAAAGTATCGAGATTCTATTGACTCCATAAACTTTCTATTAAATAAAGAAAAAATCATTGAATTCACCGAAGAAAATAAAAATATCGTGGTCATTGAGAGCTTGCCAGACTCGACTTGGAAACTCTTCCTAATAAAGGGGAAAACCATCCTATTTAGTCAAATATTCAAAATGGATGAGAAACCCATGGAACAGCTAAGCAAAAACATTTGCCTTCATTTTAATATTGCAGAACCGTCTAGACTCAATGAAGTGGGAAGAGATGAAATCGATGAGGCACAAATCATTTATAGTTATTTAAAAAATAGCCAAATTCACTATTTAGAGATTCTAGAAAACTGGCTTCAAGCTGGAGGAGAAATATCCTTAAACAAAGAACTGAATAAATTTCTATCCACCGCAAGCAAAAGCCCTTGGTTACATTGATAAAACCAAGGGCTTTTATCGTTCTATTTTTTTAAACCAATCGATAAATTAAAAATCGTTCATTTGGATTTTGTTCGTAAAGACCAGGTAGGCTGATTTCCTTATACAATTCAAAAGACGTATTGTTTTCTAAAAAATAAATATAATCCTCTGATGGATAATATAGCACCAAATCAATTTCTCTGGGTGACTTCTCGACCGATAGCAGGATATTATTTATTACCTTCCAAAATATCGGTACGGTAAAGGGGTTAAAAAAATAAAATCGATTATCCTGCAGGCCGATTTGATACTTTTCTGCCAAGCAACAGTGGAAATGAATTTTATCCTTGTGACTTTTAAACTTTTTCAAATAACTCGTTTGATTCTCAACTGCTTCTTGATAGTAAGTCTCATTCATTTCTACCCCTGCGACCGTTGAATGAAAAAAATAATTGATATAGAAATTTAATCTTCCTTTACCACATCCAAAATCAACGACATGGTCGCTGCTTGTTAACTCATACTGAGTAAATAATGTTTCAAGTGCACTATAGGGTGTTGGTTCATATCTGTGATAATGAAAGGAGCTGCTAAATCCCCTTTGATTTCCACCTGTTTTTATGTTCAACAAAGCATCATAATAATCTTCCTTCATTGTTTTACCTCTATTCAAACAATATCTTTAACTATAGCATTAAACGTAAAAAGCTGCCCTATTACGAGGTCAGCTTACTTGATACTACTATCTTTATTACCAGCCACGCCCTGCGCCACCACCACCAGAGGAACCGCCGCCGCCTTGGGAACCTCCCCCTCCGCCTCTGCCACCACCTCTGGATAGGAAGAAAAGAAGCATATGTGTTAAGGTTCCGCCAAAAAATTTTATATCAAGAAATACGACAACAACAACTAAAAGAATTAGCAGCCAACTAGGAATGCCTAACCCTCCATCAACTGGAGCAGGTTGGCCTTCATCCACAATTCCCTGTAATCCTTCTTGACCATATTCGGCTAGAACTTCATTTGCGAGTACATTATAGGTTTCAACTATCGCTTTGTTCGGCTGTTGTTGCTGCAGATAGGGAATAGCATGTTCATCAAGAATCCTACCCGCTTTTCCATCTGGGATTCTCCCCTCTAGCCCATAACCCACTTCTATCCTCACTTTACGATCATTAATGGAAACAACTAGCAATACCCCATTGTCTTCGGTCTCTCTGCCAATTCCGTATTGTCGAAATGCTTCGTTAGCAAATTCCTCAATCGACCGTTCTCCTATTGTGTCGACGGTCATGACGGCAATTTGTGCTGTTGTTTGATTTTCAATGGTTCTGCCTATATTTCTTAATTCCACTTTTTCCTGGTCATTTAATACATTGGCAAAATCCTGTACATATATATCGCCCATTGGCTTGGGCATTTGGATGTCCTCAGCGAATGCTCTTCCTACAAAAAGAAACAGGGTAACTATCACCAATAAAAAGCTGAAGACCCTATTCCCATTCATTAATCATTGCCTCCAAAATCAACCTCTGGTGCTTCTGCGGCTTTAGGATCTGCATTAAAGTATTCTTTTTCATCAAAACCAGTTATTCCAGCTATTAATGCACCTGGAAATCTTTTTACCTTTTTGTTATAAATCGCTACTTGATCATTGTAATCTTTTCGGGCCACTGAGATTCTATTTTCGGTTCCTGACAGTTCATCCATTAATTGCGTAAACTGTCGATCGGCTTTAAGATTTGGATAATTTTCTACTACCACAAGCAATCTGCTTAAAGCACCTGATAATTCTGCGTTAGCATTTGCTTCTTCCTCCACCGTATTTGCGCCTGCTAACCGGGCACGGGCATCTGAAATCGATGTAATCACTTCTTCTTCATGGGATGCATAACCCTTTACTGTATTTACAAGGTTTGGGATTAGATCCAACCTTCGTTGAAGTTGATTTTCAATTTGAGCATAAGACTGATCAACATTCTCCTCTAAGCTGACAAAGTTGTTATAGCTGGACATTAACATCGCTCCGAAAATAACAAGCACCGCGACAATAATTCCTATTACTAAGTATCCTTTTTTCACTGCCATCACACTCCTCTCACATATTATGTTGCTTAGTAAATAATTTTCCTCATTTAGCAAAAGTTAAACATAAATGAAACACAATGATTCATTTCTCACTATTCGTTGCGCAGTTGTCAGTTTAGTTTGTTTTATCACAATATAATTACTATTTTAAAAAAACTTTCTTCTCATTAAAAAATCCAACAGAAACACTGTAATGCCAGCGTTCTTATGGCTTTTCAAATTTAATTACCAAAAATAGTTTTTGACAGTTTAAAACATTCAAAAGTATTATAGTATAATAAAGAGGAGGTTGTACCATGTCAAATATCAATAAACAGAAAATTGTGGATAGTGTTCCTCAAACGGGATTCTTCGGACATCCAAAGGGATTATCCACTCTTTTCTTCACAGAATTCTGGGAGCGTTTCTCGTATTATGGAATGAGAGCTATCCTTCTATTCTATATGTACTTTGAAGTTACAAAAGGCGGATTAGGACTTGATAAAAACTTAGCTATGTCCATTATGTCCATTTATGGAGCACTTGTTTATATGTCCGGTGTTATTGGTGGTTGGTTAGCTGACCGAGTTTTCGGTACTTCTAGAGCCATTTTTTATGGTGGAATATTGATTATGTTCGGTCATATTGCCCTAGCAATACCCGGTAACGTGGCCTTGTTCTTTGTTTCTATGGTTTTGATTGTACTCGGAACTGGCTTGCTGAAGCCAAATGTTTCTACTGTTGTCGGTGACCTGTACAGCGAAACGGATGATCGTCGTGATGCAGGCTTTACCATTTTCTATATGGGAATTAACTTGGGTGGATTCTTAGCACCATTAATTGCTGGAACGGTGGGAATGAAAATTGATTTCCATTTAGGTTTTGGTATCGCTGCTGTCGGAATGTTCGCAGGACTTGTTATGTTTGTATTAACAAAGAAGAAAAACCTTGGTCTAGCTGGTACCAATATTCCAAATCCGCTATCCAAAACTGAAAAGAAGAAAACTTATACGATTATTGGACTGAGTGTCGTACTTATTGCTGCTCTTTGTGCTGTTTTAATCCCAAAGGGACTTCTAACTATTGCTAGCTTTATCAATTTGGTTACAATTCTTGGTATTTTGATTCCAACTATTTACTTTGTTGTCATGTACCGCAGTCCTAAAACAACTGCTGTAGAGCGTTCACGAATTCTTGCTTATATACCATTATTCGTTGCATCCGTTATGTTCTGGTCTATTCAAGAGCAGGGTTCAACTATTCTTGGATTATATGCGGCCGAGAGAACTCAATTAGAATTTGCAGGAATAACGATTTCTCCTGCATGGTTCCAATCCTTAAACCCGTTATTTATCATTGTTTTGGCGCCTGTTTTTGCTTGGATGTGGGTTAAATTAGGAAAACGTCAACCAACGATACCGCAAAAGTTCTCAATAGCGTTATTGTTCGCAGGGCTATCCTTCCTTGTTATCCTTTTGCCAGCTTACTTTGGCGGCTCAGATTCATTGGTAAGCCCAATGTGGCTTGTACTTAGCTATTTAATTGTTGTTTTTGGTGAATTGTGCTTATCACCGGTTGGTTTATCTGCAACAACAAAATTAGCTCCTGCTGCCTTTTCCGCACAAACGATGAGTTTATGGTTTTTATCAAGTACTGCAGCTCAGGCTCTTAATGCCCAAGTCGTTAGATTCTATTCCCCAGAGAATGAAATGGCGTACTTTGGGATCATCGGTGGAGCAGCGATTGTACTAAGTATTTTACTTTTCGCAATATCTCCGAAAATTCAGGGCTTAATGAAGGGCATAAGATAATCATTTAAAAGACACCTAATCAGCTGATTAGGTGTTTTTTTACGTTTAAAAAGTTACTATTCAGACATGACAACATCTTTTTCATACAGTACAATTAAAGTAATTAGTAGGTAATAAAATAGGATGTATTAGTATAAAGGAGGCCGAGGATCTATGAATGTTGAAATAGATGTTGAATCAAAAAAATGGATTGAAACTAAGGGGAATCAATTAACTGTAAAAACCTTAGAGGTAAATGCTTGCTGTGCCCCTAGTATACAAGAGGTGGTGGCTGTACCAGGCAAACCCAAGACCTTAACAAACTTTAATGAGTTTATTATCGACAATCTATCAATATATGTACATAAAAATATCAGCAGAAAAAATAAACTAAATCTAAGATTGTCTGGTTTCGGATTCTTAAAGTCTATCTCTGCAAAACTTGAATAAACAATAAGCACCCCTTCAACTTTGTTGAAAGGGTGCTATTTTTTTAAGCGACTTCTTTATTCGATTGTTCTACTAATACTGCTTGTGGTATTTTCCATAGCTTAATCCATTTATTAATTGAAGTGGCTAGGATAACAACTCCAAGAATTAGCATTATAATGGACAGGATTCCGTTTAATACATTGAAACCAGGGTTGGCTCCATTGAAGTAGACGTTCTTCACCATCCAATATCCTGCTACCATTACAGTTACAAAAAGGTAGGCAAGAGGTATTAGACATGTCAGCATGTACCAACGCTTTTCAGCAACCTTAAGGACTACAGTTGCGCCCACAATAAGTCCAATCGAAGCCATTAATTGGTTGGATACACCGAATAATGCCCAGACAGAACTGATGTCACCGGAGAACAGAAGATATCCCCACATGAAGCAGGCCAATGCACTGGCAAAAATATTCGCCCCCAGTGAATCTGTACGTTTTAACGGTTTAATGAAGTCTCCAAAGAAATCTTGAATAAGATAACGAGCAACCCGTGTACCTGAGTCAATTGCTGTTAAGATAAAGACAGCCTCAAAAAGAATAACAAATTGGTAGAAGTATGATGCCATTTTCGCAAAAAATGGAACGGCTGTGAAGATGTACGTCATCCCTACTGCCAGTGTAACAGCTCCACCTGTTCTTCCTTCAAGGTCCATTCCTATTTCTTTACTAAGTTCACCTAGATGAACCGTTTCCATTCCGAGTGTTGCGAATTTCTCCGGTGATGAGTTGATTGCAAAATAATCACCTGGTTGTAGTGAAATAGCGGCAATTAATGCCATGATTGCCACTAAGCATTCAACAAGCATCGCTCCAAACGCAACACCTTTAACGTCGCTCCAACGATTAATCATCTTCGGTGTTGTACCGGATCCAACAAATGCATGGAATCCTGAAATCGCTCCACAAGCAATTGTAATAGAGATAAATGGCCAAACAGGTCCAGCAATAATAGGACCACCGCCATTAATAAATTCTGTAAATGCCGGGAATTGAACTTCTGGATTTACAATGAATACCCCAACAATCAATGCTGCGAATACTCCAATCTTCATAAAAGTACTTAAATAATCTCGAGGTGCCAGCAATAACCAGACTGGTAAAGCAGCAGCAAAAAATGCATAGATTGGTAGAATAAGTGCTAATGTGCTTTTTTCAAGTGTTAACAAATCGCCAAACGCTGTGCCTTGAATGTTTGGTCCCAATACAATGGCCAACATAATTGCAGCGAACCCAACGATCGTTGCTAGTTTTAAGTTGCCTGTCTTTTTATGATACAATCCAACGGCCATTGCAATCGGAATGGTGATTCCTACTGCGAATGTTCCCCAAGGGTTTCTTTCAAGCGCGCCAAGAACAACCATGGATAAACCAGCCATTGTAATAGTAATAATAAATAACATGGCTAAGCCTGTACAGAACCCTGCCACAGGACCTAGTTCCTCTTTGGCAACTTCAGATAAAGATTTTCCATCTCTACGCATAGAGGCAAAGAGAACAACCATATCGTGAACCGCTCCGCCAATTACCGCACCAACTAAAAGCCAAATCAATCCTGGTAAATAACCGAATTGAGCTGCTAGGATGGGACCAACTAACGGACCCGCTGCAGCAATCGCAGCAAAATGGTGACCAAATACGACCCATTTATTCGTGGGTACATAATCTTGACCATCATCTAATTTCTGTGCAGGAGTCTGCTTTAAAGCATCTAGCTGATCAAGTTTTAAAACCTTTGCTGCCATGAATGTACCATATAAACGATAAACTATTAATAGGATACATATCGAAGCAACAACTATTGTAATCGCATTCATTTTTTATTAACCCCCCATTCAAGTTTGTTACTCATATATATTACAAAATGAAAACAATTTATTTTCATTTTCAGGTTAACATGCAAAAATGGATAGGTGAATTACAAAAATCGACAAGCGAAATACTTAAATCTAAAATCCTATACGCTGCTTTAATTCCTTAACATAGGTACGACTAACTGGCACTTTAGAGCCGTCCTTCAAAAGTAAATTATAGGTAGAGTTAAACCAAGGTTCTATTTCTACAATATAATCAAGGTTTACTATGAAACTACGATGGATGCGAAGAAATTTAGAAGGAATTAACTTTTTCTCCAAAACGACAAGTGCCTCACTAACTGTGTATTCTTGATTAATAGTTACGATCGTGCACTTACCTTCACTAGATTCTAAATATAGAATATCTGCCAAGGTTAATAAAATGATTCGTTCATTGACAAGGACCGCTATTTTTCCATTTTCATTATTTTTCATTGAAGCATGGACTAATAAATCCTTATTTTCGACTTTTTGCATTTTCGTTATTTTTTCCAGTGTTTTTTGAATACGCTGTTCATCAAAGGGCTTTAAAATATAATCGACTGCATTTAATTCAAATGCTTGGAATGCATACTCATCATAAGCCGTAGCAAAAACAATGGCAGGCGTTGGTATAATGGATTCTAATTGCTTTGCTAAGCTTAATCCGTTATCTTCAGCTAGTTCAATATCCAAAAAAACAATATCTGGTTTTAGCATGGAAATATCAGAAATTGCATCCTCCACACAATCACTTTCACCTATAATTTCCACCTGTTTACTTCGATTAAGCAGGTATTTCAATTCATCTCTCGCCAATGGTTCATCATCCACTATATAAGCCTTCAACATCTTGATCGAACACTCCTTTACTGTTGAGAGGGATGGATACCACAACAGTTGTTCCATGATCCACCCTACTTTTTATCTTTAAACTGGCTTGACCATTATATATTCCTTTTAGACGTTCGGTAATATTAAAGATCGCTGTGCCATTTCCCTTTTTAGAATTTACAATTTGCTTACCAAGAATCTTTATCCGTTCTTCAGGAATTCCATTTCCGTTATCCACAACGATTATTTGTAATTGGTTATTTTCAGAAAAAACCCGAATAGAGATCTTCCCCTCTAGTTTACTTCGAGGAAATCCATAATAAATCGCATTTTCAACCAAAGGCTGTAAAGTAAACGGAGGAATCAATACTTTTTCGATATTTGGTTCAATATCGAAGTCTATATAGTATTTATTTGGAAACCGAGTCTGCTCCAATGACAGATAGGCCCTAACATTATCTAATTCTTTCTCAATTGGGATCAGCATCTGCCTCGCTCCTTGGAGATTGCTTCGAAAAAATGATCCTAGATCCAAAAGTAATTTTCGAGCTTTGTCTGCATCTGTACGGCAAAGTGCTGAGATTGTATTGATACTATTAAATAAGAAATGCGGATGAATTTGCGCTTGTAGGGCTTTAATTTCTGCATCCTTCAATAACTTTGTCTGTCTTTCTGCTTCTGCAAGTTCTAGCTGTGCCGAAAAAAGATTTGCCAGTCCTTCGGCTAATTCCTTTTGGACCCTATCTAGTTTATCAGGCTTAATATAGTACATTTTTAATGTACCAGCAATTTTGTTATTAACCTTTAATGGTAGGACAATGGCAGCTTCTAAAGGACAACCACCATGAAAACAAGAGATTTCTTTCTTCGACCTTGCAACTGAAATCTTGCCGCTTTCGAGCACTTTTTTGGTCAAACCAGTCTCAGGCTTCGACTTTATGACATGGTGATCTGAAGCGGAACCCTCATGAGCTAGAACTTGATAGTTATCTGTAATAGAAACCGCATCAGCATCCGTTAGGTCCAGCATTATTCTCGCGACTTCTTTGCATGATTGAATATTTAAGCCCTGACGGAAATACGGCAACGTTTGATCAGCAATAAAAAATGCTTGAGTCGTTTGGTTCGCACGAGTACGCTCATTTTCACGTTTAACTGCTTGAATAATTAACATAAACAGTAAGGTTCCTAATCCATTCCCGAAAATCATCGGAAAGCTGATGAGCTGAACGAGATTCCATGCCTGGTCAATTGGTTTAGCTACAACAAGGATAATTAACATCTGGACGGCTTCCATTACCATTCCTATTATGACAGCAAATTTAGTAGTGATTTGTTTTCCATTTTGTTTTCGTTTTTTCCCAAAGTATCCAGCAACCATTCCAGCTAAAATAGTAGAAATACCACATGAAAATGCTGTAAAACCACCTAGCGAGTAACGATGGATTCCAGCAATTAAACCGGCACCAATACCGACTGTAGGGCCTCCCAGTAATCCTCCAATAACGATCCCCATCACTCTTGTATTTGCGAGTGCACTCTCCGAGTCTAGTTCAGAAAGCCACTCCGCCCTGCTAATTGTATTATGCTGAACTTCAATTCCTGTGTAATTACTAATAATCCCGAATGCACCAAAAAGTAAAATAAGCATAATTTTCTCATTTGTACTGTGCTCATTTTGAATTACTTGGCGAAATGATTTCATTTGCGATAGTAAAAAAGCAACAATAACGATAATTCCGACTTTTTCAAGCATAAGTGGAGCTAAATATAACATTTTCTCCCCTCCCTGACTTTCTACTCTATTATTTCCCCTATCTAATTATAAAGATTGCTAGACTTTTATGAAAGTCATTTAATTTTGATAGTAAGAATACGATTAAATTTGCAAAAAAATAAACAAGGCGCTTTCCTTAAAAAGGAAAAGCGCCCTGTTTTAATATATTAAAGTATCTATTGGGTGGGTCATGATAATATATCAAGTTTTAATAATACATTCTTTTTATCTAAAAAGTGGCAAAGTAACTATAACCATCATGAGGAACAAGATAGTTATATAATTTACGGAATATAGAAAATTAACATATGCCCATTTTATATCATCTTTTATAAAAAATCCGCTGATACTGACCACTAGCCAGCCCACATTAAGCAAGGTTGCAATGACAATAAAGGTTGTACCTAAATCTGTTAAGAAAAATGGAAAAGGCAGTAGGAAAGCGATATATGCGACCATTTGACGCTTCGTTACTTTAAAGCCGCGTACAACCGGCAGCATCGCAACCCCCGCTGCTCTGTATTCTTCACATTTCCGCATTGCGATCGCAAATGTATGTGGCATTTGAAAAATAAACAAAATCAGAAATAATACAATGGGAACAACATGGTTAATAGAGTCGATGGCTGCCCAGCCAATTAAAGGAGTAACTGCCCCAGAAACGCTCCCAATAATCGTGTTAAAGGCATATCTTCGCTTTGACCACATGGTATATAAAAAGACATAGATAAACCAACCCACAAATGCATAAAGGGTGGCTTCTACTGTTGTAAAAAGCAAAAGAATGAACCCTAAAATGCTAAGAACAATTCCCAAGGTTAACACAACTTTAAGTGAAATACTCCCTGTTACAGTTGGACGTCCTTTGGTTCTATCCATTATTGTATCAATATCGACATCGTACCAATTATTAAGTATAAGTGCTCCAGCCATAACCAATGTACTTCCTACCAGAGTTAATAAAAATAGACCCCATCGATCACTTAATGAGGTATTGGTAAAATATAGTGCTAGCCAAAAACCCGAAAAAACAGGTAATACATTTGCGAGTAACACTGGTGCCTTAAAAAGTGCTTTTAAATCAGAAAGTAAACTAGATTTATTACTAGTATTTGATATCGTTTCTCCAGCCAGAAGTGGAGATGGTATCTTATTTTTACTCATAAAATCCTCCCCTATTAAAATGCTACAATTGTAATGTTACTTTATCGGAGGTAAAAAGTACATTTACAAATATTACATTAAGTGAAAAAGGCACTCGAAAAATCGAGTGCCACTTCACTTTTTACTCAATTATTCATATGCCGAAGGATCTATAAAAAAGCGATAAGCCAAATAAATTACCATAGCGATAGCCGTTGTTAAAAATCCCCAGCCAAGGGCAATCTGCTCAATGACCAAATAGTTATTACACAATTGCTCAGGTGACCAAATATATAACCATCCTAATGCCAAAAATAGGATCGCAAATCCAATAATAATACTATTTTTCACAATTGGTGCTAGCTTTTTCCAACCATCACGTAGGCCGATGCCAGCAAAAAATGGTAAACTAATAAATTTAAACAACTCCACAGCTTGAACAGTCAACGCTTCATCCATCGAACGGGGTAACATCCAGTAAAGCGCGGTGATAACAAATAACATGATACCCGGTACACCGTTATGATTCCATTTTTCAAAAAATCCAGGAAATCGGATTTGAAAAAACCGTGCCATTAAGTATCCTGCAATCACCAGTCCAGTCATTTGCATATGCATATGGATGACCATATTTAATTCCATAAATTTTGCAACAGGTGGAGCAACTAAGAAAATATATAAAAGTAAGCCTAAAAGGGATTGATTCATCGATTACTCCCCCTTCTCATTCTCGAGGATGCTTACAACGTTATTTGCAGCTTCATCAATCTTTGTATAATCCATTACATCGACCAAACTACCTTTTTTATCGACCAAATAAAAGGCTGAGTTATGAGCGAAGTTTCCATTCTTATCCGGAATCACAATCACACCAAAGCTATTTAATAAGGAGTCTAATTCGTCTTGGTCATTAATTCTCGCCATCCTCCAAGTTTCGCCATCACTATTAAAATAGCCCCGGTATTTCTCTAATGTAGCCGGGTCATCCCTGGTAGGGTCAAAGCTAATACTTAAAAAAACAATATCTTCGCCAATATACTTACTTGGTATTGCATCATAAACTTTAGACATGTTGACTTCTAATTGCGGACAAACAGTGGTACAGGATGTATAGATAAATGTAATAAATACATATTTATCTTTGAACTC
Organism: Neobacillus sp. FSL H8-0543; assembly: GCF_038592905.1. GTDB lineage: Bacteria > Bacillota > Bacilli > Bacillales > Cytobacillaceae > Neobacillus. Next base: position 3,473,444 of record NZ_CP151943.1, on the reverse strand, counting down.
AGAAATATCATAGGTTCGTCCTTTACTATCCTCTAATGTTACCTTAGGGAATTTAGGTTGTTCATCGACCAGTTTATTCACTCTTGCAGTTTCGGCCGTATATGCCTGGAAACCATCTGTTCCAATGTAGAATAAGCCTACTCCAAAAAGTAAAACTAGTATTATCGCTATGGTATTATGCCTATTATTAATCATAACATCCACTTCCATCTATGGATTCTCTTATTTAAAAAGGTTACTTAAACATAAAGAGATAGCCCTAATAACTTGAGCTATCTCTTTATCAATACATGCCTAGCTCCCAGCGCTAGGCAATTACACTTTTCATCTTACCAAGTCTTAAATGGTGGTGATCCTGGTGGTGCATTCACAATCATATCAGTCAGTGGAATAACGTAGGCCATTGCTACAACGATCAGCATAACAACAATCCAAATTCCCCAACGCTCTGTCCAATATGGTGTTTTTGTTGCATTATCTTCTTCTTCAGCAATCGGGAACTCAGTATCCCCTTTTGGTGCGAAGAACATCATGTTGAATACAGCATACACTTGAAGAATAACCGCGATAATTAATAGTGTTCCTCCAACAGCTAAGAACGTCAAGTACGGATCCCAGCTTAATGCAGTTGCATGGTCGCCATAAGTTGTGTATGAAGTTCTTCTTGGTGAACCAAGCAATCCTACCCAGTGCATTGCACCTGACATAAAGATCATACCTACAGTCCAAAGAATGGTTTGGATAACACCTAATCTATTCATCGCTGGTGTTAGTACCCGTTTTGAAATATATGGAACTAACCAATAACTGATACCGAAGAATGTCATAGCTACAGACATGCCTAATGTTAAGTGGAAGTGTCCTACAATCCACATTGTATTATGAACAACTCCGTCTAATTGGTTCGTGCTTTGAGCAATACCACCTGCTCCAGCTGGAATAAAGGCAACCATCGCAATAAATGGAGCTAGGAAACGAACGTCTCCCCATGGCATCTTTTTCCACCAGCCAATTAATCCTTTTCCACCTTTTCTTCTTGCCGTACGCTCAAATACTGCGAATAGAGCAAATGCTGTCATTAATGATGGGAATCCAATGGCTAAACTCATAAATACGTGCATATATTTTACTACTTCATTGATAGCAGGATCAACAATTTGGTGATGGAATCCACCAGTGATGTTCATAACAACTAATCCAATGATAACAACACGGGTTAACACATCACTCCAACGTCTACCGCCCATAATTTTTGGTACAACTACATACCATGCAGATACAGCTGTTAAATACCAAATATTAACTAATGTATGCCCAAAAGCCCAAAATAGTGTACGAGCAACCATGACATTGATCGTTTCAACCCAACCAATTGACCATGGAATAATCATCACGAGTACTTCAATAGCTACAGGAACACTACCGAAGAATAATAGAATAAATACAGCAGTAGCAAAGTAAGCTAGAATAGGAACATGCTGTCCTTTATTGTTCTTTCTCCAATTTGCCACTTGGATAAATGCACCGAACGCACACACCCATACGCCAACAACAATTAATGCTAAACCAATATAGAATGCTGGATGTGCGGCCATTGGTGGATAAAAGGTGTACATAACGGATGCTTCATTCATTATGATTGGAACGACCGCTAATACAAATCCGACAATCTTCAAACTAAAACCAACCCATGCCATCTTTCTTACCACTGGAAGCAGTCCGCCTAAAGTATGGGAAAGAGCTGCATAAAAGTAACCAATCGTAAAGAAAGCTGTAAACACGAGTACTAATAATAAACCATGAGCTGTCAGTACTTGATAATAATTTAACCACGATGGTAATTCTAAAAGTCCTGCACGGTTAAGTCCTTGAACTAATCCTAAAATTCCTCCGATTAGTAATGCAATAAATGATACAGACATATATAATTTCGATATAAGAGCGTCTTGTGGATTAATTCCTAAAACTTTATTTGTTTTATCTTTAAATGATGTTTTTGGTATTGCCGTTTCCATTTTGCTTTCCCCCCTTTATTTAACCGTAAATGTTGTACTCATTACTTGGTGACCTGCACCACAATATTCATTACATAAAACTAAATAGTTTCCTGGTTTATCAAATTTTTGTGTGATTTTTTGGATTTGTCCAGGCATTACCATTGTATTAATGTTTGTACCTGCAACTTCAAATCCGTGTACAACATCCTTCGAAGTTAAGATAAAATGTACAGTTGCTCCAGCAGGTATTTCAAAATTACTTGGATTAAAACTGAATACTTGTAATGTCATAACCACTTCATATTCGTTTTCGCCAATTTGTTTAATTCCAGGATTGTCAAATGGGGCCGTTTGATCTACCTTTTGTGGATCAATTGTTTCCATATGACTCGGCGGTCCCATTTCTAAAGCAACTGCTTGATAACCAGTAAATAGCATGAAAGCCATAATCATACCAAAGCTTAATGTAAGCCATATTTTTTCATCAAGATGCATTTTCATTTCAATTCCCCCCTTAGACTCTACCCATATATAGACTAAATAATATAATGTACGTAGCAAGAATCACTACTCCAACCACTCCTACAGAAATCCAGGTACCAACTAACGGTGCTTCCTGTTCGTTACCTTTATTTTTTTTGCTATTCGCCATTGAAAACCAACCCCCTTAATTGTTGTTATATGACTTGTTTTTACTTAACTAACTTATACTTAAATCATAGTTGGGAACGGTTATCAACGAAGTGAACTGAATCACATTTTTAAGTAATTATCATTTCACTTGATTTACTTGTAAATTATTTCAGCTGAATGAAAAGATTAGTGATTTTGGGTTATTTATCCCCTAAAACCACTGTTATCACAGTGTTTACCTCACCGAAATGTTATTTTAATATTAAAATAACAGTCACTACGTTGCCATTTCCAAAAATGCAAAAATGACAAATTTGTGAACTAATCTAAATTTGATCAAATAAAAAAAGACAACCCCAAATCGTTATGCGCTTTACTTTTACATAACGATTTGGGGCTGCCTAGGTTATTTTTTTATCCACAATCTCAGTATTGACTCTCCATAATTTTAATCTTATCGTAAAGTTTTTTGTTTACAGGTGTTGGAATTCCATGTTTTAAGCCTAATTCCAATACAGTACCTGAAAATAATTCTACTTCACTATGCCGCCTAGCTTCTATATCTTGAGCCAATGAAGGTTTTCCTTCTGGGTCTAATCTGCCTAATACGCCTAACCAGTATTCTAAATCGGATTCAGTTAAATAGGTTCCTTCATATTCTGATAGAGCCATAACCTCTCTCATCGCAGCAATCATTATTTCTCTCGCTTGTCCTTCCCTTTGGATTTCACCGTAATTGCTATTAAAAACAGCAACCGTTTGGTTAACTCCAACATTTAGCATAAATTTGCCCCATTGCCGCTTGGTCATTTTGGTATCTACTTCATATGGAAACTCCATTTTTTCAAAAAAGTCAGCTACTCTTTTCACCTTTTCGGATACAATACCTGGTTCCCAATCTCCAAAACAGAGCATTCCCCTATTAGTGTATGTAAGTTCATTTCCTATTTTAACTGCATCCATCCCCTGGGCGACACAATATAAAACTTTATCCATCCCATAAGTCTGGCCAATTACAGCTTCACTTGTAATCCCATTTAACGCTGATAGAATAATGGTATGCTCTCCAACATGATTCTTAACAGCTTGAACAGCATCCTCTAAACCATCGAATTTAACAGTAAAAATAAGTAAATCAGCTGGTTCACAAACAGCATCTGGTGTAACATAATTAAACTGGCACCTTTCACCATTACATAAAATCTTGTCTTTTTCATATCTCTTGATTCGATCCTGATTAGCAATAATTCTCAAATCTACCTTTGGCATTTTTTTGGACAAATGATGACCAAATAAAATTCCTAATGCGCCTAGCCCAATGATTGATACTGTTTTAATATTCATATATGCATATTTCCTTTCTCTTTGTTTCATAAATTATCATAAAAAACGAATTAAAAAGCCTAGGTGATGCTATGATTTTTAAAATATTCAATTTAGCAAAATAGTTCTTCACCAAATAATTTATAAGGTTTTCCACTTAGCCTTTTTCCTTTTCAGTCATAAATTTGTTTTCTCAATTAATCGTGCCTTCCAAAGGTTAGTTGGATTTTGGTATTATTATATCAAAAAGAGCCCACTTCCTTTAGGAAATGGACAACTAAAATTTTAATTCGAAAAAACAGCTAATCATTAATGCAATTTAATTAATAGGAACAGGAGTTGTCAACGATGATACAAAAAAATACATTACATATATTAAATGGACAAGCAATGTACGATTATTACAGAGAGACACATTTTCTTGAAGGTGAAATGATGACTCCCTTTAATGAAGCCATGTGTTATGGAAACACGTCTAATGATCTATTTTCTGATGAATTCATCGAATTACGTGCAAAGGTTCATCATGTAACGCCGGTGCAATATATTGAACACACACTAAAACCCTTGCAACCGCTATTAAGTAAAAACTTTACCCACATTTCATTATGGTTTGATGCTGATATGTTTTGTCAAATCAATCTGCTAACCTTACTTGCATGGTTAGACAGAACGAATCATAACCATCCACTTGACCTCCATTTAGTCGGTGATAAGTTTAATCTGCTAGAAAGTTTCACACTCGAGGCGAAGGGATATGATGCACTGTTTAAACAAGTTGTAATAGATAAAACAATGCCTAGTGATATTTATCCAGCCATCTTAAAGCAGGGAGTAGCACTTTATTTGAATTACCTAAATGAAGACAGTGATCTTATGCGTTACATTCAAAAACATCAAAACCTCACAGAAAAAGAGCTTATGCTAGCATTACTCGAGACATATACTCATCTTGGACTCGGAGATACACAATATATGGAAATAATTAAAGACTATCGCAAAAAAGTAAAGAGGGAATAGCTTTCTATTCCCCCTCTAAGATACTACAATAGAAACATATTTTTAATATGATGCGCTACTTCCCCTGCACTCAAGCCTGTATTGTTTATTTTCAGATAGTTTTCCCTAGTGATTTCATTTTCAAATGAGTTTAATCTATGCTTTTCCATCGTTTTTTTCAAATCGATTTCAGACCAATCTATATTCCTTTTTGTAGGTTTATGTTCTAGTCGATGAGGGCTTTTGTTACGTTTAAGTCTCTCTTCCAAATCTGCCTCGAGTTCTACAAAAAAGACTTCAGCTCCCCTTGACTCAAATAGCTGACATAGGTTAGCAACAAAATCCCAATCCTCCTGCTGATCGAATGCCCACACATAAGTAAATATCATCCCATATAAATCACTGTTAGCGACTGCCTCAAATATTTCTTGGCGGAATAGATTTACTAATCTACTCCCCTCTTTCGTACCGTAGTCAAAAAAGGGAGTAACTAACTCAATTGTCATGTGGTTATGAAACAGTTTCAACTCCGTTATTTTTTCTAGCTCATGCCCGACAGTCATTTTCCCAACAGCCTGTGGTCCAAATAATAAAACGAATTTCATTAGAATCCTCCCTTTTCATTTTGTAATTCCTTTTGAATTTGAATCTTATTTGCTACAAAAAGCCCACTGTAAAGTAAAAAGGTTCCTGCCATTAAGATAATCCCAATGTAAACAGACATCATTGTTGGCACTAAAAATGCACCGATTATTATTGTTGACCGGGCAATCAAATCTGCCCCGCTAAAACTTAAACCAGAAAAGGCAGAATATGAACCGCGCTTATTTTCCGGCATCATATTCGCTTTTTCTGCATTAGCAATAGGAGAATAAATAAGTTCGCCAATCGTAGCAAACGCATTAAATAACACAAGTACATACCAAATATTCGCTGAGGTGACTACAGCATATCCCACACTATAGATAAATAGCCCAAGTAGTAACGCCCTCTGTTTTGAAAATTTATCCGTGAATTTGGTAATAAAGAAGGTAAGCAGGACGACCATCAGCATATTTTGGATATTTAAAATACTTAGCATCCTCACGCCTGCAATTTCAAAATCTCCTACAAATACCGACTTAAATTCTTCGGTAAGGCGAACCCCGATATAGCTATTTAAGGAAAATTCAGCTGCATAAATAAACATGGACCCCACCACTACCATGACAAATGGTTTATCCTGAAATGCAACTTTGTAGTTATGGAGTAAATCAACTAAGATATTTTTATGCGTTTTCTCAAGAAGCTGTACACGTGTATCTTGTAACCATATTTGGTAGGCAATTGGTAGGCTTACAGACACCACGGTTAAGGTGACGAAGAGTTCAAGCTGATGATTCACATACAAAAGTCCACCTAGTGCTGCGCCAATTGCCATCGATAAATTATTTAGCCAATATTCAATGGCATAAATCGCCTTTCGGTTTTCAGGAGTCGTCGAGTCAATAATCACCGCTTGCACCGCCGGACGACCCAAGCTGTTTGTAATTGTAAAAATGATATAGCTAATGGCAAACAATACGATCCACTTTTCCTCTGGCAGTAAACTAACCGTCATAAGTGCAAACATCAGTGAGCTAAGTATCGACGTTAGCACGATTACTCTTTTTCGAGGTAAGCGGTCGGAAATATAACCACCGATTAAGTTAATAAAAAAACTTATACACACATTCACTACTAGAAAACTACCAGCCCAAATGGCACCTTTATGCTGCGCAAAGAAGAGTGCCATAAATGGCATTACTGAGCTTGATATTGCTCGATTGAAAAACGAGGTGATCAGTCGAACTTTAATGTTCTGAGGGTATTCTTTCCAAGCCATAATTGTCACTCCTTCCACTACAACTATAGTAAACTAGACTAAGAAAGTTAAAAATGTCCAAATCTTTAAAAAATGTCTACTTTTAAAGGAATGAATGAAAATGGATGATAATCTATTACTACTTTGGAATTCAACTTCATCTGGTGAAGTCAAAGTTAAACAGCTCTCAGAAATAATTGATCTTAGCATGAAGCAAACTCGGCGCAAGCTGCATCAATGGCAAGAAGAAGGCTGGCTAACCTTTCAGTCTGGGAAAGGTAGAGGAAACGTTTCAATATTACAATGGATAAAAGACGTGGAAGTGACCTATGAAAAACTATTTTTAGCGAAAATAGAGACTTACTCTATTGAGGAAATAAGTAAACTATTATTGTTAAATTGGTCGCTTGAAACAAAACAGCGCTTAATGAATATCTTTCAATCAAAATTCGGATTCCATCAAGAGGATCTAGATCGTCTGATCATTCCACGCTATTATCACTTCCTAACGTTTCATCCATTAAAAGCTGCCGATGTGCATAGTGCGAATCTAGTAGCAAATGTATATAACCGTGTGGTTGCATTGAACGAAGATAATACGATAACATCAGAACTTGCTCACAGCTGGGAACTCACAGCTACGAAGTTAACTCTTTATTTACGAAAAGATATCCATTTTCATGATGGTTCGATTTTAAAAGCAGAAGATGTTGTTCTATCATTTAAGGGAATGAAACAATCACGAGAATATGCTGAGTTATGGAGCCCAATTATAAACATATCTTCCCCTTCACCACTGGTTGTCGAGCTTGAATTTACAGATGGCTGTACCTATATATTGCAGCTACTAAGTATGATTCCAGCGAGCATCCATAAAGAAGTCCACGGTCAAATTATCGGAACGGGCAGCTTCTATATCGCCGAAGATTCGGAAGAAAAAACCCTTTTATGCGCATTTAAACAGTTTTTTCGAGAGAGACCATTATTAGATCGAGTAGAATTTATTCAAGTATCTAAAGAATTTAATGCTTTGTATTATGGAGCAAACGAGTCTAAAAATGTGGGGACATTTGAAGTTGAAAGTGATTCAGGCTTTGGCATCGTTTTACTGAATCCATTTCGCCCAACAGATATGGCACGAAAAGAAGTACGCGATTATATTCATATGCTTATCGACCAAAACCGTCAGCAAATATCTCAGGTACACACACGAATTTCCGAAAATACCAGTGGATGTTTAATAGGATATTCGAAGCCCTATTCGATGCCGAAAATAAAAAAACCAATCATGACAGGTCCGCTTATTATGAAAGTCGTTAGTTATGCAAAGGATGTTTCTTATTGGCTTAAAGACATCCTTGAGCAAGCTGGATTGGCAGTTGTGATTGAAGAAATCTCGTTTCAAGATGCCGTTAATAAGGATCAATTTAATTTAGATGCTGATTTATTTGTTCATGGAGAAATATTTGAATTGAACCAAAGCTTTTCCTATTTCTTTTTTTTGAAAAATGCTTTTTCGCCCCTTCATAAATTAACGCAAACAGATATAAAGTTAAAACAGTTAATTCTAGGGTACAATGATTTGCCGTTTGAGCAGTGGACAGATCATCATTTGAAAATTGAGGATTATTTAATTCAAAATTCTTTATGTATCCCACTTTACTATTCAAAGCGGCAAATACCATTTTCTATTAATCTTATGAATGTTGAAATTAAGCATTTTGGATATGTTGATCTAGCAAAATTATGGATGAAGTCTTGAAAATAAAACATGATAAAAACCGCTCAATTTTTCGAGCGGTTTTACCACAAAATACAACTAAACTCCCCGTCCCATTTCTTTAAAGCTTTCCTTTGTTACCTGATAGGAGTGAGTATCTTTAGAGATTCTTTTGACCTTTTTCAGACGTGTTCTTGGTAGCCTATTGAGAACACCAACCTTTACCTGCTGTACCTCCTTCACACCTTGCATAATAAGCTGCATTGCTAGTATTGCTAGCATAAAAGCAACTAATATCCATAAAAACCAGTACATGCCCCCCCTAATGGCTGTTCGTCCTATTTGCCCAACTAGACCTGACCATTCATAGGTAATCGAGGATGGAGGGTCTCCTCCCAACGTATCAAGAGAAATTTCAGTTCCGCCAAAGAAAAAGCTAAAAACACCTAAATGTATAAAGATTAACAACACTTGAATAAATTGAGTCCCAAACAATATTGTTAAACGTGGTCCAAGATGTGGCAATATATGATGCCAAAATAAATGAAGTCCACTCCCACCTAGAATTTTTGCACTGGCTATAAATTCATAATCAAGAACCCGTTTGATTTCTTTTCCCAGTAAGACCGTTGTAAGAGGAACAACCAACACTGTTAAGATCAATACTTCTAAAAGGATTCGCTCTGAAAAGGAATAAGTATAACCCGCCATCGTTGGCATTAAGATGGGTGCAAGCAGGATATAGGCAATAAGGCTTAATGGCAGGAAGTGGATAGCATCAATCATTTTCCCAAGCCAATGCTGCACACGAGGTTTTAAGTGAAAGGCATAAATTATACCAAACAAAAGCCCTCCCATTACACGTAACAGAGCGATCAACAAGGCAAATACCAGGGTATACTTGGCACCAATCACGATTTGATCAAGTAGATCGAATCCTCTGCGATCAGAACCAAGTAAGAATGGTTCGGTCGGAGCATGCGGCATTTTGCTAATCAGTGTCACACCATCTTCTTCATAAAAAAGCCGGACTTGATCGACATGATTATCGGTGGTAACTGAGTAATATACACTATAACCAATGGTTATAATAAAGAATAAGCATCCCAGTGCAAATTTCCAATTTTTCATATGGCTGCCGAATATTGTAAGCAGTGTAATGAACGGTCGCAGAGGGTTCACTTTTCTTATTTTCAAATGCTTTAATGAATAAACAAAATAATTGATCGGACGCTTTAAAGAATCTGTTATATTTCTATCGCTCCATTTTCCCCACCTAGTCGATTTTCTTAAATCGTAGGTGTGAATGGGTTCTTCTTTTAACCAAAAATCCACCAACCCAAAGAAAAAGTAAAAGGGTGTAAACAGGAGGATAAGTGTAACCGCAATGGTTATTGGTGTAAAACCATCAAGCAAGTAGTATGTAAGTCCATGCACATTAAAAATTCTTTCAACAATAAATTGGCTGGATAGCGTTCCCCAAATAATAATCTTCATATGTTGAAACGAAATCGGCATGATATTTTTTAACACATGTTTAAATAAAATAGTAAAACTGCTTATTCCTTTACTCTTAACAAATGTGACATACTCCTTTAAAAATTCTTCTTCAATCATAAGCAACAAGATTTTGAACATCGACACAGCCGGTAAAATTGCCAGTGTGACAATCGGAGCAAAATAAGCCTTCTCATGAAAGCTCGCAACATGAAATAAAAGAATTCCACTCTTCTGCAAAAATGTGATAGCTATCACCTGTAATAGAGTAGCGAAAATTAAGTCTGGAATGGACTCTAAAATATTTAGCACTTTTTTAATAGAACCAAGTATTGGTCTTGGCAAAAAGACTGCTGCTATGGCCAAACAGAAGGCAATAATGAAACCTAAGGCTAGCGCACCCAATAATATTTGCATTGAATAAATAAATGCCGGCCATAGGATATCCATTAATGGAGCCGTGGCAGACGTTGATTGTATAACATATTGCCATGAATCTGGGTTTAGCAATTCCCCCATAAACAAAACCATTTGATTAATAAGGCCAGGCGAATCCTCCACTCTTATTGTTGATAAGTACTGCGGAACAATACTTAAACAAAAAATCGCAATAACTCCTAGTAAATAATATGCAACTAATTTTAAGATTTTCATAATCCCCACCCAAATCCTACAAAATAAATCTTAGTTGATCAATTAAGCCACATTCATTATTAAGATTCTCTAAGAGTATATTTTAAATTTTCGTTTTATTCAATATATTAAAATTAATTTCCCCTTTTTCTGTAAACTTAAATTAAATAAAGCAGATGAAATGAGTATCATTTTAGAATGATCTCACTAACATCTGCCTTAAAATTGTTTCTGGCAATTAACTGGTGTATGTTTTGACAGTACAACTACAATCATAAATTGAGGTTTAAAACAATTATAGGGATAACCATAAATTAAGAACACTTCCCATTTTACCACCATAAATAGTATCCTTTTATATACTATATCACTTAAAAGTGCGTACTTTTTAAAATGATATATATGAGTAATAATAACATTGTACGTTAAAAATAAAACGATAGTATAACAGAACGTATTTGAGTATTCGTAAGGTAAAAGAAGAATACGTTTTGAAGAGAAAGGCTGATATAAAATGACAAAAATCGGTATTTTAGTTGGTAGTCTGCGGAATGAATCTTTTTCTAAAAAAATTGCAGGCAATGTTGCGGCTTTATTCCCTGAAGGATATGAAAGTGAATTTATTGAAATTGAAAATTTACCTTTCTATAATCAAGATTATGATAATGAAAACAATGTTCGGGCAGAATATACTACTTTCCGTAATAGAGTAAAGGAAATTGATGCTGTTTTATTTGTAACGCCTGAATATAACCGTTCTGTACCTGCTGTATTAAGTAACGCACTGGATGTAGGTTCCCGTCCATATGGAGCAAGTGTATGGAATGGCAAACCAGCGGCCATTATCAGCCAATCTCCTGGTAATTTGGGTGGATTTGGCGCAAATCACCATTTGCGTCAGATTATTACATGCTTAAATATGCCAGTGGTTCAACAACCAGAAGCTTATATTGGTAATACCGCGGCATTATTGGATGGAAATGGAAAAATAAAGAATGAAGGAACTATTCAATTCTTACAAACATTCGTCGACACGTTTGTTAATTTGATTAAGAAATATCAAGCGTGAGATAATTTCGGTTCTTTTCAAAGAAGATTAAATGTTCTCTGGCCGAAGTTAAAGAAAGAGGTTGGAGCATATAGCAGAAGAAATTCTGTTTTATGCTCCAACCTTTTTGTTTTAAAAAATAGAGTAAAAAAAGACAAACTCCTGACTTTAAGGATAATGACACGAGCAGCCACTCCTATATTAAAAGTAAGTGTCAAATGTTAACCATTGTTATTCTCGAACAGTGGTCGCGATTCCTGCTGTTGCTTTCGTGCCAAATGAGACACTCCCCAGTCATGCATCATATCAAGAACCATTTGGAGCGACTCCCCGTATTTGGTCATCGAATATTCAACCTTCGGAGGAACCTGAGGGTAAGTTACCCGCATGATTATTCCCTCCTCCTCCAACTCTCGCAAGTGGGAGGTGAGTACTTTTTGAGTAACGCTGGGCATTACTTTTTGTAATTCATTAAACCTCATCGTCCCGTAATGAAGTAAATGGAGCATTATGGCAATTTTCCACTTGCCCACAATCATATCCAATGTTGTCGCGACTTTACAATTATCCGGTTTTTCATCCATTTTTAATCCTCCAGCCTGTTGACTATCCTATTGTATCGTAATTTCAATATTAATACGATTCGACTCAATGTGTAAAGGTCCTCCAGAAGCTTTGCCAATCCCCAAGGTTACTTTGAAGATACACTGTATCATTGTTGTGCCTACTTCATAAATCATTCGATTCGTTGCATAATGAATCCACACCATCTAACACCTTTATTAGCTAGTTAATAAATAATTTATGGAAGGAAGATCATGATGAAAAATCCAGATGTATTTAGTCGAGGCATAAAAAGTGTCCGCACCCCTCATTTCCAACAAAACAGCGCCATTCATACGATGGCATGGATAGTTGAACCCGGTCATTGGGAAGAGCATGATCCGTTTCTGCTCATGGCACATGACCATATGAGCAGCGGAGTGTTTGGCGTCCATCCTCATCGTGGAATGGAGACGGTCACTTTTTTGATTGAAGGCAACCTTAACCATTATGACAGTAAGCATGGAACAGGTGTGCTTCATGCCGGGGACGCGCAATGGATGACTGCGGGCAGAGGCGTTGAACACCTCGAGGACGCTGTAAAGGGCGAGACAGTAAACCTTCTTCAATTGTGGCTGAACATTCCCTCGGGACAGAAGATGTCACCCTCCAGATACCAAGACTTGCGGAAGACCGAAATGCCTGTCATTCATGAAAACGGGGCTGAAATCCGTCTATTTTCCGGGTCACTCGGCGATAAGGCCTCAGATACATTAAATATTGCTCCTGTTACGATGGCTGAGATCAATATGGAGCAAGAAGCAGTCTTCAAGTTTGAGCTTCCAGGGTCCTACAACGGGTTTCTGTATATTTTGGAAGGCGAAGGCTCCTTTGGGTCCGATAGCACCGAAGGGAAGCAAGGACAGGTTTTATGGTTAGGATCTGCGGGAACTGCCGAGCGGAGCGAAATAAAGATCGAAGCACGCAGCACCATGCGTGTCATGTTGTATGCCGGCGAGCCGATTCGCGAAACTGTCGTTGCAAGAGGCCCCTTCGTTATGAACACCGAGCAAGAGATCAATCAGGCTTATCGCGATTATAGAGATGGTAAATTTTAAATTGAAATTTATAATAATATCCTAAAGGAGAGTATGAAATTTTCATGAAAAAAAGATATATTCTAATGATAATAGCTTTATTTATTGCATCATTGAACTTGCGTCCGGCAATTAACTCGATCGCACCATTGCTCGAAACGATTAGAACCAGCTTAGGAATGAACGCCTCCGTAGCGAGTTTGCTAACTTCGATTCCTGTTCTTTGCATGGGACTCTTCGCTCCTGTAGCCGTAAAGTTCAGCGGAAAATGGGGTATTGAGCGGGTATTGGGTTGGTCGCTGCTTGTCATCGGAGTCGGTACTATTCTTAGGTTCTTCACGGATTCGGTCTCATTTTTGCTTATTACCGCTTTTATTGCTGGTATAGGGATTGCATTTGCAGGACCGCTACTTCCCGGATTTATTAAGCGCCACTTTCCTAAGCATGTGCCCTCGATGATTGCGATATACACGGTTGCACTTACTCTGGGAGCAGCACTAAGCTCGAGCTTGATCGTGCCGATGCAAAATAGTTTGAACTCTTGGCAGAGCGCGCTTGGGATATGGGCAGTAATCGCATTCGTCGCAGTGCTGTTATGGTGGTTGTTCGTTATGCGGCATATTAGACGGCAAGATCATCCCACTTCAACCGGCTCGAAGACGAGAATGCCATGGACAAATAAGAAAGCGTGGCTACTTACACTGACGTTCGGCTTGATGGCCATGCTATTCTATTCAGTCACAGCTTGGTTGCCAGAGATTATTCAAGGGTTGGGCTATAGTAAGTCCTACGCTGCAAGCGCGCTTACGATTTTCGTCGTTGTTCAGATTCCGGTTAGCCTTGTTCTGCCGATCTTGCTTCGCAAATTCCCTTCCCGTCGCCTTTGGCTAATGGTTGCAGCACTGTCGGAACTCGTAGGGCTTGTGATGCTTGCGTCCTCCATTGCACCTTTGATTGCCACGATCTTTATTGGTGTGGGCGCCGGCGCATTGTTTTCTCTAAATCTATTACTGCCTTTGGACGCTACCGACAATCCACAGGAGGCGGCTGCTTGGTCGGCCATGACTCAATCAGCCGGCTATGTGATTGGGGCAACCGGCCCCCTTATTCTTGGCTGGATTCACGATGCGACGGATAGCTTCTCAACTGCAATAGCGGGGCTGATTGTAATTAACGTAGTGATGATGATCGTGCAAATCGCCGCCACTACCATAAAAAGAAAACAGCAATCGGGAGAAATTAATCGCAATTATAAAATATCATAATTTTATTCACTTAAAGTTAAAAAAGGAGCATAAAAAAATATCTAAGGTAAAACTTGTTTTTGGACTTTGAGAAATATTGTACTTAAGCTAAACGGGTAGCATTAATACAACAAGGATTAAAATTAAAGAGCCTAAAATATGCAAGTTTTTATGCACTACTTGCTTATTTTGGCTCTTTTTAAAAACAGAAAAGATACTGCCGTTTATAACATTTTTTAATTGCCAAATCATTAAAATTTTACATACACTCACTAGAGAAAGAAGACAAGCAGTTGGACAGCGATTGCCATAGGGATATGGACTTTTAATTTCCTTAACTGAAAGTTAAATACTCATTTCTTAAGACAGAAAAAAGAGCAACCAGGAAAAGGTTGCTCTAGCTATTTTCTATAATCTTATTTATATATTTACTATTTGGAACGCTTTTCATCTATTTTTGCATCAATTTTATCTAATGCTTTTATATCATTTTTGATTTCTTGCTTGTTATTAATAACCAATTCCTTAAAACTTACTTTACGTTTTCTCATTAGTTATTCACCCCTTCTATATTTCCATTATACATAAAGGGTTAATGTTATAATCCTGTGAAATCTTACAATTGTTTGAACATTAAAGAATTATTACTTATTCCCTATATTGTATCGCTAATCCTTTTAAGAAATTCCTGGCGTATTTATCACCGCACACTTTATAATTCTTATGTCCTTCTTTTCTTAAAATCGCACTTAATTCTCCCTTGGTGACAATAACTCCTGCATCTGCTAATATTTCTAGCATATCTTCACTTGTTAACGATAGTGCTATTTTCAATTTCTTTAGCAATACATTATTAACGCTGCCATGATCCTTTATCGTCATTGCCGGTCTTTCGGGTTGTCCAGGTTTTGGTTCTTGTTTACCTCTTTTAAAAATGATAAGGCCGTTTAAAAATGACTCGAACGAGAAATGATTGACTTTCATATGATTTTCATCTATTTCATCATCATTGCTAGCTTCATCATCGTAACTTTCCTTTGGTTTCGTGAGCATCTTTAGTACATCTTCTTTTGATACATCAATGCCACCTAGTTTAAAAATCTCCACCATATCCGTATTTTTTATATCTAAAGCATATCTTAATCGAATTAAGATATCATTATTAGTCATACTCATCTTAAAACCTCCAAAATAGTGACTGTTCACAAAGCAATCCTCAATTATTAATTTCATTATTCCCATGCTGATATGTATTTCCTTCGATATTTACTATCTACCTCTAATTTAGCCTCGCCTTCTAAGTTGTCAAAGTAATATTAAATGGTACGTTCCATCTGCCTATCCCCCTTATTTTATGCCAAAAAGTTAGTAATATATAGTATAGGATAATTTTATATGTACCGAGAGTATTAATTTCCTTATTTGATTTGTCGTTTTAGAAGATGTTAGATACGTAACTCCTTCTCAAACCATATATAAAAGATACTTTTTTCGTTTCCCTCTCCTAATCATAAATGGATCGCATGAGTAGGAAATCCCACTTAATATTCTACCATTACATCATAATCAGGTTTCGCTTTATTCACATCCGATTTTTGTATAATTGCAGTTTTTACCGCTTTCTCAAACACTTTGTTTGATTGTCTATCATTGATGGAAAGGATGATTTCTTAATACATGTCACCAACTCCACTTGATTTGGCTATGTTTATTTCTTTAACCTTTTCACCTAAAAGAACCATCGAATTTTCTTGATTAATTTGACTGCCGTCAATAATGAATAAACCCATAAGCAAAAGTAAAGAATGTAATGAAGCGAAAAGTATAGACGAAGCCCTGCTTAATTTATTGCAGAGATTAAAGCGAGGGAGGATGTGGAAATCATTGATGGATCTTCGTTTCAATTAATATGATTCGAAGATCCATCTATGATGTAATTTACTAATTCTGACTAGCGTTTCAACGAAAATTCCTGTGGTGGTTCACCGTTTAGGTTTAAGATTCGGACCGTTTCAGGTTGTATTTCAAGAAATACATAGTTCGAATCATTCGGACCATCAAACCATTTATTAAACGATTCCTCCCAGAATCGATCCTTCAAAGATTGTGTATCATTAATAGAAGAAGTGCCTAAAATTTCAACAAAGGCATCACTTTGTCCTTTATCTTCATAACCTAGCAATACCGAAACGTAAGGATTATTTTTAATTTCGTCAATCTTTTCCGTGTCCCTTTTCGTTGGTGTATATAATGTTATGCCCTCATTGTAAAACGTCATATAACGTGAATGAGGCTTATTATTTTCAACCGATGCTAATGTGCCTGTTCTGTGATTAGAGATGATATTAATAACCTTTTCTTTTAAATCTTGATTACTCATTTATTTTCCTCCTAGGGATTGGTCTCTCTTTTATTTTCCACTAAAGCATGGTAAATAACCTGGAAAAAATTCATTGACTGGATTTTTAAAAAAGATTATTTAAATGAAGGAGTGGTTCATTATGGTAGATAATAATGTAGTAAAAACATTAAATCAATTTTTAAAGGGACAATATATGGGGATTCATGCATATGAACACCTTATTCAAAAATTACCAAACCCAGACGTAAAGAGGGAATTTCAAAGGATTCAACAAGAACATAAAAACCACGCCTTAAAAGTTGCGGAAAGGATTCAAAATCTGGGAGGAATACCAGCTGATGATGAAGGCTTGATTGGATCAGTCCAAGGTTTTTTTAGTCAATTTAAGATTCCTGAAACCACGGTTGGAATTATGGAGAGTGCAATAAGGGGTGAGGGTTATTATGGGATTAGAGGGTCGGAAGAAATCGTGAGAGGGATTTAGATCATGAATGCCGGCAATTAATCGAAGAAATATTAGATAAAGATAGAGAGCATGTTCATTATTTACAACAGCTACTTCACAGGATGAATTGAAATATCCACTTGGTCAGGAACTGAAGGGAAAATTTGAAAAAATGGACTATAGTATCAAATTATAAACAAAAAGGCAGTTCTATCCATTGAGGAACTGACTATTTTAATAAAAGTAAGCCACACACTCCACATGTGCAGAGTGTATGTGGCAACACATTGATGCTGTTAAGTTTAAATTATTCGATTTTTTCTAATTCATAAATAAAAACTGGCCTTTTTATCCATTTTATTATTTTGGTTACTGTAGCTTCCCTCTACATAAGATTGGAATTTCTTCTACCACTTCATCCCCAGAAACAAGGTAGGCGTAATCATATAGATTGCAGACTGGGCATATATGATTTGGAATGATTTCCAGCCTTTCACCAATAACAACTTGATCTCTAAATCTTTCATTATATATAATTGCATGCTCATCAAAGACTTGGTCAATATAAACACGGTCGGAATTTTTGATATAGCCTATTCCAGTCGTTGCACAAATCCCTTCACTGCGCGTTTGCATGGTTAGCCCTTTTGCTCCAACATCGGTAATGACTCGTTCCTTTGTTGGTTTGCTTATGACTGTCGTTAGGACACTAGCTGCACAGCTAGAATATGAACCAATCGCATTACCTTGAGATACATCCATGAGGATATAGGTTCCGACACGAAGTTCGGTAATTCCCTCCATCACTCCAAAATCATGCAGTAGCGGTGGTGTAGAGCCGATGCTAACTGTTTCAAGTTTGCAGCCCCGTTCCTCAGCAAGCTGTGCAAAGCGAAGTGTACGTTTTTGCGCCTCATTGTATAGGCGCCGGCAATCCTCAAGGTCCTTTGCTTTGTATGTATGACCATCGTGGGAGAAAATCCCTTTTAAATTCACATGTGAGCAATTTTTTATATAATCTACCAAAGAAATATAATCACTTTCTTCTATAACACCAGAACGGTTTTCACCCACTTCAATTTCGATAAGAACTTGAGCCGGCTTTTGACTATCACTAAATACAGCTTCGATCATTTTGCATTGTTCGATACTGTCAACGCCAAAGGAAATATCAATTGTTTCCGCTAACTTCTTTATACGGTTTAGTTTGACTTCGCCTACTATTTCGTTTGCAATAAATATATCGTTTAATCCGTTTTCAGCCATTACTTCTGCTTCGCCAACTTTTGCTACAGTAATTCCTTTTGCACCTGCAGCTAACTGTAATTTGGCTAAGGCAGGCATCTTATGCGTTTTCGTATGTGGACGTAGATGAACGCTATATTTATCAGCATATAATTGCATCCTATGAATATTATCCATCATTATTTCACGATTAATTAATAAGCTCGGTGTATCTAATTCTTTCACTTTCATTATGATTCACTCCTCAATAATTAAAATAACCAAGCATCTATTCTTGTTATTTGATTTCCTGCACTTTTATTAATATCCTAGTTACTCTTTAGACCAGCTCCACATAGAGGAAATACTACTTGTTGGTTGTTCAATTCTGGGTATTTCTCTACATATTGTAAATATGCGGCGTAATTAGCAGCTGATGTGATTTCAACATATATTCCCTTTAATGCAAGCTCTTTTCTCGCTAATACAATACTTTTCTCCGTTACGCCGATTATATCACCGCCAGTTGCCCGAATAGCTTCTAGGATTTCTGTTCCTCTTGCCGGTGCTGCAATGGCAATACCTTCCGCCAAGGTCCCGGAACCCTCCACAGGCTCCACCGTATATTTTCCTTCCGTAAAGGATTTCACAATAGGTGCACAGTTTTCAGCCTGTACAGCAAGAATTTTAGGCATCTTAATGATCTGTCCATTTTCCATTAACTCTTGAAAGGCAATATAGGCTCCCATTAACAATGTTCCATTTCCGACTGGAATAATGAATACATCAGGCATTTTTCCATTCATCTGTTCAAAAACCTCATAAACATATGTTTTCGTGCCTTCCCAAAAGATAGGGTTATAAATATGGCTTGCATAAAAGGATTGAGTGTTTTCTACCATGGCAATTGCCGCCCTTGCTGTATCCTCTCTCGTTCCAGGAACCTTATGAATGATCGCGCCATGTGCTTCAATTTGTTTAATTTTCTTACTTGAGGTAGAATCAGGAACGAAAATATCACATTGGATTCCTGCCCTTGCTCCATAGGCAGCAATGGCTGTACCAGCATTCCCGCTACTGTCTGCTATAACTCTTTCAACTCCAAGTTTTTTCGCTATCGCAATGAGTAGTACCGCTCCTCGGTCTTTAAATGATAGAGTCGGCATATAATATTCAGCTTTTGCAAAGACATTCTCAGATATTTTGATAAGTGGAGTATCGCCTTCCCCTAAGGTAATCTCCTGCCAGACATCTTCCTTTTCGAATGGGAGTGCATCGATATATTTCCAGAGAGAATGATCTCTTGACAAGGAGGTTTTAGTAAAATCAACGGGCTTTTTTTCGTACTCAAGGTTCAGCAGTCCTCCGCAATCACATTTCCATTTATTACTCTCCAATGAATATCTTGAGCTACAGTCATAGCAAATATAGTTCATTATCAATCTTCCTTTTCTTCGTCAATATATGCAATTGCCTCAATTTCAATTGAATATCCATAATGTAGTTGATTCGTAGGAACGACTGCACGGGCTGGCTTATGATCACCAAAATACTGTTTATATAATGAATTGACGGTATCCCATAAGGAAATATCTGAAATATAAATGGTGACCTTCATGATATCCTTTTTTTTTGCACCTGCCGCTTCTAAAATACGGTCTACATTCGCCAATACTTGTTTTGTTTCAGCAGTTATATCTCCACTGATTCCCACACCTGTAAAAGGATCAACTGGAAGCTGTCCCGAAATGAAAAGTAAGTTACCTTTTTGTGTTGCGGCAGAATAATGACCAGGGTTTGGTTTTGCACCATTAATTGATATGAATTTCATAACAATGCCTCCTCTTTAGAATATATTTTATATTTCATATAAAAAATTATATGCGAAGTGTAAAAAAAATAATCGAAACTTGTTTCCTATCCCTTGTTGTTTTTACCTTTAATTTCATCAATATAACTGTATACGGTCACTTTGGAAATGTTCAATTTTTCAGCTACTGTCTCAATTGTGCCACGGATGAGGAAAATCCCCTTTTGCTCCATAAATCGAATCATCTCGACTTTTTCATCTCGTCTCAGTTTTTCTACCGGTTTATTACCAATAATTCTTTCAATTAATTCATTGGCAATCTCCTGTATATGCTCCATTGTATTCGTATCTTCCTGTTTATAAATGGAATTGGGAAGATGTGTTGGGTGATCGGGAATTAAACTAGTTAACCAGTTGATATTTTCAGTAATTCTAGTCGTATCAATATTGATACAGAGTGCCCCTAATACCTTTTTTTCCTGATCTCTAATTAACAAGGTAGAAGATTTTATTAATCTTCCATCGTCTGAATGAAAATAATAATTTGCTGAAAAATCATTCGTAAAGTTATGAGAAAGCAATACTTCAGTAACTAGATGATCAAAACTTTGTCCTACTTGCCTGCCGGTTACATGGTTGTTGATCGTATAAACCACTGAGCTTTGTGGAACGGTTAAATCATGCAAGACAACTTCACAATCGTGTCCAAAAGTTTTGGCTATCACCTCCGCCACTGGAATGTACTGTTGAAGAATAATGTTCATTAAAAAATTCCTTTCCAAATTGCATTCTATATTAATAGATTATATAGCTTTTTATATAAAAACAATAACTTTTTATAGATAATAAATGAAGGACTAATGACTATTTCTATAAATTTTTATTTTAAAGAGATAAGGACGTAGGAAATGAATCGATTCATCCTGGTCAACTTGTTTAAGTGACGATGCTGAAAATGGCTATTCAACCAAATGATTATTATTAACACCTTCCTCCTTGCAAAATAAAAAGCACCCTAAAATTGGCGTGCTTGATAAACACTCATTTAGTTTTCTTAAAAAACTCATACTCTCTAATTAATCTTAAATGGTTACCTGTCTCTAGCATTTCAATTATCTCATTATTCCCAATTTTAAAGGCTACTTCCCTTTCTAGTGCATTTGGTATGGCTCCATACTTAATTAAATAAGCCACTATATATTTATTATCCTTTTGGATTGCTAATTCTAATGCAGACTCACCAAATTGAGATTTCGAATGAGGAGCTGCTCGATAGCTTTCAAAACTTCTCTTAACGCCTTCTGTATCATTATTGAGAATATTATCTATTAGTATCTTGTTTTCTGGTCTGTCTACAA
This sequence comes from Neobacillus sp. FSL H8-0543, assembly GCF_038592905.1. Taxonomy (GTDB): domain Bacteria; phylum Bacillota; class Bacilli; order Bacillales; family Cytobacillaceae; genus Neobacillus. The sequence goes on along the minus strand of NZ_CP151943.1, from coordinate 3,451,668 downwards.
CGTGGCTATTTTTCGGACCTTCTAAAACTGAGCTATACTTTTGTCTATCACTAATTACATTATTTTCTGTTCTTCCTATCACTTGGTTATTTTCTGGGTTCTTGTGCTTTTCTTTCAATAAAAATACAATCCATATTAAAAGAAACACAACTAATGCATTTAGAATGAAGTTTGGTATCATGATGTAATCTCCAATTTATTATTTGATAAAACATATTATATTGTTGAATATGAAAAAAAGAAATACCTTTCCCATGCGAAAAATAGATTGCCTTATTGCGCTTCCTATTCGAATCAATATGGCTAGTATTGTTAGTTTGTTTATCCCAGTGAAACACGTTTTCACCTGTTCCTCAAATCATTGAGGCCTATTTGCGATAGCATTTTTCAAATGAAACATTGATTTGGTCAGCAGCCTGTTTAGTGATATCCTCCACTTCTTCACAACTCAATATGAATTATACTTTTCATATACTTACAATGGAGGAGTCTTAATATGATAAAATATTCTTTTTTTTCACTGTTGGTTGCTAGTTTGTTTTTAGTTAGCGCGTGCTCGAATGGCGCGGCAGCTTTAGAAGAACCAATAGAAGAAAAGGAAACTTCCACTTTTGCTCCTGACTATGAGTGGCCGATTGCTTCCTTTGAAGCGTTGAACCAAGACAATATTAATATCACCGAAGAAGATTATCAAGGGAAAGTTTGGATCATGAACATGATTTTCACCAACTGTGAGACAGTTTGTTTACCGATGACGGCAAATATGGTCAAACTGCAAAATCAATTAGCCGCACAAGGCCTTGATGTCCAGTTAGTTTCCTTTAGTGTGGATCCCTTGATTGATACACCTGAAGTGTTAAAAGAGTATGCTTTAAGCTATAAAGGGAATTTATCAAATTGGGATTTACTAACAGGCTATTCGGCAGAAGATATCAAGAGAATTGCTAAATCCGTAAAAACATTAGCAGAAAAACCAGAAGGAACCAATCAAGTGACACATGGTACAAAATTCTTTTTAGTAAATCAAGAAGGAACTATAGTTACAGGCTATGACGGAGTGAACCTCCCCATTGATGAAATCATTACTGACTTAAAAAACATTCAATAATTAAAAAACCGTGGATCAATAGTAAGCCCGAATTATAAAAAGATACCGTACCCACATACGCATGGCAAATAGCCGTATATCACAATTTTTTAAATTGAATATACGGCTTATTTTATTTTCTGCTACATGCTGACTGAATGGGAAATAAGCTTAAGGAATTTCTTTCGCTTATAGATCTAACTTCTCACGTTTTACATTCACTTGTTGAGAAGTTTACCTGTAACAGCCAAGGTGAAATTCGTATTATTGCTTTCATTACAGGAGTTTTTCCACGATTTACACTTTTTAACTCAATTAATACTAAGTAATTATCATCGATTATTTTTAATTTCATGTATTCATTCATGCCAAGGAGATGCCATCGCTGTTAAACATTTTGTCAATTAGGGACAATGCTGGGCCGACCGGCTCACCTCGATCCCGTCGACTACCCTCAGCTCGGCTCCGTCGATGCCGTCGATAACGTTTTCGACTATGCAAAGGTTCTCCCCAGCATCGATCCTGATGCCGTTGGCGGCCTGTCGAATGACGTTGCCCTCGATTCTGATACCTGAGGGGATTCCTGTGCCCCGTCCGTCAGCACCGCGGTCCTCACTGAGCCGGATGGCCCAGAACCCGTCAGTCCCTCCAGTGATGTGGTTACCGTGCAACACCGTGCCCGGAGCATTTCGGACCTCGATGCCGCCCTTCGAATCCTCCCTGGCGGTGATCCTGTTGCCCTCGATGAGGGTGTCAGGAGTTCCCAGGATAACGAGTACTCCCTGACGGTTTCCAATCAAGTCGTTGGAGTGCACCCAGTTTCCAGGTCCTGAGGCGTCGTGCTTGTTCTTGGACCCTCCGGAATTGCCCAGCGCGATGCCTGCCCGTTGCCCACCGATGACCGTGTTATCCCGAATCTCGTTCAGGTATTCACCCTCGCCGTGCATGTCAATAGCGTCGAGGTGGCTGCCGACGATAGTGTTCTCTGCCACGAGATTGTTGTGCGTGGGGAACTGCAGCAGAATGGCGTGCCGCAGATGCCGGCCATCGAAGGTATTGCCGATGACAACGTTATGCCGGGAATCGTTGGCGGCATCCGGGTCGTGCTGATCCGCTGAGCCCTCAATGGCGATGCCGTAGCCCTGTCCGCCGGGGCCGACGGCAGTTGCCTCACTGACGTAGTTTCCAGAGAGGGTCACTTCACGGCTGGCTTTTACGGAGATCCCATGGCGCTCAAACCTGCGGATGCCCAGATTCTCCACCAGAACCTGGGAGCTGGCCTGCCCTTCATGGGCTCCGAGGTAGATCCCGTACATCGGGCCGCCACCCGCGTCGCCGTCGTCGGGATCGTCACCGAGTGGACCCTCATAATGGGAGGTAATGGTAAAGTCAGCGACAATAACATCGTGGACGCCTGAGCCGCGGATTACTCGACTATCATCCTCGCTGTTGAAGGAGGTCAGCAGCACGGTGCGTTCCTGACCCTCCCCTCGCAGATCCACGCCACTGCGCAACACGATGTTCGCAGACTCGTCGGTTGGGTCAGTGGAGCGCAGGTCATACGTGCCGGCTGGCAGCATGACCTCGTCACCTGGTTTTGCCGCGTCCAGTGCCTTCCTGATGGCTGCTGCGTCGTCGAGTGAGTCCGGATCAGGATCTGCCCCGAAGTGCGTGACGTCCAGGGTCCTGCCCGTGGCCGGACCCGGCGTCGGCACCTCGATCGGCGCGCCGGACCGGTCCATCAAGCCGGGAACCTGCCAGTCGCTGCTCCCGGACGGGGCGGGTCCCACGGCGTTATCGCTCCCAACCGGCCCTTTGGATTCCCGGACGGTACATGCGGTCAAGAGAACCATCAAGCCAAGCGTCACCCACCACAAATAAACCGGACCTCGCCGGCTGTTCCGAATGGATTCCTTCATAATACTTCTCCACGTCCTTCCATAACTCTTTTCATCCCATTCGTAAGCCCCTGAAAGCGTTGAGAAAAGCAATGAGCCTGCGGGCCTCGGCTTAATTCACCGAATCCCGCAGGCTCACTATCTTCAGGATGCCTGACGACCCCCTACCGGGTCGCCGACGTCATCCCATGGCCAAAGGCCTATCGATGTGATTTACCTTTTGAGTTTGAAGTTTAACGGAATGTCCTTTACTAACGGAGTGTCTGCTGAAGAACCACCCACATGGACACGGTACTTTCCGTCAGCGGTAGCCCACTCGCCGTCAGCCCAGTTCGCCAGGTTGTCCGGGTCTTTCGGAATGAAATAAGAGAACGGGTGATTGGAATCGGCATGATTAATCCGCAGATTCACTCGCTTGCTCTCACCGGGCTTAAGATCAACCTTCTCGAAGTTGACGAGTCGCTTTGTCGGCTGTCCCGCTACGTTCGGCAGTGTCAAATAGACCTGTGCCGCTTCTTTGCCGGCAACGCCACCAGTGTTTGTGATGGTGAAGGACACGTCAATACCAGACAACGTTCGTTTATCACGGACCCTCTTCACCTTTAGGTCATTATACTTAAAGGTCGTGTACGACAGGCCGTAACCAAATGGGAAGACAGGCTTCACTTTGTTGGCCTCGTACCAGCGGTAGCCCATCTTAAGACCCTCTGTGTACTGGGCAATTAACTGGTCGGAACCGTCACCATACGGGCCAGGGCCTCCTGGCTTACCAGTGTCTTGACGGGTTCCAGGGTATTGCTTCTTGGTCGCGAAAGCGGCCTCACGCTCAGTGGCACCGAACGTCACAGGCAACTTGCCGGACGGATTGACCTTTCCGTACAGCAGATTGGCGACGGCATTGCCATCCTCCATGCCCGGATACCATGCTTCAAGGACTGCAGGGACCTTATTCAGCCACGGCATGAGCACCGTACCGGAAGTTTTCAGGACCACAACCGTCTTCTTTGCGTTGGCTTTCAGAACCGCGTCGATCATTGGCTCCTGCTCCACTCGGTCCGCGTTCTTGTCGAGGGGAATGGCCGGGAAGCCGAGAGTTTCGCGGTCTATGGTCTCACCCGGGGTGTCGCCGACCATGAGCAGCACGACGTCAGACTCAGCGGCAATCTTAGCAGCAGCCTCCGGGTCACGGCCATCGTTGTACGTCACTTTGGTGTCGTAGCCCAGCTCCTTGATGACGTTCTCCAGGCCCTGCAGCGGGGTGACCGTGTAAGGGGTCACGACGTTCTCGTTGTTTACCCGAATGGAGCGCGGGGACATCTTTGCAATACCGGCGAACCACTTGACGCCGATCAGCGCGATTGACTTCGGCTTGCCGTCCAGTGGCAGGAAGCGGTTATCGTTCTTCAATAGCACGGACCCTTCCTCGGCCATCTTCCGAGCGCTAGCCCCGTTGACCATCGGATCGACGATCTCAGGTAGGAACTTGTTGAAAGGCTTATCCATGTGGCCGTACTCAATCATCTTGATATACCGCGGACGAAGTAGATTGTCAATGTCGTTCTCGGTCACCTGACCTGAGTCGAGGGCCTTTTTGATCTTCTCTTGAGTGTAGTACTGTGGTGCCCAGTCGAGCTCGACATTCGTGCCCGCCTTGATGGCAGCGACCGTGTTGTGAATTGCGCGACGGTCACTCATCACGTAACCGTCGAAGCCCCAGTTTTTCCGCAGGGCATCTTGGAGCAGTTCAGGGCTGTCACAGGCATAGGTGCCGTTGACATCCGGGAACGAGCACATCACGGAGGCTGGGTCAGCATCCTTAGCGGTCATCTCAAATGGCAGCATGTACAGCTCATTCATGGCCTTTGAGGGAACCTGGACACCCATCGTCCACCGCTCGGTTTCCTGCTCGTTACCAGCTAGATGCTTGAGTTGGGCTTGGACCCCCTGTTTTTGGATGCCCTTGACCTGCTCGGTCGCAAGGATACCCGTCAGGTACGGGTCCTCACTGAAGTACTCATAGTTCCGGCCACCGTACGGGTGGCGCACGAGGTTCATGCCCGGTCCGAGCATCACATGATGCGCGAAGGCACGTGTCTCCTGGCCGAGGATTCGACCGGCCTCATAGTTCAGCCCACGGTTGAAGGTCGCGGCCATAGCCAGGGTGGACGGCAGACCCGTCGCCACCGGGTCATTGCCACACGATCCGCCCTTCACACCCGTACCACCGTTGGTCATGCGGACTGTGGGGATACCCAGTTCCTCGATTCCACGGATCTGCCGGCCGGTGTCCTGCCACTCACACCCGGGTAGGGTACCCTGGGGCGGGAATACACCGCTCTGGTACTTGCTACTACCGCCCCTTTTGATGACGACCGTCTCACCTTTGTCGTTCTCATTGAAGCGCGAGATGGCGATTTGCTGGATCTTCTGTTCCATCGTCATCTTATCGAGAAGCAGCTTGGTGCGCTCCTCAGCGGAGAGCTTGGTGTTCATCCAGGGTTTGGCCCCTTCGGTTCCACCGTTCGTCGCATTAGCAGGAATTCCTAACATAGACATGAAGATCATTGCCGTCAAAAAAATTGAAATAGTTCGTTTTATCATCTTAATATCTCCTTTACTCTCTATGTAGTCCATTAGTTTTGAAACAATTCGTTTAACAACTTAATCTCTCCCTTACTATCTATGTTGTCTATTAGTTATTGAAATAATTCGTTTAACATCTTAATCCCTCCCTTACTCTTTATGTTGTCTATTAGTATTGAAATAATTCGTTTAACATCTTAATCTTTCCCGTACTCATAATGTTGTCTATTGGTATTGAAATAATTCGTTTAACATCTTAATCTCTCCCTTACTATCTATGTTGTCTAGTCTAGTGAACGGTTAATTAAAGACTGAAAATTTCACTAATATTTCATTTCAAAAATAAAAAAAAACCCTCGAAAATGCCGTCAATAGGCGACATTTCCAAGGGTTTCAAGTCTTATTTTAACTCCAGCAGTGTAACTGTCTCCACGTGACTCGTTTGTGGGAACATGTCCAACGGTTGGATATACTTTACTTCGTATTTGGCACTTAACATTTGAATGTCCTTTGCCAATGTTGATGGGTTGCAAGATATATATAGAAGCTTTTCTGGTGCAGCTTGTAGTATCGTTTGGATTAATTGATTATCGAGTCCTGTTCTAGGCGGATCCACGATGATAACGTCTGGCTTCCAACCCTTTTTCACCCATTTAGGAAGAACTTCTTCCGCTTTTCCAGGTACATATTTGGTATTAGTGATTCCATGACGCTTAGCGTTTTTCTTTGCATCCTCAATTGCTTCTGGAATGACATCCATTCCACGGACCTCAGCCGCTTGGTCTGCGAGCCATAGCCCAATCGTGCCCACACCACAATAAGCATCAACAATTTTTTCCTCACCAGTCAGAGCCGCAGCAGTTCTTACTTCATTATAAAGCTTGATGGTTTGTACAGGATTCAGCTGGAAGAAAGTCCTTGCTGATAGTTCAAATTGAAGGTCTCCCAAAGTTTCTTGGATAAAATCTTCACCAGCTAATGACACTGTTTCCTCACCAAAAATAAGCGACGTTTTTTGCTCATTAATGTTCTGAACGATTGATGTCACGTTGGGAAGTCGTTTTTGGATTTCTTGAATAATGTGATCCTTTTTTGGCAATTCTGCTTGATTGGTAATAAGCACCACCTGGAGCTCGCCGGTTTGTACACCAACTCGAGTAACAATGGTCCTCACGATTCCTTTGCGTGATTTTTCATTATATATCGTAATTTTAAGCTCTTCGAGAATCTTTTTAACCGTGTTAACCGCTTCGTTGGTTTGCGAATGCTGGACAGCACAATGCTCAATATCGATGAGTTCGTGTGAGTTTAAACCATATAACCCAGCCAAAACCTTTCCGTCTTTTCCCGCTAGTTGAAAGCTGCTCTTATTCCGGTATCCCCATGGGTCTTCCATGCCAATGGTTTCACGGATATCCATTTTGTCGATTACCAGCTTTGTATGACGTTCAAGTGATTGGATAACAATATCGCGTTTTTCAACCAATTGCTGTTCATACTTTAAGTGCTGCAGCTGGCAGCCACCGCATTGCTCATATACTGGGCACGGTGCTTGGACGCGGTGTGGCGATTTGATGCGGATTTTTTTAATTTTTGCTTCAGCGAATTTAGGGGTTACATTTGTAGCCTCAACCACTACTTCTTCCCCTGGTAATGCTCCAGGAACAAAGACAACCTGCCTCTTAAAATATCCTACGCCTTCTCCATTAATGCCGAGTCTTTTAATGGTTAGCGGGAATGTTTGTTTTAGTTCAATTTTATTTGCTTGATCTGTTTTCATCTTTTCACTCCAAATTTATTCGATGCCTCTTCTAAAATAAGCAGACGGCAACTTTTATCCTTAGTTAATTTCACCGTATTATAGCATGATTAACAGGAAAAAACCGAATTCGGCTGAAATCGGCTTTTAGTTGTGATTATTTTTTCTTTGGAAATTCGTCTAAGCTTTTAAATTTGTAGCCCTTCTTTTTCAAATCTTGAATGACTTTTTCCAGAGCGTCCGCATTATCCTTAGAGACTGTATGCAAAAGCATCACCGAGCCTGGGTGAATTTGCTTCATGATACTATCGTAGGCATATTGTGCTCCCTTTTGCTGATTAACATTCCAGTCTACATAGGCAAGCGACCAGAAAACATGGATGTATCCTTCTTCTTTTGCAATTTGCATTGTTCTCTCGCTAAAAACACCTCTTGGCGGTCGCAAATACTTCATTTCTTTTTGCCCTGTTAACTCTTTCGTTTTTTCCTTGACCGTTCGCAGTTCTTCACGGATTTTTTCGTCACTGATTTGTGTCATATCGGGGTGATGCCATGAGTGGTTCCCGACAATATGTCCCTCTGCTACCATTCGTTTCGTTAATTCAGGTTGAGATTGTAAGTAATGACCTGTCACAAAAAATGTCGCTGGGACTTTCTCCTTTTTTAATACATCAAGAACTTTAGGGGTGTAACCCTGTTCATAGCCATTATCAAAGGTAAGGTATAAGACTTTTGAATTTGCATCACCTTTATAAAAGGCATCGTATTTTCCAATCAGAGTATCAAGCTTGGAACCAGCTTCTGGCGGTACTTCATTGACGGATCTTTTGAAACCCCAATGAATGGGCTGATTTGGTACTGCACCATATGTAATCTGCGGCACAAGTAACAGTAGCAAACTAAGGATGCATAATAATTTCTTCATCCATGTTCCCCCCTATTTTTTTATTTAACTTATTGTTTGTACATAGAAGGGAAAAGATAATTGGAAGTTTAAGGAATGATATACGATGGAGTGTAAATACGACCTCTATTTGTACCTGTATAAGGGAATTTTAAAAGTGATAAGAGATAGGTTGCTGCCCTCGAAGAAGGAATGTGCAGAAAATTACGTAATTCTTGACTGGTTATTGAGGAATTTATTATAAGTAAATAATCATTTATGGCATTTAAATGGACATTTCGTGAGAGGAAGTTACATTCTGAACAAAACCAAGAGTTTCTCTTATAGCTCATAGGTATAGACGAACAATTTGGACAGCGAACACCCGATATTATTTCCGATTTGTTTATCTGGAACATTTGTAGGATATCACTTTTTAAAGTGGTGTGTTCTTGTAAAAGTAGGACTCTAAGTTTTTCAAAAGTTTGAAGATTGATTCTTTGTTTATTTAATTTTTCCTCATAGTTTTCAATTTTCCATAAAAGATTATTCGCTTTACATAGTTTCTCCTGCGCCTCCTTATAGTCAGGACTAAAAATTACCTCAGTCGATGATTTACATATTACTACCTGGTATTCAATCGGTAATGGCGGAATTTGAAATTTCTCAAACCAATATCTTAAAAGAACTTTATGACGCTGGATTTGTGATAAAGGATTTTCATAAATCTCTCTGGATTCATTATATTCTTGTATCATCTGATTTTGGTCGAGATACAATTTTCCTGAATGGTTTTTTGCATCAAGTAAGAGAATAGATTTGGGTGATAAGAGGATATAGTCCATTTGGAAGAAGGTATCTCCTATAGGGAGCCGAATATCATGTAAGATGTGGTATCGATGTTGGGGTATTTGCGACAGATGATAGTGTACCGTTTTTTCTCCATTATAGCCTGATCTAAGTATCCTGATTTTTAATTTTACTTCGGATAATTTTTCGTGCGTCTTCGGCAACCTCCCCTCAAGTGCCTCAGCTCTCAGTAATAATTCGGGGATAGTAAAATTTTTATCGAACAATTTAATTCCTCCTTTTCCTTTAAACGTATTTCTACGTTTATTTGCTAATTCCTATCTGATTTTTATAAAAATTTGTCGATAGTATGAATGTTTTCTCTAAATATGAAATTATTGCTGCTTTCTACAAATTTTTTGGGACTTACTACATTTCCAACCATCTTATCTACAAAATTTGGATAAAACTAGGAGAGTTGACTCTCTTCGGCTACTCTTACTACAAACTTAGGTGCACTTACTACAAAATTTGGATAAAACCAGGAGAGTTGACTCTCTTCGGCTACTCTTACTACAAACTTAGGCGCACTTACTACAAAGTTGATGCGACTTACTACATTTCCAGCTAACATATCTACAAAATTTGGATAAAACTAGGAGGGTTGACTTTCTTCGGCCGCTCTTACTACAAACTTAGGTGTACTTACTACAAAATTGATACGACTTACTACATTTCCAGCTTACTTATATACAATATTTGGATAAAACTAGGAGGGTTGACTTTCCTCGGTACTCTTACTAAAAACTTAGGTGCACTTACTACAAAGTTGATGCAACTTACTACATTTCCAGCTAACTTATCTACAAAATTTTGATAAAACTAGGAGGGTTAACTCTCTTCGGCTACTCTTACTACAAACCTAGATGCACTTACTACAAAATTGATGCGACTTACTACATTTCAAGCAAACATATCTACAATATTTGGTTAAAACTAGGAGAACCAACTCGCCAAGACTCCTCTTACTACAAACTTAGGTGCACTTACTACAAAATTTGGATAAAACCAGGAGAGTTGACTCTCTTCGGCTACTCTTACTACAAACCTAGGCGCACTTACTACAAAGTTGATGCGACTTACTACATTTCCAGCTAACATATCTACAAAATTTGGATAAAACTAGGAGGGTTGACTCTCTTCGGCTACTCTTACTACAAACTTAGGCGCACTTACTACAAAGTTGATGCAACTTACTACATTTCCAGCTAACATATCTACAAACTTTGGATAAAACTAGGAGAACCAACTGACCTAGGCTCCTATTACTACAAACCAAGGTGCACTTACTACAAAGTTGATGCTACTTACTACATTTCCAGCTAACATATCTACAATTTTTAGATAAAACTAGGAGAACCAACTCACTTAGACTCCTCTTACTACATACCTAGATGTACTTACTACAAAGTTGATGCAACTTACTACATTTCCAGCTAACATATCTACAAACTTTGGATAAAACTAGGAGAACCAACTGACCTAGGCTCCTATTACTACAAACCAAGGTGCACTTACTACAAAACTCCAGCAACTTACTACATTTCCAGCTAACATATCTACAATATTTGGATAAATTTGCAATCTGCCCCCTCCGCACTCCCTTTCAACTTTCATCTAAAAAAGAAGCCCCAAAAATCTGGCGGCTTCTCCCTACTACTTATTAATAAACACGATCCTTAAATTGCGCTAATTTTTCAAGTGAAGATTTGTCTACGTCAGCATGAAGGCTGTTTCCGTGTGAATCCATGGTCACAACGGCTGTGAAGCCTTCTACTTTTAAATGCCACATTGCTTCAGGAATCCCAAATTGCATGAGGTCGACACCTTCAACCGATTTGATACAATCTGCATAATACTGTGCAGCACCGCCGATGGCATTCAAATATACTCCGCCATGCTCACTCAAAGCAGCTAACGTTTTCGGTCCCATGCCGCCCTTACCAATAACCGCACGGATACCGAACTTTTTCATGATGTCACCTTGATACGGCTCCTCACGAATACTTGTTGTTGGGCCGGCAGCTTTAACATGCCATGTACCCTCTTTGTCTTTTAACATAACTGGTCCGCAATGGTAAATTACCTGCCCATTCAAATCGATAGGCGCATCATGATCAGATAAATATTTATGAATTGCGTCACGGCCGGTATACATCATCCCATTAATTTGAACGACGTCGCCAACCTTTAATTTACGAATCTCTTCTTCCAAAATTGGTGCTTGAAGAGTAATGACTCCTTCAGATGCGGTTGCAGCTGCTGCTTCTTTTTCCGCTTCCGTTTGCGCGAAATCGATGAACTCACCTTCTTGGTACATCCATTCATTAATTTCTCCGCTTACCGCATCTACAAAAACACCCATACGGCGGAATGCCCAGCAATTGTAGGCAACAGATACATAGAAACTAGCAGGAATTCGGTTCATGACACCAATTTTACAGCCTAAAAGGGTTGCTTCGCCCCCAAAGCCCATTGTACCAATTCCTAATTTATTCGCATTTTCCAGTACATACTCTTCCAACCCAGCAAGGTCTGCATTTGGATTCACATCGTCGAGAGAACGGAATAATTGTTCTTTTGCTAAATCATAACCTGATGAACGATCTCCGCCAATTCCAACTCCAAGGAAACCAGCACTACAGCCTTGTCCTTGTGCTTGGTAGACCGAATGCATAATACATTTACGAATACCGTCAAGGTCCCGTCCCGCACGGCCTAATCCATCCAATTCACACGGAAGGCTGTATTGAATATTTTTATTTTCGCAGCCGCCGCCCTTTAGTATGAGGCGAACCTCTATATAATCCTTTTCCCATTGGTCAAATTTCATCACTGGCAATCCTGCTCCAAGATTGTCACCGCTGTTTTCTCCTGTAAGAGAATCAACCGAGTTAGGACGTAACTTTCCTTCCTTCGTTGCCAAAACAATCGCATTCTTTATCGCCGTTTTTATTTCTAATTGGTTTACGCCAACAGGAGTTTTAATTTTAAACGTTGGTAAACCAGTGTCCTGGCAAATCGGTGAAACTTGGTCATCTGCCATTTTAATATTGTTGGTAATTGTAGCTAAGCTCATCGCAGCACGAGTGCCAGCGCTTTCCTGTTCCTTCGCTTGTTTCACTGCTCGACGAACGTCCTTTGGAAGCTTTGTAGATGTATCAACAACCAGCTTATACATGCTTTCTTGAAATTTCTCGATATTCACTTCGAGTACCCCTTTCCCCTTGTCCCCTAGTAATTTATTTAAAAATTATAACTATTTGACATTCTTATTATACTACTATAATCACCTGAATTAAAGAATTAGCTACCATCCAAAGTCATTAAAAAAAGAGCCTGTAATTAAACAGACTCACTCACTTCACGATTGTTGAATTCCTTGCATTTATTTTCCAACTCATCAATCATCTTTATTAAGTTGTCGATATCATCAAGATCTGCTTCCTCTGGATCAATTGCCTCAAGGACATCAAGAAACATATTCAAACGCTGCTTTAAAAAATTCACTTGCGAATTTTTATCATGTACGGGACTACCCAATATAGACCTCTCCTTTCACTAACCTATTTATCCTACCGAAATATCATATCTTTAGCAACGGTATTATACTCATTTTTCCCCTATTTAATAAAAGAGTAAAAAAAGACCCCTCAACCAAAATCAGGGTCTTTTCAGATTATCTTACCTAGGTCTTTCTGATGCTGCGAACCCAAAGGAAACATGATCCTGCACTGGTATCCAGGCACCAATTCCTTGCGAGGTGACATTTTTAATAACAATAATCTTTTTACTGCCTTTTAGCATTAAATAGACTTCGCCATAGGTTACTTTTCCCTTTTCATTGACTGCAGGTGCATATGCATATAAGTATCCTAAGCGATTGACAGGAACATTGTAGACATGGTCATTTTTTGTACCTGAACCAATAACTGTATCAAAGGAAAGAGGTAAATGAGTCTTTTCCATTGCTTTTAAAAGCATCATCTTCTTAACATCTTCGGAATTAGCGATTTTGGCTGTTAGCCCGCCGCGAACAACTTTCTGAGCTTCTTGGACATACTTAATCTGATATGGGACTTTTCCGCCGCGATTATCATAATAGTTGGTATTAATTTTCTGGTACTCCCAATTTGGCGAGGTTTCAGTTGATACATAATTTAGTGGCCACTGGCCTAGGTACACAATTGCACGGTAACCTAATGCAAACGGTGTGCTATTAATGCTTGATTCATTAAGCATCCTGATTAAATCTGGATTTTCAATTTTCTCCTTAGATGAGTCAATTAACTTTTTAGTTAAATCACTCGGTTCCAGCGTTGGTAAATCCTGAGTCGAATTGGGATAGGTATTTTCCTTTGTAATATTTTTGACGGAAGCCGGGACCTGATATTTAACAGCAGCCTTTTCGGCAGAAACAGCAGGTAAGAAGGTTAGCATTAATAGCAGTGTCATTATAACTGGTACAATTTTTTTCACTAAGTCAAACTCCTTTCACAAATGGCAGTAAAGTAACTGCTCATAGTTTTTTCGGAGTTGCTAAATATTATCCATTTTCTCGAATTATTTCAATATTTTGCTTGAAGCCTTCAATCTTGAAGCTGTTTCAGTAATTTCTCTAGGGAAGGAAAGAATAGTTGAATGGCTGGTCCAATGGCAAGTGTAATGATTATTGTACCTATCCATACGGGTCCTCCTAAGAAAAGAGCAGGAATTAAAGGGACAATTTCAGCTATTGTTTTAGACACCATTAGATTGAAACCAAAACGTTCTTTTATTGCTAGCATAAAATTATCGATCGGACTAGATGGGAATTTTGCTTGTAAGTATGTGGCTGCACCAAAACCGATAATAATGATTCCCGCCAGTAAGGCAGTTAATTTTATAAATATACCCTCAAATACCCATGTTTCAAAAATAATTAACATCCAGAAATCTACTAACGAGCCGATTACAATTATTGTTATAAGTGAGAGGAACTCTGGTTTTCTTTTTACAAAAATTGAATTTACAATGATTAAAATTGCCCCGTCAATCATGACCCATTTTCCAATGGACAGTCCAATCTCTTCAGATAATGCCACATTTAGAGCATCCCATGCCCCTGCACCTAAGTCCGCTTTAATCGTTAAACAGACGCCAAAAGTCATAATAAGTAAGCCAATAGTGAAAAATAAAAAACGGTAAAATAATGACATAGGTCCCTCCTCAAAAAATTTACAAAAAAAATATAATCAGAACATTTACAAAATTCAACCTTTAATATATACTGAACTTAAGCTATAAAAAAGGAGGGCAGCAATCAATCGGTACACCATTATCATTAAGGAGGCTGGAAATCCCGTCTTATATGAGATTCAACACTCGTGTTCTTTTTACTTATAAGTAAACATGAAGGTTGGTGGTTGATGGATCCAGAAAAAAGCGATTGATTTTTAACCCCTATTAAGCTTTTTGCTTGATAATTATAGCACAAGTAATTTGTATTAAACCTTACATCGAAAATGACTTTTTTAAAAGAGACTCTGAGCTTCGGCTTAGAGTCTTTGTTTTTTATCCAAAACCACCCAAATATTTTTCTTGCAAAAGGATCGTTTTCTCGTTACCATTCTTTAAGAAACTCATTTTTCTAATTAATTTAAGAAGAGGACATACATATGGATAAAAACAAATTCCGGTTTTGGATACTCGTTGGTATTGTTGCAATATCAGGATTTTCACAAGGAATGCTGCTTCCGCTTATCGCAGTTATATTTGAAAATAACGGGGTTTCCTCGTCCTTAAACGGGCTAAATGCAACAGCTCTTTATATTGGTATCCTTCTAGTTTCCCCCTTTATGGAAATTCCTTTACGGAAATATGGCTATAAACCGATTATCACCTTTGGCGGATTGCTTGTAGTTGTTGCCATTGCACTGTTTCCTGTTTGGCATTCCTTTTGGTTTTGGTTTGGTTTACGATTCCTTATCGGTATTGGTGATCATGCACTCCATTTTGCTACACAAACTTGGATTACTTCCTCTTCCCCGAGGGAAAAAAGAGGCAGGAATATTTCTTTATATGGCATGTTCTTTGGGATCGGTTTTGCAGCAGGTCCTTTAATGACTCCGTTAGTAAATATAAATGAAGCACTTCCTTTTATTATCTCTTCCATTCTATGTTTAATTGGCTGGCTGTTTGTATTTTCGTTAAGGAATGAATATCCTGATCAAGAAGTTGAAATTAATTCATTCTTCAATACCATTAAACGATTCAAGAATGCAATGAAATATGGGTGGTTAGCCTTTTTACCGCCCTTCTGCTATGGCTTTTTAGAATCATCCCTAAATGGAAGTTTTCCTATTTATGCCTTAAGAATGGATATCGACGTCACAAGTGTTTCCTATTTCCTTTCAGCGTTTGCAATTGGAGGCATCGTAACACAGCTTCCTTTAGGGATTCTAAGTGACCAACATGGTCGCAGAAATATTTTAATCTTTGTTCTTGTTCTTGGATTTTTGAGCTTTACTGCAGCAGGTATTTTTGAACATTCATTTATTGGACTTTTCCTTTCATTTTTAGTATCTGGAATGGTGGTTGGGTCAACTTTTTCATTAGGAATCAGCTACATGACGGATTTAGTCCCTCAAAACTTACTGCCAACTGGAAATTTGCTGTGTGGAATCTTTTTTAGCCTTGGCAGCTTAAGCGGACCAATTATCGGCGGAATTGTTATTCAGTATTTCCAAAACATTCGTTTCTTTTCTATTATAAGTACCATGCTCCTGCTTTTATCCTTGTTAATTTATATATTTGGTAAAAAGCCTCACATCATTCTTGAACATCAAAAATCATAATTAAACATTTGTTACATGAGCATTCCCCTATCAAACAAATGAACTATGTGATAATATTAAATTATAAATCTTATAGTTTCTTAGAAATTCGCTGTCATCTTTCTGATGACAGCTTTCGTGTTTTTTAGGGGTAATGATTATGATTATTTTTCTCAATTAAGCTTTTATAAGGGGTGGGATGAATGAACACTGAGGTAAAAACACTAAATAAAGATATTCAGAGGCTTGGCTTTATTGAAAAAATCAAACCTCATATTGAACTGATAGCCGCTGGTCTAAGTGGTGTCTTTATTGCCTTAGGGTGGCTGTTTGACAAAACGGATGATAATGTAGCTTCGATTATCGCCTATTTATTAGCGTTTATAATCGGCGGTTTTGCGAAAGCAAAAGAGGGTATTGAGGCCACGTATGAAAACAAAGAATTAAATGTTGAAATGCTAATGATTTTTGCGGCGATTGGCTCGGCCATTATTGGCTACTGGACGGAAGGCGCAATCTTAATCTTTATTTTCTCCGTAAGCGGTGCCTTAGAAACGTATACAATGAACAAAAGTCATAAAGAGATTTCCTCTCTCATGGAGCTTCAGCCAGAAGAAGCGCTCCTCATAAATAATGGGTTAGAAAGAAAGGTTTCTGTTTCTGAGCTAAGAATTGGTGACCACATCCTTGTAAAGCCAGGTGAGCGCGTACCATCTGACGGTGTCATCCTTACTGGTCATACAAATATAGATGAAGCAGCGATTACTGGCGAGTCGATGCCTGTCTCAAAAGGCAAGCAGGAAGATGTATTTGCAGGAACGGTGAATTTAACGGGAGCAATTACAGTTGAAACGACAAAAGCAAGCAATGAGACACTTTTTCAAAAAATTATTGATCTCGTCCAATCAGCACAAAGCGAAAAGTCACCGTCACAGCTTTTTATCGAACGCTTTGAAGGTACCTATGTTAAAACGGTCCTTGCGGCTGTTTTATTGATGATGTTTTTACCCAATTTTTTACTGGACTGGAGCTGGCAGGAGTCCTTTTATAGGGCAATGATTCTATTGGTGGTTTCCTCCCCTTGTGCACTTGTTGCATCGATTATGCCAGCGACTTTATCCGCCATTTCCAATGGAGCAAAGCATGGTATTTTAGTTAAGGGCGGGGTTCACCTAGAAAATTTAAGCCATATAGAAGCAATTGCCTTCGACAAAACAGGAACACTTACCATGGGCAAGCCTGAAGTCACTGAGGTAATTGTAGCGGACGGGTTTGAAAAGGAACAGCTCCTATGGAAAACGGCATCAATTGAGAACCATTCTAACCACCCGCTTGCACAATCGATAGTCAACTATGTAAAAAGCACTCAGAAACGCGATCTCCTCCATCCTGATAATCTTGAAGATGTTTCCGGCTGGGGTGTTAAGGCGGAAATAAACGGCGAACACTGGAAAATTGGTAAAGCAGATTTTGTTGGCCGGGAGGCGGTTGCTGCTTTTGCCGATGGGAAGGCAACAGACTTAGCTAACCAGGGAAATACACTGGTATTTGTACAAATTAACGGTGTACTGGCAGCAATGATTGCTTTAAAGGATGTTGTGAGGGAAGAATCAAAGCATGCCATTGATCAGTTAAAAAAACAAGGAATTTTCACAGTTATGCTTACTGGGGATAGCACTCTTACTGCAAGTGCCATTGCCTCTGAAAGCCATGTTGATGAATTCTATGCTGAATGTTTACCAGAAGAGAAGGTCGAAAAGCTTAAATTGTTAAAAACTAAGTACAAAACAATTGCCATGGTTGGTGACGGGATAAATGACGCGCCAGCGTTAGCTACAGCAAATGTCGGTATTGCAATGGGGGGTGGCAGTGATGTAGCCCTCGAAACGGCCGATGTGGTGTTAATGAAAAATGACTTAGCCCGGATCTCTGAAGCCATTCGCCTTTCTAAACGTATGAACCAAATCATCAAACAAAATGTTATTTTTTCTATTACTGTGATAATGGTATTGATATCATCTAACTTCTTTCAGTTACTTGATTTGCCATATGGAGTCATTGGTCATGAAGGCAGTACAATCCTTGTTATTCTTAACAGTCTTCGACTATTGAAGTCATAAAATAAGAAAAGACCAGGCACATATAATTGCCTGGTCTTTCCTTATTTAATGATAGCTATTTGAGCCATTCGCAGATCCAGAAGTTTTATTCCCTTTTGCACCTTTTCCTTTTTGTTTCGTGCCGCCATCTTTTTTCGTTTTCTTTGTCATAGTCAGACCCTCCTAAAGTTGCTTTATTCCCCATCTATAGTGTTCGCAAGTTTTGGGTTTTCATAAAGGTAAAATTAGGAGTAACCGGTTTAACAGTTTTGCTTATTTTTTTCACTATAGTACGCATTAATTTCCCCGCCAAGGATAATGATGAAAGCAGATATGTATAACCAAATCATCAAGACAATGATCGCTCCGATACTTCCATAGGTTAAAGAATAATTGGTAATATTTCCGACGAAAAAGGATAATCCAAATGATGATAAAATCCACCCGACCGATGCAAATGCAGCACCAGGTATTGCACTTCGGCAGCGTAATTTTATATTCGGTGCTATCCAATACAGTCCAGTGAAGATCAGAAATAATATTAGAGCACTAACTAAAAGCCTTGACATGTTCCATACTTGGATAAATTCATCTGTGAAACCAAATTGTGAAAAAAGAAAAAGACCGATCTCCCGCCCGAAAATTGGAAGAATCAAAGCAACAATGAAGACCAAAATCATACCAAATGTAAGAAGTATCGCCATTCCCCTAGAAACGATAAATGAACGGCTTTCCTTCACGTTATATGCTTTATTAAACGCTTTAACAATGGCATTTATTCCATTAGAGGCAGACCACATCGTTCCGATAATCCCGATGGAAAGCAACCCGCCATTCCGATTGTTCATGATATCATTTACATTTCTTTCAATTAGATCCATTGTATCCGGTGGAGCAAATGCCCTTATGGCCCCAAGTACATCCTCATGTGGGATTGGGAGATAAGGAATTAGAGTAAAAATCACAATAAGGAGCGGGAATAATGATAGCAGGAAAAAATAGGCTAACTGTGCAGATAAACCTGGTATATCATCCTCTTCACTTCGATGCCATAGCATCTTTATTAATGATGAACGTACATCCGCTTGCCTATTCATACTCACACCGCCTTTGCTTGTGAAAAACATCTATTGACCATATTAAGTTTTTAACTGTTTATTGCATAATTACTTGTCTGATCTTATTCATCAGCTTTTAGCAAATCCTCTAGTAAGGCATCATCATTATTTTTCGAAAAAGTATCTTTCGTTTCCTTTACAATTTCCTTTACCTGTGGCGTTAACTCGCGAATCTCATCTACTTTTCCAGTTATATACGTAATATCCTCGCTCACCTGTTCAATGGTTGTCCTAATTTTTTCAGCCGTTCCCTTCACCTGTTCGCTAATCTCAACCGGATGTTTTACTGCATATGATACTTGTTTATAAGCATTTTGAATGTTTTCCTTCATCGCCTCACGGGTAGGTTTATCTAATAAACTGATTGCTCCACCAGCCAACGCTCCGTATAACATTCCCTTCCAGAATTGATTTTTTCTTGTCATCTTAATCTTTCCTTCCTCACTGATATTTTCCTATACATATTTTTACAATGAAATATATACCAAAAAAAGCTCTTCATTTATTTTGCGTTAATTCAACTGCTAAAAGCAAGCGCCAATCCAAATTATATGGTAAATTTCACTTTATACACTATTAAATTGGAAAAACAAGTTTATATTGACATATACTATTTATAATGAAAAGATGAAAATACGAATTGGGAAAGGGTGTCGGGATGAATTTATCACAAAAGTCTACTGAAAATGTTGAGTTCATGATTGAACAAATAAAAGAAAAATTAAAGGTGTTAAACCTTGGGGCCATTAAACCATCACATTTTGATGAAGAAATGTATGAAGAATTATTAGAAATTTATGAAATGGTCCGCAAGAAACCTTCTTTTAGTCCGAATGAAATGCAAGCACTAGTCGAGGAACTTGGAAACCTAAGAAAGAATAAGTAAACAGATCATAACAGATCTGTTTTTTTATTTTATACTTTTAAACTTGGTTGTTGATTTCCGCTCCAGGCGCTTCGCTTTCCGCGGGCGCGCGCCGGGGAGCCTCCTCGGCGCTTAAGCGCCTGCGGGGTCTCCCCAGCCCCGTACTCCCGCAGGAGTCTCGCGCCTTCCGCTCCAATCAACAGTGTTATAAATTCAACAATGACCTTTAACAAAGCCATTTAATAAAAGCCCGTTTCTTAACGGGCTTTTTGCTAGTCTTGATCCGTTATGATCATTGGACCGTCTTTCGTAATCGCAATCGTATGCTCATATTGAGCAGAGTATTTACCATCAATGGTTCGGGCCGTCCAGCCATTGTTATCCATTTTTGTTTGGTACTTGCCGATATTCACCATTGGTTCAATGGTAAATACCATACCTTCTTTAATTCTCGCACCTTTACCTGGCAAACCATAATGCGGTACATCAGGTTTCTCATGGATCACAGATCCAATGCCATGTCCAATAAAGTCACGGACAACAGATAATCCTTCTGATTCAACGAATGTTTGAATCGCATGTCCAATATCCCCAATTCTGTTTCCTGGAACACACTGTTCAATTCCTTTATACAATGCTTCTTTTGTTACCTTTAATAGATGTTCCGTTTCCTTTGAAACCTTTCCAACTGGATAAGTCCAGGCAGAATCAGCCAAAGCTCCATTATAATTTACAACCATATCTACTGTTACAATATCGCCTGTCTTTAATGGATCCTTTCTTGGAAATCCATGACAAATTTCGTCATTTATGCTTGCACATGTTGCGTATTCATACCCTTTATACCCCTTCTGTTCCGGAGTAGCTTGGTGTTTACTTAAAAAATCATCAACAAACTGATCAATTTCCCAGGTCGTTATACCTGGTTTAATCAATTTCGCAATTTCTTTATGACATAAAGCAAGAATTTCCCCTGCCTTTTTCATTGCCTCGATTTCCCGCTGTGATTTAAGAACAATCATTTTCTTCCCTGCCTTTTTTATATTTTTATGTATTCTTACGACAATTTTACTTCTTCCAATAATCAGATAAATGAATAAAGCCAGTAACTGTTGTTCAGAGTTGAATACATTCTTATATTATCCCCTTCTTACTATTTTTTCAAAGGTATCGCTTGTCGATTTATCCTTTTAAGAAACTAAAGGTAGATTAAAACTTTTTTTTCTTTAATATGTTCTTTATATGGAACTTTACCATTATTTTTGGTAATATTGTTATTGTAATAATAAAATTTAGGTGAGTGAAATATAATGATAGGTGATCGTGTTAAAAAATTCCGTTTAGAGAAGAAAATGTCACTATCCGAACTGGCAGAACAAGCTGGAGTTGCTAAATCTTATTTAAGCTCTCTCGAAAGAAATCTGCAAACGAATCCATCAATTCAGTTTCTTGAAAAGATTGCTGCTGTTTTAAAAGTGCCTGTTGACTATTTAATCCATGAACATATAAATAAAGATGATTTAGACAGCGATTGGATGAATCTTGTCAAAGATGCTATGAAGTCAGGTGTCTCAAAAGAGCAATTTCGGGACTTTCTTGAATTTAACAGGTGGCGAATTAATCAAAATAATAACAACGAATAACCTTTTAAAAAAGAAGAGCATTCTACAAAAAACTTTGTAGAATGCTTTTATTTTTAGTTATGTATCTTTAGCGATTTTCAACAAATGACTCTTTGACCTCATTACGATGAAGAAATTCCCGAACTAATTCCTTTGATAGGCCTAATTCCTTTGCTTCTGAAATAAGGGCCACCCATTCTAAATCCATTCCATCAATCATTTTCACTGAAATCACCACATTCTCACTCCCAAAATACTTATTCGTATTCCAGGCAGCCCGGCTATCGTAGTATTTATCCTTACCTTAGATCCGTGGCTTTGCGTCCCTATCTTTCAAAAAGGTTTGCCTTTTTCTGATTTCTTTAATAACCTAGGTATTTGTTTGACTATTCTGATTTTTTATATAGGCCTATCTACTTAAGCTCTATTAACTATATTTATTATATAAAGTCCTATTTCAGTACACTGTTATATTTTGTCAACCATTCTAAATTTTCTAACTACTATTTACTACATATTTCTTCAACTTTCTACAAAATTCGATTCAAACCAACTTACAAATCATTCCCCTTAGGAGATTAGGTGTTTAAATTAGGAAAAAAGAGGAAATTAAAGTCGAAAAACACCTTAACTTTTCAGTTTAGTTTCAAAGAACTCGATGGTATTTACTATCATAAATATTTGTCTGTTTTGTGACAAATAGCATATAATATAAACAACTTGTAAATAGACTAAATATTTATAATTTTCTAATACTGGAGGTGACCTCCCCTTATGACCTTTATCCACATACTTAATTACTCCATTCCCATTGTCTTTATTCTGTTTTTTGGATTCCTAATTGATCATATGTGCCGTCCTTCGAAACCAGAAGAAAAAGCAGGCGAAGAGTGACCTTACCTTGAGTCACAGCGCCAGCTTTTTTTCGATGTAAGATGTAATAATCTAAAGGCGGGTAGGGAAACCTACTCTCGAAGAAGAAAGGGGTGTTGATTTTGGCACGTGGAGAACATTTTAATCATAAAAAGAAGGGCCATCCTGGTGACCTTCCAAAAAATAACCAAGTGGAAAAGCATTCCAAAGAGGCAATTGGGGACGAGGAGTTTCTTGTAGTCAGAGAAGCCTTTAAGAATAGAGTCGAGGAAGAATAAGAAAAAAGGTATGATTTAAATTTGGCTCATACCTTTTTTCAGACCTTACTAATATAAGTAAGGTCTACTTTACATTATCCAATTGATGAATTTGCCTAAGAAAATCAGAGGACTTTAGTCCTTCTGCAGCTTTTTCAATATCTTTCGAGAAAACTCGGTCTTTCGTAATGGATGGTACTAACTCTCTGCCTTTCTCATAAAACTTTTTTGTCTGTGTGGCCATTTTTTCCACCCCTCGTATTTCAACGGCCTGCATTGCACAAATAAGTTCAATGGCAATGACCCTTCTTGCGTTTTGAATTATTTGATACGCATGCCTGGCAGCAATCGTACCCATGCTGACATGGTCTTCTTGGTTAGCCGATGATGGGATGGAATCGACACTTGCAGGATGCGCTAGGGTTTTATTTTCCGAAACAAGTGCAGCAGCAGCATATTGCATAATCATCGCTCCTGACTGCAGACCAGGTTCAGGACTTAAAAAGGCTGGTAAATCATTCAATTGTGGGTTTACAAGTCTTTCAATTCTTCTTTCAGAAATATTCGCCAGCTCCGCCATTGCAACCTTCATGAAATCCATCGCAAAAGCAATCGGTTGGCCGTGAAAGTTACCGCCTGAAATTACATTTTCACCCTCATCAAAAATTAATGGGTTGTCTGTTGCAGCATTCATTTCAATCTCTAATTTTTCTTTTACATAATCGAGAACCTGCCAGGAAGCACCATGAACCTGCGGGATGCATCTGAGCGAATAGGCATCCTGGACACGTACTTCTCCCTGCATCGATGTCAGTAAACTATCGCTTAAGTATCGGCGGATTCTTGCTGCCGTATCAATTTGTTGTTTATAGCCTCTCGCAATGTGAACTTCTTCTGCAAAGGCATCAATAATCCCATTTAAGCCCTCCATCGTCATCGATGCGATTAATTCACTTTCATATGCCAGTTGCTCTGCCTCTAAGTAACCGACTACTCCCATTGCTGTCATTGCCTGTGTACCATTAATCAGAGCAAGACCCTCTTTTGCCTGTAATTTTATGGGCTCAATTCCCTCTATCTGCAATGCTTGGAGAGAATCCATTTGATTTCCCTTATAAAATACCTCCCCTTCACCGATTAACACCAGAGCTAAATGGGAAAGCGGTGCCAAATCACCACTAGCTCCCAGTGAACCTTGTTGAGGAATGACAGGATTAATTTCAGTATTCACTAGTTCTAAAAGCTTCTCAATTACAATCGGTCTCACACCTGAGTATCCCTTTAAAAGTGCGTTTGCACGTAAAAGAACCATCGCTTTTGAAACCATTTCAGGAAACGGCTCTCCTATTCCACATGCATGAGAACGGATGAGATTAAGCTGGAGCTCACCAACGTCCTCTGGATTAATTAACACGTCACTGAATTTTCCAAACCCTGTATTTATTCCATAAACGACTCTTCGTTCCGAAACAATTCTTTCCACAGCCTCTCTGCTCTTTTGAACTGCTTCAAGGCTTTTTTCCGAGGCTCCCACTTTTTCTTTACGGTATAACACTTGCTTCATTTGATCCAACGTTAAATTTTGACCTGTTAACATCAACATATTTCTCACCTCTACCATATTAGTGGAATAAAGAAAAGAGGCTCAGATTCCACATCTTATAAGATTTGGAGTCCAGCCTCTTTTATGAACAATACTGAATATCTAACTGTTATTAGATGTCTCATGGGAATCAGTCCATTCTAAATACTATTGTATTAATAACTAGTGTATGTGAGGAAAACCTTGTTTGTCAACAAAATTGTCAGAATTTTAACACGATAACACTTTACCACAATAACAAATAAAAGCACCCAGCGACAATATTACAAAACTGCTGTCATTTCCGTTATACTGTTAAAAAAGCTTTGTTTATGGAAGGAGTATTTATGAAATCTCTTGTACTTGCAGAAAAACCAAGTGTAGCTAGAGAACTCGCACGCGTCCTTGGCTGCAATCAAAAACATAATAGTTATATGGAAGGTAATCAGTATGTCGTCACTTGGGCACTTGGTCATTTAATCGAGTTAAAAATGCCTGAGCATTACGATACAAAGTATAAAACTTGGAATTTAGAGGATCTGCCTATCATCCCGCCAAAAATGGGCTTAAAGGTGATGAAACAAACAAGCCATCAGTATCGGGCGATTGAAACGCTCGCAAAAAGAAAAGACATTAATGAATGTATCATAGCGACAGACGCAGGGCGTGAGGGAGAACTTGTTGCACGCTGGATTCTTGACAAAATCCATTGGAATAAACCTTTAAAAAGATTGTGGATTTCATCGCAAACAGACAAGGCGATAAAAGATGGGTTTAAACAATTAAAACCTGGAAAACAATTTGATGATCTTTACCATTCAGCCGTCTGTCGTGCAGAGGCGGATTGGCTTATCGGTTTGAATGTAACAAGAGCACTGACAACGAAATATAAGGATCCACTTTCGGCAGGCAGGGTTCAAACCCCAACCTTAGCGATGGTTCTTGATCGCGAGAAGCAAATACAAAAATTTGTCCCGCAAGAGTATTGGACGATTCGTGCCGATATCGGACCGCTCTCTACTGACTGGGAACGCGGCAACGAGAAGCGCCTCTTCAACAAGGAGGAAGCCGATAAAATACTAAAAAAAGTAACAGGTACAAAAGCGGTTATTGAAAAAATAGAGCGCAAGAAAAAGTCTGAACCACAGCCGATGCCTTATGATTTAACTGAGCTTCAACGTGACGCTAATAAACGGTTTGGATTTCCTGCTAAGAAGACCTTAAATGTTTTGCAGCGTTTATATGAGCAGTATAAAATTGTTACCTATCCAAGAACCGATTCCCGTTATTTAACCACGGATATGATTAACACTATGAATGATCGCCTTCAAGGAATGGCGTCTGGATATAATGATGAAGTTAGGCCATTACTTGCAAAGAAAGGGAATGTTTTGGCAAAGCGTGTCTTCAACAATGAAAAGGTAACCGATCACCATGCCATCATTCCAACTGAGCAAAGGCTCAACCTAAGTGTGCTTGATAATGATGAAAGAAAAATATATGACCTGATTGCAAGAAGATTTCTTGCCTTGTTTC